>DASVQC010000012.1:0-78062 GCA_036389335.1 Pyrinomonadaceae bacterium | reverse complement strand
GCGCCGCCTACGCGCCCTTTACGCCCAGTAAATCCGAACAACGCTTGCTCCCCCCGTATTACCGCGGCTGCTGGCACGGAGTTAGCCGGAGCTTACAAATGGTACCGTCATCATGGGGGGTGTTATCCCCCACTTATTCTTCCCATTCTTGTGAAGTTTACATACCGAAATACTTCATCCTTCACGCGGCGTTGCTGGGTCAGGCTTTCGCCCATTGCCCAAAATTCCCGACTGCTGCCTCCCGTAGGAGTCTGACCCGTTATTCAGTGTCAGTGTGGCCGACCGCCCTCTCAGGCCGGCTACAGATCGTCGCCTTGGTAAGCCATTACCTTACCAACTAGCTAATCTGCCGCGGGCTTCTCTTCAGGCGCGAGGTCTTGCGATCCCCCGCTTTAACAACTGTCACCATGTGGTGCCGCTGCATCATGCGGTATTAGCAGTCGTTTCCGACTGTTATTCCCCACCCGAAGGTAAATTACCCACGTGTTACTCACCCGTGCGCCACTCTACTCGCCCCCCGAAGGGGACTTTCGCGTTCGACTTGCATGTCTGAGGCACGCCGCCAGCGTTGATTCTGAGCCAGGATCAAACTCTCGTTAGAATTTGTATCTCTGGAACATTATCGATACTGGTCAAGTATCCGATAATGACTCTTCTCGAGTTTTAAGCCGCGAGCTTTATCGCTCACAGCCGCTCTCAAAGGTCTATTAACAGGACACGCTCTATCTAGTTTTCAAAGATCGGTTTGTCTTGACCGAATCTAGACTTAGATGCCTCGGATTCGTTCCGGTTGCCTATAGCCGACTCCTTGTCGTCTCAAGCAAAACGCGACTTTAACTCAGCACGTCCACCTTGTCAAGCGCGTCAGAGTTTGACGCGCGAGTCTCGGTTTCGGTTGCCGGGCTCGCCGAAAAATTTACCATCTTCGGCGGACGAAATAGCCGCTCTCTCTCGACAAAACTCTGCAAAGAGAAGCGGCTCGTCAAAGCGCTTGGTTTACCGGGATTTCAACCGCCGTGTTTCAGGCGAATGGGCATTATAGAGATTCTCAGGGAGTTGTCAAGCGCGCGCGAAAGAAAATTTCACGCCTGCAACTGTCCGCGGGAAACTATTGATTTTACAGCCTATTTCTTCTTCGCCGCGCTTGGTAACTCTTGCACCGGCTCGGTTCTTAAATGCCCCCGGTCGTCTTTGTATATCCGGAAGCGGTAGTCCTTGACCTCCGTGCCGTCCTCCGCCCTGATGACGAAGAATTTACTCCCGCCGCTCTCCTCGATGCGCAGCGGTAGATGACCTCTTATGTCGTGGCTGCGGTAAGCGGTGTAGTGCTCCTGACGGGTCTTGTCGTAGCCGAGGACATAGATGCGGTCGAAGTCCGGCTGGTCTGTGCCGGACGACTCGTCGTCGCCCTTCTCCAAAATCACCCAACTGCCCGGCTGCGCGTCGCCCGGCGTTGAACTATTCCCCTTCTCCGCCTCGTCGAGCCTGTGCCACGCGACGAACTCGCGCCCGCCGCGGTAGAAGATGATGTCGCTCGGAACCGACAGCTCGACCTGCTTGCCGAACACCCAGCCGGCGGGGGCGGGCGAGACGTCCGGCGTCAGACGAACCTTGTACCAGAGCTCGTCCGGCTCTTCCTGCGGTTTAGCCGCTTCGCTCTCGCCGCGCCTCCGGTTATTCGTCTGCGCCGAACCCGGCTTGGGCGCGTCGTCGCTCTCGGTGGTCTCGGCGGTCTTCGGGGTGGGCACGCGCTTCCAGCCGACGATCTCGAAGTGGGAGCTGCCTTCGAGCTTCAACAAAATGTTTTCGTTGTTGCTGCGGTCGGGCGAGAAGCGCAGGTTGGCGCTGGCGCGTAGCTGCCCCGTGGCTTGCGCGGGAATGTTCTTGTCCTCTTCGGCGAGGCGGAGCGAGCGGTCGAGCAGTTCCTGCGGCATGACGTTGCGCGACTCGATCCAGCCCTCGGTGTTTTCCGCGTCGTGCGTGCGCACGCGCAGCCAACGCTCGCGCTGCTTCTCCGACTCGCCCACGTCGGACGATTCCACGATGTCCACCACGTCGCCGCGCATGACTTCCTTGATGTCCGCCGCGACGATGGCGGTCGAGCTGCGCACCTGCGCGCGCTGCGCGATGATGACGCCCGTGCGGCGCACGCCCGCCAGAGTCTTGCAGCCGGCGACGAACGTCGCCGTCGTCGCAAGCAGCAGGAACGTGATGACGGCTCTTCGCGCGACTGTCTCTGAAGGTGTCTGCATTCTCGGCGGCTCGCACTCAGGCGGACGTGTGGACGGGAATTTTCGCGGAGAATCACGAAGCAAGCAGCGCGGCGCGCGGCTCGCCGTGATCCCGCTGCCGGTTATTGTAACCCAAACTGTCGGAGCAAGTCGCGCTGCGAACCCCGTAGGGGGGTTGAGACGGTGACGCGGCTGCGCGCGCCCGTTCGCTGTAAGAGCAGACCGTATGTTTGAAGCTCGGCGGCGAGATCGATCTTTACCGCGCCCCGAATGAACCGCCCCGTGAAGTCGCTACCGCCCGCCGTCTCTTCGAGTGCTTCGAGGACGACGGCGTTCCCGTCGCGCCCGCCAGCGTGCGCGCGGCGGAAGAGGGCGCGGTAAACGTCGTCGAGGGAGCGTTTGCCGCCCGTCGCGTTTCGCAGCCGGAGATCGTAGAGGGCCGCGACGAGCATCCCCTTGTGATAGACGAGCGCGTTCGAGCCGCTCCAGCGGCGCGACGACGCCTCGACGAGCGAGAGCGCGTCCTGCGCCTTCAGCGCGTCGTAGGCGTCGGAGGTTCGCGCGAGCGCGTCGAGGTAGTCGTCGAAGTTGAGATCGCCGAGTCGCTGCGAGGCGCGAAGCGCCTGATAGTTGGTGAAGCCTTCGTAGAACCAGTCGTAGTCGCCCGTGAGCCCGAGACCGTTCGGAACCCAGAGGTGGAACAACTCGTGCGCGAGCGGCGTTCCGAGACGCGAGAGGGCGGAGGCCTTCGACGGCGCGCGCCCGGAAAGGTAGAGGACGGTCCCGCCTCGCGCCTCCGCAGCCCACTGGCTCGCGACCGACCGGCGCGGGAGAGGCGCGACGACGACGAGCGCGTTCTTCCGCGGCACACCGTCGAAAGTTTTGGCGTGCTCCTTGACTATCGCGGCGACGACCTCGGCGGCGTCTTCGTCCGCGAACGCCCAGTCGCCCGCAAAGGCGACTGTTAACCCCATGCCTCGCACCTTCGTCGCGCCCTGCCGCAAGTCGCTGCCCGCGAAGGCGACGAAAGATTCAGCGTCCGCGAGATCGTAAACGCCCGCCGCGTTTGCTTCTTCGCACGACGCGACTTTCCAACCCGCGGGCAGCTTGAAGGTGAGGCGGGCGCGCGCGAGCGGGAGCGGCAGCAGGTCGCCGGGCATGAGCGCGCCGCGCGACTCGGCGAGCCACGAGACGTGCGCGGCGTCGTTGGCGAGGGCCGGCGGATCGAGTTTGATTTCGTAGCTGAACTTCGCCGCGTCCCGCTCGGCTGTGTACTCGCCGGGCGCGAGCCTGCGCACCGGCACGTCAGCGCCGCGCTCGTCCGAGAGCGAGAGGTTTTCGATCCTCTCGCCGAGCCCGGCGAGCCCGGCGTAGGCGTTGCGGAACGACCAAGCTTTAGTCGCCGCGCTCCGCGATCCTTCGACGCGGACGCGCGGGGGCGAGAGCGAGACGACACTGATCCTCGCTTCGGTCGTCTGCGCGCGCGCCGTGGTGACGGTGGCGGCGATCACGAAGAGGATGAGAGTGGCGCTGTCGAAAGGTAATCTCATTCGTTCGGGCGCGTGACCGCCCGCGCGCTCGGCGCGAGCATGATCCGGGCGCGGCGGTCTGGCTGTCAAACGCCGCGCCCGTGTCGTGTCAACATCACACGAGGGTCGTCCTAGAAGAACCTGACGGTGTAAGTGAAGCGCACGCCGCGACCGATCTCCGGCGCGAGGTCTTTGATGAAGGAGAGGTGGTTGCGGTAGACGCGGTTGCCGAGGTTGAAGCTGTTGAGCGCGAAGACGTGCGCGACGTGCGTGCGCGCGAGCGTGTACGAGCCCGAGAAGTCGAAGAGCGTGTAGCCGGGGGTGCGCGTCTCGGTCGGGAAAAGCTGATCCTGATCCTTGACCATCACGACCCCGGGCCGCACGCTGAAGCCCTTGTAGCGATAGTCGAGCCCGAAGCGCGCGCGCCAAGGCGGGATGCGCGGCAGCGGCGTCCCGTCCTTTAGCTGAGCGTCCACGGCGTCGAGCCCGACGTTGGCGAAGAGGTTGTCGGTGAGCCCGAAGTCCGCGCTCACCTCCGCGCCGACGAAGCGGCTGTCCGCCTGATCGTAGCGCGCCTCGATCAGGTTCTCGCGGATCGCGCCGGTCGGGGCGAGGAAGACGAAGTCTTTGATGTTGTAGTAGTAGACGTTCGCCTCGCCGTGGAAGCGCTTCGACTCGTGGCGCAAGCTCACGTCGACGCCGTCGTTGCGCTCGCGCGTCAAGAACGGGTTGCCGATCTCGAAGGTCAGGTTGCCCGCGTGCGGGCCGTTGTTGTAAAGCTCTTCGAGCGCGGGGGCGCGGTAGGAGTGCGTGTAGTTGGCGACGAACGCGCCGTTCGTCCAGAGGCCGACGCGGACGCCCGCCGCGCCGGAGAAGCCCGTGAACGAGCGATCAATCGAGCCGTCGGGGTTGTAGGCGTTGCGCTCGACGCGCCCGCCGAGCTGGAACCGGACGCGCTCAAGATCGATCTCTTCGAGGGCGAAGGCGGCGAAGTTTTCCTGTGCGGTCGGGGGGGCGATGGCTTCCGCGCCCGTCGTCTTGTAGTCGCGATGGAAGCCCGCGAAGCCGAAGCTGCCGGTGAGCTTCCCGCTCTTCTTCTGATCGAAGACGCCGCGGTAGAGGAACTGCTTGTTCGTCAGCTCGGTCCCGACCTCCTCGCCTTCCAGCTCGTCGTGCTTGTAGTCGCTGTAGTCGAGCGTCAGGCGGACGCCGCCGACCGCCGCGCCGAGATCGCGCAGCCCGCCGTTGAACTTGAAGTCGTGGCGGCGCGCGTTGATCGAAACGTCGGAGCCGAAGTCCGCCCCCCCGCTCTCGAAGAACGAGGCGAACGGGATGCCGTAGCGGCGGTGATCGTAGTTGTAGGTGAAGCTCGCGAACTTTTTGTCCGAGTACCAGCCCGTGCCGAGCGTGCCGTTGCCCTCGCGCGTGAACGACTGCTCGACGACGCCGAGCGGCGTGTGGACGTCGCCCGTGCGCTGCAGGGAGCCGTTGCCCCAGAACATCCACTTGCCGGTGCCGTACTCGACGCCGCCCGACGCCCCGCCCTGATCCATCGTCGTCGCGCCGACGCCCGTCACGTAGCCGCGCCAGCCCTCGTGCGCCGCGTCGTGGCCCGTCACGGCGTTGACCACGCCGCCCACCGCGCTGCTGCCGTAGAGCAGCGTCGCGGGGCCTTTCACCACTTCGAGGCGTTCGAGCGACATCACGTCGATGGGCTCGGCGTGATCGCCCGACTGCGAGCCGAGCGAGCCGGTCTGCGAGCCGTCCTGCGTGATGAGCACGCGGTCGCCGTCGAAGCCGCGCACCACGGGGCGCGACGGGCCGGGGCCGAAGCTGCGCTTGGCGACGCCGGGCTCCTTCTCCAGCACCTCGCCGAGCGACGGGTGGCTCTCCTCCGTGAGCCGCAGCGTGTCGATCGTGTCCACCGTCTGGAAAGACTCGAAGGTGGTCTGCTCGCTGCCCGTCGCCGTCACCGTCACTTCCTCTTTCAGCCCGGCGAGGTGCAACTGGATATCCGCCGTCGCCGTGACGCCCGCCGCCACGGTCACTTTCTCGACCGCGTCGGGGAAGCCCTCCATGTGTGCGAGCACGGTGTAAGAGCCCGGCGCGACGCCCGCGATCTCGTAAACGCCTTCCTCGTTCGTCTGGACGGAACGCTTCGACTGGACGATGGTGACGACGGCGTTGTGAACGACCTTGCCGTCCTCGGCGACCGTCACCCTGCCGCGGATCGTGCCGCCCGTCTGCGCGAGGGCGGGGTGCGACTGACAAACCATGAGCAGGGCTGTGGCGAGAATCGACGCTGATTTTCTTAACTTCATTCCTGACACTCCTTCAAACATGAGGACTCGCTCCCGAGTCGCGCGACCGCGCACGTAGAGAATCGGCGCGATCAGTTTTTTTTGCGTTTGAAGTGACGCTACGGGCGCGCAGGCGGGCGGGCGCGTGCCTGGTGCGTCTCGGTCAGCGAAGCGGCGGGGCGCGACCCGCGGAGGCCCGCGACGGGCGCGTGTGGCCCAGAGCAGCCGCGACCTGCGCGACGCGGAGACGGGCCGTGGGCGGGGCGATTGAGACGGGCGCGGCGCTGTGGAGGTTGGAAGAGAGGTTGCGTTGCAGTCGGCAGACGGGGCACTGCTCGTGGCTGTTGAGCCCGCGCGAGTCGAGCCCCGCGCCGTCCGAGACGCAGGGCGACGCGCCCGACGCCTGCGCCGAGAGGTTCGGCGCGGGGTGCGTGTGCGCCGCGCTCGCCTGAACGGCGTGGAAGACGAGGAGCAGCATCAGGAGAGTCGTCAAACGTCTCCCCGCGTTGGCCGCTGTTCCGAGTCTCTTTCGGAGTCTCAAATCTTCAAAACTCTTTCCGCAGGACTAAAAGTGTGAACAGTTTAACCACAACCCGCTTTCGACTGTCAATCAACCCCCGGCGGCGACTTTGCGGGCGTTCGCCCTCACGAACGGGGAACAAAAACGCCGCACCGGGCGTAGTAGCGGGCGCGGGGTTAGACGCGCCGCAGCCGCCCCCGAGCGTTGACAGTTCGTTTTTCGCGCCGATAAAATGCAGCCTCAACCAGCGACCTTGCCCCCGCCCCGCGGGTCGAGAGGAGCGAACATGAGTCTCGTCAAGATCATCATCATCACGCTCGCCGTCATCCTGACCCTCCTCTTCCTCGGTCGCTTCCTGTTCTAGCGGCGGGCACGGATGAGCCTTCGACGCCCCCCGCACGAGCCACGCCACGCACGCACGCGCCCCGCTCTCCCTTCACGCCGCACGCTCCGCCTCGTCCTCTTCGCGCTCACGCTCGCACTGACTCCCGCGCGCGCGCAGACTCCGCCCCCCGCCGCCGACAACGACGAAGTGCTGAGCGTCAGAACCGACCTCATCACCGTCAACTGCTTCGTCACGGATTCGCACGGACGCCGCGCCGCCGGCCTCGCCGCCGCAGACTTTCAGGTGCGCGACAACGGTCGCCCCGCCGCCGTCAGCTACTTCGCTTCGGGCTCGGCGCGCGTCGCGCTCGTCTTCGCGCTCGACGCTTCGGGCAGCGCGCGCGAGCACATCGAGCGGCAGCGCGAGGCGGCGCTCGCGCTCCTCGCGCGCTTCGGCAGGGGCTCGCGCGCCGCCGTCCTCGCCTTCGCCGAGAGGCCCGCGCTCGCCCTCCCTTTAACGGCAGACACCGAGCAGGTGCGCGCCTCCTTCCGTCTCGGCGCGCGCGGCAACCTCCACACCGCCATCTTCGACGCCGCGCTCGCCGCCGTCTTCGCCTTCGATTCCGCCAAGCCCGACGCGGCGGAGCGGCGCATCGTCCTCCTGCTCAGCGACGGGCTCGACAACGCGAGCGGCGCGCGCCCCGCGTCCGTCGTCGAAGCGGCGAACGCGCGCGGCGTCTCGTTCTACGTCATCCACTTCCCGCTCTACGAGCCCGCGGGCGACCGCCTCGCCGTCCGCCGCCCCGCGCGCGGCTTCCGCGAGCTGGCCGCGCGCACCGGCGGCGCATACTTCCTCCTCGGCGACGCCGCGCGCGCGCTCGACCCGCGCTACACTTACGACCTCGCGCCCGTCTTCGACGCCATCGCCGACGACCTGCAAAGCCAGTACGTCCTCGGCTTCTACCTCGACGAGGCCGCGCGCCGAGAGCCGGCTCATAAGCTCGACATCAGTCTGACGCAGAACAAGAAGCTGCGCGTCCACACGCTGCGCGACACATACGTCTTAAAGCCGTGACGGGTGACGAGTGACGGGTGACAGGTAAGAAGTAAGAATTGGATTTACCTGTCACCCATCACTCGTCACCCGCCACGCCCAACAACTATGAGTGAACATGACGATCAAGGGCTGAGGACGATCCGGCGCGCGCTGTTGAGCGCGTCGGACAAGACGGGGCTCGTCGAGTTCGCGCGCGCCCTGCGCGGGTTCGGGGTCGAGCTGTTGAGCACGGGCGGCACGGCGGCGGAGTTGCGCGAGGAGGGGCTCGACGTGCGCGACGTTTCCGAAGTCACTGGCTTCCCCGAAATGCTCGACGGTCGCGTGAAGACGCTGCACCCGCGCATCCACGGCGGCCTGCTCGCCGTGCGCGATAACGCCGAGCACGCGCGCGCCCTCGCCGAGCACGGCATCGAGCAGATCGATCTCGTCGTCATCAACCTCTACCCGTTCGAGCGGACGGTCGCGCGCGCGGGCGTCACGCTCGAAGAGGCCATCGAGCAGATCGACATCGGCGGGCCCGCCATGATCCGCTCGGCGTCGAAGAACTACCGCGACGTGGCGGTCGTCGTCGCGCCCGACGCATACGATCAGGTGCTCGAAGAGATGCGCGCCCACGGCGGCGCGCTCACGCTCGCCACCCGCGCACGCCTCGCCCGCACCGCCTTCATGCGCACGGCGGCTTACGACGGCTTCATCGCCGCCTACCTTTCGGGCGCGACCGGGCGCGACTCCGCGGCGTCGCCCGCCGGCTCGGGCGGCTTCGGCGCGGTCTTCTCCTTATCAGGCGGCGGGGCGAACGCGGGGGCGAAGGACATCCCCACGCTCGAAGACGGGGAGGAGTTGCCGGGCCGGGCCTCCTGGACTCTGCAAAAGACGCAGAGCCTGCGCTACGGCGAGAACCCGCACCAGCGTGCGGCGCTCTACGACACGGGCGCGCGCCGCGGCGTGGGCTCGGCCTCCCTGCTCTCCGGCAAGGAGATGTCTTACAACAATTTCGTCGACGCCGACGCCGCGTGGCAGCTCGTCTGCGACTTCGACACACTCGCCTGCGCGATCATCAAGCACACGAACCCCGCGGGCGTCGCGCTCGGCGCGTCCGCCGAAGACGCGTACCGCCGCGCCCTCGCGACCGACCCCACCTCGGCCTTCGGCGGCATCGTCGCCTTCAACCGCGAGGTTGACGAGAGGGCCGCCCGCGCCGTCGTCGAGATTTTCACCGAAGTCGTCATCGCGCCCGACTTCGACGCGGCGGCGCTCGAAATTTTTCGCGCGAAGAAGAACCTGCGCGTGCTGAGGGCGGGCGAGCCGCGCGCCGCCGTCGGGCTCGAATACAGGCAGATCACCGGCGGGATGCTCGTCCAGACGCGCGACACGCACCGCCTCGCGCGCGGCGATCTGAAAGTGGTCTCCAAGCGCGCCCCGAGCGACGCGGAGATCGATTCCCTGCTCTTCGCGTGGGCGGTCTGCAAGCACACGAAGTCGAACGCCATCGTCTACGCGCGCGACGGCCAGACTATAGGCGTCGGCGCGGGCCAGATGTCGCGCGTCGATTCGGTGCGCCTCGGCGCGGCGCGCGCGCAGCTCCCCGTCGCCGGCTCCGTCCTCGCCTCCGACGCCTTCTTCCCCTTCCGCGACGGGCTCGACGAAGCCGCGAAGCACGGCATCACCGCCGTCATCCAGCCCGGCGGCTCCGTCCGCGACGCCGAAGTCGTCGCCGCCGCAGACGAGTACGACTTGGCAATGGTCTTCACCGGCGTGCGGCACTTCAAGCATTAGGAGCAGAGGTCAGAGGTTAGAGGTCAGAGATTAGTAAGAATGCTTTTTTAACTAACCTATGACCTCTAGCCTCTGACCTCTGCTTAGTCCCTTGCGGACGCGGCGCGCAATCGTTGATACTTGCGCGCGAAGGTCGCGCGGCTCCGTTCGGCGTTTCCCGGCGGGCCGCGCGCGGGCTGTTTTGACAAAGGGGTGATGCGATGGCTGACATGGAACTCGCGGGCGCGGGCGGCGAAGGCACGCAGACGCGCTGCCGCTACTGCGGGCAGTTGAACACGACGCGCGCCGACGCGATTGCGGGCGCGGCGCGCTGCGGTCGCTGCCACCTGCCGCTCTCGGACGCGCCGCACCGGAAGTTCGCCGAGCTGAACAAGGACGACTACATCCACCCGGCGGACGCCAAGGCGCTCGCCACGCTGCGCGCCATTCCCGGCCTCGACACGGCTGTCAGAAAACTTTTGAAGGTGACGGGCGAGTCGGTCATCCGCGTCATCTTCATGGCGAGCGCGGTCAGGGTCACGCCGAAGCAGTGCCCCGACCTCTACGCGAAACTCCAAGTCACCTGCACCACGCTCGGCGTCGACATGCCCGACCTCTTCGTGCAGCAGTCGCCGGTCGTCAACGCCTTCACGGGCGGCGTCACCAAGCCCGTCATCGTGCTCTACTCCGGCCTGCTCGAACGCCTCAACGACGAGGAGACGCTCGCCGTCCTCGCGCACGAGGTCGGGCACATCCACGCCGAGCACGTGCTCTACCTCACGGTCGCGCACCTGCTCGAAGCTCTCGCCAACGTCGCCATCGCCGCCGCGCCCGTCGCCAACCTCGTCGCGCAAATCCTGTCGGGGACGATGCGCGCCGCCCTGCTCGCGTGGGCGCGCCGGGCGGAGCTGTCGTGCGACCGCGCCGCGCTCCTCGTCACGCAGGACGCCGACGTGATCGGGCGCACGATGATGAAGCTCTCCGGCGGCACCTTCGCCTCGCGCGTCGACTACGAGCAGTTCCTCGTGCAGGCGCGCGACTTCCAGAAGAACTACGACGAGCGCGCGCTCGACCGCTTCTGGGCCGACATCATCACGTCGGGGTTGTCGCACCCCTTCCCCGTCTGGCGCGTCTCGGAGATTCTGAAGTGGACGGAGAGCGGCGAGTACGCCCGCCTCATCCGCGGCGAGGAGCGGCGCGACGCCGCGTAAATGTCGGAAAAGTTTAGAGCGATCTAAAATATATAGATGCGCCGCGTAGTTCCTCTGATAATGATTTCCGCTTGTGCCTTAGCCAGCATGGCGCAGCGGAGCGTTGCACAAGTACCAGCCCAATCGCCTCCGCAGTGTTCCCTCAAACTTACGGATTCACCACCCATACGCGGTATAAAGCTGGGGATGGGTAAGGCGGAACTTAAACGGGATTTTGCCGCCTTTCGAACTTCACCCGCATTATTCAGTGCATTGGTAATTGATGTAGATGGAGTATCAGTACCAGGAAGAAAGATTGGCGGGGACTCATTTCAAATCATAACGGCGAAGCAACGTCCTGCGTTGGTTAAAAAGCATAATCTCGATGGCGTCAAGCAACTTGAGCTAGGATTCGTTGATGACCGCCTTGTACACATCAACGTGGTCTATGACGATAGTATCAAGTGGGGAGACGCAAAACAGTTTGCAACTCAGTTATCAAAGACACTCAATCTTCCAAATACATGGGGTACATACTTTTCACCCGATAGCAATAAGACATGGTATCTCCACTGTGTTGAGTTCGATCTAGAGTTTTCTTGGGCTGAGAAACCTTTGTGGCTCCGCGTTGAAGACTTGTCGTACTCAGAATTGTTGAGAGAGCGAGCGCACAAGTTCGTTAAGAAGCAACAGAAAATGTTCCGCCCATAGTTGGAACGTATTCGCATATATCAGCAGTTCCTCCGTTAGGCGCAAGAGAAAATGAGGTAGAAGCGAAGCCATGTTACTGGAAGGCAGGAACGGAATCATCTTCGGCGTCGCGAACAAGAGATCGATTGCGTGGGCCTGCGCGCAGGCGCTGGCGGGCGCGGGCGCGCGCCTCGCCTTCACCTATCAGGGCGAGCGGCTTAGGGAGAACGTCGAGGAGTTGAGCGCGACGCTCGGCGGCGAGCCGCTGCTCTCGCAGTGTGACGTGCAGAAGCCCGAAGAGATAGAGGAGACTTTCCGGCTGGTGGGCGAGCGGTTCGGGCGGCTCGACTTCCTCATCCACAGCCTCGCCTTCGCGCCCCGGGAAGCCCTCGAAAACGAGTTCGTCCAGACCTCGCACGAGGCGTTCCTGACCGCGCTCGACATCAGCACGTACTCGCTGGCCGCCCTCGCGCGCGCCGCGCAGCCCTTGATGACCGAGGGCGGCAGCGTCGTCTCGATGACCTACTACGGCGCGGAGAAGGTGATGCCCGGCTACAACGTGATGGGCGTCGCCAAGGCGGCGCTCGAAGCCTCGACGCGCTACCTGGCCTCCGATCTCGGCAAACTGGGCATCCGCGTCAACGCGATCAGCGCGGGCCCCATCAACACGCTCGCCGCGCGCGGCGTCGGCAACCTCTCGGGGATGCTCAAGCACCACGCCGAGCACGCGCCGCTGCGCCGGAACGTCGAGGCGCGCGAGGTCGGCGGCGCGGCGCTCTTCCTGTGCAGCGATCTCTCGTCAGCCGTCACCGGCGAGGTGCTGCACGTCGATTGCGGCTACAACGTCATGGGCATCTGATGGCGAAGTCTAAATCGCGCAAGCAACCCGAGGACACGCTGACGCAGGACGAGCGGCTGTTGGAGACGCCGCAGCCCGACGAGTTCACGCACTCCGACACGTGGCGCGTCTTCCGCATCATGGGCGAGTTCGTCGAGGGCTTCGACGAGCTGGCGAAGGTCACGCGCGGCGTCTCCGTCTTCGGCTCGGCGCGGATACCCGCCGACAGCCCCTACTACGCCGCGGCGCGGGAGACCGCCGGGCTGCTGGCGCGCGCGGGCTTCGCCGTCATCACGGGCGGCGGCCCCGGCATCATGGAGGCCGCCAACCGCGGCGCGCTGGAGGCGGGCGGCGCGTCGGTCGGCTGCAACATCGAGCTGCCCTTCGAGCAGAAGGCTAACCCCTACCTCACCAAGTCGCTCACCTTCGACTACTTCTTCGTCCGCAAGACGATGTTCGTCAAGTACAGCTCGGCGTTCGTCATCTTCCCCGGCGGCTACGGCACGCTCGACGAGCTGTTCGAGGCGCTGACGCTCATACAGACGCGCAAGATCAGGAACTTCCCCGTCGTGCTCTACGGCTCGCGGTACTGGGAGGGGATGCTGCGCTGGGTGAAGGAGGCGCTGCTCGCGGAGCGGACGATCTCGGAGGCCGACCTGCGGCTCCTGCACCTGACCGACTCGCCCGCCGAGATCGTCGAGATCGTCAGCAGCTACCACGCCGCCGCGCGCGCCGACGGGATCGTCTCCCACGACTACACGGGCTGAGCATTCGCGCAGGGTGAAGTTAGCGGCTCAGTCAGAGCCTTGCGGCGGCGCGACGCTTGAGGCGAGCCATTCGAGGTAGGGCGCGGAGGCTTCGCCGACGGGCAGCGCGACGATCTCCGGCGTGTCGTAGCTGTGTAGCGCGCACACCTCGCGCTCGATGGCGGCGAAGCGACCGGCGGTGGTCTTCGCCAGCAGCAGGTGTTCGGGCTCGCGCTTCACCTCGCCCTCCCAACGGTAGACCGACTCCATCTCGGGCAGAATCTGCACGCACGCGGCGAGGCGCGCGCCGACCAGCATCTCGGCGAGCCGCGCCGCCTCCTCCCGGTTCGGCGCGGAGATCAGCACGACGACGGCTGCTTCGTCACCCTCACTCATCTTCGTCCGAAGACCCTTCGGCATCGCGCGCGATCTCGTCGTCCTCTTCGGCGGTCGTGCCGGTGAGCGGCGTGGCGTCCGAGCCGAAGAAGGACTGGTAGAGTTCAGTCGCGCGGTCGAAGTCGCGCTCGTCGACCAGCACGAGTGCGCCCGGCGCGCTGGTGGAGAGCAGGGGCGAGAGCACGTCGGAGCCGCCCGACTGGACGGCGGAGCGGATGCCGTTCTGTTGCAGGATGTCGTTGACCATCTCCGCCTCGGCGGGCGAGCCGACGTTGTGCAGCGCGACGAAGCGCGCCTCGCTCCGGTCGCGGGAAGTCTCCTCGGACAGCTTCTCGACCAGCTCGACGTTGTGATCGGGGCAGCGCGTGAAGCCCTCCTCGTACTCCGACTCGCAGACGGGACAGAACATGGCAACTCCTGAAAGTTTCTGGTCTCTAATTCTCCGGTGCGGGTTAGTCTAAGACCTCGCCCGCCAAACTTCAAACCCTCGACGCCGTTTGAAACACTTAGCGCCTTTGCGCCTTTGCGTGAGAATTAAACCTCACGCAAAGGCGCAAAAATAACGGGGGCGAGATTCTCGGCGTCGTGCGCCCCTACTTCGCGGCGCGCTCGAAAGGGATCTCCTCGAAGTTGGTCATGCGCTTGAACTCGGCGAAGCGCGCGTTGATCTCGCCGTGCGTGAGACGCCTGACGCGCTCCGTGCCGAACTCCTCGACGTTGAAGGAGGCCATCACCGATCCGAAGATCATCGCGCGGCGCATGGCCGCCTCGTCAATCGCGTCGCGGCTCGCCAGGTAGCCCACGAAGCCGCCCGCGAAGGTGTCGCCCGCGCCCGTCGGGTCGAAGACGGATTCGAGCGGGTAGGCGGGCGTGGCGAAGTAAGAGTCTTTGGTGAAGAGGGCCGCGCCGTACTCTCCGCGCTTGATGACGAGGGCGCGCGGGCCGGCGGCGAGAATCTTGCGCGCCGCGCGGATCAGGTTCGGCTCGCCCGCGAGCTGGCGCGCCTCGGCGTCGTTGATGATCACGACGTGGACGCCGCCGACGGCGTCCCACACCGCGCCGGGCACGGTGTTGATCCAGTAGTTCATCGTGTCGAGCGCGACGAGCTGCGCGCCCGCGACCTGCCCGCGCACTTCCACCTGTAGATCGGGCTGGATGTTTCCGAGGAAGGCGAGGCGCGCGCGGCGCGACCCGTCGGAGAGCTTCGGCTTGAAGTCGGCGAAGACGTTGAGCTGCGTGTCGAGCGTGTGCGCGGTGTTGAGATCGAAGTCGTAGCGACCGCGCCAGAAGAAGGTGCGCCCTCCGGGGACGACTTCGAGGTCGGTCGTGTCGATGCCGCGCTCGCGGAAGACGGCGAACTCTTCGTCGCCGAAGTCGCCGCCGACGACGCCGACGACCCTCACGTCGGTGAAGAAGCTCGCGGCGAGCGAGAAGTGTGTGGCGGAGCCGCCGAGCATCCGCTCGCGCTTCCCGAAAGGCGTCTCGACCGCGTCGAACGCCACCGAACCGACGGCCAGCAATGACACGTGTGATTTTCTCCTGCGGTTGGGGTGGATGGGAGGGTTGTCAGTAGCCCGTCGTCAGTTGTTCTTTGTCCTTCGTGCGTTGCCGCTGATCGGGGTGGAGGCGTCCGAGCCGGGCCGCCTCAAAACAACTGACAACGGACTACTGACAACGGACGATCTTTCACTGCTTGCCCTCGGCCTTTTGCGTCGCGCCCCCGATTGATTGCAGCCCCTTCTCGGCGTCCTTGCGGAAGCTGCTTTCGGGGTACTCGTTGACGATGCGCGAGAGGTACATGCGCGCCTCTTCGCGGTGCTTCTCGGCGGGGAGCGTGGGCGGCTGCTTGCCCTTGCCCTGCGACATGTAGAGGTTGCTCATCCCGGCGATGAAGAGCGCCTCGTCGATCTCGGAGAAGTTCGGGTAGCCCGCGATGATCTCCTCGGCGCGCGAGAGAGAGGCGCGGTACGCCTTCTTCAACTTGAAGTACTGGCGCGCCGCCTCAAGGTTGTGCTTCGAGTCCCTCTCCATCATCGGATCGCGCACCACCGACGGGTCGGGCTCGCGCCGCCCGCCGCCCTGCGCCGCCGCCGCGGACGCCCCGCCCAGCACCACCGCCAACCCGAACGCCAGCACGAATAACTTTTTCATACGCCCAACCTTCCTTTGACTGACCCGCGACCGAGGACGGCAGACCCGCTCGCCCGTCACCCGTTACGCCTTCCGGTACTTTTTGATGACGGCATCGAGCTTCCGCGTTGTCGCCTCGGGCCAGAGCTCGGGCGCGGTGAAGATGGCGTTCTTCAGCGCGGAGCCGCACCCGCAGCCGCGCGGCCTGCCGGCGAGCCGCCCGACGGCCTCGCGCATGATGATCTGCGCGTTGCGGACGTTCTTATTCAGGTACTCGACGACCTGATCGACCGAGACGGCGTCGTGCCCCTCGTGCCAGCAGTCGTAGTCGGTGACGAGCGCAAGCGTGGAGTAGCACATCTCGGCCTCGCGCGCCAGCTTCGCCTCCTGCAAGTTCGTCATCCCGATCACGTCCATGCCCCACCGGCGGTAGACCTGCGACTCGGCCTTCGTCGAGAAGGCGGGGCCTTCCATGCACAGGTACGTGCCGCCGCGGTGCGCGACCACGTCCGCCGACCCGCACGCCGCTTCGAGCACGTCGCACAGCTCCTCGCAGACCGGGTGCGCGAAGGTGACGTGCGCGACGATGCCTTCGCCGAAGAAGGTCGATTCGCGCGCGCGCGCCCGCGTGCGGTCGAAGAACTGGTCGGGGATGACCATGTGCAGCGGCTCGTACTTCTCCTGAAGCGAGCCGACCGCCGACGCCGAGAGTATCCGCTCGACGCCGAGCAGCTTCATCGCGTAGATGTTGGCGCGGAACGGCAGCTCCGTCGGCAGCACCTTGTGCCCGCGACCGTGGCGCGGCAGGAACGCGACGCGCACGCCTTCGAGCGTCCCCGTGATGAACGAGTCGGAGGGCGCGCCGAAAGGCGTCTCGACCGCCACCTCCTCCACGTCCTTCAGCTCGGGCATCTGGTAGAGCCCGCTGCCGCCGATGATCCCGATCTTCGCAGTCGTCATTCGCTCTTGTCCCGTCAGGCCGATGAAGGCGCGCGCGCGCCCCGTCAGTTGTTGTTAGTGAACGTCTTGAAAAAGATCGTCTTCGGGGCCGGGACGTCCCGCCCCTCCGCCCGCGCCGATTCGATCCATGCGTCGATGGCGAGCTTCGCGTTCTCCGTCACGGCTGCGAGCGTCCCGCCGAAGGCCACGCAGCCCGCGAGGTCGGGCACTTCGGCGACGTAGGAATCGCCGCCCGCCCGCTTGGAGATGATCACGTGGTAGTGGTTCGCCATTTGCTCGTAAACCTCAACTTAAATTCGTTGACGCTTCCTTCCTCTCTTCCCACGCGACCGCGCGCAGCTTCCCCTCTTCTTCGACCAAGCGGCAGAGCGGCGCGTCGGCGTCGTGGTAGAAGAGGCAGAGCCAGCCCTCGCGCGCGGCTTGCGGGAGCAGACGCTTCTTCGCTTCGAGCGTCTCGACGGGGTAGAGATCGTAGCCCATCACCCACGCGACGGGGACGTGCGCGCGCGTCGGCACGAGGTCGGCGAAGCCGAAGAGCGTCCGCCCGCCGCGCTCCAATCGCACGCACTGCATCGTGCGCGAGTGGCCGGGCACCCGCTCCATCCGCAGGCCCGGCACGACCTCGTAAGTCGCCTCTTTCAATTCGAGCTGCCCCGACTCGCGCAACGGTCGCCAGTTATCCGCGAGGTAGCTGGCGCGGTCGCGCTCGTGCGGCGACTCGGCGTGCTCGAACTCTTCGCGCGAGACGAAGTAGCGCGCGTTCGGGAAGGCCGGGACGGCGCGACCGCTTTCGTCGAGCCTCGTGTTGCCGCCGGCGTGATCGAAGTGCAGGTGCGTGTTGACGACGACCGTGATCTCTTCGGGGCCGTAGCCCGTGATCTCCCGGACGGACTCGCCGAGCGCGCGCTCGCGCCCGATGCCGTACATCGCCGACTGCTTCGCAGACCACTTGTCGCCGATCCCGGTCTCGACGATGACGCGCTCACCGCCCGCCTCGACGAACAGGCAGTTCGCGCTCAGGCGCACGCGGTTCTCCGCGTCCGGCTGCGACCGGCGCGACCACAGGGCGCGCGGCACGACGCCGAACATCGCGCCGCCGTCCAGACGAAACTCCGCGTCCGGCACGATCTCCACGCGGTAGTCGCCGAAGAGCATAGGAGCAGAGGTCAGAGGCTAGAGGTCAGAGGTTAGAATCAGAAGTTATTAACTGATCTCTGACCTCTGACCTCTGACCCCTTTTCGCTATTTACCCTTCCCCGCCTTCGGGTTCTTCGCGGGCGGGACGGGCGGCGGCTGTTGTTCGGGCAGCGTCTTCTCGCCGGGGAGTCCTTCGTCGCCGCCCATGCCGGGCGGCGGGGCCTGCGGGAGCGGCGGCGCGTCGATCTTGAAGTCTTCGGGGACGGAGACGTGCGTGCGCTGCGCGATCTCGTCGATGAACTTCTGCCGCTTCTCCTTCTCAAGCGCCTGCCGCGCCTGCTCGCGCGGCGCGGGCGGCGCGCCCATCATCGGCGACTGCTGCGCGCCGCCCGCCGTGTGCTTGATCAGGATGTGGCGCGCGTGCGCCTCCTCGACGTCCTTGCCCTGCTCGTCCTTCGACGTTCTACGCTCGTCCATCTTGATGACGTGGAAGCCGAAGGGCGTCTCGACGACGCCGCTCACCTCGCCGGGCTTGAGGGCGAACGCCGCGTCCTCGAACGGCTTGACCATCATCCCGCGCTTGAACCAGCCGAGGTCGCCGCCCTTGTCCTTGTTGCTCGGATCGGTCGAATACTCCTTCGCCAGGTTGGCGAAGTCCTCGCCGCCCTGCGCGCGCTTGGCGATCTCTTCCGCCTGCGCGCGCGTCTTGCTCTCGTCGAGTTCGGGGTGCTTGGCGATGTAGGCGTCGATCTCGGCGTCGGTCGCCTTCGTCTTCTCTTCGAGCGCCTTCGCGTTCTGCTCGGAGTACTTGCGCGCGAGCACCTGCGCCTCCTGCACCTGCACGAGGAGCTGCGTGCGCCGCTCCTTATCGACGCCCGCGGCTTTCGCCTTGCCCGCGACGACCGACATCGGCCCCCACAGATCGTTCTTCAGGCGCTCGCGCTGCTCGGCGGGCATGTTCGCCGCCGACGGGAGCATCCCCAAATCCTGCACGTCCTTGAGGAACTGTTCGAACTTCTGATCCTGCCCGGGCTGCTTGAGGTAAGCCGCCACCTCGTCCTTCGTGAAGAGCTGGTCGGGGTTGGTCACGCCCGCCTCCTGCTGCTTCTGCGCGTAGGACTGCGCGTAGACGAAGGTGCGGATCGTTTCGAGCTGCCGCTGCGTCTCCGGCTTGTCGGCGATCCCGGCGGCGCGCGCCTCCTGCGAGAGCGCGAAGTACTCGCGCAACTGACGCGCGAAGTCTTTGCGCTGCTCGTCGCTGGCGGCGACCATCGACAGCTCCTGCGGCGAGCGCACCATGCCCTTGACGATCTCGGCCACGTCGTCCTGCGTCAGCGTGACGGAGCGCGAGCGCCGGGCCATCACCTGCCACGCGATCAGACCTATCGCGATGGCGACGGCGACGCCCGCCACGATCATCGCCTTGGTCGTCGAACTCATCCCGCCCGGCCTCGCGGCGCTCGCGCGCGGCGCGGCCAACGGCTGGGTCGCGGCGACCGGCGCGGCGGAGTCCCACGCGCCCGAGCCGCCCGCCGCTTCCGCCTCGCCCGCGCCGCCCGCGCCAAAGTCGTTTGAGATGTTTCCGGTCGCGGCGGCGTCGTCGAGCGGAGTAGTCTCGGCGGAGGCGACCGCGGTCGGGTCGCCCTGCACGCCCTCGGCCTCAGCCGTCACCTGCGCGCCGCAGCCGGGGCACACGCTCTGGTCTTCGGGCATCACCGTCCCGCAATGCTTGCATGTAATCATTCGCGTTTCCTTCTCTTCAGTTTATTCCCGTGACTCGAAATTCTTATTTCGCCGCGCAGGCATTCGCGCCTACGGTCGCTTGCGGCGCGCGGGGCCGGCGGAGGCGGGCTTCGCGCCCGGCTTCGCCGCGGGTGTCGCGGTCGGCTTCGCGTTCGTCGTCTGCGGCGCGGCGGGCGGCGCTTCTTGCGCCTGCGGCGCGGCGGCCTCGAAGTCGGCGGCGATCTGGACGTGCGAGCGCGACGTGATCTCTTCGATCAAGTGCTCGCGCTTCTCCGTCTCAAGCGCCTCGCGCGCGCGCTCGCGCGGCGTCCGCGGCTGGGTGGAAGGCGAGCCCGTAGAGATCAGGACGTGGCGGGCGCGCACCTCCTCGACGTCCTTGCCCTGCTCGTCCTTAGACGTGCGCCGCTCGTCCATCTTGATGACGTGGAAGCCGAAGGGCGACTCCACCACGGGGCTCACCTCGCCGGGCTTGAGGGCGAAGGCGGCGTCCTCGAACGGCTTGACCATCACCCCGCGCCTGAACCACCCGAGGTCGCCGCCGCGCGACTTGCTCCCCGGATCGCCGGAGAATTCGAGCGCCAGCTTGGCGAAGTCTTCGCCCGCGCGCGCGCGACGCTCGACCTCTTCGGCGCGGGCGCGCAGTTTCGCCGTGTCAAGCTCGGGGTGGGCCGTGATGTAGGCGTCGATCTCTGCGTCGGTCGCCTTCGTGCGTTGGCTGAGCACCTCTTTGAAATACGCCCCGGCGAGCGCGCGCGCCTGCTGGTAGGCGATCATCACTTCGTTCCCGCGCTGGCGGTCGAGCCCCGCGGCGGCCCCCTTGCGCGCGGCGATCATCACGTTCGCCCAATTCTTCTGCAACTCCTGCCGCTGCTCCGCGGACACCTGCCCGCCGGCGGGCGGCGGGTTGTTCTTCAAGTAGTCCTGCATGAACGCCGCGAACTGCTGATCCTGTCCCGGCTCTCTCATAAACGCGGCGACCTCCGCCGGGCTCACCACCTGATCCTGCGAGGTGGCCCCCGCCGCCCCGCGCGTCCTCGCGTAATCACGCGCGAGGACGAAGGCGCGAGAGAGTGAGAGTTGCAGCTTCACGTCGGGGCGGTCGGCGAAGCCCGCGGCGCGCGCCTCCTCGGCGACCGAGAACATCTCCTTCAAATCCTCGACGAAGCCCTTGCGCTCCTCGGCGTCGCCTTCGAGCCGGGCGCGCGCCTCCGTGGGCACGCCGAGGGCCGTGACCAGCAGCGTGAGGTCTGAGCCCGACAGGGTGATGCCCTTCGGCGGGGCGGGGCGCGCGGGCGTCGCGCTCGGCTGCGGCGCGCGCGGCTGTCGCGCGGCTGGCCGTTTGGCGCGCGTCTGCGCGGCGGCGCTCGTCGTGATGATGAGGACTGAGGCGAGTGATGCGAGGCTGTTCTTAAAACTCAAAACCACTACTCTCCCTTTCTTGACTGCTCCACTTCGGGCGCGCGCTCGACCAGTTCGAGCAGCACGCCGCCCGCCGAGGCGGGGTGGACGAACGCGACGAGACACCCCTCCGCGCCCGCGCGCGGCTCCTCGTCGATGAGGCGCGCGCCCTGCCGCTTCAGGCGCGCGAGCGACGCGCGGATGTCGGCGACGCGCACGGCGATGTGGTGGACGCCCGCGCCGCGCTTCTCCAGAAACTTCGCCACGGGCGATCCCGCGTGCGTCGGCTCCAACAGCTCGACGCGCGGCTCGCCGACCGGCAGCATCGCCACGCGCACGCCCTGCTCCGCGACCTCTTCCGTGTGCACGACCGTCAGGCCGAGCGCGTCGCGCCAGAAGGCGAGCGCGTCCTCGATCTTCGGCGTCGCGATCCCGATGTGCTCGATCTTCATGTCCAAGGTGTTAGCTGTTAGCTGTCAGCAATCAGCAATCAGCAAAGCCCGCGTCCCATGTCCGGCTAACAGCTAACAGCTAATCGCTAATCGCTAATCGCTTCCTTCCAAAAACTGTTCGACTGCCGAATACGGATCGCGCCGCTTCTCCGCGACTTCGTGCGCGAGCGCGTCGAGCCGCGCGTGCGCGCCCCCGCCGCCGACGGCGCGCGCCAGCAGCCGTTCGCGCAGCAGTTCCAGAATGCGCCAGCGCGCGATCGACGTGCGGCGTTCGAGGCTCTCGCCGCCCTTCTTCTGAAACTCCCGGTAGCTTTCGATGGCGGCGGCGAGCGCGTCGATACCCTTGTTCTCGGTGGCGACGGTCTTGACGATGGGCGACTCCCAGTGGTCGGGCCTCATCGCGAGCGTCATCATGACTTCGAGCTCCTTCTCGGTGCGCAGGACGCCTTCGCGGTCGGCCTTGTTGATGACGAAGACGTCGCTGATCTCCATGATGCCCGCCTTGATGGCCTGCACGTCGTCGCCCATGCCGGGCACGAGCACGACTACGGAAACGTCAGCCGCCTTCACGATCTCGACCTCGTCCTGCCCGACGCCCACCGTCTCGACGATCACCTTCTCGTACCCGGCGGCGTCGAGGATCGAAACGGCGTCGACCGAAGCGCGCGCCAGACCTCCCAGGTGTCCGCGCGTCGCCATCGAGCGGATGAAGACGCCCGCGTCGAGCCCCAGCGTCTGCATCCTGATCCGGTCGCCGAGGATCGCGCCGCCCGAAAATGGGCTCGAAGGATCGACGCAGACGATCCCGACGCGCTCGCCGCGGCCCCGGTAAAGCAGCGCCAGCTTGTCGACCAGCGAAGACTTGCCCGCGCCGGGCGAGCCCGTGATGCCGACGACGAGCGCGCGCCCCGTGTGCGGGAAGAGCGACTTCATCAGCCCCGCCGCCCCTTCGACGTTGTCCTCGACCTTCGAGATGGCGCGCGCCACCGCCCGCGCGTCGCCCGCGAGGATGCGTTCGAGTTCCGTTGTCGTGGTCGTCGCGCTCAAAACTAAATGTTCATCTAAGGGCGCGGCACGCCGAGGTCGTCACATATCTTCCGCGCCAGATTCTCTTTGACCTCTCGGTGTCGCGGCACCGAAGAGAAAGCGCCGTTGGCCGGGTTCTTATAGAGAGTATGCTTGCCGCCTTCACGAACGAAGACACAACCGTGCGACTCGATGTGCCGGATCAAGTCCGTCCGCTTCATAATCAGGCGGCACGCAAGGTCAGACTCTCTTTCGTCACCTTCGAATTCTTGGCCAACCGCTTCTCTGATTCTTCCCTGTTCGCGTCGAGAATCATCTGCACCGCTTCGAGCAAATTCTCGCGCACCTCGCCGAGCGTCTCGCCCTGCGTGTTCGCGCCGGGCAACTCGGCGATGTAGCCGACGTAGCCGCCCTCGTCCGCCTCTTCGTAAATCGCGGTCAGGCGCAACTCGGTGATGATGTCTTTTAACTCTCTGTCCATGACTACACGCCGCTCAGAACCTGCTTGGCGATGATGAGGCGCTGAATCTCGGAGGTGCCCTCGCCGATGGTGCAGAGCTTGGAGTCGCGCCAGTATTTTTCGGGCGGGTAGTCCTTCGTGTAGCCGTAGCCGCCGTGAATCTGGATCGCCTCCTCGCAGACTTTGACCGAGACCTCCGAGGCGTAGAGCTTCGCCATCGAAGACTCCTTCGTGACCTTCCGCCCCTCGTCTTTCAGGTAGGCCGCGCGGTAGGTCAGCAGTCGCGCCGCGTCGATCTGCGTCGCCATGTCGGCGAGCTTGAACTGGATCGCCTGAAACTCGGAGATCGGCTTGCCGAACTGCTGGCGCTCTTTCGAGTACCGGACGGCGGACTCGTAGGCCCCCTGCGCGATGCCGAGGGCGAGCGCGGCAATCGAGATGCGCCCGCCGTCGAGGATTTGCATCGCCTGTATGAAGCCCAAGCCTTCGGGGCCGAGCCGGTTCTCGTCCGGGATGAAGCAGTCTTCGAAGATGACGCTCGCCGTCTCGGAGGCGCGCAGGCCGAGCTTGTCCTCCTTCTTGCCCGGCCCGAACCCCTTCGTCCCCTTCTCGAAGATGAAGGCGGTGATGCCCTTCGAGCGCATCGCGCGGTCGGTCGAGGCGACGGCGACGCAGGTGTCGCCCGTGATGGCGTGCGTGATGAAGTTCTTCGCGCCGTTGACCAGCCAGCCGCCGTCCTGCCTGACGGCGGTCGTGCGCGTACCCGACGCGTCCGATCCCGCGCCCGGCTCGGTCAGTCCCCACGCGCCGAGCTTTTCGCCGCGCGCGAGCGGCACGAGGTACTTCCGCCGCTGCTCCTCCGAGCCGAACATGAAGATGTGGTTCGAGCAGAGCGAGTTGTGCGCGGCGACGGAGATGCCGACCGAGCCGTCAACCCTCGACAGCTCCTCGATGATCGTCACGTACTCGACGTAGCCCATCCCCGCCCCGCCGTACTCTTCCGGGAAGATGACGCCCATGAAGCCCTGCTCGGCGAGCTTCGGCACGAGCTCCACGGGGAAGTGCTGCGCGTCGTCCCACTCTCTGACGTGGGGCGCGATCTCGCCCTCGGCAAACTCTCTGACGCTCGCCTTGATCTGCTGCTGCTCTTCGGTCAGGTCGAAGTTCATCGCTCGGAATAACCCCCCTCGATCCGTAAACACAAAAAAGGCGGACGGTGACAGACCGCAACCACCGACTTTTGTCGCCGTTCGCCTGACCTTTTATTCTAACCCAGCTTCAGCCGCGAGCGTGACCCGCCCCGCGCGCTTTCGCCGCCCCGCGCGCCGATTTTTTACCCGGCCCGCGCTGCGGCTCGCGCCGCGGCCCCGCGGCAGATTTTCCGCCGCGCCCGACGCGCCCCGCGCCGCCTTTCGCCGACTCCGCGCCGCCCCCGCGCCGCGCGTCGCCGCGTCGGAGGCTCGCCACCTCGCCCGGCATCAAATGCCGCCACGCGCCGGTCGGCAATCGTTCGTCGCGCAGGCTCCCGATCCTGACGCGCCGCAGCTTCAACACGGAATGGCCGACGGCGTCGAACATCCTGCGAATCTGCTGGTTGCGCCCCTCGTGCAGGATGACCTCGAACCACGTGTTCGTCTTCGTCTCGCCCGTGCGCTCGACGACGGCGGGCGCGGTGCGCGTCCCGTCTTCGAGGACGATGCCGCGCCGCAGCCGCTCGACCGCGGCCTCCGGGGGCACGCCCTTGACCTTCACCTCGTAAACCTTCTCGACCTTGTTGCGCGCCGCCGTGATGAAGTTCGTCAGCTCGCCGTCGTTGGTCAGGATGAGCAGCCCTTCGGTGTTGAAGTCGAGCCGCCCGACCGGGTGGAGGCGTCCGAGCGAGGCGGGGACGAGTTCAGAGACGAGCGGGCGGCCCTCCGGGTCTGCGAGGCTCGCGAGGTAGCCGCGCGGCTTGTTGAGCAAGACGTACGTCTTCTCGCGCTCGGCGAGCAGCGCGTTGATGAGCCTACCGCGCACCTTGATGTGATCGCGCGCCGGATCGGCCTTCGTGCCGGGCTCGGTCACAGTCTTCCCGTTGACCGTCACCTCGCCCGCCGCGATCAACTCTTCGGCGGCGCGGCGCGAGGCGATCCCCGCGGTCGCGATCAGTTTTTGCAGTCGCTCTTCCATCGCTAACCTTTCCAGAACTTCTCAACGCCAGTCCGGGGGCTGGGGCGGGGGCGCGTAAGTATTCGACGGCTCGCGGCTCTGGTTCACCGCCCACGCCGCGCCGTCCGCCCGACCGGGCAGTTGCGAGCGCGCGCCGCCCGCCCCCGCGAGCGCGGGCTGGTAGACCTCTTTCCAGTTCTCGCCGAAGAAGAACCAGAGCGCGTAGACGCAGACCGCCGTCCCGATGGGCACGTTCATCGCCGACAGCACCGCCGCGATGATGGCGCTCAGGCGCGCCCACGATTTGCGCTTGAGCAGCGCGTAGGCGGCGACGAACGACGGCGCGGCGAAGATCGACTGCACCATCACGACGAACCCCATCACGACGAGGAAGAATGCGCGCGGCGGCTCGGGCCTGCCCGGCTGGTTCGGGATCAGCACCATGATGCCGCCGAACATGATCGCGAAAAACAGCATCATGAGGACTTGTAAGCCGCCGTGGACGAGGAAGGCGACGCCGAGATACTTGTTGTGCTGCTCGTTGGTCATAATGAGTACCGAGCCGTTAGCTGATAGCTGTTAGCTGTTAGCCAAACCGAAAACGTCTGACCACTCGTGCTAACGGCGATTAGCTAAGAGCTAACAGCTATTAGCTAACAGCTATCAGCTAACCGCTTCCTCACCCTGCGCCGCCGGTCAAGTCCTCGAAGTCTTCGAAGTTCGGCAGCTCGGAGAGGTCTTTCAGGCCGAACTGCAACATGAAGTCTTTCGACGTGCCGTACATCATCGGTCGCCCGACGACCTCCTTGCGCCCCTTCGCGACGATGAGCCGCTTGTCCAGAAGCGTCTTGATCGCCGAAGACGACTGCACGCCGCGTATCTCAAGGATTTCGGGGATCGTGATCGGCTGCTTGTAGGCGATGACGGCGAGCGTTTCGAGCGCGGCGAGCGAGAGCTTGGCCGACGGGCGCGACTTGAGGAAGGCGCGGACGTGCTCGTGGTGCTCGGCGCGCGTGGCGAACTGCCACCCGCCCGCCACCTCGCGCAGCATCAGCCCGGCGTTGCGCTCGTTGAACTCCTTCGCCAACTCCTGCACCGCCACCTCCACCCACCCACGCTCCTCGCGCAGAACTTCCGCGAGCGTCTTCGCCGAGATCGGCTCTTCCGAGACGAAGACGAGCGCCTCGATGATGCCCATCAGCTCGGCCATGCTGCGCGGCTGGCCGCCCGGCGCGATCCCGTCGTCGTCGCCCGCGGCGTCGCCCGCGCGCTCGCGCCGCTCGCGTTCGAGCGCCTGCATGCGCTCGGCGAGGTCTTCGGCGTCGGCGTCGTGGAGCACGATCTCGTCGTCCACGTCCTCGGGCGCTTCGCCGTCTTCGCCCGCCGCGTCGGCCTCTTCGCCCGCGTCGTCGGCCTCGTCGCGCGGGGGCGCGAAGACCCCCGACCGATCGGAAAGCGTGGTCGCGTCGGGGGTGGCCCACGGCTCGGCTGTCAGATCAAGCTCCCCGTCGGGCTGCGCCGCCTCGGCCCGCGCGGCGGCGGCGATGTCTTTCGGTTCTCTGCGTTTTCTGCTCATGGCTTTCGTCTGCGTCAGCTCGCGACGCGCATAAAGATGTCGCCGAAGGTCTTCTCCTGCGTGAGCCTGACCTCGGTCGTGCGGACGAGCTCCAGCACCGAGAGGAAGGCGAGGACTAATTCGCGGCGCGACTCGGCGCGCTCGAAGAATTGACGGAGGTTCAGCTCGCCCGCCGAGAGGATCATGTTGCGCAGCCTCTCCAACATCTGCGCCATCGTCACCTCGTCGCGCTCGATCTCCAAGAGCACTTCCTGCTTCTTGCGCGCGAGAATCTCCTGAAAGACCCGCAGCAGATCGAAGACGCCGACGGCCACCTCCGGGTTCGACTTGTCGGTCTCGATGGGCGCGCGCGTGAAGACCCCCTGCTCGACCGTCGCGCGCGACCAGAGCATCTGCGCCGCCGCCTTGAACTTCTGGTGTTCGAGCAGCCGGTCGATCAGCTCCTTGCGCGGGTCTTCCTGATCCTCCGCGCCCGCGGCGGCGAGCGGATCGGGCGGCAGGAGCATCTTCGACTTGATCTCGATGAGCTGCGCGGCCATCACCAGAAACTCGCTCACCACGGCGATGTCCATCTGCTTCATCACCTGTATGTAGCGCAGGTACTCGTCCGTGATGCGCGCGACGGGGATGTCGTAGATGTCCACCTGCTCCTGCCGGATGAGGTAGAGCAACAGGTCGAGCGGGCCGGCGAACTCGCCGAGGCGGAGCTTCAGCTCGTCGCCCCCCTCGCCGCGCTCGGTCGTGATCTCGGGGCGCGCGCCCGCCACGTTCAGCATCGCGGCCTCGGGCTCTTCACCCGACGCCGACGCCGAAGCGCCTTCCGACTGGGCCGCGGCGACGCCCGCGCCCGGCGCGGAGGCCGCGTCCGCGCGCGCGCCCCCTTCTCCGTGCGCGCCTTCGCCACCCAACATTTCTTCCGCTTCTTCCATAGACAAAAATTTTAACTACGGCTCAGGCGCCGCGCGCCCCGACGAGCCCGAGCCGCGACTTCACGTCGTCGAGCGTGCGGCGCGCGATCTGTTGCGCGCGCTCGCGCCCTTCGCCGAGCGTGCGATCCAGCTCCTCGTCCGAGTAGCCGCGCGCCCGCTCCTGAAGCGGTCGCAAGAACTCGACGGTCGCCTCCGCCAGCTCCGACTTCAACTGCGCGTAGCCCTTCCCCTCGAAGTTGGCCTCGACCTCCGCGGGCTGCTTGCCCGTCAGGAGTTGGTAGATGGTCAGCAGGTTCGTGATGGCCGGTCGCCGCTCGTCGAAGCGAATCTCCGTGCCGGAGTCGGTGACGGCGCGCTTGAACTTGCGGCGCACGGCGTCGGCGTCGTCGAGCAGGAAGATGCTCCCGGCGGCGTTCTCGTCCGACTTCGACATCTTCTTCAAAGGTTCCGCGAGCGACTGAATCTTCGCGCCGACCTTCGGGATGAAGGGCTCGGGCACGCGGAACGTCTCGCCGTAGTCGCGGTTGAAACGCCCGGCGATGTCGCGCGTCAGTTCGAGGTGCTGCTTCTGGTCGTGGCCGACGGGGACGAGATCGGTTTGATAGAGGAGGATGTCCGCCGCCATCAGCACCGGGTAGTTGAGTACTCCAGCGCCGACGCCCTCGCGCTGCTTCGCCGCCTTCTCCTTGAACTGCGTCATGCGCTCAAGCTCGGCGACGCGCGCCACGCAGTTGAGTACCCACGCCAGCTCGGCGTGCTCGGGCACGTCCGACTGGACGAAGACGAGCGAGACCTTCGGGTCGATGCCGGCGGCGAGGTAGACGCGCGCCAGATCGCGCGTCTTCGCGGCCAGCGACTTCGGGTCCTGCGGCAGGGTGATGGCGTGCAGGTTGACGATGCAGAAGAGGCTCTCGTACTCGTGCTGCAACTCGACCCAGTTGCGCAGCGCGCCGAGGTAGTTGCCGAGGTGGAAGTTGCCGGTCGGCTGCGCGCCGCTGAAAATCCTTTTCATGTCAGCCCAACGCTCCGAGGAAGACGATTCTCCACGCCGCGGGGATGATGACGCGGAAGATCGCGCCGAAGACGCCCGTGAAGGCCGCGACGAAGAGCAGCATGAAGCCGACCCGGTCGAGCGAGTTCAGCGCCGGCTCGAAACTCTCCGGCAGGATGCTCGCCAGAATCTTACTCCCATCGAGCGGCGGGATCGGCAGCAGGTTAAAGACCGCGAGCCCCACGTTCATCATGAAGAACACGCTGAGCAGCGCCGCCAAGCCGTCCGTCAGCGTCGATTGCGGGTTCACCGCCGCGAGCCACGAAGTCTCGCCGAGCGTGATGACGCGGGTCTCGTAGAGGACGCGGATCGTGACGCCGACGACCAGCGCGATCGAGAGGTTGCCGAGCACGCCCGCGATGGAGACCCAGAAGTTCGCCACGCGCTTGTTGCGCCACGCGAGCGGGTTGACCGGCGTCGGTCGCGCCCAGCCGAGGAAGCCGCCGCCCGTGAAGAACGCGAGCGCCGGGAACAGCAGCGTCCCGATGGGGTCGACGTGGGTGACGGGGTTGAGCGAGATGCGCCCCTGATGGCGCGCCAGATCGTCTCCGAAGCGGTCGGACATCCACGCGTGCATCATCTCGTGCAGCGAGAGCGAGAAGATGAGCGCGACCATGAAGAGGACGAATTCGCCGATGTTAGGAGCATTCATGCCGACTCACAACCGTCTCTCGCCGACCCCGCGCGCTTCGACCCGCCACACTAGCACGCGCCCGGAGGCGAGTCAAAAATAGCTGTTAGCTGTTAGCTGTTAGCTGTTAGCTACTGACTGAACTGCTGGCCGTCGGCGTCGAGTGCTAGCCGTCAACGGTTGGCGTCGCTTTATTCTGGCTGACAGCTAACCGCTAACCGCTTTGTTCTGGCTGACAGCTAACCGCACCCCTCACCCTAACGTACCGCGGATGCCGAGCGGGAGCGAGTAGACCGCCTCGTTGGTGGCGACGGCGAGCGCGCCGTCGCGGCTGAAGGCGAGGCCGATCACGTTGAAGCCCGCGACGACGAGTTCCGCGCTCTCGCCGCCGCGCGTGATGCGGACGATGCCGCGGCGGCCCCTGTATGAGGCGGCGACGTAGAGGTTCCCTTCCGCGTCGAAGGCGAGCCCGCCGGGCCTCCCGAGGCCGCGGAAGAAAACCTCCTTGTGCCCGTCCTCGTCGATGCGCGTGATCGCCTCGTGGCTCGACACGGTGGGCGCGGCGACGTAGAGTGCGCCGTCCGCGCCGAACGCGATGTGGTAGGCCGCGACCGACTGTTCGAGCGTCGCCCACTCGCTCGCTTCGCCGATGCCGTTGACGCGCAGGATGCGGCCCCCGCGGTCGCCGACGTACATCCGCCCGCGGCGGTCGAAGGCGAGCCCGGTGGCGACGCCGAGGTTGCGCGCGAAAGGCACGGCCTCGTCGAGCTTCGTCACGCGGTAGACCGTGCCGTCGTTGCGGCTCGTGACGAAGAGCTGCCCGCCAGCGTCGAAGGCGAGCCCCGTCGGGTTGACGATCTCGCCCGTCACGTCCTGCAACTCGCCCGACGCCCCGACGCGGAAGAGCGAGACCGGCTCGCGGTGGCCGCGCGAGCCGGAGCGCGTCACGTAGAGCGAGCCGTCCTCCGGATCGAAGGCCGGGCTCGCCACCATGTGCAGGTCTTCGGCGACGAGTTTGCCGACGAGCACGCGCGCGGGCGGGCTGTAGACGCCCATGCTTTCGAGCCGCACTTCGACGGCCCGCCCCGCCGCCGACTCCGGCACGACGGCCAGCACGCGCCTCGGCGAAGCGCCGACGAGGCGCGCGCGCTCCTCTCCGATGAGGACGTGGTACATCCCGGAACGGCTCGTGTCGAAGCCCTCACACTCGACGAGCAGTTCGCCTCCCGGGATCGCCGCCGCCGGGTTGATTCGTTTGATCTGTCCCGCCGCGCTCATGCCTCTCCCCCGCCCGGCGATCAGCCGGGCCTAAAACAAGTCTTCTTCTCTCACTTGACGTTCAGAAGATTAGACCAACCGCCCGACACAGACAACCGCACGCGCCCCGGCGGCGCGGCGGCGAGTCAGTTCGGGCCGGGCGCGATCACAAAGCATTCGCCGCCGAGGCGCGGGGATCGCGCGGGGTTAACGCAGAGAGTTGAGACGTTTCACCCTGCGCCCCCTCTGCGCGATCCCCGCGCCTCGGCGGCGAATACTCACCACGCCAAACGTAAGCCCGGACTGATCCGCCACCGGCGCGGCGACGCGGTGCTTGACGAAGCGCGGCGTGTGTTATAATCCGCCGCGAAAGATCAGCAGGTCTGACGAGTTCGAGGGGCGAGGGGGCGGCGCGAGAAGACGCCGCCGTTTAAGTTTCGCCCGCGCGTCGAAGCAGAAGTGTTCTCGCAAGGCAACATCAACGCCGCAACTCTCACAGCGTCCGCCCCCAGCCGCTCGCTCCGCTCAAACTCTAGCCCGACGAGCCAGATGAAACGCGACGCCGCGACGCGGTCGCCCCGCGCTCTCTTCCGGCGCGGCGGGTCGCGCGCGCCGCGCGCGGCGTCCAAGGAGGTCTGAGGTATCAGTAACGTAGAAGGCAACACGCAGGGACTCAAGCCCAACCAACTGCGCCGCATCGAGAAGCTCTACTCGCGGCGCATTTCGCCGCAGAGGATCGTGACGCCCGAATTCGCGCGCCAGCTCTCCGAACTCTCGCACGAGACCGGACGCCAGATCGGCGTGCTCATCGACCGCAAGGGCTACGTCGAGCACGTCACGGTCGGCAACGCCAAGGGCATCGAGCTGCCCAACTTCCGCCGCCAGAGAGTCGCCGCCGACCGCTTCCGGGGCTTGCGCTGCGTCCACACGCACCTGCGCGGCGAGGAGCTGACGCAGGACGATCTGAACGACCTCGCGCTGCTCCGGCTCGACCTGATGGCGGCGGTCGAGGTCGACGCGCGCACGGGCCTGCCGGGCGTCGTGCGCGCCGCACACCTCCTGCCCTCGACCGCCGCCGACATCGAGGGCGACGAGGCGAACGAACACGCCTTCGCCTTCCTCGACGTGGAAGTCGCCTCGCAGCTCGACGTCGACTTCCTCGACCTCATCAACTCGCTCGAAGACGAGATGGCGCGCAACCGCCGCGCCGTCCGGCGCGCGGAGGTGCGCGACCGCGCCATCCTCGTCGGCGTCACGACCGCCTCGGTCGCCGACGCCGAAGAGTCGATGGCGGAGCTGCGCGAGCTGGCCGCGTCGGCCAACATCTTCGTCCTCGACCAGATCATCCAGCGGCGCGCGGGCGTCGATCCGCGCACCGTCTTGGGGCGCGGCAAGCTCGACGAGCTGCTCGTGCGCGCGCTGCGCCAGGGCGTGGACATCATCGTCTTCGACCGCGAACTCTCGCCCGCGCAGGTGCGCTCGATTAGCGAAGCGACCGATCTCAAAGTCATCGACCGCGCGCAGCTCATCCTCGACATCTTCGCGCAGCGCGCCGAGACGCGCGAGGGCAAGATTCAGGTCGAGCTGGCGCAGTTGAAGTACATGCTGCCGCGCCTCATCGCCGGTCAGGACTCGGCGTTCTCGCGGCTCGCGGGCGGCATCGGCGGGCGCGGCCCCGGCGAGACGAAACTCGAAACCGACCGCCGCCGCGTGCGCGACCGCATCACGCGCCTCGAAAAAGAGATCGACACGCTCAGGCAGCGCCGCCAACTCCGGCGCAAGGAGCGCACGCGCCGCGGGCTCCCGGTCATCTCCATCGTCGGCTACACGAACGCGGGCAAGTCGACCCTCCTGAACACGCTCACGGCGAGCACGGTGCTCGCCGAGAAGCGCATGTTCGCCACGCTCGATCCGACCTCGCGCCGCCTGCGCCTGCCGCACGAGCAGGAGGTGATCCTGAACGACACGGTCGGCTTCATACGCGATCTGCCGCCCGACCTAATCGCGGCCTTCCGCGCCACGCTCGAAGAGATTTCCGACAGCGCCGTCCTCATACACCTGCTCGACGCCTCGAACCCGCGGTGGGAGCAGCAGCTCGAATCGGTCGAGAAGATTCTGACCGACCTCGAACTCAACGACATCCCGCGCCTCGTCGCCTTCAACAAAACCGATCTCGTCGGCGCGGACGAGCTGGACTCGATCCTGCGGCAGACCTGCGCCGCCGGCTCTCGCCAGTGCGTCACCGTCTCCGCGCTCGACCCACGCAGCCTGCGCCCCATGCTCGAAGCCGTCGGCTCGATCCTCGCGCTCGATCTGACCTCCGACCCGCACGCGGGCGGCGGAGGGGGGGTCGAAGGCGACCCCGCGGCGGCGACCGCCGGTGGGCCCGCGCGCGCGCCGGCGGGCCCGGACGCCGACGCCGGGGCGGGGATCGGCGAAGAAGACTTCGAGCCCGTCGCGCGGCACACGCGCTGAGGCCGCGCTCGCAACCCGCAGATGAACGCACGCAGACGCAGACTCAGAGTCAACTCGCGCTTCGGCTACGCGACCTACGACGCCGCGGCGCGGCTCGCGCGCGCGCTCAAGTGGTTCCGCCCGGCGACGCAGTTCGCCGTCGGCTTCGTCCTGCTCACCGCGATCACGACGCTGCTGCTCGCGCGCACGCGCGCGCAGATGCCCGCCGACTACCACGAGGGCGATATCGTCGCGTCGAGCGTCGTCGCGCCTTCGGACATTCAGGTCGAAGACCCCGCGGCCACGCAGGCCGCCCGCGCCGCGAACCCGTCGGCCACCCCCGTGATGCTTCAGCTCCGGCGCAACCAGATGGTGGCGCGCTCGGGCGAGCCCGTGACGCCGAAGATGATGGCGGAGATCGACGCCATCCGCCGCTACAGCCGCCGCGAGCGCCTGCCGCAGCACTTCGTCGGGCTCTTCTTCCTCGTCGCCGCGCTCTACTGGGGCGCGTGGAAGTTCATCGAGCACCGCAGCCTGACCTCGACGGGGCTCGCGCTCTCGCGCGGTCGCGCGTTCACGCTCGTCTCCCTCGCCGTGCTCGTCGAGGTGCTGTTGATGCGCTTCGGCGTGGTGATGGCGGAGAGCTTCGCCGTCTTCCGCGCGGCCCCGTGGAACGACGAGCTGATCTGGTCGCTCGCGATCCCGTTCGCGTCCGCCACGCTGCTCGTCGCGATCCTGATGGACGTGCAGCTCGCGCTCACCGCCGGCCTCATCACCGCCCTCTTCGCCGGGCTGCTCGCGCCGAACAACCCCGTGCTCGTCGCCTGTTACGCGATGATCTCCTCCTCGGCGGCGATCTACGGATCGGGCCGCTACAGCGAGCGGCAGTCGGTGACGCTCGCGGGGGTGTTCGTCGCCGCCGTCAACGCCTTCGCCGCGCTCGCGATCCTGCTCGCGGCCCAGAAGCCCCTGACCATCGGCGCGCTGGCGCTCGCCGTGGGGTGCGGCGTGGCGGGCGGCATCCTGACGACGATCTTCACGGCGGGCGGCCTGCCCGTCAACGAGTCGGTCTTCGGCATCCTGACGGACGTGAAGCTGCTGGAGCTGTCGAACGCGGACCTGCCGGTGCTGGGTCAACTGGCCCTGCGCGCGCCGGGGACGAACCAGCACTCGCACGCGGTCGGGCAACTGACCGAGGACGCCTGCCGCGTCATCAACGCCAACCCTCTGCTCGCGCGCATCGGCGCGCTCTACCACGACATCGGCAAGCTCGCCGCGCCGCAGATGTTCGTCGAGAACCAGTCGGGCGAGAACCCGCACGACCGACTGCGCCCGACCAACAGCGCGCGCATCATCATCAGCCACGTCACCTACGGCATCAAGCTCGCCGAGGAGATGGGGCTGCCGCAGAAGATCGTGGACTTCATCCCGCAGCACCACGGCACGCGCACGCTCCACTACTTCCTGCGCAAGGCGCAGGCGCAGCGCATCCACGGCGACGAGGTCGAGGAGGCCGAGTTCCGCTACCCGGGGCCGAAGCCGCAGTTCAAAGAGTCAGCCGTGATGATGCTCGCCGACTCGTGCGAAGCCGCCGCGCGCTCGCTCGCCCGCCCCGACCCCGAGAACATCCGCGCCATCGTCAACAAAATCTTCGAGGCGATAGTCAGCGACGGCCAGCTCGACGAGTGCAACCTGACGCTGCGCGAGCTGACCGCCATCCGCGACTCGATCACCTCGTCGCTCGTCGCCATCTACCACGCGCGCATCGACTACCCCGGCTTCAACCCCCCGCCCACCGGCATCACCTCCGCGCTGCCGCCGCTCCCGCAAACAGACCCCGACACCGAAGAGCGCGGCGTCACCTACGCCACCGCCGCCGACGTCCCCGTCAGTCAGGGCGGCGAAGTCGAAGACGAGGCGGTCACAAAGCCGTAAGCCGTGACGGGTGACAGGTGACGGGTGACAAGAGAAGTCAGTAGTCCGTAGTCCGTAGTCCGTAGTCAACTCGATCCGCAATCGCTTTTGACTACTGACTACTGACTGCCTTACCTGTCACCCGTCACGGTTTACCTGTCACGGCTTTTCAGAATTGCCCCTTCAGTCTCTCGTAGGTCATCCGTAGGTCTTCGGGGAGGACGCGGGTTTCGCCGACGGTGGTCATGTAGTTCACGTCGCCGACCCAGCGGGGGAGCACGTGGAGGTGCACGTGGCCGGCGACGCCCGCGCCGGCGGCGCGTCCGAGGTTCATGCCGAGGTTGAAGCCTTCGGGGCGGTAGGTTTCGCGCAGGGCCACTTGCGCGCGCTTCGCCAAGTCCATCAGCTCGTCGGTCGCGTCCTTGGCGACGGCGTCGAGGTCTGCGGCGTGCTCGTAGGGCACGATCATCAGGTGGCCGCTGGTGTAGGGGTAGAGGTTGAGGAGGACGAAGTTGTGGCGGGCGCGGTGGAGGACGAAATTCTTATCGTCGGAAGAGGGGTCTGCGGCGATGGGGCAGAAGACGCAGGCGTCGTCGGGCTTCTCGCCGCCGCCCGCGGCGCTGATGTACTTGTATCGCCAAGGAGACCAGAGCCTGTCCACAGTCTTCGCTCGCCGCCGGGTCGGTCGGGTTACATGAGCGGCGGGGTCTGGCTGCCGCCGCCGTCGCCGCCGGTCGGCGGGGCGGGGGGCGAGGCGGGCGCGTCCGCGCCGCCGTCTGCCGAGGGGGCGGCTGACGACGCGGGCCCGTTGATCAGCTCTTTCAGTTCTTTGCCGGGCTTGAAGTAGGGCACGCGCTTGGCGGGGATGTCCACGGGGTCGCCGGTCTTCGGGTTTCGCCCGCGCCGCGCGCCGCGCTCGCGGACGCGGAACGAGCCGAAGCCGCGCAGCTCGATCTTCTCGCCGCTGTTGAGCGTGTCGATGATGCTCTCGAAGACGATTTCGACCAGCCGCTCGGCGTCCTTTTTAGTCAGCTCCGCCGCTCGCGCCACGTCCTCGACCAACTCTGCTTTCGTCATTGTCATGTCACCTCACCCGAAGCAACGTCGAAAGGCGTCCCACACGCCTGGTGCGACCCCTACGGCGGATCGCGAAAAGTTGCTCGCCCCCTTTCAAAGACGGAACCCTACAGTATCAGAACCCCCGACTCGTAGCAAGACAAACTTCACGCTGCCAACAGCTTACGCCCTCTGGCCGACGGCCCGTTAAACGGAGGGCGGGGGTCTGAGAACCCTCCCAAACCCCCGCCCTTCACAAATCACCGCCGCGCCGACCCTAGCCCTCGCCGCCCTCCCCTTCGGGCGTCGCCGCTTCAGCCTTCGGCCCGCCGCCTTGGCCCGCCTCGGCCTGAGGTACGTCCGCCCTCGGCGCTTCGGCTGCCGCTTCGGCGGCTTGCGGCGCTTCGGCCTTGGGCGCTCCGTGCTTCGCCTCTTCAGACTTCGCGCCGCCGCCGCCCGCGCCCTTCTCCGCGCCGGATGACGCGGAAGAGGCGGCGGTCGTGGCGAAACCGAGGTTGGCGAGTTCGGCGAGCGAGGCCATGCCGCCCTTCGCCTCGGTCGAGTAGCTCTTGGCGTCGTAGGAGACGGGCTCGTCGGATTTGGCGGCGCGGGCGGAGAGCCCGATCTTGCGGTTCTCCTGCTCGACGCGCAGGATGCGGAAGTCCATCTCGTCGCCGACCTTCGCCACGTCCTCCGGCTTCTCGACCCGCTCCTCGGACAACTCCGAGACGTGGCACAAGCCCTCCAAGCCCTCGGCCAATTCGACGAACGCGCCGAAGTTGGCGAAGCGGCTGATCTTACCGCGCACGATGTCGCCCGGCTTGTGCTCGTTGACGAACTTGTCCCAAGAACTCGGCTCGGTGTCTTTGATGGAGAGCGAGAGGCGGCGGTTCTGCACGTCGATGTTGGTGACGACCGCCTCGATCTCCTGCCCCTTCTTCAAGACCTCGCCGGGGTGCTTGATCCGCTTGTTCCAAGAGATGTCGGTGACGTGGACTAACCCGTCCACGCCCTCCTCCACCTCGACGAACGCGCCGAAGTCCGTCAGGTTACGCACGCGCCCCTGCACGCGCGTGCCGACCGTGTAGCGGTCGCGCAGCGTGTCCCACGGGTTCGACTGAATCTGCTTCATGCCGAGGCTGATGCGCCGCGCCTTCGGATCGACGCCTAAGACTTCCGCCTGCACCTCGTCGCCGACGTTGACCATCTTCGACGGGTGCTTCATCCGCTTCGACCAGCTCATCTCGGAGACGTGTACGAGCCCCTCGATGCCGGGCTCCAGCTCGACGAACGCGCCGTAGTCCGTCACGCTCGCGATCTTGCCGGAGACGCGGCTGCCGATCTCGAAGCGCTCGGCCACGCTCTCCCACGGGTCGGGGAGGAGCTGTTTGTAGCCGAGCGAGACGCGCTCGCGCTCGCGGTCGAACTTCAAGACCTTGACCTGCACGTTCTCGCCGACCCGCAGCAGATCGCCGGGGTTCTGCAAGCGGCCCCAAGACATGTCCGTGACGTGGAGCAGCCCGTCGATGCCGCCTAAGTCCACGAACGCGCCGTAGTCGGTCAGGTTCTTGATCACGCCGTCGACGATGATGCCCTCTTCGAGGTTCGAGAGCGTCTGCTCCTTGACGCCGGAGTTCTGCTCTTCGAGCAAGACCTTGCGCGAGAGCACGACGTTCGAGCGCTTGCGGTTGAGCTTGATGACCTTCGCCTCGATCTCCTGATTGCGGAAGCTGTCGAGGTTACGCACCGGGCGCGAGTCGATCTGCGAGCCGGGCAGGAAGGCCGCCACGCCGTCCACGTCCACGCGCAGGCCGCCCTTCACGCGCTCGACGATCCGCCCCTTGACGGGCGTGCCGTCCTGATAAGCCTTTTCGAGATCGTCCCACGCGCGCATGCGGACTGCGTCGGCGCGCGAGAGGATGGGCACGCCCTCCTGCGACTCCATCGCCTTGACGAGGACTTCCACCTCGTCGCCACGCTTGACCGTCAGCTCGCCGTTCTCGGTGAACTCCTCGGCGGGGACCATGCCTTCGGACTTGTACCCGAAGTCGATCATCACGCCGCGGTCGGTGACGCCGACGACCGTGCCCTTGACGACCGAGCCCTCCTGAAACTGAGCCTGCTCCTGCTCGTACTGGTCGAGGATCGCGCCGAAGTCGAAATCGCCGCCGCCGCGCTTGTTCCCGTCGTCGTCATCATCGTCGTCGTCGTCCATCGACGACGACGGCGACCGCGACGATTGCGGCGAGGCGGGCGCGCTCGGCTGTGGCGCGGCTGGCGCTTCTTGCGCGGCGGGCGCTTCCTGCGCGGCGGGCGCGGAGGCGGCTGAGGCGGCAGCGCCCGACGAGGCTGATGTGGCCTGCGGCTCGCCCTGCGGCGCGGAGGCTTGGGCGCTCGACGCGCCCTGCTGCTGGTTGTCGTTTTCGGTTTCGCCGCCGAGCGGCTTCGTCTCTTCTGTTGACATGCGGACTCCTTCGGGCTCCTCTGGCTTTACACGGCGCGCGCACGCGCGACCGCGCCCGGTCGTACAAGACACTCCACGCCGCTAGCGGATCGGCGCGCCCGCGTCGCGGCGCGCCTAACTGCTGGCGATGACGGGGGTGATCGTCGGAGGGCTTGAGGGGGAGGCGGGATGCGAGCCTTCGAGGAAGTTAGAAGAAAGATATTAGTTTCCGTCTTGCCCGAGGATCACCCGCGTGACCCGACAATCACCGGCACCTGTGACCGGATAAGTCGGCACTGTACACGGCGGAGCGCGAGCGTGTCAAGGCACAGGGCGGCGCGAACCGTGAATCGTAAATCGTGAGCGGTAAAGACCCTTCGGGTTTTCCCCGGCGACTTCAGCCCCGCCCCCGGAGCCGCGATGCAACTATCTTGCATCCGCGGCCCGCCCCTCACTTCGCCGCGCCGGACGCCGCGACGCTGAGATCGCGCTGCGCGACGTAGACGCCCGCCGAGTGTGAGCCGACGAAGAGCCTGCCGGGGTTGTTCGTGTCGAAGGCGAGCGACCAGACGCGGCGGCTCGGCAGCTCCGGATCGACGCGCTTCCACGTCACCCCGGCGTCGGTCGAGTGGAAGACGCCGTTGTTCTCCGGGTTCTCGTAGGCGCTGCCGACGAAAATCTCGTCGGGCGTCTGCGGGTTGATGAGGATGCTCGTGTAACTGCCGTAGGGGAGGTTCCCGCCCCTGCGCTCCCAGCGCCCTCCGCCGTCGTGCGACATGTAGAACATCTGCGTCGTGCCGACGTAGACGTAAGCCGGGCGCTGCGGGTCTTGCTCGATGACGTTGATGGGCGCGGCGGACGACACGTCGGCCACGCGCTGCCACGTCTGCCCGGCGTCGTGCGAGACGAGCACGCCGGAGTTGGCCGTGCCGACGTAGACGGTCTGCGCGTCGCGCGGGTGCGTCGAGATGCACAGCGCGCGCTCGTCGAGCCCTTCGCCGAAACGGACTTTGACCCAGCCCTTGGCCGGGTCGGCGGCGACCGTGCGGTAGAGGCCCTTGTTGGTCGCGGCGAGCAGCTTCGGCTCGGCGCCGGGCTCGTCGTAGAGGTAGGTGAGCGCGTTGACCGTGTCGGCGAGAGCGACGGGGATGTTCGCCGCGATCCTCTCCTCCTCCGGGGTCAGCTTGCCGCCGCCCAAGCCGAGCGCGTCGAGCGTCGCGGCGTCGAGCCTGCCCGTCCGCGGCAGGTCTTTGTCCGCTTGGAAGCGGCTGATGGCGGCGACCGTGCGCGTGCCCGCCACGCCGTCCGGATCGCCGACGCTGTAGCCGAGCCCGGCGAGCACGATCTGCGCGCGCACCATCATCTTCTTATCGCCCTGCGCCGCCGCTGCGGCGGCGGACGCGGCGGGGCGCGGCCCCTGATTAGTCTGCGCGGGGCTTTTGCGCGGAGCGGTCGCGGCCCTCGGGGCCGTCTCGCCCGCGCGCTCTGACGCCGCCGCCGCGCCGCGTCCCTTGGAGGCCGCGCGCTTGGCGGGCCGCTTCCTGACGGGCGGCTTGGTCTCGTCTTCGGGCGAGCCGACCGGGGCCCACGACGCGCCGCGGTCTGACGAGCGGTAGACGCCGAGGTTCGTGCCCAGATAGATCGTGTTGGCGTCGGCGTGATCCTGAAGGATCGAGTAGGCGATGAGGCGGCTCGGCATGTTGCGCATCGAGGGCTGCCAGGTCTGCCCGCCGTCGCCGGAGACGAAGAAGAAGCCGCCGCCCGTCGCCGTGTTGATGGTCGCCGCGTAGACGCGGCCCGCCTGCTCGCGGTCGGCGAGGATGAAGTAGGCGCGCCGGCCCGAATAGCCCTCGTTGGAGGGGACGAAGTTCTTGCCGCCGTCGCGCGAGATCATCACGCCGTAGTTATTCGTGCCGATGTAGATGGTGTTCGGGTCTTTCGGGTGGACGGCGATGGAGTTGATTTCGAGCTGCCGCGAGGTGGTGAGCATCCACGAGTCGCCGCCGTTCGTGGTGCGCCAGAAGCCCTCGGTCGTGCCCGCGTAGATGACGTTCGGCAGCGACGGGTGCTGGAGCAGGTCGCGCGTGCGGCGCGACTGCGACGGGATGCCCTGCACCTTGCGCCAGAGCTCGCCCGCGTTCTTCGACTCGTAGATGCCGCTGCACGCCGAGGCGACGACGTGATCGGGGTTGCGCGAGTCGATGGTGATGGCGAAGACGTCCGAGTCGTCGATCATGCCCGTCTTGATCGACTTCCAAGACTTGCCGCCGTCGTCCGTCTTCCACGGCAGGTGCCACGTGCCGATGTAGATGTGATCGTTGTCGCGCGGATCGACGGCGAGGGATTCGACGTTGCGGATGTCGGGGTAGGCCTCGGTCGGGAGCTGCTCCCACGACTCGCCCGCGTCCTTCGAGAGGAAGACGCCGCGGTTCGAGCCGGCGACGAGGACGTCCGGGTTCGAGGGCGACTGCGTGAGCGAGTGGATCGCCTCGGTCTTCAGCTCCTCGGACTCCTTCCACGTCAGCCCGCCGTCGGTCGTCTTGAAGAAGCCGCCGGGGATCGTGTGCTTGTGCATCGCGACGTAGACGATCTTCGGATCGCGCGGATCGATGATGATGTTATCGACGTAGCGACCGGGGTGGTTGAAGCTCGTCAGGCGCGACCACGTCTTCGCGCCGTCGCGCGTCTCGTAGATCTGCCCGTCGATGGTGCCCATCAGCAGGTGCTGCGCGTCGCCCGCGTCGATCACCACCTCGCGCGTGTCGCCGCCCATGGGGCCGGAAACCGACCAGTTGATCTCGCGCGCGTCGGCGTCCCGCGTCGTGTCGATGTGGCGCATCGCGGCGGCGGCGGCGGTCGCGCGCAGTCGCGGCGCGGCTGAGGCGAGCAGAGAGATCAGTGCGAATGACAGGAGCAGTCTGTTGGGCAAACGAATCATCTTCATCCTCGGGTTATCCGTCGATCAGTGTTCGAGGGCCGCGCCGCCGGTTCCCGGTCGCGACCGCCCTCCCAGCCGCAGGCGCTTCCGGCGAGAAAGCCGGGGAGAGTAGCTTAATGCTTTTCGATGTGTAACGGAAGCAGTGTGTTGTATTAGAAACCGTCGCCGCCCGGCCGCAAAAGCGGAGCGGGCGGCGATCACCTCGGTGATCGCCGCCCGCTTCCTGTCTAGGTCACGCCCCCGCGAAGGGGCGCGAACGGTTTATTCGTCACTCGTCGTCGTCGCGACGGCGACGGGTGCCGCGCCGTCGAGTGGGAGGTCTGGTGGTCTGCACCTCCGATGCGTCGACGGACGGGGAGGCCGTGGGCGGCGTCGCGCCCGTCGGGACGATCCACAGCTCGGTGGTCGCCTCCTCCTTGAACCCGCCGTCGATGGTGACGAGCCGACCGGCGTCGATGCCGCGGGTGTTCACCAAGTAGTCCTTGGCGAAGTCCGCGCGGCGCTGCGCCTCGCCCGCCGGGCCGCGGCGACCGCCGTAGGCGATGATGTAGCCCTGCGAGCCCGGCTGGTTCTGCAACTCGTTGGCGAAGTTGTCGAGCCTCGCCTTCACGTCGTTGCGCGGGATGTTGCCGTAGGTGTCGAACTGATTCGGCGTCGGGACCGGCACAGGCGTCGGCACAGGCGTCGGTATCGGCGTCGGCACAGGCGTCGGCACGGGCGTCGGGGCCGCCACGCAGTCGCAGCGGTCGACCGTCACGGTCGTCGAGGAGTAGGAGATGCAGCCGCAGCCGTCATCGACTTCGACGTTTGCCGTGTAGGTGCCGGGCGCGACGCCCGACAAATCCCAAGTGACGTTCGGGCCGTCGCCCGTGATTCTGCCGCCCGTGGTCGTCCACGAGTAGAGCAGCGTGTCGCCGTCCGGGTCGGTGGCGTTGGCCGTCAGGGAGACGCTCGTGCCCGTCGGCGTGCAGCTCGGGTTCGCCATCATGCCCTCGCCGCACTCGGCGGCCATCGTCACGCGCGCCTGAGAGGCCGTGACGGTGACCGTGGGCGGGTGGTTCTCCACCGTGATGGGCGCGCGCGCGTTGCGGTGCCCGATGAAGAACTGGAACCCGAAGCCGTGCGGGTCGTCGGACTCCTGGAAGCCAGCCGGGAAGTCGGCGTCGCTGAAGAGCCGGTCGCCCTGCTGGTTCAGGTGGTTGCGATACCACGCGCTGAAGCCGAACCAGCGGCGCGGGAAGACGCGGATGCCGCCGAGCGCGTCGAGCGGGTTGTTCGGGAAGGCGTTCGGCGTGCGGCCACCGACGTAATGCACCGACTTCATCTCGCCGATCAACTGGAAGTGCTCGTTGACGGGGATGTCGACGCCGACGCCGGCGAGCAGCTCGTCGCCGCGGTCGAGCATCGTCGCCTCGACGCCGCCGAAGGTGCCGCGCGGGTTGCTGTTCAGGATGTAGCCGAAGTTGGCCGAGAGGTTGACGTGCTTCGAAAGGCGACCGTCGACGAAGCCGATCAGGCCGAAGTCGCCGATGTTGCCGCCGGGGCTCGCGCCGCGCTGCAACTGGTTGAAGCCGCTCAGGTCATCCGCCTTATCCAGGTAGAAGCGGTAGAACGGGATGATCCCGACGCCGAGCGGGTTCGAGGTGCTCGTCCAACGCCACTTCGCGCCGATGTTGAAGGTGCTGAACGCCGACTCGCCGTAGAGGCGGTTGATGAACGGCGCGTCGGGCAGGTAGCTCGGAGCCGTCGTGAACAGGTCGGGGACGATCAGCGCGGCGAAGGTCAAGTTCGCCGGAATCCTCCGCGTGGTGAGCACGATGCCCGGCAGGATGCTGCCGAAGACCGAGCCGATGCCGGGGAAGTTCGACGCCGCGCCGAAGTTGTTGTTGAGCGCCGTCGGGCTGCCGAGGCGGCTCGTGAACGGCGGGGCGATGCGGTTGCCCGTCAGGCCAAGGTTCGGGCCCGCGGACCCGACGAACGGGAACTGCACGAAGCCCTGATTACCAGCCGGGCGGAAGACCGGGCCGAACGGGATGGTCGTGCCGCTCACCCTGTCGGGAGACAGGATGATCGCCGGGCCGGTCGCCAGCACCAGCGGGCCGAACGCGCCGGTCACGGGGTCTTGGAGGCGGATGAACAACTGCGAGTTCGGCAGGTAGAAGCTCGACAGGTTCTTCGGGTTGTTGACCTTGACGCCGCGGTAGCCGTTCGTGCTGAACCACAGTTCGAGGTGATCGCCCAGACCGATATTGAAGCTCAGCGGGGTCTCGGTAATGTCGACGTTACCGGGGTCGCGGTCGAAGTTGCTGTAGGCGATGCTGAAAGTGAATTCACCTTTACGCAGCGTCTGCCCGTCGTAAATGGTGAAGAGTCCTGTGGGGCCGCCCGGAGGTCCGCCCGTGCCGACGGTCGGCGCGATGTTCCTCGGATCGTCCGACGGTCTCAGAGTCTGCGCCGACACTGCGGCACAAAGCACCAACAAAACGAGCATCACATACGACGCTCTTCTCGCGAGTCTCATCGCATTCCTCCTGCGAAATGAGTAATGTAATTTTGCGGGAAGGGGCGACTGCATTCCCGATCTTATGACAAGCGGGACGCAGACGCTCCGACTACAAGCGTACACCTCAGTGTCAAACAAAACTGCTACCGCCCTCGAACGCACGCTTTGTAGCTGGAGCGGAGCAGCGAGAGGAGCCGAACACTTGCACGTGCCCGTGGGAGCTTAACCTACTGCCTCTTCGCGCCTCTCACCTGATTCTTCAATCCTGCTGCGTTGCCAGCGGCTCCACTGCTTATACGTAAACAGCGCGCGACTGTCAACGCCTTGAATTTGATATGCAGGAATCTTCACCTAAACGTCACAACTCTCAGACTTTAATCCTGAATAACAAATTCCGGCTGAGCCTACCCCACATCGCCGCGGAAATCAAGCCCTTTTCACAACTTAGCACAAAAAACGTCCAGCTTTTTTTTCACGCATAAATCCCGCGCATCCGCGTGTCGTAGGCGACGCGGTCGATGGCGAGCATGTAGGCGGCGGTGCGCGTATCGACCCCGTGGCGGTCGGCGTACTTGACCAACTCGTTGAAGCTGGCGCACATCACGTCCTGCAATCGCTCGATGACGACCTCCTCCTTCCAGAAGTAGCCCATCCGGTCCTGCACCCACTCGAAGTACGAGACCGTCACGCCCCCGGCGTTGGCGAGGATGTCGGGGATGACGAAAACCCCTTTCTTCTGGAGGATTTGATCGGCGGCGGCGGTCGTCGGCCCGTTAGCGCCCTCGGCTAAGATTTTGCACTTGATCCGCTCGGCGTTCTCCGAGGTGATCTGGTTCTCGGTCGCCGCGGGCACGAGCACGTCGCACTCGATTTCGAGCAGCGCCTTGTTCGAGACCCGCTCGACGTTCGGGAAGTCCTCGAACGAGCGGGTCGCGTTCAGGTGCTTGAGGGCGGCGGGGATGTCGATGCCGTCGGGGTTGTAGATGCCGCCGTTGACGTCCGAGATGGCGAGGACTTTGTAGCCCGCCTCGTGCATGAGCTGCGCGCCGATGCCGCCGACGTTGCCCGACCCCTGCACGACGACGCGCGTCTGCGGCGGCGTCATGCCGAACCGCTTGATCGCCTCGTTGACGACGAAGAGGATGCCCCTTCCGGTCGCCTCGCGCCGCCCGCGCGAGCCGCCGAGATCGACGGGCTTGCCCGTGACGACGGCGTTGACGGTGTGGCGCGCGTGCATGGAATAGGTGTCCATGATCCACGCCATCGTCTGCTCGTTGGTGTTCATGTCGGGCGCGGGCACGTCCTTCTCCGGCCCGATGAAGTCTATGAGCTCGGCGGCGTAGCGGCGCGTCATCCGCTCCAGCTCGCCGACCGACATCTGCTGCGGGTCGCAGATGACGCCGCCCTTCCCGCCGCCGAACGGGACGTTGACGACCGCGCACTTCCACGTCATCCACGCGGCGAGGGCGCGCACCTCTTCGATGGTCACGTCGGGCGCGTAGCGGATGCCGCCCTTGGCGGGGCCGCGCGCGAAGTTGTGCTGGACGCGGAAGCCCTCGAAGATTTGGATCCGCCCCGAGTCCATCCTGACGGGGATGTAAACTTTCAGCTCGCGGTTCGGCACGCGCATCACCGCGTAGAGGTCAGGGTTCAAGTCGAGCAGCTTCGCGGCGCGGTCGAAGCGCTCCATCATCGACTCGAAAGGGTTCGCCTCTTCCTTACTGATCTTGCGTGTGTCGTCAACCATTCCTGTTGCCATTGTCCTCTCCAGAATCGTGACGGGTGACGGGTGACAGGTGACAAGTTAGAACGAAGCGTTCCGCGCTTACCTGTTACCCGTCACGGTTCACCTGTCACGGCTTTAAGACCTCGTTCATCGCGCCCGTGCGGTAGCCGTGCAGGTCGAGCGTGACGTAGCGGAAGCCGAGGGCGCGGAAGGCGCGCGCCAATTCGTCGGCGACCTCGCGGTCGAGCGCGCGGTCGAGTTCGGCGGGCGCGACCTCGATCCTCACCAGCTCGTCGTGGTGGCGCACGCGGAACTCGCGGAAGCCGAGGCCCCGCATGATCCCCTCGCCGGTCTCGACCTCGCGCAGCCGCTTGATCGTGACGGTCGTGCCGTAGGCGATGCGCGACGAGAGGCAGGGCGAGGCGGGCGCGTCCCACGTCGGCAGCCCCGCGCGGCGGCTGAGCGCGCGCACCTCGTCCTTCGACATCCCCACCTCGACGAGCGGGCTCCTGACGCCGTGCTCGGCGGCGGCGGCGCGGCCCGGTCGGTAGTCGCCGAGGTCGTCGGTCGTCGAGCCGTCGACGACGAGATCGATCCCGCGCCCGCGCGCGAGCGGCGAGAGCTTCGCGTACAGCTCGGTCTTGCAGAAGTAGCAGCGGTTCGACGGGTTCGCCGCGTAGCGCGGATCATCCACCTCTTCGGTACGAATGATCTCGTGGCGGAAGTTGAACCGCCCGGCGATCTCCGCCGCCTGTTCGCGCTGGTGCGCGGCGAGGCTCGGCGACTCGCCCGTCACGCACAGGGCGCGCTCGCCTAGTTCTTCGGTGGCGACGAGCGCGACGTAAGAGCTATCGACGCCGCCCGAGTAGGCGACGACGACGGAGCCCGCCGCGCGGAAGAGTTCGCGCAAGGCGCGCTCCTTCGCGAGCGGCCCGGCGGCGATCCCGGCGTCCGCGCCGCATTGCTCCGGCTCGGCGCCGCGCCGCCCTACGTCAGCGCCGCCCCGCCCCGGCGCCGTCGCCCGACCCTCCACAGCCATTTCCGCAACGCCTTCCGACGCGGGCGGCGAGCCGTCCCTTCATCGCGTCCGGCGGCGCGACACGCGCGCCGCCTTAGAGCCTCTGCCGAATTTGAAAACGAAATCAGTGTGGCGGCGATGTTATCGCAGGCATCTTTACGCGCGCAACCCGCCATCCATTGAGACGCGACAGAATCGCGGCGCGCGCCGCAGCAGATCGGTCGCGCGCGGCCCGCGTGGACGGTGCGCGAACGGGCGTGTTATCCTCGCCGCGCTCGTTGACGCGGTCTCCCTTCGGCGCAAATTCAAACTCAAATTCTTGGCGTCGCACGTCGGCTGTCCCCGATGCCCGCAAGCCTTCGCAAAACTTTCGCCGCCGCCCTCGCCGCGCTCGCGCTCCTCTGCGCCTGCGCGACTCTGGCCGCGGCGCAGGGCGACGACTCGGACGATCCCGTCCGCCTCTTCGAGCGCGGGCAGGACGCGCACGCGAAGGGCGACGCGGCGCGCGCCGTCGAGCTCTACGACGCCGCGCTCAAGCTGCGGCCCGAATTCGCGGAGGCCCATTTCCAGAAGGGCGTCGCGCTCGCCGCGCTCAAGCGCCTGCCGGAGGCGGAAGTCTCTCTGCGCCGCGCCGCCGGGTTGAAGGCGGACTGGCCGCTGCCGCAAGCCGCGCTCGGCCTGCTGCTCGCGCGCGCCGGACGCGACCGCGAAGCCGAGTCGTACCTGCGCCGCGCCGTCGAGCTCGATCCGAAAAATCTGCCTTCGCTCGTCGCGCTCGCCGGGCTGCGGCAGCGCGCGGGCGCGGGCGCGGACGCTTTGAAGCTCGTCAGGCAGGCGACCGAGCTGGAAAACGCGGCGGCTGCCGATTGGTCGCTGCGCGCGCAGATCGAGAGGCTCGCGGGCGACAAGACTTCCGCCGCGGCGAGCGTCGCGCGCGCGCTCAAGCTCGATCCGCGGAGCGCGGACGCGCACGCCGAGCGCGCCGAGCAGTTGGCCGCGGCAGGCGATCTGCGCGCGGCTGTCGAGGAGTTGACGCTCGCCGCGGCGAGCGCGCCGGAGGCCGACCGCGAGCGCCTGCGCAGGCGGCTCGGGGAGTTCGAGGCGGTCGGCAAGATCAGCGACTGCGGCGAGGGCTCGATCCCCTCGCTCGAAAAACTGGTCGCGGGCGATCCGAAGAACGCCCCGGCGCACAACTGCCTCGGCATCGCGTACCGCAAGTCAGACCCGCAGAGATCGCTCGAACACTTCGGCGAGGCGGTGCGCCTCGAACCCGCGAACGCGAACTACGCGACGGGCTACGCCGCCGCGCTCGTGCAGTTGCGCCGCTTCCCGGAGGCGGTCGGGGTGCTGCGGCGCGTCGTCGAGGCCAAGCCCGATCTCTACGAGGCGCACGCCAACCTCGCGACCGCGCTCGACGAGCTGAAGCAGTACGATCAGGCGCTCGCCGAGTTCAAGTGGCTGCGCGAGGCGCGGCCCGACCTCGCCGTCGTCCACTTCTTCATCGCGCGCGATCACGATCTGCTCGGCGAGTTCGAGCAGGCGCTCTCCGAGTACGAGACCTTCCTCGCGAGCGCCGACGCACAGAAGAACGGGCTTGAGATCGAGAAGGTGAAGCTCAGGCTCCCCAGCCTGCGCTCGCAGATCAAGCGCGGCGTGGGCGCGAAGCCGAAGAAGCCCGCGCGCTGATCGGGCGGCGCGCCCGGCGACGTACGCGGGGCGCGGCGCGGTCGTGTAAAATCAGCCGCGCGTGAACAATCGATCACGCGGAGTCGTTTTTGTCGCGCTCGTACTTTTTTATCGCGCTCGTACTTTTTGTCAGGCTCGTACTTCGGATGATGCCGCGAGAATCTTTCAGCCCTACGCTCGGCGCGTCGGTCGAGTCGGCGACGATGACGGGCGTTCTCACACCGCGCGCGCGCGCGCCGCTGAGAGCCCTCCTGCTCTCGGCGCTCGTCCTCGCGGCGTGCGCGCTCTCACGACCGGCGCGCGCGCAGGAGCCGGTGCTGCCGCCGCAGCCCGCGCCGCCCCCGATGCGGTACGTGCCCGACGCGGAGCGCGCGCAGCTCGCGAGCGCCGTCGAGCCGAAGGCGCGCGTGCGCGCCACGCTCGCGCTGCTCGAAGCGCGGCTCGCCAGCGCCGAACGCTCGACCGCCGCCGGTCGCTTCGACCCGGCTGCCGCAGACCTCGGCGTCTATCAGGCACTGCTCGACGACGTGCTCCAGTTCCTCAAGCCCATCGGCAGGGCCCCGGACGGCGTGAAGGTCGATAGCAAGACGCGCGATCTCTACAGGTCGATAGAACAGGCCGTCAAAGGGCACACGGCGCGCATCGAGACGATGCGCCGCACGACGCCCGCGGACTATCAGGCGAACGTCCGCGCGGCGTTCGTCTACGCGCGCGACAAGCGCAGCGAGGCGCTCGACGCCTTCTTCGGCGCGGCGCTCTTGCGCGAGCCGCGCGGCGAGGCGAAGCCCGGCGGAGGCGGCGACGACCCCGCGAAGGGCGCGGCGAAGGAGCCGCCGCCCGCGCCGAAGAGAGACCCGCCCGCCCTGCCGTGAACTGCCGGCGCAAGCCGCCGCGTGAAAGTCTAGAAGGATTAAAAACGATGAACCGACTACGCCGCCCCGCCTCCCTGCTCTCGCTCGTGTTGCTCGCGACAACTCTCGCGCCCGCGGCGACCGCGCAGCGCGCGAAGCGCGATCACCTCACGCCGCAGGAGATCGAGGTCGTGCGCGACGCGCAGGAGCTGAACGTGCGCGAGGGCGTCTTCGTCAAGGCCATCGAGCGCCGCCTGCGGATCATCTTCAACGAGAGCGCGCCCTCCGGTAAGCAGGAGAAGCAAGTCTCGGAGGCCCTCGGCGCGCTCCCGCAGGGCACGCGCGCCGAGATGCTCTACGACATCGCGCACATCCTCGACGAGGCCATCGAGAACGTCGACGACACCGCGCAGCGCGACCCCAAGAGCCCGCTCCTGCCCAAGACCGTCCGCAAGCTCGCCGAGGCCTCGACGCGCTTCATCGCGCAGCTCACGCCGCTGCGCGCCACGATCACCGACAAGGCCGAGCGCGAGCAGCTCGAACAGGCCATCGACAACGCGCAGCAGATCGTCGAAGCCGCGAAGAAGCTGCCCTCCGAGGAGACGAAGGAGAAGTCGGGCAAGAAGGGCACCCCGCCAACCTACTGACCGGGCAGGCCGAGTCTGGAAAAATTAAGGGGCGGCCCTTACGTAAGGGCCGCCCCTTAATTTCTTATCAGGTGCCCGCTATGCGTTTCGAGCTAGCGCGCACAGGTCATTAGATGCGCCTCGGTCGATGTCGTGAACGGAGCCCTATCACCTCAAATATACGTAAGGGTATAGAGCCCCTCCGACACTTGAGAGAAGGTGGTGTGTACCTGCCGCCCCGTCAACTTGATCCCACCTCTCGCCCCTGTGACGTTAAGCTCCTTGATCGGGAAGTAATTCGAGTTCTGGATGCTCTCGTCCCATCCATAATCTCGAACATACGTCAGCCGTAAAGCAGCGTTCGGCATTACGACTACCGTGATCGTGCGGCTCTTAAGATCGACCTTGTATTGATTCGGGCTTAACTCCTTCCAGTCGTCGCCCCCTTTGGCTCCCAGTCGGGAGGCCGCTATTACTAGGGGCTCGCCGACCGTTGGGACCGGCCCGACGGATGACTCGGCGACCCTGTACGCGACCTCAATCGGCTGCTCGGATTTATTCACCACGACGAAGTCGGTAGCGAAAGAACAGCCACCAAGCAGGAGGGCGAGAAATACGAGCGCAATCAGAAATACGTGACGCATGGTTTCCTCTCCACTTCGATAACCAGCCGCCGCCGCCGGTTAAATTCCTTCACTGTTAGTCCTCGCGCCCGTCCTTCAACGTCTGCGCGGCGCGGCGGACGGCGGCGGTGATGCGCGCGGCGGCTTCGCGGGCGTTGGTGGTGTTGCGGTCTTCGATGGCCTGCCGGAGATCGGGGAGCGGCTGCGCGGCGTAGCCGGTGTAGAAGCCGGGCGCGTAAATCTGGTGCGTGTACCACGGGCGGCCCGTCAGCCCGCGCGCGTCGGTGAGTGCGCGCTCGGCGGCGAGGAGGCTGTCGTTGATCTTACGCAGGCGCGCCGCCGCGCGCGGGTTCGCGTCGTCGGCGCGCGCGCGCGAACGCTCGACTTCGCCGACCAGCTCGTCGCGGCGCGTGCGCGTGCGCGCCGCCTCGTCGCCTAAATCCTTCGCGGCGTCGAGCAGGGCCTTCGCGTCGAACGAGTCGGCGAGCTTTCTCCGCCGCGCGGTCTTGACGGTCTCGTTGACGAAGTCGCGGATCTGCTCGGCGTAGTCGGCGTAGTCGAGCGGGAGCGCCGACGAGTCGGCGAGGCGCATGGCGATGGTGCCCCAGATTTGCGCGGCGGCGACGTGGTAGGTGAACTGCGGATCGCCGAACTTCGTCATCCACGTGAACGAGTCGTAGGCCGAGTGGTAGACGCCGTAGTCGCCGCCGAAGCCCATGTCGAGCGACGGGACGCCGAGGTGCTGTAGGAAGGGCGTGTAGTCCGAGCCCGATCCGAGCGCGGCGATGCGCGCCTCCGCGACGGGCGTGTCGGTCCCCGCTTCGGCGTCGGTCAGCTCGGCCTCGGGCCGATCCTCGCGCGAGTGATCCTGCCACGCCTGATAGACGCTCTTCCCCGTCTTCGGATCGCGCACGTCGCGCGTGGCCGCGCGGATCAGTCTCCACATCGTCGGCACGGACGACGCGCCGAAGTTCGCGCCCGCCACGGCCACGTCCATGTTCAGATAAGCGACCGCCTTCTCCCTCAACTCGGCGGCGTTCTCCTCCGCCCACTCGGTCGAGCCGATCAGGCCCTGCTCCTCCGCGTCCCAACTGCACAGGACGATGGTGCGGCGCGGCTTCCAGCCCTGCTTCGTCAACTCTCCGAAGCCGCGCGCGAGTTCGAGCATCGCCGCCGTGCCGCTGTTCGGATCGACCGCGCCGAACGTCCACGCGTCGCGGTGGTTGCCGAGCACCACCCACCGATCCTTCTCCTCATTGCCGCCGACGCGACCGACCACGTCCCAGATCGTCGTCGTCTTAAAATCCATGTCGGTCCTGAGGTGGACGCGCACGTCGTTGGTGCCGCCGACGTGGTAGGCGAAGGGCAGCCCGCCCTGAAAGCCCGCGGGGCGCACCTGACCGCGCAGCGGCTCCAAGAGTCTGCGCGCGTCGCCGTAAGAGATCGGCTGGACGGGGAGGCGCGGCAGGTTGGTGGCCTGCGCCTGCGTGAGGCGCGGCGTGCCTGCCACAGCGGGCGCGCCCGGCGTCAGCGGATCGCCGGGGTGGATGAAGAGGTACTGCACGGAGCCGCGCTGCGCGGAGCTTTCGGGCCGCCACGGCCCCTTCGGGTACACGTCGCCCTGCGCGTAGCCGTCGTCAGCCGGGTCGGAGTAGATGATGACGCCGACCGCGCCGTGCTCTTCGGCGACCCTCGCCTTGACGCCGCGGAAGCTGCGACCGTAGCGCGCGATGACGATCTTGCCCTTCGTCTCGACGTTCAACTTCTTGAGCGCGGCGTAGTCTTCCGGCAAGCCGTAGTTGACGTAGACGAGCGGCGCGGTCACGTCGCCCGACGCGCTGTAGCCGTTGAAGAGCGGGATGATCTTGCGGCTCGAAGACGTGGGGTCTTCCGGGATCGCGGCCTCCTGAAGGCGCAGGCGCTCGCGGCGCGGCGCGACGAGTTCGAGCACGGTGGGCACCTTCGGGTACGGCAGGAGCACCTGATACTCTTTCAGCTCCGCGTCGATGCCGTACTCGCGCATCCGGTCGCGGACGTAGAGGGCCGTCTGGTGATCCTCCTGCGTCCCGGCGACGTGCGGCTCCTTCGTCAACTGGCGCAGGTGCTCGCGCGCGCTCTCCGGTCTCGGGATCGCGCGGAAGCGATCTTCGAGCGCGCGCTCGACCGCCGAGTCGGCGGGCGTGAAGCCATCGAGGGCGGCGGCGCTCGTCGCGCCCTGGCTAGGGCTTTGCGCGCGCGCCGCGGGCGCGGTCGCGGCGCAGATCAGTTGGGCGGAAAGAAGGAGCGCGAGCGATGCGCGCGCGGAACTGTTTCTCATGTCTCCCCCCGGTCGGGCGTGTCGTGGTTTTCGGCGTTGAACTGTCAGGTGTGTTTCAGCGTAGAATGAGTCGGCGCGAATGACAAGCGCGAGAGGGAGAGCGAGAACCGGAGATGGACAGCAGGTACTACCCCGGCGTCGAGGCCGACGTGGCGCAGTTGCTCGCCGAGCTGCGCCGGCTCTGCGACGAGGGCGACTACGAGGTGCAGACGGTGCAGGTCGCGCAGACCTCCGTGATGCAGGTGCGCAAGTCTTCGACGCTGCGCGATCTGGCCGGGCTCTCCGCCGCGCTCACCATCAAGATCACGCCGGAGCACGGCGGCACGCGCGTCGAGATCGGGATGCAGAAGTGGTTCGACAAGGCGGCGGTCGCCGCCGTCGCCGTGCTGCTCTCCGCGGGGATGCTGCTCGCACTGCCCGCGCTCGGGGCCTACTGGCAGTACAAGCTGACGGAGAACGCGTGGAAGGTGGTCGAGTCTCACGTCGCGCGCAAGGCGGGCGGGTACGTGCCGCCGCTGCCGGGCAGGTGCGGCACGTGCGGGGCGGCCAACGTCGCCGGGTCCGACTTCTGCGCGGGCTGCGGCGCGCGCCTGCGCGCGCACCCGAAGTGCGACAACTGCGGCGCCGAGCAGCGCGACGCGAGCGCGCGCTTCTGCAACCGCTGCGGCAAGCCCATCGGCGCGAGGGCGTGATAGACGCCCGCCGCGCGTAACCGAGAGTCGGGTGGTTTTATGACCTCGAAGAGAGTTGTTTCGGCCACGCCCCCCGCGGCGCGACGCCCCGTCAACTTCGCGCGCGTTCTGTGCGCGGCGTTGTTCGTCGTCGCTTCCGTCGGCGCGGCGCAGTCGCAGTCGGGTCGGCGCGTCGTGCGCGAGAAGGAGATCGCGCCCGTGCCGACGCCCGTGCCGTCGCCCGAAGCGAAGAAGCCCGTGCAGGAGGCGACGAGGAAGATTCCGCTCGTCGTGCTCGCCGACAGCACGGGCGCGATGGACGCGTCCGTGACGACGCAATCTATCGTCACGCAGTCGTTCGGGCTGCGCCTGCGCGAGGCGAAGGCGTTCGAGATCAACGCGGACTCGACGCGCGCGTCGCGCGCCGACGCGTCGCGCAAGGCCAAGGGCGAGACGGAGCGTTTCGTCGTCTGGATCGCGCTGCGCGCCAGAGGGATGAACGACGGGCAGATGGGCATGGGCCGACCGAACCCGGAGAATTACGTCATCGAGTACGCCGTCTTCGAGCCGGCGACGGGGAAGTCGAGGGGCTCCGGCATCGTCTACCCGCGACCGGCGCGCGGGGGCATCGGCGGCGTCGTGTTCGGCGGCGCGCCGAGCTGCTACCCGACGGCCAACGCCTACGAGTTCGAGTTCGTCTACGCCGCCATCGACGCGGCCAACCGCGTGATGAAGGTGTTCAACCTCGTGCCGCCGCCCGTCTGCGGCGGCTGATGTCGCGCCGCGGCGCTTTCGATCCGGCGGCGGCGGCTGCCACTTCGCCCTCTCATGCTCCACGTCAACTGCCTGAACTGCGGACAGCCCAACCCCGACGTGGCGCGCGTCTGCCGCTACTGCGGCCACGCGCTGCGCCCCGACCCCGCGCCGCAGCCGCAGACCGACTACGCCGCGCCGTCGCAACGACCGGGCGGCTACGTCCCCACGCACGACTGGGCTTCGAGCGCGCCGCTCCCCGCCGCGCCGACCTACGCCGCGCCGCAGCCCGCCCCCGTCGTCAACGCCGAGAACTTCCGCTGCCCCTACTGCCGGACGACACAGCCGCCCGTCATCGCCAAGAGGATCAGCACGGCGGGCTGGATCGTCTTCGCCGCCCTGCTCATCTTCTGCCTGCCGCTCTTCTTCATCGGCCTCCTCATCAAAGAGGAGTACCGGATGTGCAGTTGGTGCCGCGCACCGCTGTCGTAGCGATTAGCTGTTAGCTGTTAGCCGTTAGCTTTTAGCAAAACCCGGAGCCGCGATCAGCCCTTCAACGGTTTGGCTAATCGCTAACGGCTAACGGCTAACGGCTAATCGTGCCTGAGCGCCTTGACGGGATCGATGCGGGCGGCGCGGGCGGCGGGGTAGAGGGCGGCGGCGATGGCGACCGCGACGGCGAAGGCGATGGCCCCGAGCCAGAGGTAGGGCGGGAGCGCGAAGAAGGTGACGTAGTTGATGCCCCGCGGCTTGAGGAAGAAGCGGTAGGCGATGTGGTTTGACAAGACGTCGATGCCCCACGCGGCGAGCGAGCCGATGACGCCGCCCGCGAAGCCGATGAGCGCCGCCTCGACGAAGAAGATCAACTTGATCTCGCGATCCTCCGCGCCGATGGCCTTCATGATGCCGATCTCGCGCGTGCGTTCGAGGATCGACATGATCATCGTGTTGGCGATGCCGAACGAGGCGACGAGCAGCGAGATGCCGCCGAGGAGTCCGAGCGAAGAGTTGATGATGAGGAAGACCGTGCGAAGCTCTTTGAGCTGATCGACGATGGAGAACGCGCTGAAGCCGAGCTGGCTCAGGTTCTTCTGCACGTCGGTCAGCGTGTCCGGATCGCTCACGCGCACGACCGCCATCTGGTAGCCCTCGGTCTCGCCCTCCTTGAGCGCGCCGCTGGCGCGCGCCAGCTCCATCGCCACCTGACTGATCGAGCTGCGCGATTTCTGCGACCACTCGCGCGCCGCCTTGAGCGGCACGTAGATGCTTGAGACCGGCATGAAGCCGCGGAACTGCCTGCCGTTGCTGCCGCCCTCGATCTCCGCCTTCAGCACGCCGACGATCTTGAACTTGCGCGCGTCGAGGCGACCGCGCGGCAAGCCGTCCGCCGCTTCGTCGTCGAGCGGCAGGCCGAAGAAGCTCATGCCGCCTTCCCCGTCCTCCTCCCCCGCTTCGTCCTTCTTCCCTTCGCCGCCCCCGCCCTCGTCTTTTCTGTCGCCCGCGGGCGCGAGCAGTTCGAGGGTCTGCCCGACGGCGTCCGCCGGCTTCGCGTAGCCGAAGGCGCGCAGGAAGACTTCGTCGACGACCGCCTCGTCGGCGTCGGGGCTTGAGATCATGCCGCCCGCGTCGAACGTCTTGAAGCGCGAGGCCTGATTCGGCACCACCGCGCCGCCGACCGAGCGCATCTGCGCCTTCCCGTTCGCGCGCACGTAGACGAAGAGATCGACGCTCGGCTCGACGTAGGCGACGCCCGGGAGCCGCGCGATCTCGGCGAGCGCCGCGTCGTCGAGCAGGCGCGAAGACTCTTCGCCGCGCCCCATCCCGCGCCGCCCGCCCCGCTCCCCGTCGCCCTGCTGCCCGCGCCGCTCCTGCCCGCCGCCCGCCGCCGCGCCCCCGCCCCCGCGCTTCTCGAACGCCGCCGTCACGATGCTGTTCAGGCTGCGACCGCTGACCGTGATCTCGTTGAAGAGGTCGAGGTCTTTGAAACGCTGCACGGCGTTGCGTTGCAGGCCGAGGCCGAACGAGACCATCGTCACGATCACGGCCACGCCGACCACGACGCCCATCGTCGTCAGCCCCGCGCGCAGGCGTGCCTCGCGCAAGTTCCGCAGCGCCAACCGGAGGAGATCAGAAAAATTCATATCTAACTTGAGTCCGCAGTCCGGGGCCCGGAGTCAACTCGCCTCGATTCTTCGACCCCGGACTCCCGACCTTGGGCCCCGACTTTATCAGTTAAGCATCGACATCTGCGCCTGAATCTTCTTGAGCTGTTCGCGCACGGCGTCGGCGTCGGGGACGGGGCGCGCGAGGTAAGTTTCTAACTCGGAGACGGCCTCGCCGTAGCGTCCGAGCTGGGCGAGCAGCGCGCCGCGGTCGCGCCGCTCGTCGCGCGCTTCGGGTTCGAGCGCGATGACGCGCTCGACGGCGGCGAGGGCGCGGCGGTGGCGGTTCGCCTGCGCGTAGACGGCCTTCAGGTTGCGCAGTATGCGCGCGAGGATTTCGCGGTTCGTGGCCGCGCGCAGGTGCTCGCGCATGAGCGCGATCTGGCCGCCGTAGAGGCCGTCGAGCAGCTCCTGACAGTCGTCCTCGTCGATGGTGCGGCGGTTGAACGGATCGACGAGGCGCGCCTCGCTGCCGCGCGCCGAATCGGCGCGCGCCCTCACGACGAAGTGGCCCGGAAAGCCGACGCCGTCCACTTCGAGGCCCGCGCGGCGGCCCAGCTCGATGTAGACGACCGAGAGCGTGATCGGGATGCCGCGCCGCTCGTCGATGACGTAGGGCAGCAGGCTGTTGCGCGGATCGTAGTAGCTGCCCTGATTGCCCGCGAAGCCCAGCTCGCGGAAGACGAACTCGTTGAAGGCGTCGATGGGCTGCCACGAGCGCGCGGCGACGTAGGCCCGCGCCGCCAGCCCCAGCTCGAAGAGGCGCGCGCGGTAGTGCTCCACGTCCGTCCCCGGCTTCTCCTCGGCGGCGACGAGCAGCGCGGCGTGCGCCAGATCGATCGACGAGTCGGGCTGCGCGACGAGGTTCTCGAACCGCCGACGCGCCTCCAGAGCTTTCAGTTTCCCGGCGGGAGTCATAAGAACTTTGTCAGTAGTCCGTCGTCAGTCGTCAGTCGTCAGTCGTCGGGTCGAACGGCTTGTGCGCTAGGACGATCTTAAACGACTGACCACTGACTACTGACCACGGACTACTGACCACGGACAGCTTCTACCGTTTTCCGAAGACGTGATAGACGGCGTCGGGCGTCCAGTCGGCGAGGCTGGCGGTGACCACGTCGGCCCCGGCGGCGCGCAGCTTCTCTCCGGCGACGGTGTTCGTCACGCCGAGCGTGCGCATGCCCGCGGCGCGCGCCGATTGGACGCCGGGCGGCGAGTCTTCGATGACGAGGCAGTCGGCGGCGGAGAGCGGCGGCTGGCCCGCGCCGCGCCGCCTCTCGTTGAGCAGTTCGAGCGCGCGCAGGTTGCAGGCCGGGTCGGGCTTGCAGGCCGAAACGTCCTCCGCGCTGACGACCGCCGCGAAGGCTTGCTTGAGCCCCGCGCGCCCGAGCACGTGATCGATCTCGACGCGCCGCGCCATGCTGACGACGCCGAGCTGCCAGACGCGCGCCGCCGCCTTGACGAACGTGACGACGCCGGGGAAGAGCGGCAGCTCGCCCTCGATCAGCTCGCGGTGCTTCTCCGTCTTGCGCTCCATGAGCGCCTGCAACTGCTCGTCGCCCGCCTCGCGCCCGGCGCGCTTGAAGGCGGCGCGGATGAAGGTCGCGTCGTCCATGCCGAGGCAGTCGTAGTAGTCGGCCTCGGAGAGCGGGACGCCTTCGGCCCGCATGAGTTCCTGATAAGCCTTCAGTTGCAACGGCTCGTCGTCGATGATGACGCCGTTGAAGTCGAACAGAATCGCACGAATCATTTGCCGATCCGATCCCAACGTTGCGGGTGATGCGAGAGCGCGTTCAAGATACGACGGCGGGCGCGCAAAGTCCAAAACGCGACTTTGTCGTCTTAAACCGCGGGCGGCGCGCCGCCGCGCGCTTCGGCGCGCGAGGCGTCGATGAGGGCGGGCAGGCGCTCGCTCTCCAGCACGTCTAACCTTCGCAGGACTTCGGCTATCGCCAGCTCGTTCTTCAAATTGATCTGGAAGTCGAGATCGGCTTTGAGCCGATCCCTCTCCGACTGCCGCTTCTGCGAGATGAGGATGACGGGCGTCAGGAGCGCGGCGACGATGCCGTTCATCACGTCGAGGAACGAGTAGGGGTACGGGTCCGGCCCCTGCCCGCGCAGGAAGACGGAGTTGACGATCACCCAGAGCGCGATGAGGACGACGGTGACGCTGATGAAGGCCCAACTGCCGCCGAACTCCGTCAGCCGGTCGGCGAGGCGGTCGGCGAGGGTGAGGCGCGCGGCGTCCTCGACGTTGGCGTTGCGCGAGACGCGGCGGCGCAGCAGCTCGTCCGTGCGCCGCAGGCGCTCCGAGATCGCCTTGACCATGGCGAGCGACACGTCGGGGTTCTTGCGGACGAAGGAGAGGAAGTCATCGCGCGAGAGCGTGCAGAGCCGCGCGTCGTCGACGGCGCGCGCGCTCGCCGTGCGCGCCTTACCCTCGATGAGCGCCATCTCGCCGAAGAAGTCTCCGTGCGCCAGCTCGGCGAGCGTCAACTCCTCGCCGTCCTCGTCCGTGACGAAGATGCGCACCCTCCCGGCCTCGACCAGATACATCGCGTCGCCCGCGTCGCCCTGCCGGAAGAGCAGCGCGCCGCGCGGCAGACCCCGCGGCTGCAAAAGCGCCACCAACGCCCGCGCGTCCTCGTCGCCCACCGACGCGAACAGCGGCACCGAGCGCAGGGCCTCGACCGTCATCACCGGGGAATCACTCATCTCCCAAGCCCCAAAAGACGTGACGAGTGACAGGTGACGGGTGACAGGAAGGAAAATGATTTACTTGTCACCTGTAAGGATTTACTTGTCACCTGTCACGGTTCACGGTTTACGGCTCCCCCTGTCGCTGGTCACCTGTCACGATCCTCCCGTCCTTCATCCTGACGGTGCGGTCGGCGAAGCGTGCGGCGAGTTCCTGATCGTGCGTGACCATGAGGACGGTGAGGCGGTCGCCCTCGACCATCGCGCGCAGGAGCCCGAGCAGTTCGGCGGCGCGCGTCGAATCGAGGTTGCCGGTGGGCTCGTCGGCGAGGAGGACGCGCGGGCGGTTGGCGAGGGCGCGCGCGATGGCGACGCGCTGCTGCTCGCCGCCCGAAAGCTCGGTCGGCCTGTGATCGGCGCGCTCGCCCAAGCCGACGCGTTCGAGCAACTCTCGCGCGCGCGCCGCGCGCTCGCGACCGGCGAGGCCGCCGAAGGCGAGCGCGAGCTCGACGTTCTCGGCGGCGGTCATCGTCGTGATGAGGTTGAAATTCTGGAAGATCATCCCGACGGAGTGGCGGCGGTAGCGCGCCATCTCCTTCTTCGTCAGCGGCGCGAGCGACCGGCCCTCGAAGACCACCTCGCCCTCGCTCGGCTGATCGAGACCGCCCAATAAATTCAGGAGCGTCGATTTCCCAGACCCCGAAGTGCCCTGCAACGCGACGAACTCGCCCTCGCCCACCGTCAGGGAGGCGCGGTCGAGCGCGACGACCGTGTTCTCGCCCATCTTGTAGTGCTTCGAGACCTCGCGGGTCTCCATCAGCGCGTCTGCCATAAAACTCGTCCGTCGTCCGTGGTCAGTCGTCAGTAGTCAGTAGTCAGTAGTCAGTTGTCCGTGGTCAGTTGTTCAACTCAACATGAACGATCCGCATCGGACAAAGTTAACAACGGACGACTGACCACGGACAACTGACTACTGACTACTGACGAATAACGAAATCGGAAAGCCGCCGCGTGCGAGATAACACGTGGCGGCTTTGGAAGACAAGAACGGTTTTCAGTTTTCGGCGGGACGGGGCGCGGCTCTCAGTCCTGCCGAAAACCGAAAACTCAAAACCGAAAGCTGCCGTCAGACTTCCTTATACTCCGAGTCGACGTCCTCCTCGGAGAAGGCGACGCGGTAGTTCGACGACTGCTTCTGCTTGGTGATGAGCAGGTCGTCTTTCGTCTTCAGGAGATCGGCGCGCGAGTAGACCGACAGCTCGAAGTTGTAGCCGTGCGTGATGGCGTCCTTCGGGCACGCCTCGACGCAGAAGCCGCAGAAGATGCAGCGACCGTAGTCGATGTTGTAGACGGAGGCGTAACGCTCGTCCACGCCGGTGCGCTCTTCGGGCGGGCGCGGGTCGTCCGCCGCGACGATGTAGATGCAGTCCGACGGGCACGCCGCCGCGCACAGGAAGCACGCGACGCACTTCTCGCGCCCCAGCTCGTCGACGTGCAGCAGGTGCTGGCCGCGGTAGCGCGGCTGCATCGTGACGGGATCGTCCGGGTACTCGACCGTCCACTTCTCCCGCGGGATTTTCGAGAAGGTGACGCCCATCCCCTTGATGATCGCCTTCGTGTTTTCGATGATGTCGCCGACGATAGACATGGGAAGCCTCGCGGTAGCTGTTAGCGATTAGCTGTTAGCTTTTCGGTTCGGCTGAAAGCTAACAGCTAACAGCTAACAGCTCCCTCACACCAATTCGAGTTGACTGAAGAAGTACGAAATCTCGATGCGCGCGTTCTCTTCGGAGTCGGAGCCGTGGACGGCGTTCTCGCCGATGGAGGTGGCGAACTCCTTGCGGATCGTGCCCTCGTCGGCCTTCGCCGGATCGGTCGCGCCCATCAGATCGCGCCACGCTTTGACCGCGCCGTCTTTTTCGAGCGCCATCACGACGCACGGCGCGCTCGACATGAACTGCGTCAACTCTCCGAAGAACGGTCGCTCTTTGTGGACGGCGTAGAACCCTTGCGCCTCCGCGAGCGTCATGTGGACGAGCTTCATCCCGCGCAGCCTGAAGCCGCCCTCGATGATGCGCTGGATGACGCCGCCCGTCTTGCCCGCCCGCACCGCGTCGGGCTTGATGATTCCGAAAGTTAAGTTGCCGATCTGTTCCGACATTTTTTTCCGTCAAGACCTTTCGTGGTTTGATGATTAACTCTGCTGCGGCGGCTTGCCTTCGCGCATCTCGCGGACGATGTCGATCAAGGCGTCCAGCCGCCGATCCGTATGCACCTGCTGCGACGCCAACTCGGCCATCACCTCGTCGGTGTGGATTTGGGCGTCGGCGAGCGCGGCGATTTTGCGCTCTGAGTTCGCTTGTGCCTCGCGCAGATCGCTCATCCCTTCTTGGGCGCTTCGGGCCCACTGCACCAGCAGCCTGCCGAACTCTTCGAGGGTCGTGAGGCGTTCCTCGTTGCTCATTGCAGCTTCCTCCAGCCGTAATGGATTCAGGATGTATTCAGGCTCGCGCGCCCGCGCCGAGGGCGTCCTTCATCGCCTGCCCGATGTCGGCGGGCGACTTGACGACGCGGATGCCCGCCGCCGTGAGCGCCGCCATCTTCTCGTCCGCCGTGCCCTTGCCGCCGGAGATGATCGCGCCCGCGTGCCCCATGCGGCGTCCGGGCGGCGCGGTCTGCCCCGCGATGAAGGCGACGATGGGCTTCTTCACGTGATCCTTGGCGTAGGCCGCGGCCTCCTCCTCAGCCGTCCCGCCGATCTCCCCGATCATCACGATGCCCTCGGTCTCCGGGTCGGCCTCGAAGAGCGCGAGCGCGTCCGAGTGCGTCGTGCCGACGACGGGGTCGCCGCCGATGCCGATGGCGGTCGACTGCCCGAGTCCGAGCGCGGTCAACTGCCCGACCGCCTCGTAGGTCAGCGTGCCGGAGCGCGAGACGACGCCGACTCTCCCCTCGCGGTGGATGTGTCCGGGCATGATGCCGACCTTGCACTTGCCGGGCGAGATGACGCCGGGGCAGTTCGGCCCGATGAGGCGCGTCCGCGTGCCTTCGAGGAAGCGTTTGACCTTCACCATGTCGAGCGCGGGGATGCCCTCGGTGATGCAGACGACGAGCGGGAGGCCCGCCGCCGCGGCTTCGATGATCGCGTCCGCCGCGAACGGCGGCGGCACGTAGATGACCGAGACGTTCGCGCCCGCGTCCCTCACCGCCTGCTCGACCGTGTTGAAGACGGCGACGCCCTCGTGCGTCGTCCCGCCCTTGCCGGGCGTCACGCCGCCGACCACGTTCGTCCCGTACTCGACCATCTGCTTGGTGTGGAACGTGCCCTCTTTGCCCGTGATGCCCTGCACGACGAGGCGCGTATTTTTATCGACGAGAACGCTCAACGCTCTTGCTCCTCACGACGAAATTTTGCGAGCTTGTTTTGAACGCGCAGTATAGCACGCGCCCCCGCGAACTTCGGAAGGCCACCTCGCGCGCGCGGGGCTCAGGCGAGTTGCACCTGCTCGCCGTACTGCGGCACCTCGACCTTCCAGCCGTAGGTCTCCCTGATGTGCCGCGCCATCGCCTCGGCGGCTTCGGGCTCGCCGTGCGTGGTGAAGGAGCGGCGCGGCGGCGCGGGCATCTTCTCCAGCCAGCGCAGGACTTCCCGCCAGTCGGCGTGCGCCGAGAAGCCGCCGATGCGCTCGACGCGGCAGCGCACGGGCACGGGGTGTTTGAAGATCGAGACCTCGCGCTCGCCTTCGAGGACGCGCCGCCCGATGGTGCCCGCCGCCTGATAGCCGACGAAGACGACGGTCGAGTTCGGGTCGGGCAGGAGGCGCTGTGCGTGGTGCAGCACGCGCCCGCCCGTCATCATCCCCGACGCCGAGATGATGATGCGCGAGCCGCGCTCTTCGTTCAGCTTCTTCGAGTCGTCGCGCGAAGAGGTGGTGAGCATCGAGTGGGTGCGCAGCGGGTGGCGGTGGCGGGCGATGATGCTCGCGTACTCCTCGTCGTGCTCCTCGGCGCGGTTGCTGTAGACCTGCGTCGCCGCCGCGGCCATCGGCGAATCGACGCGCACGGGCAGGACGGGAATCTTCTTCTCGTCCTCAAGCTCGCGGATGAGGTAGATCATCTCCTGCGTGCGACCGACGGCGAAGGCCGGGATGAGGACGACGCCGCCGCGCCCGGCGGTCTCGTTGATGATGCGCGCGAGCGCGACGCGCGGGTCTTCCGGATCGTGCAGGCGGTCGCCGTAGGTCGATTCGACGAGCATGTAGTCGCACGCGGGCGGCGGCTCGGGGTCTTTGATGATCGGCTGATCGTAGTGGCCGAGATCGCCGGAGAAGAGTACGCGACGCCCCCGCCCGTCCTCGCCCGCGCCCTCGACCTCGACCAAGACGAGGCTCGATCCGAGGATGTGGCCGGCGACGCGGAAGCCCGCGTTGACGCCCTTCGCCACCTCCGCCGCCTCGCCCGTGTTCGGTCGCGGCTGGATGCGCTTGAGCGTCTCGCGCGCGTCGTCTTCGGTGTAGAGCGGGAGCGCGGGGGCGTGGCGCGAGAGGTTGTGGCGGTTGCGGTAGTCGGCCTCCTCTTCCTGAAGGCGCGCGGCGTCGGGCAGCAGAATCTTGAGCAGATCCGCCGTGCCGCGCGAGCAGTAGACAGGCCCTTTGAAGCCCTGCGCGACGAGGCGCGGCAGGTAGCCGGTGTGGTCGATGTGCGCGTGCGTGATGAGCACAGAGTCGATCCCGGCGGGGTCGAAGGGCGGGTCTTGCCAGTTGCGCTCTCGCAGCTCCCTGTGGCCCTGAAACATCCCGCAATCGACGAGCACGCGGCCCGCGCCCGACTCGATGAGGTACTTCGATCCCGTGACCGTGCCCACCCCGCCCCAGAATGTCAGAGACGCCATCTGTGCCCTCCCCGCGGATTGAAAAAAATCTCTCTGCCTTCCTTCGCGCCTTTGCGCCTTTGCGTGAAACTAATTCTCACGCAAAGGCGCAAAGCTCGCAAAGGCTACGCCTGATGATGTTCGACGTCGAGCCTTACTTATTCTTCGTGACCGTGACGGTCGCCGTGTAGCCGCGCGGCTTCATCACGCCCTTCGTCGAGGGGCGCGGCGAGAGGTCTGCGAGCGCGAGCGTGTACCCGCCGAAGTCGTACGCGGCGGGCTGGAGGTTCGTGTTCAGCTCGAACTCGGCGCACTCGCCCTTCGAGTTGCGCGCGCTCAGACGCACCTTCGCGTTGCCCGCCCAGACGCACGTCGCGCCGACGGGGCAGCGCGAGTCCTCCCCGACCGAGAGGAGCGCGATCCTCAAGTCCGCGCCCTCGACCTTGCGCTCCCGGCCCTGCCTGACCTCGACCCCGCCGCGCGACCTCCCCTCGCCGCCCGCCGTCGCGGCCACGCACAGCATCAGGACGAGCGACGACAGCTTCAAGAGTTTCATAACTCCCTCCGTCCTACTTTTAAAATCCGGCCCGGCGCGCCGCCGCGTCGGCCCACACGTAGAACGCCGCGGGCGCACACTTCTTGCCCGCGCTACCTGAAACGACCGCCCTCGTGCCCGAACAGCACGACGAGCGCGGGCACGACGAGCGCCATGTTGCGCAGCGCCGTCTTCACCCCCAACTGGCTCGCGATGATGCCGCCGAAGCAGCCGCACTCCAACGGCTCGCCCTTCAAGACGTAGACGTAAAAGAGCGCGAAGAGGGCGAAGCCCGTGAGCAGCGCGACCGACGCGAGCGCGCCCGCGCGCACGCCGCGGGGGTTGATGAGCAGGATGGCGGTGATCAGTTCGAGCGAGATGATGACGAGGGTCGCGTCCCATGCCCACCGCGCGCCGACGATGCTCGCCACGTTCGCCCTGAAATCCGACGCCGTGTAAATCTTCGCGCCCGCCGCGAACAGCCACATCGCCGCCAGCCCGAAGCGGCTGACGAGGACGACGATTCGCAGAGCACGCCGCATCCTCGTCACGTTCGCCGCCCCGATGAAGTCGAAAGAGCCGCGGGCCCAGGAATATTTTCTGATCTCGTCGGTCACGGGTGTGCCGCCGTGCTCAGGCCGCCTGCTGCTGACCGGCGAGCGCGACCACCTTCTCGGCGGCGTCCTTCATGCCGTGGCCGACGGTGAAGTTCATGCCGGACTCGGCGATCAGCCGCCGCCCCTCTTCGACGTTCGTGCCTTCGAGGCGGACGACGACGGGGACTTTGATGCCGATGGACTTGGCCGCCTCGATCACGCCGCGCGCGACCATGTCGGTGCGGACGATGCCGCCGAAGATGTTGATGAGCACGGCGCGCACCGCCGGGTCCGCGAGCAGGATGCGGAACGCCGCCGCGACGCGCTCCTGCGAGGCCCCGCCGCCGACGTCCAGGAAGTTGGCGGGCTCGCCGCCCGCGAGCTTGATGATGTCCATCGTCGCCATCGCCAGCCCAGCGCCGTTGACCATGCAGGCGATGTTGCCGTCGAGCTTGATGTAGTTGAGGTCGAACTTCGACGCCTCGATCTCCAGCGGCTCCTCCTCGTTCAGGTCGCGCAGGTCGAGGAAATCTTTATGGCGGAACATCGCGTTGTCGTCGAAGGTCACCTTCGCGTCGAGCGCGATGAGCCGCTTGTCTTTGGTCAGCAGGAACGGGTTGATCTCCATCAGCGAGGCGTCCGACTGCTCGTAGGCCGCGTAGAGCGACTGCATGAACTTCGCCGCCGGGTTGACGAGTTCCGCCGGGAGGCCGAGGCCGAAGGCGAGCGTGCGCGCCTGATAGGGCCGGAAGCCCACCGCCGGATCAATCGTCTCCCTGAGAATCTTTTCGGGCGTCGAGGCCGCGACCTCCTCGATGTCCATGCCGCCCGCCGACGACGCCATGAAGACGGGGCGACCGGAGGCGCGGTCGAGCACGATGCCGAGGTAGAACTCCTTGTCGATGGGCAGGCCCTCTTCGATCAGGAGCACGCGCACCTCGCGCCCCTCGGGGCCGGTCTGGTGCGTGACGAGCTGCATGCCGAGCATCCGCGAAGCGATCTCGCGCGCCTCGTCCGCCGACTTGGCGAGCTTGACGCCGCCGCCCTTGCCGCGCCCGCCCGCGTGAATCTGCGCCTTGACGACGACCACCTCGGTGCCCAGCTCCTTAGCCGCTTGGTAAGCCTCCTCGGGCGAGCGCGCGACGATGCCGCGCGGCACGGCGACGCCGAACTTCCGCAGCAACTCTTTACCCTGATACTCGTGAATCTTCATGGCGAACCTCGTGGAAAATTGTCAGTAGTCAGTTGTCCGTCGTCAGCCGTCAGCATGGCTATGAAGCACGCCCTGACTACGGACGACGGACAACTGACTACTGACAGCTTTTGTTCGGAACGGGTGCGAGTGTAGCCGCACGCGGCTGAGGGCCGCAAGGCGGGGGAGCCGGGCGGTCGTAAAAAGTTGCCGCCCCGTCGCCCGCCTGCAATATAATGCCGCCGCTTTCCGACTCCGCCTCACTTGGGGGCACGCCGTGAACGTCAAGTCCACCGCCGATCCGAACGACGCGCCCGCCGCCGCTTCGCGCAGCACGTCCAGCGTCGAGACCGTGCTCTTCGGCCTCCTCGTCAGCCTGACCCTCAAGGTCGCGCTCGACACCGCCTACGGCACTTTGCTCATCGCGGCCACGTCCGAGGCCGAGTTGCTGCGCGTGCTCAACGTTCCGAGGTCGTGGCTCCTGCTGATCTTCCTCTTCACACTCATGCGCTTCGTCTACGGCTCCTACCGGATCAACGACGAGGTGCAGACATCGCCCGTGGACGAGGGCGCGCTGCCGCGGTTCTGGAACCTCATCGCCACGCTCGTGCTGTTCGTCCTGTTCTACGCGACGGGACTCAGCATCCGCCACGCAGAACCCTTCTTCATCAGCCTGCTCGCCGTCCACGCGTGGGACTTGGTGTGGCTCGTCAGCATGGCCCTCTTCTCCAAGGTCGCGGGCCTCAAGAAAGTGATGTGGCGCTTCGTCGTCATCGACGTGTTGACGATCGCCGCCCTCGCCTCGTCGATCTGGCTGGCCGGCGGCGTCCGCCGCAACGTCGCGATCTCGCTGATGTTCGTCTTCGGCCTCGCCGACTTCGTGTGGAACAGCGACTTCTTCTTCCGCCCGGCGGCGTGGCGGAAGACCAACCCCTGAGCGCGTGAGGTGTTCGATGACCGACGTTAAGAGGCGCGTCTACTTCGCGGCCCCGCTCTTCACGCAGGCCGAGTGGGTGTGGAACGCGCGGCTCGCCGCCGAATTGCGCGCGCGCGGCGTCGAAGTGCTCTTGCCGCAAGAGACCGCCGCGCCCATGCTCAACGACCCGTCCACGTTCGACGCGCGGAAGCTCTTCGAGACGAACATCTCCGATCTCGCCGAGGCCGGCGTCGTGCTCGCCGTCTTCGATCAAGCCGATCCGGACTCCGGCACGTGCTGGGAGTGCGGCTACGCCTACAAGGCCGGCTACCCCATCATCGGGCTGAGGACGGACATCCGCGGCGGCGGCGACGATCCCGGTAAGGCCGTGAACCTGATGCTCTCACAATGCTGCAAAGAGTTCGTCGCCGTCCCGCTGAACAAACGCGAGGACGTCGCGTGGGTGGCGGATCAAGTCGTCGCCAAGCTTGAGGGTGCCGGAGATTAACGCCCCTGCCCGCCGCCCTCGGGCCGCCGCCGCGCGTCCGCGGCGCGCGCAAACTTTACCGCCGCGCGTTTCGTATACCCGATTGTCCCAGCCTTGCTTTCCTTGAGGAGTCGAACCCATGAAACGATCCGGTAGCCCGCTCTCAGCTTCCCTGCTCGCCGTCCTGCTCGCCGCGTCCGTCGTCTTCTCGCAGACGCACGGGGTCAACGTCGCCGCCATCGACAAGAGCGCCAACCCCTGCGACGACTTTTACCAGTTCGCCAACGGCGGCTGGCTCTCGGCCAACCCGATCCCGGCGGCCTTCTCTTCGTGGGGCGTCGACAGCGTGCTCTCCGAGCAGAACCGCGACGTGATGCACGAGGTGCTCGAAGCCGCCGCCAAAAACTCCGCCGCCCCCAAGGGCAGCAACGAGCAGAAGGTCGGCGACTTCTACGCCTCCTGCATGGCCGAGGATCAGATCAACGCCGCGGGCCTGAAGCCGCTCGCGCCGGAATTGCGGCGCATCGAGCAGATCAAGGACGCGCGCGGCGTGCAGGCGGAGGTCGCGCACCTCCACGCGCTCGGCCTGAGCCCGCTCTTCCGCCACGGCTCCGGGCAGGACGCGAAGAACAGCGCCGAGGTCACCTTCGACGTGCGGCAGGGCGGCCTGGGGCTCCCCGACCGCGACTACTACTTCAAGGACGACGACAAGTCGAAGACGATCCGCGCCGAATATTTGAAGCACGTCGCCAGGATGTTCGAGCTGATGGGCGACGACGCGGCGCGCGCCGCCTCGGAGGCGCAGACCGTGATGGGCATGGAGACGAAGCTCGCCGCCGCCTCGATGACGCGCGTCGAGCGGCGCGACCCGCAGAAGGTCTACCACCGCATGACGCCCGCGCAGTTGCAAGCGCTCACGCCCAACTTCAAGTGGGGCGACTACTTCAAGACCATCGGGCTCGCGCGCAAGACGGACGTGAACGTCGGGCAGCCCAAGTTCTTCGAGGAGATGAACCGGCAGCTCGCCTTGAACCCCGTCGCCGACTGGAAGACCTACCTGCGCTGGCACCTCATCAATGCCGCCGCGGACGATCTCTCGAAGCCCTTCGACGAAGAGAACTTCAACTTCAAGGGGCGCATCCTGACCGGCGCGACCGAGCAGTTGCCGCGCTGGAAGCGCTGCGTCGTCGCGACCGACAACTCGCTCGGCGAGGCGATGGGCGAGGTCTACGTCCGCAAGGCCTTCCCGCCCGAGGCCAAGCGGCGCGCGCTGGAGATGGTGCAGAACATGATCGCCGCGCTGCGCGGCGACATCGGCACGCTCGCGTGGATGGACGACGCGACGCGCAAGCAGGCGGTCGCCAAACTCGAAACGCTGATCCGCAAGATCGGCTACCCCGACAAGTGGCGCGACTACTCGGCGCTCGCCATCGATCGCGCGTCGTACCTCTCGAACGATCTGCGCGCGGGCGAGTTCGAGTCGCGGCGCGATCTGAACAAGATCGGTAGCCCCGTCGATAAGATGGAGTGGGCCATGACGCCGCCCACCGTCAACGCCTACTACAACCCGCAGATCAACGAGATCGTCTTCCCCGCCGGCATCCTCCAGCCGCCCTTCTTCGACGCGGCTGCCGACGACGCCGTGAACTACGGCGCGATGGGCTCGGTCATCGGCCACGAGATGACGCACGGCTTCGACGATCAGGGCGCGCAGTACGACGCCGAGGGCAACCTCAAGAACTGGTGGACGGAGGCCGACCTCAAGAACTTCAAGGAGCGGGCCTCGTGCGTCATCAAGCAGTTCGACGACTTCGAGGTCGAGAAGGGCCTGCACATGAAGGGCGATCTGGTGGTCGGCGAGTCCATCGCCGACCTCGGCGGGCTGGTCATCGCCTACGCCGCTTGGCAGAAGTCTCTGGAGGGCAAGCCGCGCCCGGCGTCAATCGACGGCTACACGCCGGAGCAGCGTTTCTTCCTCGGCTACGCCTACTCGTGGGCCACGAACCTGCGGCCCGAGCTGGCGCGTCTCATCGCGCAGACGGATCCGCACCCGCTCCCGAAGTTCCGCGTCAACGGCCCCCTCGCCAACTTCCCCGCCTTCGCCGCGGCGTTCCAGTGCAAGGCGGGCGACCCGATGGTGCGCGCGGAAAAAGATCGCTGCCTGATCTGGTGAGCGGCGGCGCGCAAGAGCCCGACGCCCGGCGCGCGGTTGACAGACGGCGCAAAACTGAAGAGCCTGTGATTCGTAGCCGGATCGCGGGCTCTTCACTTTGTAAGGAGGCTCACAGGATGGACTGGAAAGTTTTCGCGACGACCTTCGGCGTGATCTTCCTCGCCGAGATGGGCGACAAGACGCAGCTCGCGGCGATGACGATGGCGGCTGACACGAAACGGCCCTTGGCGGTCTTCGTCGGCGCGGCGCTCGCCCTCGTGTGCGTCTCGGCGCTCGGCGTCGCCGTCGGCGGCGCGCTCGGGCATTACCTGCCGAAGGAGTGGATCGAGCGCGTCGCGGCGGTCGCCTTCATCGTCGTCGGCGTGTTGATGCTCGCCGGTAAAATCTGAGAAGGGGGTGCGGGGCCATGGACGAAGTCGTCGTCACGTCAGTCGCCAACCTGCAAAACTCCGTCAGCTACGGCGGCGGTTTCACGTTCACCACGGACGAGCCCGCGCGCCTCGGCGGCGACGGCGCTGGCGCAGACCCCTACACGCTCATCCTCGCCGCCCTCGGCAGTTGCATCTCGATGACCCTCACGCTCTACGCGCGCCGCAAAGGCTGGGCGCTCGAAGGCGTGACGGTGCGCCTGCGGCAGCAACGACTCCACGCGAAAGACTGCGCGGAGTGTGAGACGCAGACGGACTCCTTCGTCCACCGCATCGAGCGCCGCGTCACGGTCGAAGGCGAACTCACCGAAGAGCAGCGGGCGCGCCTGCTGGAGATCGCGCACAAGTGCCCCGTCCATAAAACGCTCACGTCGGAGATCGTCATCGCCGATCTCGGCGAGTAGTGACGCGTTCGGCGCGCGCGTGATCGTTTCGCCCGGGCCGCGCGCGCCGTTCCGTAAAACGAAGAAGGCTTCCGACCGCCGGGCCGGAAGCCTTCTTTTTGATCGGGATGCCGAGATTCGAACTCGGGGCCTCACCCACCCCAAGGGTGCGCGCTACCAGGCTGCGCCACATCCCGTCACGGGCGTAAGTATCGCCGGAAAAATTTGATTGGTCAACCGACGCGGGCGTCCGCGCGGGCGCGATTTTTTGCGCCCTACTTCGGGCGGCGCGTGAGGGCGGCGTCGGTCTTGTCGAGTAGGTTGAGGAGTTCGCTCATCTGCTCGCGGAGTCGCCGCAGGGCCTCGCGCCGGTCGTCGGAGATTTGGTAGTCGGGGGCGGCGGGCGGCGGCTCGGCGTCGCTCGCGTAGGTGGGCGGCGGGGCGGCGCTCGGCGCGGGCGCGCCCGGCGCGCTCTGGACGGGCGGCGGCGGCGCGGCTGTCGGTGGCGGCGGCGTGTACTGCTGCTCGGCGGCGTGCGCCGCGCTCATTTCGGGCGTGACGACCTTGAGCTTGCTCGTGCCGCGGATGTCGCTCGCGAGCTTCTTCTTCGCCCCGGCGATGGTGTACTGATCCTCGTAGAGCAGCTCCTTGATCCGCAAGACCATCTCCACGTCGCGCTTGCGGTAGGTGCGCTGCCCGGCGCGGTTCTTCTGCGGCGCGAGCATCGGGAACTCCGACTCCCAGTAGCGCAGCACGTGCGCCTGCACGTTCGTGATGTCGCAAACCTCGCCGATCTTGAAGAAGAGTTTTTCTGGAATGTACACAGCCGCGCGGTTCATCTTCGGGAGCCCTCTGTATGGGGAACAGGAACCTTGCTCAACCGACTGCGGGGCTTGTCGGCTCGCGAGTCGCGGGATGAGCGTACCGGAATGCTGCGCGTGATGTTACGCGCGGGCGCGCCCGCTGTCAATCATCTTTTCGACGTAAGGCGTCGCCGGAGCGAACTTTATGGGGCGCGACCTGAAGGCGTTTGTGAGCGACTGTGGAAAATTTTTAGCGGGCCGGACTTCAACCAAAACCTTAACTCCGCGGGTAGGGCGCGAAGCGGATCAGTCGGTTCAAGGGATCGAACGTCAGCTCGAAAGGTCTGAGCGCGTCGCGACCGAGAATGGCGGGCGCGCCGGCGGACGCGCCCGCCAGCAAGTCCGTCGGGACGCGGCGCAAGACGAGCGCGCCGATGCGCACGGTCGCGGGCTCGATGCGGCGCGCCTGGACCTGACCGCGCCCGAGATCGCGCACCCCGCCCTCGCGCACCCGCCCCCCGCCCCCGACGACGCCGAGCGCGCGCGCCGCCTCCGGCGTCAGGCCGAGGCCGAGGCCGGAGCCCGTATCGACGAGCGCGCGGCGACCGCCTTCGAGCGCGACGAAGGGGCGTCGCGTGCCGCCTTCGGTGAGCCACGCCACGGTGTCGCCGCCCGGCGGGGCTTCGTCGCGCCGCAGGGGCGCGGTGCGCGGGTCGAAGGCGCGTATCACCCCGGCGCGAAAGTCTATGACGTAGCCGAGCGGGTAGAAGGTCTCGGAAGGATCGAGCACGCCGTCGAGGTCTGGCGGCAGCGCGTCGGCGACGATGATCGAGCCGCGACCGGGGAGGAGGTTGTTCGCCGCGCCGACGGCGATGCTGCGCACGCTCGCCTCGCGCGCGTTGGCCCGCCTCGCGCCGCTCAAGCCGCTGATGTCAACAGCCCTGTCGGCGGCGACCGAGACGCGCGCGGCCTGCGCCACGCGCGTCGAGAGGATGGTCGAGCCCGCGCCCGTATCGACGGCGAAGTCGAAAGGCCCCGCGCCGTCGATCCAGACTTTGACGATCAGCCCGCGCCCTGACACCTCGCGGAAGCGTGCGAACGAGGGCAGACTCCGCGTCGCGCCCGCGGGTCGCGCCGCGGCTTTCGCGGCGCGACCGAAGGATGAGGACGGGTCGTCGGATGATCGAGACGGCGGCGAGCCGTGAGCCGTCCCGCCCTTAAAAAGAGAAGCGCGGGCAGACTCGGCCTTGCGGGAGTCTGCCCACGCGAACACTGCCAGAGCGATCAGGAGAGCTGAAGCGGTCGCACCGCGGCGCGCTTCTTTCTTCGAGCCATGCCCCATCACAAACTCGCAGGCTGCCGGTTAGAAGCGGCGATTGCGCTTGCGAATCTTGTAGGTGTAGAGCGCCGAGCCGCCGCCGCCGGCGAGCGCGCCGATGGCCGCGCCCTTCTTGCCGCCGAGCAACCCGCCGAGCAGCGCGCCGCCGCCCGCGCCCATCGCCACCGTCAGCTTGTCGCGGTGCTTGCTCCAGAACGAACGCTTCTGCGGCTCGTAGTCGTAGTAAGCCGTGCGCGAGCTGCGCGCCGAGCTGCGACGCGCCGGGGCGCTGCGGTAGACGACGCGCGAAGGCGTCGCGACCCCGCGCGTCACCACGCGCTCGCGGCTCAGGCCGCGATCCGTCGCCGTCGTGAAGCCGTCGTTGAAGCCGGCGCGGTAGGCGTTCGCGTCCGGCGAGGCCAAAGCGTTCTGCGCCTCCGCGTTATCGTAGCGCAGGCTGGCGGCGTCGGTGGTTCCCGCAGCCTGCGTGGACGGCAGCAGGCTCGCCGACGCGACCTGCGTGTCCGGGGTGTTCCTGTTACGCATCACGAGCGCGCCGACCGAGCCGCCCAGAAGCGCGGCGACGAGCGCGACCGGTAGAATTTTGTTATGCAGTGTCATGGTAATCAGCTTCTCCTCCGCAAATTTTCGGCACAAGCCCGCCCGATAACCGAGCAAGCGCCGTTCCTCAAACTGAGTTTGACGGGAGAGTGGCGACAGTGTAGCGCGCCCTTTCGATTTTTCAACGACCTGCGGGGCGATGCACGCGAATCACAATTAAATCGCAACAAGGGCTCCCCCCTCACACTCGGCTCACGCGCCGCCCCACTGCACGATATGGATTATTCGCGGCACGATATGCTCACCCGTGCGTCTCCCCCGTGGCGCGTGTAACCGGGCGGCCCGCTCGCGCGGGCGTTGGACGCCTCGTTAAAGAGAGGACTATAATCCCGCTTCCGTCCAAACCGCCCCGGAGGTCCGATGCACACTTTGAGCACAGCCTCGTCCCCCTTCCGCCTCGCCGCGCGACTCGACGCCGTCGGCTTCTCCGACATCGTCAACATCCGCAACCGCGTCATGGAGCTGCGCGCCTCCGGCCAGCAGGTCTTTCAGTTCGAAGGCGGCGAGCCCTTCCCCGACACGCCCGCGCCCGTCAAGGAGGCGATGGCGCGCGCCCTCGCCGAGAACAAGACGCGCTACGCCCCGTCTTCGGGCATCGCCGAGCTGCGCGCCGCGCTCGCCGGGAAGCTGCGCGCGCGCAACCGCCTGCCCGCCGAGGAGGGCGACGTGATGGTCTTGAACGGCGGGATGCAGGGGCTCTTCGGCGCGTTCCAGTCCGTGCTCAACCCCGGCGACGAGGTGCTCGTCTTCTCGCCCTACTGGACGCCGATCAAAGATTTGGTCGCGGGCTGCGGGGCGCGCATCCGCCTCGTCCCGACCGACGAGGCGCGCCGCGACGGCTTCGCCCACACGCTCGCGCGCCACACGACCGAGCGCGCCCGCGCCCTCTACTTCAACACGCCGCAGAACCCTTCGGGCGTCGTCTTCACGCGCGACGAGACCGAGGAGGTCGCGGCGTTCGTGCGCGAGCGCGGCCTCGTCGTCGTCGCCGACGAGGCTTACGAGGACTTGGTCTACGAGGGCGAGCACGTCTCCATCGCCTCGCTCGAAGGGATGTTCGAGCGCACGATCTCCTGCTTCACGCTCTCGAAGTCTTACTCGATGACGGGCTGGCGCATCGGCTACGCCGCCGCCGCCGAGCCGTGGATGACGGGCCTGCGCAAGACCACTCTCTACTCGACGAACGGCGTCTCGACGCCGACCCAGTGGGCCGCCCTCGCCGCGCTCGAACTGCCCGCCGGCTTCTTCTCCGACGCGCTCGCCGAGTACCGACGGCGGCGCGATCTGATGATCGGCGGCTTGAACGAGATCGGCCTCACCTGCGCGCCGCCCGCGGGGGCGTTCTACGCCTTCCCCGACGTGACGGGCATCGACGCCGACAGCCGCGCCGCCGCCGAGACCCTGCTCGAACGCGCGAAGGTCGCGACCGTCCCCGGCGCCGTCTTCGGCGAGCACGGCGAGGGCCGCCTCCGCTTCTCCTTCTCCACCTCGCTCGACACAATCGCCGCCGGGCTCGACTCGATGCGGCGGAATCTGTAAGGGATGAGGGATGAGGGATGAGGGATGAAGAGAGACAAAGAGATCAGCGCAACGCATCGCATCCCTCGTCACAACGCGCGCCCGCCCGCGGCGAGTTCGACTTCATCGAACGCATCCGCCGACGCGCACTGAGCCTCACGCGCGACGCGCCCACTCCGGATTCATCCCTCATCCCTCATCCCTCATCCCTCGTCCATCCCTTATCCCTCGTCACAGGCATCGGCGACGACGCGGCGGTCTTCCGCTCCGGGGCGGGGCGCGACCACGTGGTCACCGCCGACCTGCTCGTCGAAGACGTAGATTTTTTCCGGCGCATCACGGAGCCCAAGGCTCTCGGCCACAAGTCGCTCGCCGTCTCGCTCTCCGACGTGGCGGCGATGGGCGCGCGCCCGCGCTTCGCGCTGCTCACGCTCGGCGTCCCGCAGACGACTTGGGAGTCGCGCTTCCTCGACGAGTTCTACGAAGGCTTCTTCGCGCTCGCCGGAGAGCACGGCGTCGCGCTCGTCGGCGGCGACGTGTCGCGCTCGCCGGACAGGGTCGTGATCGATTCAATCGTCATCGGCGAGGTCGCGTCGGATCGCGCGGTGCTGCGCTCGGGCGCGCGGGCGGGCGATCAGATTTTCGTGACGGGCGCGCTCGGCGGCGCGGCTGCCGGGCTGCGGCTGCTCGAAAAGTCGCTCACGCTCACCGAAGACCTGACGCACGACTTCCCCGCCGAGTACCACGAGATCGCCGCGCGGCAGACGCGCCCCGTGCCGCGCGTCGAGTGGGGCGCGCACGTCGGCGAGGAGCGGCTGGCGACGGCCATGATCGATCTCAGCGACGGCCTCTCGTCGGACCTCACGCACCTGTGCCGCGAGAGCAAGGTGGGCGCGGTTCTGGACTGGGCGCAGATTCCCGTCCACCCCGCCCTCGGCCACGCGAGCGCGCTCGCCGACAACAGCTTCACACACACGGTCGTCGCCGACGCGCACCAGCTCGCGCTCCACGGCGGCGAAGACTTCGAGCTGCTCTTCACCGTCCACCCGCGCGATCTGCTCAGGCTGCCGCGCGAAGTTTGCGGCGTCCCCGTCACGCGCGTCGGCGAGATCGCCGACGCCGAACAAGGCGTCAAGCTCCTGCGCCACCAGCGCCTCGAAGACCTGCACGCCGCCGGCTTCGAGCACTTCCACTCACACCGCTAAGCCCGACCGTCTCCGTTTTCGGCGGCTCTCTCTCTGAAACAGAAACTCGCGCCCCGCATATATTATTGACGGGACAGTTTTCACCTCGCTTCGCGGTGCGCGGGCAGACGCCGAACGAAGAAGCACTGCCTGATAACTGAGGGAGGATGCGATGAGTTGTAGCAGAACCAGCTTCACGAGGGATTGCCTCACCACTTTAACGGCACTGCTCATCTTAACAGCGCCCGTCAACGCGCAGGGCGGCCCCCCCAGGAGGAGGCGCGCGGGCGCGGACGTTTCACCGGCTGCCCAAACGCGGAGGAGCAGGATTCGCTTTTCGCCCGAGCAGATTCCGGTCGTCAGGACGGCGCTGCCGGTGCTGCGCCTCACCCCGCAAAGAGCGCCGGTGGATTTTGTTCGCCGCTTCCTGCCCAACGTCGCCCCGCGCGCAGAGAGTCTGCAACCGCTCTCCCGCATCCCTTTCTTCGCCGAGAGGAGGATCAAAGCCGCCGACTACCTTCTCGGAGCCGTTGACGGCGAGCACCTCGCCGCCCTCGTCGATCAGAACTCCGGCGACGCCGAGGTCTTCCCCTCTCTGTCGCGGGTGAGGCCGCTCAGCCGGGAAGACATCAGACGCGCCGCGGCGATTGCGAGTGAACGCTTCACCCAGACGGACGTCATCGGGAAAGACGACACCCGCGCGGTCGTCGATAAGGCTCTCGTGCTTAACGGCGAGAAGGCGACCCTCAGCCGGGGGGCGCGGCTGCCGTCGTTCTCGGATCGCGCGGCGTATCTGGTTTACGTGCCGCTGCGCCGGTTCGTCGAACGCTATCCGGTTTACGGGCGGGGCTCGCGCGCGCTCCTCGTCATCGGCAGCGGCGGCTCGTTGCAGGGGTTCGTGCGCCAGTGGAAGACCGCCGCGACTTTTGATCGCGTGACCGAGACGAGAACGCGCGACGAGGTGGCGAGGGCCATCTTGGCTCAACTCGAACCGTCCGCCAGAACTTCAGAGGTGGAAGTCAGGAGCGTGGAGGTCGCTTACTACGATGGCAACCGCGACTTCCTGCAACCCGTCTACCGCTTCACCGCCAAGGTCAGCCATCTCCGACCGGCGAGCGGGGGCGACTACCGGCGGCGCACCGACGACGATTTCGTCATCGGGTTCGTCCCCATCGGCAAGGAGATGGAGGCCGTGCCGTCGCTGCTGCGCGAACCCGGGCCGCAGCCGCAGACGCCTGACGCGAACTACAAGGGGGCCGCGGCGGCCTCCCCCGCGGACGACTGGCTGCGACCGCGCGCCTCTTTCGCACACCCGTTCAGGCCGGAGTCGCCCGCCGCCGGCCCGCCCGGCACGTCGCTCCCCTTCGACGTGCCCGACCCCACGGTGGGCCGCTACGTGGTTCGCGACGACGATTCCAACTGGGTCGCCGACGCCAACGAGTTCTGGCAGGGCTTGACCTTCTCCTTCCCGTTCTTCACGACGGGCGCCGCCTTCTTCACCAACTCACAATACTTCTGGGCCGAGCCGCGCCTCTTCACCACGCAAAAAAACTCCTTCGCCAACAGCGTCAACATCGCCCTGATCGAAGTTCACGGCGATTGGTGGCTGTACTCGACCGAGAGGAACTGCTGCGATCTGGTGGACATCCAGAACATCCCCAGCCCGGGCTACGGGACGAGCGCGGGAGGGCACATGTCCTACTGGGTAATACACTCGTGCGAAGTCGTCCCCGGGCCCGACGACACTTCGGGCTGGTCCGGCCCGTGGTGGAACATCTTCGGCGGGGTGCACAGCGTCGTCGGCTATCGCACGATCATGTACATAGACGACGACGTGGGTTTCCCCTACGGCTTCAAGCTGACGTTCTTCGCGCCCGCCGTGTCCGGGTGGCTGAACGCCGTCTCCTCCGCGAGCGCCTACTCCGGCAGGCCGATGGCGACGGCGCACGGCGGGATCAACAGGCCGATGGGGCGCGCTTCGACCATCAGCACCTGCGGGCGTGAGGACGATACGGTCTTCGACACCTCTGCGCTCCCGCGCGCGGGCTGCCTGCGGGTCTTCTGGTACCCCGACTAAGCTTGAACGCTGCGGCGTCCGCCGCGGGCAGTGGAAACGGGCGGTCGGCCAT
>DASVQC010000011.1:0-41500 GCA_036389335.1 Pyrinomonadaceae bacterium | reverse complement strand
GTCGAGCTACGTCCCGGAGCGCAGCAAGATCATGCCGCGCCGGATTTCGGGCGCGTGCGCGCCGCACCAGCGGATGCTGGCGGAGGCGATCAAGCGCGCGCGCAACATCGCGCTGCTGCCCTACGCCGCGGACTGAAGGGGGGAGAGAAATGTCACAGACCAAAGTCCTCTTACGGGAAGACGTCGACAACCTCGGCGCGCGCGGCGAGATCGTGCGCGTCAAGGCGGGCTACGCGCGCAACTTCCTGCTGCCGCGCAGGCTCGCCGTCGAGGCGACCGCCGGCAACGTCAAGCAGATCGAGGCGGAGCGCGGCGCGCTGATGAAGCGCGAGGCGCGTGAGCGCGGCACAGCCGAGCAGCAGGCCGAGGCGGTGCGCAAGGTGAGCCTCAACTTCACGCGCAAGGTGGGCGAGCACGGGATGCTCTACGGCTCGGTGACCTCGATGGACATCACCGAGGCCCTGCGCGCGCAGGGCTTCGAGATCGACCGCCGCCGCGTCCAGCTCCGCGAGCCGATCAAGGAGACGGGCGAGTTCACCGTCGGCGTCAAGCTGCACCGCGAGGTCGTCGTCGAACTCCCCGTCACGGTGACGGGCGAGGGCGGCGCGACGACCGCGGGCGACGCGGGCGCGTCTGCGCCCGCAGCCGACGACGCCGGCGGCGCGACGACAGGCGAGGCCGGCGGCGGGGAAGCCGCGGAGGCTTCGGCGGCGACCGAGGCGTAGCAGAGCCGTCGCGGGAAAGACGGGGGCGCGACGACTAAGCGTTGTCGCGCCCCCGTCTTCGTAGTATAGTGCCGCCTCGGCGTCGCTGCCCCCGGTCTGTGCGTTGCCGGGGGCGTCCCGAACGCCCGTCAAAGTTTTTCTCCGACAGCCCCGGCTTCAGCCAACCTCCCGATGGCAAAAAATTTCGGCGCAGACCCTTCGCGCGATCAGATGTTGGAGCGCCCGCTCCCCCACAGCGCGGACGCGGAGCGCGCCATCCTCGGCGCGATCATCTTAGACAACGCGCTCGTCAATCAGGCGATAGAGCTGATGCGCGCCGACGACTTCTACGTCCGCGCGCACTACCACGTCTTCCGCGCCATGATCTCGATGAGCGAGCGCGGGGCCGAGATCAACCCGATCCTCCTCGGCGAAGAGCTGCGCCGCGAGGGCGTGCTCGAACAGGTCGGCGGCATCTCGTTCATCTCGGAGCTGACCTACGGCCTGCCGCACTTCACGAACGTCGCCGCCTACGCCAAGGTGGTGCGCGAGAAGTCGCTGATGCGCCAGCTCGTCAAGGTCGCCAACAAGATCACGAGCGAGGCGCTGGAGGAGGAGGACGAGGCGCAGCTCATCCTCGATCACGCCGAGCAGATGATCTTCGCGCTCGCCGACGAGCGCACGCGACAGGGCTTCGCGCACGTCAAGCCGGTCGCCGACGCCATCCTCGAAAAAGTTCAGGAGATGGGCGGGCGCGGCGCCGTCCTCACCGGACTCACCACCGGCTTCACCGAGATGGACGTGATGACTTCGGGCCTCCAACCCTCCGACCTCATCATCGTCGCCGCGCGCCCCTCGATGGGGAAGTGCCTCGCCTTCGACAGCGAACTCGTGCTCGGCGACGGGAGCGTCGCGACCATCGAAGAGGTCTACCGACGCCGCGCCGCGCGGCTGCTCACGCTCGGCGAGAATTCCCGGTTCGCGCTGACCTCGCCCACGGCCTTCGTCGACGACGGTCGGAAGCCCGTGTTCCGCGTGACGACGCGGCTCGGTCGCGTCGTCGAGACGACGCTCTCGCACCCCTTCCTCACGGTCGACGGCTGGCAGCACCTCTACCGCCTGCGGGCGGGCGACCGAGTCGCCGTGCCGCGCTCGCTCGGCGTCTTCGGCGCGGGCGAAATGCGCGAGTGCGAGGTGAAGCTGCTGGCGTACCTGCTCGGCGACGGCGGGCTCACCTCGACTTCGCCGATCTTCACGGTCGGCAAGCCTGCCCTGCGCGAGGATTTCGAGTCGGCGGTCTCCGAGTTCGGCGGCGTCGAGACGAGACAGGCGAACGGCGCCGACCGCACCTTCGCGCTGCGCGTCAAGAAGTCCAAGGGCGCGGGCGGGCGGACGAACCCCGTCACGGCGTGGTTGAGAGACCTCGGCGTTTACGGCCTCGGCAGCCGCGCGAAGTTCGTCCCCGCGCCCGTCTTCCCACTCCGCCGCGATCTGCTCGCACTCTTCCTCAACCGCCTGTTCGCGACCGACGGCTGGGCGACGGCGCTCAAGAGCGGCCAGTCGCAGTTGGGTTTCGCGAGCGCGAGCGAGCGGCTGGCGCGGCAAGTCCAGCACCTCCTCCTGCGCTTCGGGATCGTCGCGTCTCTCAAGCGCCGCTCCGTGAAGTACCGTCACGAGCGGCGCGTCGCCTGGCAGTTGGACATCACCGACCGGCGCTCGATTGAAACCTTCATCGCGGAGATCGGGATACACGGCAAGGAGGCGGCGCTCTCAGGCGTCAGCCGCGCGCTCGAAGGCAGGAGGTATCAGACCAACCGCGATCTGATTCCCGCAGAGGTGTGGCGGCGACTCGCCTCGCTCAAGGGCGGCGAGTCGTGGTCGTCTCTGGCGCGACGGGCGGGCCTGAAAGGTCACACGAACATACACGTCGGCAGACGCGCCCTGTCGCGCGGTCGCCCGCTCTCACTGGCCGACGCGCTCAGCAGCGAAGAGCTACGCCGCCTCGCGCAGAGCGATCTCTACTGGGACGAGATCGTCTCCATCGAGCCCGCGGGCACTAAGCAGGTCTACGACCTGACCATCCCCGGCACGCACAACTTCGTCGCCAACGACATCTGCGTCCACAACACGAGCTTCTGCCTGACGCTCGCGCAGAACGCCGCGTTGCAGGCGGGGGCGGTGGTCGGCGTCTTCTCTCTGGAGATGTCGAAGGAGTCTCTGGTGATGAGGATGCTCTGCTCGGAGGGGCACGTGGACGCGCACCGCTTCCGCAACGGCTTCCTGTCGCGCGAGGAGTGGGGGCGGATGGCGGGCGCGCTCGGTCGCCTCGCCGAGACGAAAATCTACATCGACGACACGCCGGGCATCTCCGTCTTGGAGATGCGCGCCAAGGCGCGCCGGCTCGCCGCCGAGCAGAAGCGGCTCGACCTGATCATCGTCGATTATTTGCAACTGATGTCCGGGTCGTCGCGGCGGTCGGAGTCGCGCCAGCAGGAGGTCTCGCAGATTTCGCGCGAGCTGAAAGGCTTGGCGAAAGAGTTGAACGTGCCGCTCGTCGCCCTCTCGCAGCTCTCGCGCGCGCCCGAAGCGCGCACCGATCACAGGCCGCAGCTCGCAGACCTCCGCGAGTCGGGCGCGATCGAGCAGGACGCCGACATCGTGATGTTCATCTACCGCGAGGAGCAGTACAACCGCACGGAGGAGAACGCGGGGCTCGCCGAGATCATCGTCTCGAAGCAGCGCAACGGGCCGACCGGGACGGTCAAGCTCGCCTTCCTCAAAGAGTTCACGCGCTTCGAGAACATGTGGCGCGAGTAGAAGATCGAGCGGCGGCGACTTGCGGGCGGGCGACTGTCATTCGAGTTTGACAGTCGCCCGTTTTCTGTCGCACGCTTCCGGCTCGGTCGTGGGGCGCGGGGCGAGTTGACGTGAAGTTGCGATGAGCGGCGACGAAAAAGGATCACGGCTACGGGGCGCGCGCGGGCGTCCGACCTGCGCGGAGATCGATCTCGGCGCGCTCGCGTCGAACTTCCGGGAGGTGCGCGCGCTCGTCGGCGCGGGCGTGCGCGTGATGTGCGTGGTGAAGGCCGACGCCTACGGGCACGGGGCGCGGGAGTGCGCGCTGAGGCTCGAAGCCGAGGGCGCGGACTGGTTCGCGGTCGCGCTGCCGGAGGAGGGCGTGGGGCTGCGCGACGGCGGCGTCACGAGGCCGATCCTGTGCCTCGAAGGTTTCTGGGAGGGGCAGGCCGCGCTCTGCGTCCGCGAGAGGCTCACGCCGATAGTCTTCCGCCTCGACACCGCCGGGGCGTTCGACCGCGCGGCGCGCGAGGCGGGGGTCGTGGCGGAAGTCCACGTCAAGATCGACACCGGGATGAACCGGCTCGGCGTGCGCGCCGACTCCGCGGCGGAGTTCGCGGCGCGCCTGCGCGACTTCCGAAACATCCGCGTCGGCGGGCTGCTCACGCACTTCGCGTCGGCTGACGAGGCCGGCGCGGCGGAGTTCACGCGCGCCCAAGCCGCGGGGTTCGCCGCGGCAGCCGAGACGTTCCGCGCGCACGGGCACGAGCCCGCCGTCGAGCACCTGTCGAACTCGGCGGCGACGTTCGCCGAGCCCGCGGCGCGCGGCGGGATGGTCAGGCCGGGCGGCGTGCTCTACGGGCTGTGGCGCGACGTGCTCAGGCCCGCGGACGACGAGCCGCCGCTCCGGCCCGTGATGGCCCTGCGCACGCGCGTCGCGCTGCTGAAGCGCGTGCCCGCGGGCGAGACGCTCGGCTACGGGCGCACGCACGCGCTCGCGCGCGAGAGCCTGATCGCGACGCTCCCCGTCGGCTACGCCGACGGCTTCAGGCGCGCGCTCTCTAACCGCGGTCGCGTCGTCGTGCGCGGGCGCTTCGCCCCCGTCGTCGGTCGCGTCTCGATGGACTTGACGATCGTCGACGTGACGGACGTGCCCGGCGTCCGAGAGGACGACGCCGTGACGCTCGTCGGCACGGACGGCGAAAGCTCGATCACCGCCGAAGAGATCGCGCGCGAGGCGGGCACGATCTCCTACGAGATCACCTGCGGCATCGGCGCGCGCGTCCCGAGGGAATACAAGTCCGGGGCCTGAAGTCTCAAGTCGGAGGCAATCGCCGTTAAGAATCTTCGGCCTTTGACTCCGGACTCCAGACCCCGGACTTCGGACTTTTAGTTCAGTACGAAGTTGTAGGTGATCACGCCGGAGACTTTGACGGGCTCGCCGTTGAGCTTCGTCTGGGTGAAGCGCGCGAGCATGGCCGCCTGCCGCGCCGCCTCGCGCAGCATCGGCGGGCCGCTCGTCGCCGCCGCCCTGACGACGCGGCCCTGCTCGTCCACCAGAATCTCCACCGTCACCGTGCCCTGCTGGCGCGCGGCGCGCGCGAGCGGGGGGTAGGGCGGGACGGGCTTGCTGACGATCTTGCTGGTGAGAATTTGACTGATCACGACGGGCGTGCGCGGCTTCGGCGCGGGGGCCGGGGCGGCGGGCTCCGGCGGGCGCGGGTCTTCAATTTCATTGACAGGGACGCGGACGGTCGGCTGCGCGGACGCGCCGCCGTAGGCGAGCCCGTCCTTCGGGCCGACGGGTCCGGTCGGCGTGAAGTTATGGTCGCCGATGACGGTCGGGATGCCGCGGACGACGGGCGGCACGTCGTTGCGCTCGTTCGAGACGGGCGGCGGCGTGCGCGGCGGCGTGTTGAGATCAGTGTAGAGCTTCGTGCGCATCGCCGCCTCGTTCGTCGCCCCGGCGCGGCGCGGCGCGGTCGCGCGTTCCGGCGTCTCCTCGGGCGCGGTCGCGCGGGGCACGGCCAACGGGGGCAGCATCGTGATCTGGTAATTCTGCTCGTCGAGGTGTGCGCTGTAGGCGTAGACGCCCGCGACGCCCGCGAAGGCGGCGACGAGCGCGTAAGAGGCAAGCGTGCCGAGGAAGAAGCGACCGCGGCGCGCGAGGTCTCGCCGGTGCGAGCCCGATTCGATCAGGTTGTGAAACATCTTTCGTGTCCTCTCTCGGTGCCGGTGCCATTGGGTCGCAGGGAGCGGACACTGTGTTAGACTCCCGAACCGCGCGGCTTGTTCCCGGAATCGCCGCGGGACTTCTCCCGCGCCGAACGAGGCGACGCGCGCGCGCACCCGACCCTCGCCGCAGCGCGCCGCGCCCGCGGGCGCATCGTTCGATCTCTCGATCCGAACCTCTCAGCACGATCCGAGGAGGCATCCGATGGCACGACAGCCGGCCACTCAGACGCGGGGCGCGACGGCGGCCACGCGGGGCGAGGAGCTGAACCCTTTCAAGATCGCGGTCGCGCAGTTCAACCGCGCCGCCGACTGTCTCGAACTCGACGACTCGCTCCGCCAGATACTCCAACACCCGAAGCGCCAACTCGTCGTCTCGATCCCCGTCAAGATGGACGGCGGCGAGGTCAAGGTCTTCGAGGGCTACCGCGTGCAGCACAACATCGCGCGCGGCCCCGCCAAGGGCGGCATCCGCTTCCACCCCAACGTCTCGCTCGACGAGGTGAAGGCGCTCGCCTCGTGGATGACGTGGAAGTGCGCGACCGTCGGCATCCCCTACGGCGGCGGCAAGGGCGGCGTGATCTGCGATCCGAAGTCGATGTCGCCGTCGGAGCTGGAACGCCTGACGCGCCGCTACGCCTTCGAGATCGCGCCCATCATCGGCCCCGACCGCGACATCCCCGCGCCGGACGTTTACACCGACGAGCAGACGATGGCGTGGATCATGGACACCATCTCGATGGTGCGCGGGCACACGGAACTCGGCGTCGTGACGGGGAAGCCCTTGTCGCTCGGCGGATCGGCGGGGCGCGGCGAGGCGACGGCGCGCGGCGCGCTCTACGCCGTGCGCGAGGCGTGCCGCGTGAAGGGGATGAGCCTGCGCGACGCCCGCGTCGCCGTCCACGGCTTCGGCAACGCGGGCGCGCACGTCGCGCGTCTGGCCGCGGCGGACGGCGCGCGCGTCGTCGCCATCGCCGACTCGCAGAGCGGCGTCTACTCGGAGAAGGGCATCGACGTGCAGGCCGCGCTCCGCCACAAGGCGCGGACGCGGGCCGTCAGGGGGCTGGCGAACGTGGACGAGATCGGCGCGGCAGACGTGCTCGAAGTCGATTGCGACATCCTGCTGCCCTCGGCCCTGGAGAACAGCATCACGCTCGCCAACGTCGGCGGCGTGAAGGCGAAGATCGTCGCGGAGCTGGCGAACGGGCCGACGACGCCGGGCGCGGATCGCGCGCTCGCAGACCGCGGCGTCTTCCTCGTCCCCGACATCCTCGCCAACGCGGGCGGCGTCACCGTCAGCTATTACGAGTGGGTGCAGAACCAGTACAACTACTTCTGGACGGAGGAGCGCGTCAACGAATCCTTAGAGCAGACGATGCGCAAATCCTTCGCCGACGTGCACACGAAGGCGCAGCAGTACGACACCGACATGAGGACGGGGGCCTACATCCTCGCCGTCGGTCGCGTCGCCGAAGCCACGCGCGTGCGCGGAATATTTCCGTAGTAGTCACTAGTCCGTTGTCCGTTGTCCGTTGTCCGTTGTTAGTAGTCAGTAGCTCACGGCTCGTGGTAAACATCACTCAACTTGAATAAGAGACAAACAACTGACACCTGACCACGGACAACTGACAACTGACAACGGACAACGGACAAAAAAGGAGCAAAGCATGAGCGACAGGATCACCGTCTACGAGAAGCCGACTTGAACGACGTGCCGCGAGGTGGACAGGCTGCTCCGTGAGAGCGGCGTCGATTACGCGAAGGTCAACTATTTCGTCGAGCCGGTCGGCGAGTCGAAGCTGCGCGAGCTGGTCGCGAAGATGGAGATCAGCCCGCGCGAGCTGCTCAGGAAGAACGAAGCCACGTACCGCGATCTCGATCTCGGCAGCCGCGAGCTATCGGACGACGAGGCGATCAAGCTCTTGGCCGAGCGGCCCGAACTCTTGCAACGACCCATCGTCGAGCGCGGCGCGCGCGCCGTGCTCGCGCGCCCGGCGGAGCGTCTGAAAGAGTTTCTCGCGGGCTGAGAAACCCGCCCCGAAATGGTAAAATATGCTGACAAAAGCCAGCAAAAATGCGGCTTTGGGCCTTCGCGCCGGCGCGTGAGAATTCCTCTCCCGCGAGGCGCGCGCGGCGTCAGAACGAGGGGAAAGTAGGGCGGTTGAACAAAGTGGCGAAAGCGGCGGCGACGGTCTACGTCTGTCAGAAATGCGGGAGCCAGTCGCGCAAGTGGGTGGGCAAGTGCCCGGACTGCGGCGAGTGGAACTCGCTCGTCGAGGAGCGCGCGCGCGTCGCGCCGAAGGGCGACGCGGGCGGGCGCGCGCGCCTCAGTTTCCGCGAGGCCAAGCCCGTCCGCTACGAAGAGATCGCGTCGCAGGACGACGCGCGAGTCACGTCGGGCGTGACGGAGTTTGATCGCGTGCTCGGCGGCGGGATCGTGCCGGGGAGCTTGGTTCTCATCGGCGGCGATCCGGGCATCGGCAAATCGACGCTGCTGCTGCAAGTGGCGGACAAGCTGAGCGCGGGCGAGGGGCGCGTGCTGTACGTTTCCGGCGAGGAGTCGGAGCGGCAGATCAAGATGCGTGGCGAGCGTCTGGGGATCGAGGCGAAGAATTTGTACCTGCTGCCGGAGACGAACCTCGAAGCCATCCTCGACGAGATCGAACGCTCCGAGCCGTCGGCCATCATCGTCGATTCGATCCAGACGGTCTTCTCGCCGCGCGTCGAGAGCGCGCCCGGATCGGTCTCGCAGGTGAGGGAAGTGGCCGGTCAGTTCCTGATGCTGGCGAAGGGGCGCGGCGTCCCCGTCTTCCTCATCGGCCACGTGACGAAGGACGGCAGCATCGCGGGGCCGAAGACTTTGGAGCACATCGTCGACACGGTGCTCTACTTCGAGGGCGAGCGCCACCACAACCACCGCATCGTGCGCGCGGCGAAGAACCGCTTCGGCGCGGCGAACGAGCTGGGCGTCTTCGAGATGACGGGCGCGGGCCTCGTCGCGGTCGCCAACCCCTCGGAGATGTTCTTGCAGGAGCGGCCCGAAAACGCCGCGGGCTCCGTCGTCATGGTCTGCATGGAGGGCACGCGGCCCGTCCTCGTCGAGGTGCAGGCGCTCGTCGCCGGATCGCAATACAACTACCCGCTGCGCAAAGCGCAAGGCATCGCCGAGGGTCGCATCGCGCTCCTGATCGCGGTGCTCGAAAAGCGCGTGAGCGGTTATCGCCTGAAAGAGGAAGACGTGTTCATCAACATCGCGGGCGGCCTTGAAATAGATGAGCCCGCGGCAGACCTCGGCGTCGTCGCGGCCATCGCGTCGGGCTTCAAGGGCCGCCCGGTCGATCCGCACACGGCGGTCTTCGGCGAGGTGGGGTTGACGGGCGAGGTGCGCGGGGCGATGCAGGCGCAGGCGCGCGCGAGAGAGGCGCAGGCGCTCGGCTTCAAGAAGCTGATCCTGCCCGCGTCGAACGCCGAAGGGTTGCAGCGGCTCCTGGGCCTGCGCGTCGTCGGCGTGCGCTCGGTCGAAGAGGCGCTCGACGAGTTGTTCTGATCCCACATCCCGAACGCTCTTTAGCAGGGACGTTTCAAAAACAGATATTCACCACAGGGGGCGCGGAGGGGCACGAAAGCAATCACTTGCTCTAAATCTTTCCTCCGCGCGCCCCGCGCCCCCTGTGGTTAAATTCCCGAACCGCCATCTCACATCCGGGTCGCACGCCCGGTCTATGAAGAGTCCGAAGCGCACTCACGCACTCGCCGTCGCTGCCGCCGGTGCGATCTTAAGTCTCCCCTCGTGGCTCTTGGGCTTCCCGCCCGCGGGCGACGACAGCGTGACGCACGCCGTCTGGCTCGCGCACTTCTCGAAACAACTCTGGGCGGGCGACCTCTACCCGCGCTGGCTCGCCGGCATGAACGCCGGGCTCGGCAGCCCCGTCTTCTACTACTACGCGCCGCTCCCTTACTACTTCGCGAGCCTGCTCTCGCCGCTCTTCCCCCCGGGCGTCTCGTGGCTGCGCCCGCTCGGCGTCGCCGCGGCGCTCGCCGTCGCCGCGTCGGGGCTGGCCGCCTACTTCTGGCTGCGAAACATCTCGGGCGAGAAGGCCGCCGCCGTCGGCGCGCTCATTTACGTCGCAGCGCCCTACCACCTCGCCTTCGATCTCTACATGCGCGACGCCTACGCCGAAGTCTTCGCCTTCGTGTGGCTGCCGCTCGTCATGCACTTCGCGCGCGGCGTGCGCGACGGCGAGCGGCGCGCCGCCGTCCGTCTGTCGGCGAGCTACGCGCTGCTCGTGCTGACGCACCTGCCGACGACGCTCATCTTCTCCGCCGTGCCCCTAGCTTACGTCCTTTTCACCGCGGGGCGGGCGGGGAGGGCAGGCGCGTTCTTCAAGACGCTCGGATCGCTCGCGCTCGGCGCGAGCTTGGCCGCCGCCTACCTCGTGCCCGCGCTCGCGATGCGCGCCCGCGTCTCGATGGGCGAGATGGGGGGCCGCCTGTATTACGAAAGGTTCGTCCCTTCCGTCACCGCGAACCCGCTGAGGCACGAGGGGAAGATACTCTGGTGCGTGCTGACGACCGCCGGGCTCGCCGTCTGCGCCCACCTCGCTTCGCGCGGCAGGCCGGTCGGCGGCGGCGGCGAGAGAAGGTTCTGGCTCGCGGTCGCCTTCGCGAGCGTCTTGATGTTGACGCGGGCGGGCGCGCCCGTCTGGCGTCTCGCGCCGGTGCTTCAGTCGGTACAGTTCCCTTGGCGGTTCAACGTCGTGCTGTGCCTCGCCGCGTCGGCGGTCGTCGCGCTGAGTCTTCACGCGCCGGGGACAGCGGGCGCGCGCGCCGGTCGCGTGGCGGCGGCGGTCGCGTGCGCGATGCTCGCCGGTTGGATCGGGCTCACGTCCCTGTGCCTGTGGCAGGCTTACGGGGATCGGGGCATGGCCCGCGAGTACACGAGGGGCGTGGGCGTGTGGGTCGCGCTCGGGCGCGACGTGCCGGAGTACAGACCCGCGACGGCGCTCTCGAACAGCCCGGCCTACTTCGAGCGACTGGGGCGGAGGTTCTGCCGGGAAGGCGACGCGATGGCGCGCGCCTGCGTCGTCGAAGGCGAGGGCACGCTGTCGGTCGCGCGCTGGCAGCCGCGCGGGATCGCGCTCGGCGTGTCGAGCGCGCGCGGCGTCGTGATCGACGTGCGGCAATTTTATTTCCCCGGCTGGGTGGCGAGCCTCGACGGCGGCCCGCTCACGCTGAGACCTTCGAGCCCCGACGGGCTGCTCAGACTCTACGCGCCCGCGGGCGATCACCGGGTCGAGTTAACCCTCAGCCGCACCGCGCCGGAGCGCGCCGGACGGATCGTCAGCGCGCTCTCCCTCGCCTTGCTGCTCGCCTGCGCCCTGCCCGGACGACTGCGCGGGAGGCGGGCGCGAGGGCGCGAGGGCGGCCCCTGATCGCGCAGGGCGTTTGCGCCGGTCGATGCCCCGGCTGGCGGGCCGGACTTTTTCTTCGCCCCGCGCGGTCGTCCCGAAACCTTTTCGTGACGCGCGCTCGCGCGGCGTGCTAATATTCCGTTCGCCATGCACGCAGACCTCATCATCATCCGCGTCATCTTCACCGCGATCCTCGTCGCGGCGGGTTACGTGTTGCACCCCGTGCCCGGCAACCGCCTGCTCTCGGCGGTCGCGGGCGCAATCGCCGCCGGGGCGATCATCCTTCTGGAGATGCGCATCAAGCGCGCCTCGCTGAAGACGCTGATCGGCGCGGCGTTCGGCTCGATCCTCGGCATCGTCGGCGCGTTCCTCATCGGCTCGCTCATCAGCCGGCAGGAGTCGCACGCCGTCTCGCCCGAAACCAAAACTTTCCTGACGCTCGCGCTCACCTTCCTGATGGCCTACGTCGGGCTCGTCGTCGGCGCGGCGAAGGGCGACCACCTCGAACTCTCCGCGCTCGGCGGCATCTTCAGCGACAAGGGCTCGCGCCGCGACATGAAGATTCTCGACACGTCGGTCATCATCGACGGTCGCATCTCCGACGTGGCGGAAGCCGGGTTCCTGTCGGGCACGATCATCATCCCGCAGTTCATCCTGCGGGAGCTGCAACAGGTGGCCGACTCGCCCGACTCTTCGAAGCGGCAGCGCGGGCGGCGCGGGCTCGACATGCTCAACCGCTTGCAGTCGCACGGCAAGCTCGACATCCAGCTCGTCGATACCGACTTCCCGGCCGTGCGCGAAGTCGATCTCAAGCTGCTGGAGCTGTCGAAGATGCTCGACGCCGTCGTCGTCACCAACGACTTCAACCTGAACAAGGTGGCGCACCTGCACGGCGTCGCCGTCCTGAACATCAACGAACTGGCGAACGCCCTCAAGCCCGTCGTGCTGCCCGGCGAGCAGATGAGGGTCTTCATCCTCAAAGAGGGCAAGGAATACAACCAAGGCGTCGCCTACCTCGACGACGGCACGATGGTCGTCGTCGACAACGCGCGGCGGATGATCGGGAAGAACGCCGACATCGCCGTCACCTCCGTCTTGCAGACGACCGCCGGGAAGATGATCTTCGGGCGACTCTGGGAAGAGCAGGGCGAGAACGTCGGCATCCACACGACCGACACGCGCGCCAACGGCGGCGCGCGCCGCTACCGCGAGCCGCGCCCCACGCAGCAGCCCAACGCCCCCGCGGTCGCCGTGCGCGGCGTCGAGCCGGAGGACGCCGGTCGCTGAAGCGCCCCGCGACCGACGCCGATCATCTTTTCCCGCGCGGCGCGCCCCCGTCGCCGAGACTTGCCCGTTCCCTTAGCTCTGCCGATCCTGAACCCCGCGCCGTGACCGGGATATGTTCCAACAATTCCAGACGCCGAGCTATGCCAACTTCTGGCAGCGGCTCGGGGCTTACCTGATCGACTTCATGCTGATCGCCGCCGTCACCTGCCCCATCGGCGTGGCGATGGGCGCGTTCGCCACCTTCGCGCAGCGGGGCGGCGACGAGGGCGCGCAGGTCGCGTCGCTCGCCATGCAGATGCTCGTCAACGTCATCTCCATCGTCGCCGGCTGGCTCTACTCGGCGCTGCTCGAAAGCTCGTCGTGGCAGGGCACGGTCGGGAAGAAAGTCCTCGGCCTGCGCGTCACGGACGAGTACGGCAACCGCATCGGCTTCGGCAGGGCGACGGGCCGCCACTTCGCCAAGATCCTCTCCAGCCTGATCTGCCTGATCGGCTTCATCATGGCGGCGTTCACGGAGAAGCAGCAGGCCCTGCACGACATGATCGCGGGCACGCTCGTCTTGCAGGGCGCTCCGACAGGCGGCTTCGGCGTCACGCTCGATCAGCCGCCGCCCCCGCCGCCCTCCGACTACAGTTTCCGCGGGTGACACGCCGGCGCGGCGCGGGCGCGCGACCATCTCGAACGGCATGAACGTCGCGATCATCGTCGCCGCGGGCCGCGGCGAGCGCGCCGGGGCGGGGCGCGCCAAGCAGTTCCGCGAGCTGGCGGGCGCGCCCGTCCTCGTCCACGCGCTGCGCCGCTTCGACGAGTGCGCGTGCATCGACGAGACGGTCGCCGTCGTGCCCTTGGCAGAGATCGAAGAGTTCGAGGCGACGGCGCGCGCGCACGCCGTCGGCAAGCTCGTGCGCGTGGTGGCGGGCGGCGCGACGCGCACGGAGTCGGTCGCGCGCGGGCTCGAAGCGGCGGACGCTAAGGCGCGCGTCGTCGCCGTCCACGACGGGGTGCGCCCGCTCGTCAGGCCATCGGAGATCGACGCGGTCGTGCGCGCGGCGGAAGAGTCGGGCGCGGCGGTTCTGGTCGCGCCGGTCGTGGACACGATCAAGGAGGTCATCGAAGGGGTGATCGTGCAGACCTTCGCGCGCGGGCGGCTGCGGCGCGCGCTCACGCCGCAGTGCTTCCGGCGCGACCTGCTCGCGCGCGCCTGCGAGCGCGTCCTCTCGGGCGGCGCGGACGCGACCGACGACAGCGCCCTCGTCGAGCGTCTCGGCGCGACCGTCGTCGCCGTCGAAGGCGACCCGCGCAACATCAAGCTCACGCGGGCGGAAGATTTCGCGCTCGCGGAAATCCTCTTACGGGGGTCAGAGGCCGGGGGATAGAGGTCAGTTCGTTTGCCTTAACTAACCCCTAGCCTCTAACCTCTGACCCCTGCTCTTATGTTCCGCATCGGCATCGGACACGACACGCACCGGCTCGCACGGGGGCGACCGCTCGTCTTGGGCGGCGTGCTGATCGAATCCGAGCGGGGGGCGGAAGGGCATTCGGACGCCGACGCGCTCTCGCACGCCGTCACCGACGCGATCCTCGGCGCGCTCTGCGAGGGCGACATCGGCTTGCACTTCCCCGACCACGACCCGCAGTGGAAGGGCGCCGACAGTCTGGAATTGCTCGCGCGCGTCGTCTGGCTGGCGAGCCAGCGCGGCTACGAGATCGTCAACGTCGACGCAACCGTGATGCTCGAAAGCCCGCGGCTGCGCCCTTACGTGCAGGCGATGCGCGAGCGCCTGGCGGAAGTGCTGGGAGTGGACGCGGGCTGCGTCAGCGTCAAGGCCAAGACCGGCGAGGGGCTCGACGCGGTCGGCGAGGGGCGCGCGGTGACCGTGCAGGCGGCGGTGCTGTTGGAAAAAGCTGTTAGTTGATAGCGATTAGCTGTTAGCTGTTAGCTCTCAGCCAGACAGAAAGAGCTGTTAGCTATTAGCGATTAGCTTTCAGCCGGACAAAAAGGTTTTAGCTAACAGCTAACAGCTATTAGCTAACAGCTTCCCATGCGACCGCAGGACATCATCAGCCGCAAGCGCGACGGCCACCGGCTGACGGAAGACGAGATCAAGTCGTTCGTCAACGGTGTGACGGACGGCTCTTTCGAGGACTACCAGTCGGCGGCGCTGCTGATGGCGATCTTTTTGCGCGGCATGGACGCGGGCGAGCAGCACGCGCTGACCGAGGCGATGCTGCGCTCCGGCTCCGCGCTCGACTTCTCGGAGATCGACGAGCCGAAGGCCGACAAGCACTCGACGGGCGGCGTCGGCGACAAGACCTCGCTCGTCATCGCGCCGCTCGCCGCCGCCTGCGGCGTGTGCGTGCCGATGATCTCGGGGCGGGGCCTAGGCCACACCGGCGGCACGCTCGACAAGCTCGAATCGATCCCCGGCTACCGCGTGCGCCTCTCGGCGGACGAGGCGCGCGTCATCCTGCGGCGCGTCGGCTTCGTGATGATGGGGCAGACCGCCGAGATCGCGCCCGCCGACCGCAAGCTCTACGCGCTGCGCGACGCGACCGCCACGGTCGAGGCGATCCCCCTGATCGTCGCCTCGATCATGTCGAAGAAACTCGCCGCGGGCTTGGGCGCGCTCGCGCTCGACGTGAAGACCGGGACGGGCGCGTTCATGCGGGACGAGGGGCGGGCGCGAGAGCTGGCGCGCGCCCTCGTCGCGACCGGCAACTCCTTCGGCGTCCGCACCGAAGCCCTGCTCACCGACATGAACCAGCCCCTGGGGCGCGCCGTCGGCCACGCCGAAGAGGTCATCGAGTGCATAGAGATTCTGCGCGGCGAGGAGGACGAGAGGGCGCGGCCCGTGCGCGCCCTCTCCGTCGAGCTGGCGGCGCGCATGGTCGCGCTCTCGAACCTGGAAAGCTCCGTCGAGTCGGCGCGCGCGCGCGTCGTGCGCGCCCTCGAACGCGGCGACGCGCTCGAACGTTTCCGGCTGAGCGTCGAGGCGCAGGGGGGCGACGCGCGCGCGTGCGACGAGCCGCGGCGCGTGCTACAGCCTTCGCCGCCGCGCGGGGTTAGGGTAGAATCCACGCGCGCAGGGTTCCTCGTGAAAGTTGACGCCGCCGAGATCGGGCTCGCCGTCGCGCGCGTCGGCGGCGGTCGCGTCCGCGTCGAGGACGAGATCGATCCGTCGGTCGGCTTCCTCGCCGACGTGAAGCTCGGCGAAGAGGTGCGCGCCGGCCAGACGCTCGGCACGCTCCTGTGCCGCGACGAGGCGCGGTGCGCCGACGCCGCCGCGCGCATCGCGGGCGCGTACGCCGTCGGCGACGAGCCGCCGCCCGCGGATTCGTTCCAGCTCATCAAGGAAGTGATTACGGGATGAAGATCGGTCGCAGGGTCGCGCGGAAATCTCTGACCGCGGCGCTCGTCGCGCTCGCCGTCGCCGCCGCCGCGTGCACGATGCCGGCGGACGAGGGGGCGAACGGATCGAAGGTGCGCGTCGGCATCGTCTTCGACATCGGCGGCAAGGACGACCGCTCGTTCAACGCCGCCGCGCTCGTCGGCGTGACCTGCGCCGCGACGGGCAAGAAGCCCGACGGCACGCCCTGCGAGAAGCCTTCGCTCGGCGTCGTCGTGCGCGACGTGGAGCCGGGCAACCCGACCTCCATCGAGCCCGCGATGCGGGCCTTCGCCGAGCGCGGCTACGATCTCGTCGTCGGCGTCGGCTTCGCGCAGGCCCCGATCATGGAGTCGGTCGCCAAAGACTACCCGCACATCAACTTCGCGATCATCGACGGCGTGAGCGAGCTGCCGAACGTCGCCTCGCTCGTCTTCCGCGAGCACGAGGGCTCGTACCTCGTCGGCATGATCGCGGCGCGCACCTCCCGGACGGGCACGCTCGGCTTCCTCGGCGGCATGGACATCCCGCTGATCCACCGTTTCGAGAAGGGCTACGAGGAGGGCGCGCGCGCGGTGAACCCGAACGTGCGGATCATACAGAACTACGTGGGCGTGACCGACGGCGCGTGGAACAACCCGGGCAAGGGCAAGGAGCTTTCGCTCGCGCAGATCGGCAAGGGCGCGGACGTGATCTTCACCGCCGCGGGCAACTCCGGCCTCGGCGCGTTCGACGCCGTCGAACAGGCGGGCAAGGGCGCGGACGGGCGCGCCACCCACTACGTCATCGGCGTGGACTCGAACCAGAACATGGTCAAGCCCGGTTTTGTTCTGACCTCGATGGTCAAGCGCGTCGATAACGCCGTCTACGACATCGTCGAGGACGTGGTGAACCACCGCTTCAAGGGCGGGTTCCACGTCTTCGGGCTGGGCGAGGACGGCGTCGCCTACGCGCTCGACCAGTACAACCGCGATCTCATCCCGCAGAACGTGCTGCAAGAGGCCGACGCCGCGAGGCAGAAGATCATCTCGGGCGAGATCAAGGTGACCGACGCGATGGCGAAATGAGTCGGGGACGGTGAAATAAGGGTCGGGAGGTAAGGCTTGGGGGTCTGGGAGAGACTGGGCGGCGTAGTCGCCAGCGCCGCGCGGCGGTCGTCGTCGAAGAGTGGAGTTCTAATAGTTCAATTTTCAACACCGACGGGAGCGATCAATGAAACGTAAAGCATCGGCGCGCTGGGAAGGCGCGATCCAGAACGGCAGGGGGACGATCTCCACCGACAGCGGCACTCTTTCACAAGCCCAATACTCTTTCAGCACGCGCTTCGAGAACGGCGTGGGCACGAACCCCGAGGAGCTGATCGCGGCGGCGCACGCGGGCTGCTTCTCGATGGCCCTCTCCGGCCAGCTCGGCAAGGCCGACCTGACGCCGGAGAGCATCGAGACGACCGCCACCGTCACGCTCGACAAGACCGACGCCGGTTGGACCGTCACCGAAGTCCACTTGGACGTGACGGCGCGCGTGCCGGGCGCGACCGAGGAGGCTTTCAACACGGCGGCTGACAACGCCAAGCTCGGCTGCCCCATCTCGCGCGTGCTCATCGCCAAGATCACGATGGACGCGAGGCTGGCCGACGCCGCCGCCGCCGCGGACTGACCGGATCGCCGATGCTCGAACTCCGCGACATCACCAAACGCTTCGGCGACGTGCTCGCCAACGACCGCGTCTCGATCAGGGTCGAGGCGGGGACGATCCACGCCATCGTCGGCGAGAACGGGGCGGGGAAGTCGACGGCGATGCGCATCGCCTACGGCTTCTACACGGCGGACGCGGGCGAGATCGCCGTGGACGGCGAGGCGCGCGCCGTCCGCTCGCCCCACGACGCCATCGCGCTCGGCGTCGGGATGGTGCACCAGCACTTCATGCTCGTCGAGCCGATGACGGTCGCCGAGAACATCGTGCTCGGCGCGGAGCCGGGCGGGGCGGCCAGCCTCGACCTGCGCGAAGCGGCCTCGCGGATTCGCAAGCTCTCGGACGAGTTCCGCCTCTCGGTCGATCCGAACGCCGTCGTCGGCAACCTCTCGGTCGGCCAGCAGCAGCGCGTCGAGTTGTTGAAGGCGCTGTACCGCGAGGCGCGCATCTTGATCTTGGACGAGCCGACGGCGGTGCTGACGCCGCAGGAGGTCGAAGAGTTCTTCGCGATCCTGCGCCGGATGCGCGAGCAGGGCAAGACGGTCGTCATCATCACGCACAAGCTCTCGGAAGTGCTCGCCATCTCGGACGAGGTGACGGTCATGCGCGACGGGCGCGTCGTCGGTAATTTGAAGACCGCCGGGACGAACGCGGCGGAGCTGGCGCGGCTGATGGTCGGGCGCGACGTGCTGCTGCGCGTCGAAAAGCCGGAGGCGAAGGCGGGCGCGACCGTGCTCAGCGTCCGCGACCTGACGGTCAGGGCCGCGGACGGCTCGGCGCGCCTCGACCGCGTCTCGTTCGACGTGCGCGCGGGCGAGATCGTCGGCGTCGCCGGCGTCGAGGGCAACGGCCAGACGGAGCTGATCGAGGCGCTCGCCGGGCTGAGCCCCGAGTCCGCGCTCGCGGGCGCGGTCGAGTTCGGAGGGCGCGACGTCCTGCGCCTGCCCGCCCGCGCGCGCCGCGAGATGGGCATCGCGCACGTGCCCGAAGACCGGCACCGCCGCGGACTGCTGCTCGATTTCGACCTCGCGGAAAACTCCATCCTCGGCACGCACTACCGCCCGCCCGCCGCCTCGGGAATCGGCGGCATCATGCTCGACCGCGAAGCCATCCGCGCGGGCGTCGCGCGGCTCATCAAAGAGTTCGACGTGCGCCCGGCGAACCCCGCGCTGCCTGCGCGCGCGCTGTCGGGCGGCAACCAGCAGAAGCTGATCATCGGTCGCGAGCTTGAGCTGAAGCCCAAACTCCTCCTCGTCTCGCAGCCGACGCGCGGCGTGGACATCGGGGCCATCGAGTTCATCCACCGCCAGCTCGTCGCCCTGCGCGACGCGGGCTGCGCCGTCCTCCTCGTCTCCGCCGAACTCGAAGAGGTCACGGCCCTCGCCGACCGCCTGCTCATCCTCCACGAAGGCGGGCTCGCCGGCGAGGTCGATCCGGCGCGCACCGGCTTCGAGGAGATCGGCCTGCTGATGACGGGAGGCAACAGACCGAAGTGATGAGTGATGGGTGATGAGTCATGAGTGAATAACTCCTAGACTCATCACCCATCACCCATCACTCATCACTTTTATGAAGCATCTCCGCGAACTCGTCTTCCCGCTCGTCGCCGTGCTGGTGGCGTTCGTCATCGGCGGCGTCGTGGTGCTCGCCATCGGCGACAACCCGGTGACGGTCTACCGCCTGCTCGTCGGGAGCGCGCTCTCCTACCCGGACGGGATCGGCTACACGCTCTTCTACGCGACGCCGCTCATCTTCACGGGGCTCGCCGTCGCCGTCGCCTTCCGCTGCGGGCTCTTAAACATCGGCGCGGAGGGGCAGCTCTACGTCGCCGCGTTCGCCACCGCGTGGGTCGGCATCAAGTTCGGCGGGACGGTCGCGGGCACGACCAATTACGCGTGGGCGACGCTGCCGGGCGTGATTCTCGTGCCCCTGCTGATCCTGACGGCGATTCTCGTGGGCGCGTTCTGGGGCGCGATCCCCGGCTACCTGAAGGCGCGCTTCGGATCGCACGAAGTCATCAACACGATCATGTTGAACTTCATCGGCATCGCGCTCGTCAGCTACTTCACGCAGTACTACTACAAGGCCCAGGGCGATCCGATCATGCAGTCCGTCCCCATCGGCGCGGGCGCGCACCTGCCGCGCCTGGGGAGCTTCGTCCCGGGGATGCCCGCGCGCATCCCGCTCAACGTCTCCTTCCTGTTCGCACTCGTGGCGTGCGCGCTCGTCTACGTGTTTTTGTGGAAGACGAAGTGGGGCTACGAGATTCGCGCGACGGGCGCGAACCCGTCCGCCGCGGAGTACGGCGGCATCTCCGTGCGCCGCCAGATCGTGATCGCGATGGCCGTGTCGGGGGGCTTGGCCGGGATGGTCGCCGTCAACGAGGTGCTCGGCTACCGCTACCGCTACTACGACGGCTTCTCCGCCAACTACGGCTTCACCGGCATCGCGGTCGCGCTCTTGGGTCGCAATCATCCCGTGGGCGTGCTGCTCTCGGCGCTGCTGTTCGCCGTGCTGATCCGCGGAGGCATCTTCGTCGACGCCTTCTCCGAGCACACGACGAAAGACATCGTCGAGGTCTTGCAGGCCATCGTGATCCTCGTCGTCGCCGCCTCGGCGGTCGCCGAAGGGCTGATGCGCGGCACGTTCGGCAGGTTCGGGCTGATGAAGAGATCAAAGATTTAGGAGCACTCAGCCGTCAGCATTCAGCAGTCAGCCAAACATGAAACGCTGCCTTTGCCGAATGCCGAGTGCTGAGTGCTGAACGCTAATCATGGGCGACGCTTCCAACTTCGTGCTCATCTTCCTCGCCTCGACGATCCGTCTGGCGACGCCGCTGCTGCTGGCGGCGCTCGGCGGCCTGTTCTCGGAGCGCGCGGGCGTCATCAACATCGCGCTCGAAGGCTTGATGCTCGCGGGCGCGTTCACCGCCGCCGCGATGACGCACTATTCGGGCAGCCCGTGGATCGGCCTGCTCGCCGCGGTGGGCGCGGGCGTGGCGGTCGCCGCCGTCCACGCCGTCGCGAGCATCCGGTACCGCGCCGATCAGGTCGTGAGCGGGACGGCGATCAACATCCTGATGACGGGCGTGCCCGCGATGCTGAGCGGCGCGTTCTTCCTCTCTTCGGGCGCGACGCCGCAGATTCCGAAAGGGGATTTGATGCCGTACACGCCGGTCGTGCTCGCGCTGCTGCTCGTCGCCGCGACGTGGTACGTGCTCTACCGGACGCCGTTCGGGCTGCGCCTGCGCGCGGTGGGCGAGAACCCGGAGGCGGCGGACGCGGCGGGCGTGAGCGTCACCGGGATGCGCTACAGCGCCGTGCTCATCTCCGGCGCGCTCGCGGCCATCGGCGGCGCGTATTTGTCCATCGGCCAGTCGTCGCTCTTCACGCGCAACATGACGTCGGGGCGCGGCTTCATCGCCCTCGCCGCGCTCATCTTCGGCAAGTGGCGGCCCGTGCAGACGATGCTCGCGTGCCTGCTCTTCGGCGCGACCGAGGCGCTGGCGATCAGGATGCAGGGCGTCCCCATCGGCGGCGCGGAGATTCCCAACCAGTTCGTCCAGATCATCCCGTACGTCTTAACCATCGTCGTGCTCGCGGGCTTCATCGGGCACTCGCGCGCGCCGCGCGCCCTCGGCCTCCCTTACCGGAAGGAGAAGTGAAGGGGTTGGGCTTTGCGGCCCTCCCCCGGTATCCCGCTAGGCAGGTATGCGTGTGAGCGCCAGAATCCTCGCCGGAATTATTTTGTTTTGCCTGAGCATTTCTGCGGTGATTTTGACCAACCTGTTCGTGACCAGGATGATCGGTGAAATCAACCGCAAGAGACGCGAGGGCGACCTTGTCTCTGACTTCGGCTTTACGTTCCCCAAGATGCTGCGAATCTTCCGTGAATATCATCGGCTATACCCTGATGGGAGACTGCACATCTATGCGCTGGCTTCTTTTGGCGTCGCAATGATCGGTCTGGTTATCGTGGGGGTGTGCCTCCACATTATTGGTTGACGTCCTCTGGGCGATGGCTGAGCAACTGAACCCGGACACGCTTTACGAGCGGGCCGAACACGCCGCGCGGACGGTGCGCGCCCGCGCCGACGCCGGCGCGCGCGTGGCGCTCGTGCTGGGGAGCGGTCTCGGCGCGTTCGCGGACGAAGTCGAAGACGCGGTCGCGATCCCGTTCGCGGAGGTGCCGGGCTTCGCGCGCTCGACGGTCGAGGGGCACGCGGGCCGTCTCGTCGTCGGCGCGGTCGGCGGCGTCGGCGTCGCCGTCATGCAGGGCCGCTTCCACTTCTACGAGGGCTACACGCTCGAAGAGGTGACGTTCCCCGTGCGCGTGCTCGCCCTGCTCGGCGTCAAATCCCTCGTCCTGACGAACGCCGCGGGCGGCCTGAACAACTCGCTCCGCCAAGGCTCGCTCATGCTCATCAGCGATCACCTCAACCTCCTCGGCGCGAACCCCCTGCGCGGCGCGAACGATCCGCGCTTCGGCGCGCGCTTCCCCGACATGAGCGAGGTCTACGACCGCGGCCATCAGGAGATCGCCGTCCAAGAGGCGCACGCCGCCGGGACGGAGCTGCGCCGCGGCGTCTACGCCGCGCTCGCGGGGCCGAGCTACGAGACGCCCGCCGAGATCCGCATGCTGCGCGCGCTCGGCGCGGACGCCGTCGGCATGAGCACCGTCCCCGAAGCCATCGTCGCGCGCCACTCCGGCGTGAAAGTCCTCGGCATCTCCTGCATCACGAACATGGCGGCGGGCGTCCTCGACAAGCCCATCGAGCACAGCGAGGTCATCGAGACCGGCGAGCGCGTCCGCGCGACATTCACGGAGCTTCTGCGTAGAATCATTCCAAAGCTGTAAGCTGTCAGTTGTCAGTTGTCAGTTGTTTCCATCCCTCACTGTTGGAAGCTATGAGTAAGACGAACTTCGAGAGTCTGCACGTTTACCAGTTGGCTGAGAGGTTGGCAGACGAGGTGTGGAGCATAGTCGGCGGATGGGACCAGTTCGCCAAGAGTACGATAGGGCGGCAGATCACTCGCGCCGCTGATAGTGTTGGGGCTAACATTGCCGAGGGGACGGGCAGGGGGAGCTTTCAGGATAACCGCCGCTTTATCAAGATCGCGCGCGGCTCGTTGAACGAAACTCAGCACCGGCTTCGGCGCGCTTATAAAAGAAGTCTCTTAACTAACGACCAGGTGGATAAGCTCAAACCCATAATCAGTGAGTTGGCTCCGAGACTAAACGCCTACCTACGCTCCGTCGGGTCAGTGCCATCGAATGAAACAACGGACAACTGACAACTGACTGCGGACAGTTTTTATGATCATTGGAATTTGCGGCGGGACGGGTTCGGGCAAGACGACGGTCGCCAACAGAATCCTGCAGGCGGTGGGCGCGCACGAGGTCGCGTTCATCCAGCAGGACTCCTACTACCGCGATCTCGACCGGATGCCGCTCGACTACCGCCGGAAGGTCAACTTCGATCACCCGGACGCCATCGACAACGATCTGCTCGTCGGCCACGTCGCCGAGCTGCGGGCCGGGCGCGGCGTCGATCTGCCGCTCTACGACTTTCGCAACCACGCGCGGCGCAAAGAGACTCTGCGGATGGAGCCGAAGCTCATCACCATCCTCGAAGGCATCCTCATCTTCGCCGAGCCGCGGCTGCTCGAACAGATGGACGTCAAGGTCTTCGTCGACACGCCCGACGACATCCGCTTCATCCGCCGCCTGCGGCGCGACGTCGCCGAGCGCGGGCGCACCGCCGATTCGGTCATCGAGCAGTACCTCGCGTCGGTCAGGCCGATGCACCAGCAGTTCGTCGAGCCGTCGAAGCGCTTCGCCGACGTGATCATCCCGGAGGGCGGGCACAATCAGGTGAGCATCGACCTTTTGAGCGGCAACATCCGCGCCCGCCTGTTGGAGGAGCGCGCGCGCCGCGCGGGCGCCTCGGCGGCGCAGAGTTGATCGAGGAACGTTCGGGCAGAAGGGGAGTAATAAATTTTTGAGCACCAAGGTTGAGACTGACATCATCGAGGCGGCGACGCGGGCGCGCAACTGCGCGCTCGCCCTGTTCTCGAAATTCTGCGTCGGCGCGGCCCTCGAAGCCGAGGACGGGACGATCTACACGGGCTGCAACATCGAGAGCGCGGCCTACGAGCTGACGATGTGCGCCGAGCGCGTCACGATCTGGAAGGCGCTCTCCGAGGGCGCGCGCCGGTTCAAGCGCATCGCGGTCGTCGTCGACACGAGCCGCCTGACGCCGCCGTGCGGCGCGTGCCGCCAGATCATCTGGGAGTTCTGCGGCGACATCCCCGTCGTCCTCGCCAACCTGCGCGGCGACACCGAGACCCTGCAGATGGCCGCGCTCCTGCCCCGCCCCTTCGACGGGAAGTTTCTCGAAGAGGCGGACGCCGAGAGGCAGGCGGGCCCGGACGCGGACGGTTGATCGCGCCCGGCGCGCGCCCTCGCGCCGCCCCCACACGGATCGATGACTCCCCAAGCCGAACAGCCCACGCGCGCGAAAGCCGAGCGGCGGACGCGCGCGGCTTACGCCGTGCTGAGCGTCGCGCTCGCGGCGTCGCAGCTCTGGGCGTTCGCCGCCATGCGCGACCTCTACCCCGCGGCGGCGTGGCGGATGATGTCGGGCGGCGGAGAGGTGCGCGAGGGCTACCCTTATTACCTCGTGCGCGGCGTGTCGGCCTCCGGCGAGACGGTCGACATCCGCCCCGCCAAGCTCACCGACGCGCTCTACGCGCGGACGTGGGGGCTGGTCGAGGCCACCGTGCGCAACGGCAGTTTCCGGCTGCGCCGCCTGCACCCCGCCAACGCAGACGCGCTCCGGCGAGTCGGCGGCTTCGACAACCTCCCGCGCGGCGCGCGCGTGCCGGAGCTGCTGCGCGCGTGGGGGGAGATCTACAACGACGGGCTCGCGCCCGATTCGCCGCGCCGCCTGCGCGCCGTGCGCCTCGACGCCTACCGCTGGGCGGGCGGGCGCGACACCTCGCGCGACGAACTCACCGAATCTTGGAGCGTCGAACTCTAACCCGCCTCGCCGCCTCCGACGCGACGGCGCTCGGCGTCGTCCGCGCCCTCGTGAGCGGCGTCTTCCTCGCCTCCGTCCTCCTCACGAACTTTACTAACCTCGGACGCCTGCCCGCGACGCTGCTGCGGCCCGCGGGCTTCATGCAGCTCGTGCCGTGGCCGCTCTACGACGCCGTCATGACGCCGCGCGGGATGTTCGCGCTGATGTGCCTGATGAGCGTCTCGCTGCTGCTGAGCGCGGCGGGCCTGTGGACGCGCGCGACGACCAAGACCTCCGCGCTGCTCGTCCTCTTCTACCAAGGGCTGCTGCGCGGCCTCGGCCACTTCAACCACGACGAGATGCTCGGCGTCTACTACCTCGTCGTCCTCGCCTTCAGCCCCTGCGGCGACGGCTTCTCGCTCGACGGCGCTCTGCGGCGCGGTCGGGCGCGCGCGCGCCTGAGCGAGGTGGCCTACGGCTACCCCGTCCTGCTGATGCGCGCGCTGATGGCGTGGGCTTACTTCAGCTCGGCGCTCGTCAAGCTGCGCTTCTCGGGCGCGCGCTACTTCGGCCCCGACACGCTGCCCGGCCTCGCCGCCCAGCACTCGCTCGACAACCTGCACGACACGCGGTTCCGCTACGCCTTCCGTCTGCTCGACCACGGCGCTTACACGACGCCGCTCGTCGTGCTCGTCGTCGCGTGGGAGCTGCTGTTCCCGCTCGCCGTCTTCTCGAAGCGGGCGCGGTGGTGGCTGCTCGGCTTCGGCGTCGCCTTCCACGTCTCGACGCTCTTCCTGATGAACATCTTCTTCCCGCACTTCCTCGCCATGTACCTCGTCTTCGTGGACTGGCGCGCGGCGGCGGCGCGGCTCAGGGGTTGGCGCGGGCGGCGGTGCGCGCGGGCCGAAAGCGCGCGCGCGGGTTGAAGTGCGGCCATGCGGCGGAGTCTGGTATCCTGTCGCCGACTCCGAAGGCAGACTTCTCCGACACGGCTCGCCCGCGCGCGAGTCCGCCAACACAAGCGAACAGGATGAAAATGCAGCGACGACACATGCGCCTACTCTTCTTCGCCCTCCCGCTCCTCGCCGTGGTCTTCCACCGCGCCGCGCCGTCCGGTTCCGCCGCCGCCGCCCCCGCGCCGGTCGATCTGCTCGTGCGCGGCGGCACGGTCGTCACGATGGACGCCGCGCGCCGCGTCATCGAAGACGGCGCGGTCGCCGTCAAGGGCGGGCGCGTCGTCGCCGTGGGGGCGCGCGCGGAGATCGAGCGTCGCTTCAGCGCGCGCGAAGTGATAGACGCTTCGGGGCGCGTCGTGATGCCGGGCTTAATCAACGGGCACACGCACGTGCCGATGACCCTCTTCCGCGGGCTCGCCGACGATCTCGACCTGAACGAGTGGCTGACGAAGTACATCTTCCCGGCGGAGGCGAAGAACGTCACCGAAGAGTTCGTGCGCGCGGGCGCGCGCCTCGGCCTCGCCGAGATGATCCGGGGCGGGACGACCGCCTACTGCGACATGTACTACTTCGAGGACGCCATCGCCGAAGAGACCTCGCGCGCGGGCTTGCGCGGCGTGCTCGGCGAGACCGTGATCGAGTTCCCGGTCGCCGACAACAAGTCGCCGGAGCAGGCGATGGCGTACGTCGAGCGGTTCGTCGCGAAGTGGAAGAACGACAGGCTCATCACGCCGGCGGTCGCGCCGCACGCGCCCTACACCGTCTCCGAGGAGCACCTGAAGGCCATCCGCGACTTCTCGCGGCGGACGGGCGCGACCGTCGTCATCCACGTCGCGGAGACGCGCAAGGAGGTCGAAGACATCACGCGCGATCACGGGGCGTCGCCCTTCGCCTACCTCGCGCGCATCGGCTTCCTCTCGGATCGGGTGATCGCGGCGCACGGCGTCTTCGCCAGCGGCGACGAGATCGCGGCGATCAAGCAGGCGGGCGTCGGCGTCGTCCACAACCCGCAGTCGAACATGAAGCTGGCCTCGGGCGTCGCGCCCGTGCCGCAGTACCTGAAGGCCGACGTGTCGCTGGGGCTCGGCACGGACGGCGCGGCGTCGAACAACGACCTCTCGATGTGGGAGGAGATGGACACGGCGGCGAAGCTGCACAAGCTGACGACGGGCGATCCGAAAGTCGTCACCGCCCTCGAAGCCCTCGAAATGGCGACCATCCGCGGCGCGCGCGCGCTGCACCTTGAGCGCGAGACGGGCTCGCTCGAAACGGGTAAGCGCGCCGACCTGATCGTCGTGGACATCGACGATCTCAACCAGCTCCCGCTCTACAACGTCTACTCGCAGCTCGTCTACGCGACGAAGGCCGCGGACGTGCGCACGGTCGTCGTCGAGGGGCGCGTCGTGATGCGCGACCGCAAACTGCTGACGCTCGACGAGGAGTCGATCAAGCGCGAGGCGCGGGCGTGGCGCGAGCGCGTCGCGCGCAGCCTCGCGCCCGCCGGCGCGCAAGAAGCCCCCGCGCCCGGCCCGCCGAAGGGCGCAAACCGGCAACCCGCGCGCAAGCCGGCGCGCGGGAAAAACCGCCGGGGTTGATCGCGCGGCGCGCGAGGCGCGATAATCGGCGCGTCCGAAGCCTCCCCGCGATCTCCGACGCACGTTCCTCTTGTCTGACGGAGTTTTGTTAAGTGAAGGGAAGTCGCAATCATCTCCGGTTCTCGGTCGCCGCCCTCACCCTGAGTTTTCTTTTCGCCCTCCCGGCGGCGGCGCTCGCGCAGGGCGCGCCCCCGCAAGCCACCGACCCCGACTCGGTTCAACGCCGGATCGTGCGCGCGCGCGCACTCGCCGCGGCGGGGAACCTGCCCGCCGCGCGCAGCGAGCTTGAGTCGCTGCGCGGCGCGGCGACCGACGAGTCGGTGCGCGAGATCGCGCTCGTGCTGCTGATGGGGATTTACTTCGAGCAGTCGGACTACACCTACGCCGAGAAACTGCTCGACGACGCCTTCCGCGCGCGCGCGCAGCAGAACGAGTCGGCGACGCGCGTCTACTTCCTGCTCGCCGGTCAGGCGATCAACGCCGTGCGCGCGCAGCTCGACCGCTACCGTGCCTTCGGCCTTGAAACTTCAGACCGGAGTCTGCCGGACGAAGCCGTCTCGCACCTCGACCGGCTGCGCAAGCTCGTCGAGCACGTCGTCGGGCAGGGGCGGCAGTTGCGCGAGGAGAGCGCGCGCGGCATCGACGCCGCCGCGCTGCTCGAAAACGCTTCGAGCGCGCGCGTGCTGCTCGCGCGCGACGACGCTGATCGCACGCTCTGGCAGAACATGGTGGCCGACGTGCGGCAGAAGCTGACGGGCGTCGAGCGGCGGCCCGCGCCCGCCGCGTCCGCGCCGCCGCGCGCCGCCGTCGGCGTCACGCAGGCCGTGCCGGAGCCGACGCCCGCCCCCGTCGCCGCCGCCGCTTCACCGACTCCCACGCCCGCCGCCACGAGCCCCAACGCTTCCGGCGCGCAGCCGACGCAGCCGGGCGCGGGCCCCGTCAAGCCCGCGCCCGACGGCGGCGGCGCCTCGGCGCAGCCCGTGGAGGTCGGCTCGCTCATCTCGCGCGCGTCACAGACGGTCGCGCCGAGCTACCCGTCGGCGGCCCGCAGCGCGCGCATCGGCGGCAAGGTGACGGTCTACCTGCTGCTCGACGAGAAGGGCCAAGTCGCGGCGGTGCAGCGCACGGAGGGGCCGGAAATTCTGCGCCGCGCGGCTGAGGACGCGGCGCGCCGCTGGCGTTTCCACCCGACGCTCGTCAACGGTCAGCCCGCGCGCGTCACCGGCTCCATCGTCTTCAACTTCGCGCCGTGAATGACCACGCCGGTTCGCATTTGAGTGCGACCGATGCGTGATGAGAGTAGGGGCAGGGCTCGTCCCCGCCCCTACATTTATTCGGGGCCTGTTAGCGGCTCTGAGTTCTCGGGGAGTGGGCGAAGGCGCGAGAGCTATCGGCGCGGGGCGGGGCGTTGACGACCGATCTGGACGAGGACTTTCGGCGCGGGCGCGGCGCTTTTAACTTTAGCTTCGCCCGCGCTACAGCCGGAGCAGGAGCCGCCGGCGGCGTCGTCGCCGCCCCGCGCGCGCATCGAGCGGAGGCGGCGCGCGATCATCCGCCCGACGTAGAGCAACGCCGCGAGCACGATCAGGGCAACAGCCGCCGTCTGCCAGTCGAAATTCATTCCCGCCACCCGCCGGTTAATAATCCAAACGTCCCGGTCAACTGAACCCCAAGAGCCGCCCCCCCTGAAACGTCGCGAGCGAGGCGACGTAGGCGAGCGCGAGCATGTAGGAGACCATGAAGAGGGGCCACCGCCACGAGTTCGTCTCGCGCCTGACGACCGCGACCGTGGACATGCACTGGCACGCCAGCACGAAGAAGACCATCATCGAGACGGCGACGAGCGGCGTCCACGCCGGTCGCCCGTCGGGGCGGCGCGCGTTCCTCACGGCTTCGATGAGCGAGCCCGACTGCTCGTTGTCGTCGTCCACGTTGTAGACGATGGAGAGCGTCGAGACCAGCGTCTCGCGCGCGGCGAACGACGCGATGAGGCCGATGCCCATCTGCCAGTCGAAGCCGAGCGGGCGGATGGCCGGCTCGATCAGGCGTCCCAAGCGCCCCGCGAAGCTGTTGCGAATCTGCTCGCCCTTGCCGCCCGACGCTCCGGCGGTCGCCGCCGCGCCCTCGGCCACGTTCGACGCGCCCGCCGCCGGCTGCACCGTCTCCGACTCGCGCGCGTTCGCCGCCTGCCGCGCCGCGCTCGCGTCATTCAGCGTCGGCGCGTCGGCGCGCGGGAAGGTGACGAGCGCCCAGAGCAGGATCGAGATGGCGAGGATGACCGTGCCCGCGCGCCGGACGAACATCGAGGCGCGCTGGTAGATCGTCTGCACGACGTTGGCGACGCTCGGCATGCGGTAGGGCGGCAGCTCCATCACGAGGGGCGGAGGCGGCGACTTGAGGATCGTGTGCTTCAAGACCCACGCGACAGCGACCGCGACGACGATGCCGAGCAGGTACATCGCCATGATGATCAGCACGCCGACCGAGACGACCCCCAACACCTTCCGCCCCGTGAAGAAGGCCGCGATCATCAGCGTGTAGACCGGCAGGCGCGCCGAGCACGACATGAAGGGCGCGATCAGGATCGTCGCCAGACGATCCTTCGGGTTCTCGATGGTGCGCGTCGCCATGATGCCGGGGATGGCGCACGCGAAGCTCGACAGCAGCGGCATGAAAGCCTTGCCGTGCAAGCCCACGCCGCGCATCAGCCTGTCCATGATGAAGGCGGCGCGCGCCATGTAGCCGCTGTCTTCCAGAAGCGAGATGAAGAGGAAGAGCAGGAGAATCTGCGGCAGGAAGACGAGCACGCCGCCGACGCCCGCGACGACGCCGTCCACGAGCAGATCGGTCAACAGCCCGGCGGGCATCCCCGCGCGCACCGCGTCGCCGAGCGCGCCGAAGCCGTGATCGATCAAGTCCATCGGCAACTGCGCCCACGAGAAGATCGCCTGAAAGACGACGAGCATCACGACGAGCAGCACGGCGGGGCCTAAAATCTTGTGCGTCACGACGCGGTCGATGCGCTCGGTGGGCGTGCGCGTGCGCGACGGCGCGCCCTTCTTCGCCCGCACGGCGCGCGCGGCCACCTGCTCGATCCAGTCGTAGCGCGCGAGCACCGGCTCCTGCCACCAGCGCGGGTCCGCCTGCGCGAGGCGCGCGCGCGCGCCCTCGACGGTCGCGCGCCGCTCGGCGTCGTGCGGCAGCTCCTCGGCGTAAAGCTCGATCATCGCCGCGTAGCGCGCGCCCGCCAGCGAGCAGAGGCGCGCGTTCGCCTCGTCGGCCTCGCCGTGCTCGCCGCGCGCCAGCGACGCGATCTCTTCCTCGGCGCGCCCCGAGAGCCGCCAGCCCGCGCCGGGCGACGCGCCCTCCTGAGCCGCGCGCGCGACCGCCGCGGCGAGAGCGTCGAGCCCGCGCCGCTGCGTCGTCACGACGGGCACGACGGGGACGCCGAGCGCCGCGGACAGCTCCGCCACGTCCAGCTCCGTGTCCTGCTGGCGCGCCGCCAAGTCGAACATGGTGAGCGCGACGACGAGCGGGCGACCGATCTCCAGAAGTTGCGTGACGAGGTAGAGGTTGCGCGCGAGGTTGGTGGCGTCAACGGCGACGACGATGCAGTCGGGCGCGGGCGTGTGGGCGCTGGCGCGGCCCGTGAGCACGTCGCGCGCGATCTGCTCGTCGAGCGAGGCGGCGTCGAGGCTGTAGAGGCCGGGCAGGTCGATGAGGCGCGCGGGCGGCGCGTCCGGGGCGAGCGACCAGAAGCCCTCCTTGCGCTCGACCGTCACGCCCGGATAGTTTGCCACGCGCTGGCGCAGGCCCGTCAGCGCGTTGAAGAGCGTGGTCTTGCCCGCGTTCGGGTTCCCCGCGAGCGCGATGGTCAGCGCGCGCTGCGGGCTTGAGATCGGCAGTGCGTTTGCGGGGAGGGGCGGGGCGGGGGATGTGGACAGCGTGCTCATAAAAGAGGGTGACAGGTGAACCGTGACGGGTGACGGGGAAGAAGTGATGAGTGATGAGTACTGAGTTGAAGACAAATGCTTTTTACTCAGTACTCATCACTCATCACTCTCTTGTCACCTGTCACCCGTCGCGGTTCACCTGTCACCTGTTATTAGTCGCCCGCGACGACCGTGATCGCCTCGGCCTCGGAGCGGCGCAGCGCGAGGTGGTAGGAGCGGACGCGGATTTCGAGCGGGTCGCCGAGCGGCGCGGCCTTGATGACGCGGACGCGCGCGCCCGGCACGACGCCCATCTCCATCAGCCTGCGCGAGACAGACCCTTCGCCGCTCACGCCGACGACGCGCGCGCCCACGCCGTGGGGCAGGCAGTTGAGGCACGTCTCTTCGACCGCGGCGGTCGGCGCGAGCACCGGGGGCATGCCCGCCTGCGCCGGCTTACGCTGAAAATGGAAGGACATTTTGATGATGACTCCAGAGGCTGAAACTCGAGAACCGAATCCGTCGTCGCCGCCGGGACTGGGCCCCGTGGGGAGCGGCTCGTAGGAATTGTACCCTAGTTGAAATCAGATTTCAATTTCAGATTGACCGGAAATCCGTCTGACCGGGAAATCTTTTTGACCGGGCGGGCGGTCGAGCCTTGAGTGGCGGCTTAAGGAAGATTCACGGTGCGGAGGCGCGAACTAAACGAAGTCGTGGTCGAATGATAGTGCGGGCAGGGCCTACTGCCGCGTGTAAGGGATGATGGAGAGGTCTGCGCGCACGAGACCGAGGGGCGTCACGGCGGTGAGGCGCAGGGGGAGCCGCCGCCGATCCGAGCCGATCCAGAGGCGGAGCTTGAAGCGGTCGCCCTGCGCCTCGTCGGTGGCGAGCGCGAGCTGGTAGGCGCCGATGCGCTGGCCGCCGAGGTCGATGGTGTCGCGGCTGACGGAGGTGATGAAGAGCGTGCGCGGTCGCTTGTTGATGAGCAGCGAGACGGCGTTGCGTTTGGGCGGCGCGAGATCGAAGGAGCGCATGGCGTAGAGCACCGAGACGAAGTCGTAAGTCCCGACCGGAATCTCGATGCTCTTGCCGTCGGCGGCGAGCGCCGAGCCGCGCTCCTGATCGAAGCTGACGACGCCCTGCACGCGGTGCGCCCCCTCCTGCTGCTGCAACTCGTTGCGGAAGGGGAGCAGCGTCGTCGCGCTGACGTAGGTGACGACGTTGTCGCGGACGGAGAAGACCTGATCGACGGGCGCGGCGGTTGACATCGTCGCCGAGATCAGGAACCCCTCGCGGTTGAAATAGCGACCGCGCGAGCGCACGGTCAGGACTGCCGAGCCGACGGGCTGCGCGGCGTTGCCGAGGAAGAAGTTGAAGCTCAACTGCTCGCCGACGTTGAAGGGCAGATCGCCCGCCGTGCCCGCGGCAGACCCGGCGGCGGGGGGGCCGGAAGGGGGGGCGGCGCGACCCGCCGCGCCGTCGCCGCGCGCCGGATCGGCCGTCAGACGCGGCGTCGGCGTCGGCTGCGCGGCGATCTGCGTGGCGGGCTGCGCGGGCGCGGCGGTCGTGATCGCGTCGTCGCTCACGAGCGCGGCGCGGAGCGCGCCCGTGCGCAGCCGCGCCGTGAAGAGGACGGGCACGTGCCGCGAGTCGTCGGTGAAATAGACGTTGAGGCGCAGGTCGTCGGCCTCGCGGTTCTTGCGCACGCGCACCTGCGAGGCGAGCGCGTCGAAAGAGCCCGCCGGAGTCTTCACGGTCTCGCGCCCCGTGACGCGCAGCTCCGCCTCGTACTGCGTCCCCTGAAACTGTGCCGTGAAGGGGAACGTCGAGCCGGTCGCGAGGGGCAGGGCGCGCAGGGAGAAGAGGGCCGAGATGAGATCGTGAACCGGGGAGACCGTCTCCGCGCCCGCGGGCGAGGCGACGGTCGTCACGTCCTGCGTGCGCGCGGCGGTGTCCATCACGTCGGGCACGTCGGGCGGAGGCGGCGCGCCCGCCGTGGTCTGCGCGCGGTAGGGGATGCCGGACTGCGGATCGACGTAGGTGAAGTAGTAGTTGTCGAGCGCGAGCAGCGCGGCGCGCACCTCGCCCACGGTCGCCACGTGCGCGCGCAGCTCGACGCCCTCGCGGTTGAAGTAGGGGCCGCGCCCCGCGACGTAGACCTCGACGTGGGCGGCGTTGGCGAAGTTCGAGTAGGAGACGGTGTAGGTGAGCTTCTCGCCGACGGGGAGGCGCGGCGCGGGCGACGACAAAGCGGGCGCGGGCGTCTGCTGCGCGGGCGCGTGCGCGGCGAGGAGGAGCGATAGTGCGAAGAGCGCGAGGGCGTTCGTCAGTCGTGTTCGGCGCAACAGTCGCTTCCCCTTTTCCCGATTCGTTCGTCTTCGCGGCGGCGCGCGCCCGGGGGCGTGCGCGCGCCTGATGTTACACGCATCGGGCGCGCGCGCCGTTCCTGAAATACGACGGGAGAAAAACGCTTACAGATTACAACAGCGCGGCGGGCGCGCGCCACAGCCGCCGCGGGGCCGGGGCGCGCGGCACGTTCCCGCGGCGAAAAAACTCAGGCCGACGCCGCCCCTTCGGCCCCGCTCATCTCCTCGTAGACGTCGCGCGCGGCGGCGACGGGGTCTGGCGCGGAGAGGATGGCGCGGCCCATCACGACGTAGTCGGCCCCGGCCCGCACGGCCTCGGCGGGCGACATCACGCGCCGCTGATCGTCTCCGGCGACGGCGCGCTGGCGCACGCCCGGCGTGACGACGAGGAAGCCCTCGCGCATGGCGACCGAGCGCACCTGTTTGATCTCGTGCGCGGAGGCGACGACGCCGTCGAGCCCGCAGGTCGAGGCGAGCCGCGCGAGCAGCGCCGCCTGCGCTTCGGGCGTGAAGGTGATGCCGAGGTCGCCGAGGGTCGAGGCGTCGAAGCTCGTGAGCACGGTGACGGCGATGACGGACGGTCGCCGAAGCCCTTCGCGCTCGGCGGTCTCGGTGGCGGCCTCCGCCGCGCGGCGCATCATCTCGCGACCGCCGAGCGCGTGGACGTTGAAGATCGAGACGCCGAGCCGCACCGCCTCGCGCGCCGCCGAAGCGACCGTGTTCGGGATGTCGTGGAACTTGAGATCGAGGAAGACGCGCCCGCCGCCCCCGACAATCTCGCGCACGATCTCCGGCCCCGCCGCCGTGAAGAGCTGCGAGCCGACCTTGAACATCCCCGCGTAGCCGCGCAGCCGCGCCACCAACTCGCGCGCCTCCGCCGCGGTCTCGACGTCCAACGCGATGATCAGTTTATTGCTCATGGCAAAGCATTCAGCAGTCAGCAATCGGCGTTCAGCCGGCAGAACAGAAGGCGGCGAGCTGAGAGTCGTAAAGCGAACGGTTAACGTCTCCCATCCGCCGGGTGTGCGCCTCTGTCATCCGCAACAGTTCAGCCTCTTGCCGACTGCCGACTGCTGACTGCTGACCGCTCCTGCGCTCGACAGCCGACCGCCTCGTCGAGCATCTTGAAGCCGTCGCGCTCGATCAGGCGGCGCAGGCCCTCGTTGATGTCGCGCGCGACGGCGAAGCCCTGATAGACGAAGCCCGTGTAGAGTTGCACGAGGCTCGCGCCCGCGCAAACCTTCTCCCACGCGTCCTCAGCCGTGAAGACGCCGCCGACGCCGACGATTGTAAGCGAACCGCGCGCGAGCCGGTAAAGATTCGCGATCATTTTCGTTGAGCTTTCGCGCAAGGGGGCTCCGCTCAGGCCGCCCTCGCCGCAGGACGCGACCACGCCGCCGGGCGTGCGCAGCCCGGCGCGGCTCGTCGTCGTGTTCGTCGCGATGACGCCGTCCACTCCGGCGCGGCGCGCCGCGTCCACGATCAGCTCCAACTCACCTTCGTCGAGATCGGGCGCGACCTTGACGAGCAGCGGAACCGCCGGGCGCGCGCCCGCGAGTTCGCGGTTGCGACGCTGGAGCGCGCCGAGGAGCGCCGAGAGCGCGTCGGCGCGTTGCAGCTCGCGCAAGTGCGGCGTGTTCGGCGAGCTGACGTTGACGGCCACATAGTCGGCGTGCGGGCGCACCGTCTCGAAGCTGGCGAGATAATCGGGCACGGCGTCGGCCACGTCAACGACGCGGCTCTTGCCGATGTTGACGCCGAGCACACAGGGGGGGCGGCCCCCGCGCGCGAGCCGCCGGGCCAACGCCGCCGCGCCGTCGTTGTTGAAGCCCTGACGGTTGACGAGCGCGCGGTCGAGCGGGAGCCGGAACAGGCGCGGGCGGGGGTTGCCCGGCTGCGGCTGGTGCGTCACCGTCCCGACCTCGACGAAGCCGAAGCCGAGCGCCGCGAGCTGGCGCGCGACCTTCCCGTTCTTGTCGAAGCCAGCCGCGACGCCGACCGGGTTGTCGAACGTCAGGCCGAACCTTCTCAGCTCGCCGAACGGCGCGCGCGCGAGCCTCCGCCGAGCAAAGCTCTGCGCGGCCTTCGTGCCGAGTGCTGTCGAGAGCGCGTGCAGGGCGAACTCGTGCGCCGTCTCCGGATCGAGTCGGAAGAGCGCGGGGCGCAGGAGCGAGCGGTAGATCATTCTGACGGCGGCGAAACGTAATAGTGCTAAGAGCGAAGCGGGAGTTTAGCCTCTCGGTGCGCGATTGTCATCAAACATTCCTCGCCCGCTCAAACGGCTTTATCTTGTCACGCGCCGCGCGGCTCTGATAGTATCCGCCGGCAATGGAGTTCGTCGAAAAAGTTAGGATCATGGACGCGGCGCGCATCAACCGCGCGCTGGCGCGGCTGGCCTCCGAGATCGTCGAGGAGAATCAGGGCGCGAGCGAACTCTACCTCGTCGGCGTGCAGCGGCGCGGGGTGCCGCTCGCCAATCGCTTGGCGGACAAGATCGCAGACCTCGAAGGCTCGCGCCCGCCCGTCGGCGTCGTCGACATCACGCTCTACCGCGACGACCTCTCGACCGTCGGCGCGAACCCCATCGTCAACCGGACGGAGCTGCCCGGCGGGGTCGACGACCGCAACATCGTGCTCATCGACGACGTGCTCTACACGGGGCGCACCATCCGCGCCGCGCTCGACCAGCTCATCGACTTCGGTCGCCCCCTGCGCGTGCAGCTCGCCGTCCTCGTAGACCGCGGCAGGGAACACCGCGAGCTGCCGATACAGGCGGACTTCGTCGGGAAGTTCGCGCCGACGAAGCGCAGCGAGATCGTGAAAGTGATGCTCACGGAGTTCGACGGCGAGGAAGGGGTCGCCATCGTGGAACGACCAGCCGCCGGGGGCGAGGAGGAGAGGCGACCTTAACGGGTCGCTTTTTTTGTATCCGAAAGGGACGCCTAACTGCGGTCGCGGCCCGGCGGGACTGTAAGGAGGTCTGGTGAAGACTGAGTCGGGGCGCAGACACCTGCTCGGCATCAGTGAGCTGAGCGCGGAAGAGATCGCGCACGTGCTCGACACCGCCGAGTCGTTCCGCGAAATTTCGCAGCGCGAGATCAAGAAAGTCCCGGCCCTGCGAGGCCGCACCGTCATCAACCTCTTCTTCGAGCCCTCGACCCGCACGCGCACCTCCTTCGAGATCGCCGGCAAGCGGCTCTCCGCCGACACCATCAACATCAGCTCCTCGACTTCGAGCGTCGCGAAAGGCGAGACGCTGCTCGACACCGCGCGTAACCTCGAAGCGATGTCGCCCGACTTCATCGTCATCCGCCACCCCTCCTCCGGCGCGCCGCACGCGCTCGCGCGCGTCTGCCGCGCGGCGGTCGTCAACGCGGGCGACGGCGCGCACGAGCACCCGACGCAGGCGCTCCTCGACGCGCTCACCATCCGCCAGCACAAGGGCGGCCTCGAAGGGCTCGAAGTGGCGATCCTCGGCGACATCCTGCACTCGCGCGTCGCCCGCTCGAACACGCACCTGCTGACCAAACTCGGCGCGCGCGTGCGCTTGGCCGGGCCCGGCACGCTCGCGCCGCCGGAGTTCGCGTCGCTCGTCGAAGGCGGCGGCGTGAGGATCGCGAACCGCGTCGAGGAGGCGATTGAGGGCGCGGACGTGGTGATGGTTCTCCGCATCCAGCGCGAGCGGCAGACGGCGGCGTTCTTCCCGTCGCTGCGCGAGTACGCGGTTCACTACGGGCTCAACCGCAGGCGGCTCGGGGCGGCGAAACCGGACGCCATCGTGATGCACCCCGGCCCGATGAACCGCGGCATCGAGATCGCGTCGGACGTGGCCGACGGCACGCGCTCGCTCATCCTCGATCAGGTCGCCAACGGGCTCGCCGTCCGCATGGCCGTGCTCTACCTGCTCGACGGCGGCTCGCTCTTAGGTAAGGACGAGACGGCGCTGACGAAAGCCGCGCCCGTCGCCGCGGAAACGTCCGACCCCGCGCCGCGGACGAAGGACGAGACGGCGCAGACCCGCCTCCCGCTCGAAGACGAACCCGAACCCGCCCACGCCGCGCGGACGGGACTCGGAACCGCCGCCCCGCCCCGGAGGTTTCGCGCACACCGCCCCAAAACGATCCACTCAATCGCCGGGCACGACGACGGCCACGAAACGACTGACCGCTGACCGCCGACAAGGCTAAGCCGGAAACTGAAAACCCAAAACTGAAAACCCTCTTATGCGACTGCTCATCGCCAACGGCTACGTGATCGATCCGACGCAGGGCGTCAACGGCGGCAAGGATTTGCTCGTCGAGGACGGTCGCGTCGCGGGCTTGCTCGCGCGCGGCGAGGGCGTGCCGGAAGGCGCGCAAGTTTTCGACGCGACGGGCCTCGTCGTCGCGCCCGGCTTCATCGATCTGCACACGCACCTGCGCGAGCCCGGTCAGGAGTACAAGGAGACGATCGAGACGGGGGCGTCTGCCGCCGTCGCCGGCGGCTGGGCGAGCGTCTGCGCGATGCCGAACACCGATCCCGTCAACGACAACCCGGCGGTGACGCGCTTCGTCATCGAGCAGGCGGAAGCGGCGGGGCTCGCCAACGTCTTCCCGGTCGGCGCGATCACGAAGAACTCCGGGGGCGGGGAACTCGCCGAGATGGGCGAGATGAAACGCGCGGGCGTCGTCGCCGTCTCCGACGACGGGCGCTCGGTGCCGTCAGCCGGGATGATGCGGCGCGCGATGGAGTACGCGCGCGGCTTCGATCTCGCGGTCGTCGATCACTGCGAGGATCGCTCGCTCGCGGGCGGCGGCGTGATGCACGAGGGCAGTTGGTCGCTGCGTTTGGGCTTGCGCGGCAGCCCCGCCCTCGCCGAAGAGTTGGACGCGCTGCGCGACTGCGCGCTCGCCGGGCTGACGGGCGCGCGCCTGCACCTCGCGCACGTCTCGACGCGCGGCGCGCTCGAAGCCGTGAGGCGCGCCAAGGGGCGCGGGCTCAAAGTGACCTGCGAGGTCGCGCCGCACCACTTCACGCTGACCGACGAGGCGGTCAGGGACTACGACACGAACACGAAGATGTGCCCGCCGCTCCGAAGCCTCGAACACGTCGAAGCGATCCTCGACGCCCTGCGCGACGGCACGATCGACGCCATCGCCACCGACCACGCGCCGCACCACGCCGACGAGAAGGCGCTCGAATACGACCACGCCCCGAACGGCATCACGGGTCTCGAAACCGCCGTCGGGCTCGCCCTCGACCGCCTCGTCCGCGAGGGCGTCGTCAACCTCGAACGGCTGGTCGAACTCTGCTCCGTCAACCCCGCGAAAATTTTTAGCCTCGCCGACCGCGGCACGCTCCGCCCCGGCGCGCACGGCGACGTGACGATCCTCGACCCCGACCTCGAATGGACTTTCGACGCCGCGCGCTCCAAATCCAAGAGCCGCAACACGCCCTTCGACGGCTGGACGCTGCGCGGCGCGGCGGTCGCCACCGTCGTCGCAGGTCGTCTCGTCTATCGACGCGCGGAAGAGCGGTTGGCGGTTAGCTAATAGCTGTTAGCTAATAGCTGTTAGCTGTTAGCTGTCGGCTCATCAGCTAAATTCCTGCGGTTAACAAATAACGGTTTTAATCTGGCTAACAGCTATTAGCTAACAGCTAACAGCTAATACAAAAAGAGAGACCCGCCGCGCTCTCCCCTTCGCTGCGGGTCTCTCTTCGTTACGGTCGCTCGCTTACGTAGTGACAGGGGCGACCGAACCCTTAAAGATTGTTCGTCTCGGCTTAAAACTTCCCGTCTCAGATTTTGTCGGAGGTCTCGCCCGCGCTCTCCCCTTCGCTGACGAGACCCCCTCCGCACCGACAACCTGCGACGGTTGCCGATCTCGTTAAAACTTAGCGCGCCGTCGTGCGGTACTCCGGCAGGCGCAGGCTCTGGTTGAGCGCGACGCCGAACTCCGTGCCCGACTTCACTTCCGCCTCTTGCTCTTTCTCATACACGCGCCCGCCCGTGCCGAGCGCGCCGCCGATGATCGCGCCGATGCCCGCGCCCTTGCCGCCGCCAGCGATGGCCCCGATGATCGCGCCCGTCGCCGCCCCGCCGCCGATGAAGACCGCGTCGCGCTTGCGGTTCGACCTGCCGCTGACCGTGCTCTCGTTGTCGGAGTTCACGTCGTCGGCCTGCAAGGTTGCGAGCGATCCGTTGATCGTGTAGCGCGCGCGGTTGGGCAGCTCGACCGAGTTAAACCTCACGGAGATGTTGCCCGGCGTGCGCCGGCCCGCGCGCCTCACCGTCGTGACGCGTCCCCAGATTTTGCTCCCGACCGGGATCACTTCGACGCCTTCGCCGTAGACGGGCTCGGTCGTGGTCGTCGAGAAGGTGTCGCCGACGCGCGCCGTCCGCGAGCTGAGTTCGCTGTCGAGGCGGACGCGGACGGTCGTGTCGGTCGCCAGCGTGTAGTACCTGATCGCGGGCTCTCTCACGGTGGTCGTGCGCGTGGTGCGAGTCGTGCGCCGGATGCGCGGTCGCGTCGTGCGCCTCTGCGCGCCGGCTGGCATCACCGTCGCGGCGAGCAGCGCGATTATCGCGATGAAACTGGTGGCGCGTCGCGCCGTGTTCGTCCTCATCTTCGAGCCTCCTGTGCGAGGCGGCCAGCACGTCTGCTCTCTCTGTTAGAGCCTCGCGATGTCTGCCGCCATTTTTAGTAAAAGCAATGACCGTGCCAAGCGGGACGCCGCGGCGGCGCGCGCGAAAGGGGCCACTTTCGCGGCTTTTTAGCGCGCGCGGGGAAGGGGCGTTTACGCGAGAGCCGCCCCCGCCCCGACTTGCGCCGTAGCGTGCGTCTGCCTTGCACGATATCGTGTGAACATGAATGTAACAAATCGTCGCGGAGATTAGTAGCAGCGTGTCGCGGCGCGCGAGTGCGTTGCGCGCTTGACTTCGGTCGCCACTTCACATAAATCATGCGGGCAACCAAAAGTTAAATTTAATTCGCAGGCGTGGCCGCGACAGACGCCCGAATAAGGAGAAGATTGTTATGAGCGCAACCGCACCGACAGCCGCCAGCGGCATCCCCCGCATCAACGAGCCCGCCCCGGACTTCGAGGCGAAGACCACGAACGGGACGCTGAAGCTCTCCGATCTCAAGGGCAAGTGGGTCGTCCTCTTCTCGCACCCGGCTGACTTCACGCCCGTCTGCTCGACCGAGTTCGTCGAGTTCGCGCGCCGCTCCGACGAGTTCAAGCAGCGCAACGTGCAGCTCGTCGGCCTCTCGGTCGATTCCGTCACGGCGCACATCGCGTGGATCAGGGACTTGCAGAAGCACTTCGACGTGAAGGTCGATTTCCCCGTCATCGCAGACCTCGACACGAAGGTCGCGCAGAAGTTCGGGCTCATCCACCCGGCGGCCTCCGAGACGGCGACCGTGCGCGCCGTCTTCGTCATCGACGAGAAGGGCGTCATCCGCGCGCTCATCTACTACCCGATGAGTCTGGGCCGCAACATCGACGAGGTGCTGCGCGTCGTCGACGGCTTGCAGACCGCCGACGCGAACGCCTGCGCCACGCCCGCCAACTGGAGGCCCGGCGACAAGGTGATCGTCCCGCCGCCGCAGACGCTCGACGCCGCCGAGGAGCGCACGAAGAGCGCCGACTACGAAGTGACCGACTGGTACTACTCGAAGCGAGACCTGCCGAAGCAGTCTTAGCGGAGTCGCCGGCGAAAGCAGGAAGGGGGCAGACGTGGAAGAGATCACTGCGACGGAACTGAAGCGGCGGCTCGACGCCGGGGACGACCTACAGATCATCGACGTGCGCGAGCAGAACGAGTACGACACGGCGCGGCTCGAAGGCTCGAAGCTGATCCCGCTCGGCCAGGTCTTGAGCCGCGCGGGTGAAATCGATCCGAATCGCGAGACGGTGGTGCACTGCAAGCTGGGCGGGCGCAGCGCGAAGGCCATCGAGGCGCTCACGCGCGCGGGCTTCGCGGGCCGCCTGCTGAACCTGAAGGGCGGCATCACCGCGTGGTCGAACGAAGTCGATCCGTCTGTGCCGAAGTATTGAGCGCGGCGGCAGGCTTTAAGTCGCGGGACGCGTAATGGCCGCGGGGGCCGCGGGGTGAACGGTCACCCCGCGGCCCCCCCGG
>DASVQC010000010.1:0-69430 GCA_036389335.1 Pyrinomonadaceae bacterium | reverse complement strand
CGGTGGGCGTCGAGGACGACTTCTTCGCCCTCGGCGGCGACTCGATCCTGAGCCTGCAATGCGTGGCGCGGGCCAACGAGGCGGGGCTGCGCCTGACGCCGCGGCAGATGTTCGAGCACCCGACCGTCGCCGCGCTCGCGCAGGCCGCCGCCGCCGCCGGCCCTCTCCGCGAGGGGCCGGGAGAAGACGTCACCTTCCACGGGCCGGTCGCGCCGACGCCGATCCAGCGGTGGTTCTTCGAGCAAGAGGTCGGCGCGATAGACCACTACAATCAGGCGGTGCTGCTCGAAGTGCGCGAGGAGATAGACGCCTCGCTCGTCGAGCGGGCAGTCCGCGTCGTGCTCGCGCGGCACGACGCTTTGTGGCTGAGGTTCGTGAGAGAGGGGGCGGGCTGGCGTCAGTTCAACGACAGCGCCGGGGCCGCCGAAGTCGCCTACCGCTTCGTCGATCTCGCCGGGCTCGAAGAGTCGGAGCGGCGTCGCAGGATGGACGAGGAGGCCGAAGCGGCGCAGCGCGGCCTGAGCCTCGCCGCCGGCCCCCTCGCGCGCGCCGTGTACTTCTCGCTCGGCGGCGGGCGCGGAGCGCGCCTGCTCGTCGTCGTCCACCACCTGGCGGTGGACGGCGTGTCGTGGCGGGTGCTGCTCGAAGACTTACAGCGGGCGTGCGACCAAGCGAGGCGCGGCGAAGAGATACGGCTCCCGCCCAAGACCACGCCTTTCGTCGAGTGGGCCGGAAGGTTGGAAGAGTACGCGCGCTCCGGCGAGTTGGAGGAGGAGTTTGATTACTGGATCGCCCAGTCGTCGCCCGAGGCGGGCGCGATACCCGTTGACTACAAAGACGGCCTCAACACCGTCGCGTCGGCCCGCACGCTGACCACCACTTTAAGCGAGTCCGAGACGAGCGCGCTGCTGCGCGACGTGCCGCGAGCCTACAACACGCGCATCGACGACGCGCTCTTGGCGGCCCTCTGCCGCGCCTACCGCGGGTGGAGCGGGTCGCGCTCTCTGCTCGTAGACATGGAGGGGCACGGGCGCGAAGAGGTCCTGCCCGGCCTCGACATCTCGCGGACGGTCGGCTGCTTCACGACGATCTACCCGCTCCTGCTCGACTCGGGCGAGGCGGACGACCCCGGCTCGACGCTGAAGAGGGTCAAGGAGAAGCTGAGGGGCGTGCCGCGCGGCGGCATCGGCTACGGACTGCTGAAGTATCTGGGCGCGGACGAAAAGGTGAGGGAGAGACTGCGCGGGGCGGGGCGCGCGGAGATCAGTTTTAACTACCTCGGACAGTTCACGCAGGTGCTCGGCGCGGCGGGCCTCTTCGCCGCGGCGAAAGAGGGCGCGGGCGCGCTGCGCGGCGAGTCGGGCCTCAGAAGCCACGCCCTCGGCCTGCTCGGGAGCGTGAACGAGGGCCGCCTGACTTTGACGTGGTCGTACAGCGAGAACATACACGCGCGCGAGAGCGTCGAAGACCTCGCCGCGCGGAACCTCTCGGAACTCAGGCGACTCATCGGGCACTGCACTTCGGGCGTCGCGGGCGGTCGCGCCCCTTCCGACTTCCCGCTGGCCCGCCTCGATCAGCAGACGGTCGAGCGGCTCTCGGGCCCCGGGAAAGCCGTCGAAGACATCTACCCGCTCTCGCCGTTGCAGGAGGGGATGCTCTTCCACGAACTCTACGCGCCGCACTCCGGCGTCAACATCGCGCAGTTCGTTTACTCGCTGCAAAGCGACATCGACGTGGAGGTCTTCCGACGCGTCTGGCAGCGCGTGGTCGACCGGCACCCGGCCCTGCGCACCTCGTTCGTCTGGGAAGGCTCGGAAGAGTTGTTGCAGGTCGTGCACGGGCGGGTCGCCGTGCCGTGGGAAGAGCTTTCGTGGGTGGGCCTCTCCAAAGCCGAGCAGCGGGAGCGTTTGCGCTCGCTCCTGCGCGCGGATCGCGAGCGCGGCTTCGATCTCTCCGTCGCGCCCCTGACGCGCCTCACGCTCATACGCCTCTCGGAAGACTCTCACCAACTGGTCTGGAGCATCCACCACCTCGTCGGCGACGGCTGGTGCACCTCTCTGCTGCTCAAAGAAGTGTTGGCTTTTTACGACGCCTTCAGCCGCGGCGAGGACGTTCAACTGCCGCTCCCGCGGCCCTACGGCGACTACATCGCGTGGCTGCGGCGGCAAGACCTCTCGCGCGCCGAAAGCTTCTGGCGGCGCACGCTCGCGGGCGTGAGCGCCGCGACGCCACTCGGCGTCAAACTCTCCGCCCGCGAGCGCGCCGAGGCGGCTGGCGATCAGCCGACCTACGACAGGGCCAGACTACGACTTCCCGCGGCGGCGACCGGGGAGCTACAGGCGATGGCGCGCGCCCGCGGGCTGACCCTCAACACGCTCGTGCAGGGCGCTTGGGCGCTGCTGCTCTCGCGCTACGGCGGGGGCCGGGACGTCGTCTTCGGGGCGACGGTCTCGGGGCGTCCCGCCGAGCTGCGCGGCGTCGAAGGGATGATCGGGCTCTTCATCAACACGCTGCCGGTGCGTGCGCGGGTCGAGGGCGGGGAGCGGATAGGCGACTGGCTGCGGCGGTTGCAGGCCGAGCAGGCAGAGGCGCGGGCCTTCGAGTACAGCCCGCTCGCGCGCGTGCAAGACTGGAGCGGGGTCGGGCGCGGCCATTCGCTCTTCGACACGCTGCTCGTCTTCGAGAACTACCCGGTCGACGCCGCGCTCAAGCAGCCCGGCGCGAAGATCGAAGTCACGAACATTCAGGCCGTAGAGCAGACCAACTACCCGCTGACGCTGCTCGCGTCGGTCGCGCAGGAGCTGAGCCTACAGATTAACTACGACCGCGCCCGCTTCGCGCCGCCCGTCGTCGAGCGCATGCTCGAACAACTGTCGAACCTCTTGCGCGCGATGGCCGCCGATCCCGATCAGCGCCTCGACGATCTGCCCATGCTCAGCGCGCGAGAGCGCCGCCAGTTGATCGAAGAGTGGAACGCGACCGACGTTGACTACGAGCGCGCGTGCGTCCACGAGCTATTCGAGCGGCAGGTCGAGCGAACGCCCGACGCCCCGGCCCTCTCGTTCGAGGATCAATCGCTCACCTACCGCGAGCTGGACGCACGCGCCAATCAGTTAGCGCGCCGCCTGCGCCGTTGCAGGGTGGGGCCGGAAGTCCTCGTCGCGGTGATGATGGAGCGGTCGGTAGAGATGGTCGTCTCGCTGCTGGCGATCATGAAGGCGGGCGGGGCTTACGTGCCCATCGATCCGGACTACCCTGCGGAGCGCGTCAACTTCATGCTGGACGAAGCGCGCGTACCCGTGCTGCTGACGCAGGAGCGGTTGGTGGCCCGGTTGCGCGAGCAGGTTGCGGCGCGCGGCGTTTCGGTGCTGAGCGTTGATGGGCAACGGGAAGAGATCGCGCGGGAGAGCGCCGAGCGCGTCGAGGGCGGCGTCGGGCCGGACAACCTCGCCTACGTCATCTACACGTCGGGCTCGACGGGGCGGCCCAAGGGCGCGATGAACACGCACGCGGGCGTCGGCAACCGCTTGCAGTGGATGCAGGACGAGTACGGCCTGACGGGCGCTGATCGCGTGTTGCAGAAGACGCCGTACACGTTCGACGTCTCGGCGTGGGAGTTCTTCTGGCCCCTGACGTGCGGGGCGCAACTCGTCGTGGCGAGCCCGGGCGGGCACCGCGACGCGGCCTACCTGCGCGACGTGATCCGCGAGCGCGGGATCACGACCCTTCACTTCGTCCCCTCCATGCTCGCGGTCTTTCTGGAAGAGAAGGGAGTCGGGCAGTGCGAGAGTTTGCGCGACGTGATCTGCAGCGGCGAGGCCCTGCCGGCGGAGCTGGCGCGGCGCTTCTCGGAGAAGCTGACGGCGGCGCGTCTGAGTAACCTGTACGGCCCGACGGAGGCGGCCATCGACGCGACGTTCTGGAGGTGCGAGGGCGTGCGCGAGCTGGAGGTCGTGCCCGTCGGGAGGCCGATAGCGAACATGAGGGCCTACGTGTTGGACGACCGGATGGAGCCCGTGCCGGCGGGCGTGACGGGCGAGCTGTACCTCGGCGGCGTGGGGCTCGCGCGCGGCTACCTGCGGGGGCCGGAGATGACCGCCGGGAAGTTCGTCCCCGATCCGTTCGGCGGCGGGCGCGGCGCGCGACTGTACCGCACGGGCGATCTCGCCCGTCACCTCGCGGACGGCAGCGTCGAGTACGTCGGCAGGACGGACGATCAGATCAAGCTCAGGGGCTATCGCATCGAGCTGGGCGAGATCGAGTCGGTGCTGCGCCGCCACGACGCCGTGCGCGAGGCGGCGGTCGTGCTGCGCGACGACGGGCGGGGCGCGGGCAAGCGTCTGGCGGCCTACTTCGTCGCCGAGGACGGCGAGGCCGCGCCGGGCGGTGACGAGTTGCGCGAACACCTCGCCGCGTACCTGCCCGAGTACATGATCCCCGCGGCGTTCGTCGGTCTGGGGCGGATGCCGCTGACGGCCAACGGCAAGTTGGATCGCGCCGCGCTGCCCGAACCGGAGCGCGTCAGCGAAGAGATGCGTCGGGGCCGCGTCGCGCCGCAGAGCGAAGAGGAGCGCGCGCTGGCAGAAGTGTGGGCGGAGGTGTTGAAGCTCGAAGGGGTCGGGGTCAACGACAACTTCTTCGCGCTCGGGGGGGATTCGATCCTGAGCATTCAGGTCGTCTCGCGCGCCGCCGAGCGCGGGCTCAAGCTCTCGCCGAGAGATTTGTTCGCCCACCAGACGATCGCCGAGCTGGCCGCCGCCTGCCGCCCCTCCGCGCCGGGCCTCGCGCCGCCGCAAGGGCCCGTCACCGGCCACGTCCCGCTGACGCCGATCCAGCACTGGTTCTTCGAGCGGCAATTCAATCGCCCGCACCACTGGAATCAGGCCGTGCTGCTCGGCCTGCGCCGGAGGATCGAGGCGGGGGTGATGGAGCGCGCTGTCGAACTCCTGCTCGAACACCACGACGCCCTGCGGCTGCGGTTTCGCAAAGACGCGGGCGCGTGGCGGCAGTACAACGCGGGGCGCGAAGAGCGGCGCGTCTTCTCGGAAGTCGATCTGTCGCGGCTGCCCGAGGAGGGCGGCGAGCGGCGGGCGGCGATCGAGCGCGCGGCGAACGAGGCGCAGGCCGGCCTCGATCTGGGCGACGGGCCGCTCGTGCGCGCCGTGCTCTTCGAGACGGGGCCGCGGCAGAAGTTGCTGCTCGTGGTTCACCACCTCGCCGTCGACGGCGTCTCTTGGCGAATCCTGTTGGAAGACTTGCAGCGCCTCTGCGAGCAACTCGGGCGCGGCGAGAGCCCGCGCCTGCCGCCGAAGGGCACTTCGTACAAAGAGTGGGCCGAGCGTCTGGAGCTGTACGCGCAGAGCGCGGAGGCGCGGCAAAGCCTCGACTACTGGCGGCGTTTGAATTGGGCCGCGGTCGAGCCACTGCCGGAGGACTACCCCGGCGGCGCGAACACCATGCGCAGCGCCGAGGTCGTGAGCGTCTCTCTCGACGAGGCGCAGACGCGGCTGCTGTTGCAGCGCGCGCCGCAGTCTTCGGGCGCGCAGGTTAACGACCTGCTGCTCGCGGCCCTCGTGCGCGCCTTGCAGTGGTGGCGCGGGACGAGCGCCCCTGTGTCGGTAGAGATCGAGGGCCACGGGCGCGAAGAGCTGTCGGAGGGCGCGGACGTGACGCGCACGGTCGGGTGGTTCACGTCGAGATACCCGGTCGTCTTGGAGGCGGGGCCGGAGGCCGACGCGCGGCGCGCTCTCGCGGGCGTGGCGGAGCAGTTGCGGCGCGTGCCGCGGCGCGGCGTTGACTACGGCGTGCTGAGGTACTTGAGCGCCGACGACGAGGCGCGCGAACTGTTGAAGGGCCACCCGGAGCCGGAGCTGACCTTCAACTACTTAGGGCAGCTCGATCAGATCGTGGCCGAAGAGTCGGGGGCGCTCTACGAGCTTGCGGAGGAGGGCGCGGGCGATTCGGCGGACAAGGACGAGCGCCGCGAGCAGAAGTTGTCGGTCAACGCGCGCGTCGTCGGCGGGAGGTTGCAGGTGGCGTGGGGCTACAGCCGGGAGCTGCACCGGCGTGAGACGATCGAGATGGTCGCGCGCCGCTACGCCGAAGAGTTGCAGGAACTGATCGGCCTCGGAGGCGAAGCGGCGACCGCCGCCGCCGCGCCGGGGCACGTGCCGTCGCTGGCCGAAGGCGTCGAGATCGACGAGGCACTCGAAGAGGTGGAGTTTGAGTAACACCCGGCAAGAGACCAGAAAGAGCGTCGAGGCCATCTACCCGCTCTCGCCCACGCAGGAGGGGATACTCCTGCACACGCTCGGCGCGCCGGACTCGGGCGTCTACGTGACGCAGGTCGTCTGCGCGCTGGAGAGGCCCGACGCCCCGGCGTTCGAAAGTGCGTGGCGCAGGGTCGTCGGGCGGCACCCCGTCCTGCGCACCGCCTTCGCATGGAGGAACGTCGAAAAGCCGCTTCAGGTGGTGGGCCGGTCGGCCACGCCCGTTTGGGATCGGCAGGACTGGCGCGCGCTCTCCCCGCCCGATCAGGCCGAGCGCCTTGAGGCGTATCTGGACGCGGATCGGCGACAGGGGTTCAGGCTTGAGAAGGCCCCCTTGATGCGCTTCGCCCTCCTGCGACTGGGCGACGACTCGTACAAGTTCGTCTGGAGCCACCAACACCTGCTGCTCGACGGCTGGTCGGTCTTCCTCGTGCTCGGCGAAGTGCTGGCTTACTACGACGCGTTCGCGCGCGGCGGCGATCTCGAACTGCCGCTGCCGCGGCCCTACGGCGACTACATCGCGTGGCTGCAACGGCAAGACCTCTCGCGCGCCGAGAGCTTCTGGCGGCGCGCGCTCGCGGGTTTCGACTCGCCGACCGACATCCGCCCCGACCGCGCCCCCGCGCCCGCCTCCGGCCCCCCGCGCTACGACAAGCAGCAACTCACACTCTCGGAACAGGAGACCGCCGCCCTGCAAGCGTCCGCGCGGCGGCACCACCTGACCGTCAACACGCTGGTGCAGGGCGCGTGGGCGCTCCTGCTCTCGCGCTACGCGGGCGCGCGCGACGTGGTCTTCGGCGCGACCGTTTCGGGCCGGCCCGCGGAGCTTGCGGGGGCCGAGCGCATGGTGGGGCTGTTCATCAACACGCTGCCGGTGCGCGCCCGCACGGAGGGCCGGGAGGTTCTGTCCGAGTGGTTGCGCGGCCTGCAGGCCGAGCAGGCCGAGGCGCGGGCCTACGAGTACAGCCCTCTGGCGCGCGTGCAGGCGTGGGCCGGGGCCGGGCGCGGTCGCGCGCTCTTCGACACGCTGTTCGTCTTCGAGAACTACCCCGTCGATTCTTCGCTGAAGCAGCAGGGCCGCGGGCTGGTCGTGACGGAGGCTTACGCGGTAGAGCAGACGAACTACCCTCTGACCGTGCTCGTCACGCCGGGGCGCGAGCTGCGACTCCAGATCAGCCACGAGCAGCGTTACGAGGCGCGGACGGTGAAGCGCCTGCTGGAACACATGAGCGCGCTGCTCGTGGCGATGGCCGCCGATCCGGATCAGCGCCTCGAAGACTTACCACTCCTCTCAGAGGGCGAGCGGCGGCGGGTGCTCGGAGAGTGGAACGCGACGGACGCCGACTACGAGCGGCTGTGCGTCCACGAGCTGTGCGAGCGGCAGGCCGCTCGCACGCCCGACGCCCCGGCCCTCTCGTTCGAGGGCCAATCGCTCACCTACCGCGAGCTGGACGCACGCGCCAACCAGTTAGCGCGCCTCCTGCGCCGTCGCGGGGTGGGGCCGGAAGTCCTCGTCGCGGTGGTGATGGAGCGGTCGATAGAGATGGTCGTCTCGCTGCTGGCGATCATGAAGGCGGGCGGGGCTTACGTGCCCATCGATCCGGACTACCCGGCGGAGCGCGTCAACTTCATCACGGATGAGACCGGGGCGCGTGTGGTCTTGACGCAGGGGCGCGTCGCAGAGCGTACGGGCGGGCTTTGGGCGGAGAACCTGCGGGGGCGAGGCGTGGCGACGATCAAAGTCGATGCCGAGTGGGACGAGATCGCGCGGGAGAGCGCCGAGCGCGTCGAGGGCGGCGTCGGGCCTGACAACCTCGCGTATGTCATCTACACGTCGGGCTCGACGGGGCGGCCTAAGGGTGCGATGAACACGCACGCGGGCGTCAGTAACCGGTTGCAGTGGATGCAGGACGAGTACCGGATGGGGCCGGGCGAGCGCGTGTTGCAGAAGACGCCGTACACGTTCGACGTGTCGGCGTGGGAGTTCTTCTGGCCCCTGACGTGCGGGGCGGAGTTGGTCGTCGCGCGGCCCGGAGGGCACCGCGACGCGGCCTACCTGCGCGACGTGATCGCCGAGCGCGAGATTACGACCGTGCACTTCGTCCCCTCCCTGCTCACGGTCTTTCTGGAAGAGGACGATCTGGAGCGGCGTTGTAAGTCTCTGCGCCGGGTCATCTGTAGCGGCGAGGCGCTCGCGCCGTCGCTCGCGGATCGTTTCTTCGCGCGGTTCGCCGAAGCCGAGTTGCATAACTTGTACGGGCCGACGGAGGCGGCCATCGACGTGACGGCGTGGCGGTGCGAGCGCGACGGCCTGCGCGCGAGCGTGCCGATTGGTCGGCCCATCTCCAACATCCGGCTCTACGTGTTGGACGAGCAGACGCGGCCCGTCCCGGTCGGGGCCGTGGGCGAGTTGTACATCGGGGGCGTCGGCGTCGGGCGCGGCTATTTGAACCGGCCCGAGTTGACCGCAGAGAAGTTCCTGCCCGATCTCTTCGGACAGAGCGGCGGGGGCCGACTCTACCGGAGCGGAGACGTCGTGCGCCGCCTCGACGACGGCGCGCTCGAATACCTCGGGCGCGCCGACGAGCAGGTGAAGGTGCGCGGCAACCGCGTGGAGCTGGGCGAGATCGAGGCCGTGCTGCGCGAGCACGCGCGCGTGAGAGAGGCGGCGGTCAAGGCGTGGGGCGGCGCGGGCGATCCGCAGCGCCTCGTGGGCTACGTGGTCTGCAAGGCGGGCGTGGGGGCGAGCGGGGAGGAGCTGAGGGACTACGTGCGGGGGCGTCTGCCCGACTACATGGTCCCGGCCCACGTCGAAGTTTTGACGGAGATGCCGCTGACGGCGAGCGGGAAGATCAACCGGAGGGAGCTGCCGGAGGTGAAGATCGCGGGGCGGGCCGACGACGCGCGCCGCGTCGGCCCGCGCACGCCCGTCGAGGAAGTGCTGGCCGGAATCTGGGGCAGGGTCTTGGGCGTCGAAGAGGTCGGCGTCCACGACAACTTCTTCGATCTCGGCGGCGACTCGATCCAGAGCATACGCGTGCGCGCGCAGGCTCAGAAAGTCGGGCTCGATTTTTCCCTCGAACAACTCCTGCGCTGCAACACCGTCGCCGCACTGGCCCGCGAGATCGGTGTCGGGGAACAGACCGGGCCGCCGCCGACGAAGACCGAGCCTTTCGGGCTGCTCCGCGACGAAGACCGGCGAAGAGTCCCGGCCCACGTCGAAGACGCGTACCCGCTGGCGGCCCTGCAGGCGGGGATGCTCTTCCACAGCAAGCTGACCGCCGGGGCCGCCACCTACCACGACGTTTTCAGCGCGCACCTCGAAGCGCCCTTCGAGCCGCGTGCGTTTCAGGAGGCCGCGGTGCGCCTCGCCGCGCGCCACCCCGTGCTGCGCACCTCGTTCGACCTGACGGGCTTCGCAGAGCCGCTGCAACTGGTTCACAAGGCGGCGGCCCTGCCCGTCCACTTCGACGACTTGCGGGGTCTCGCCGACGACGAGCAGGAGCGGGCCCTCTCAAGCTGGAAGGCCGACGAGAGGCGGCGCAGCTTCGACTGGGCCTCCCCCCCGCTCGTCCACTTCTACGTGCACCAACGCACGGACGCCTCCTTCCAGTTCACCGTCAGCTTCCACCACGCCGTCCTCGACGGGTGGAGCGTGGCGGTCATGGTGTCCGAGTTCTTCGCCGCGTACCTCGGGCTCGTCGGCGGGGGCGAGGCGGCGGGCCAGCCCGCGCCCGCGGCCACCTACCGAGACTTCGTCGCGCTCGAACGGGCCACGCTGCAATCGGCGGAGGCCGAACAGTTTTGGGATCGTCAACTGGCGGGCGCGCACGTCACCGCCGTCGCGGGTTGGGCGGGCGGAGACGCGGCGGCACAAGCCGGGCCGGAGACCGGCGTCGTCAGCGCGAGGATTCCCGCGGAAGTTTCCGAAGGGCTGATGCGTCTGGTGCGCTCGACGGGCGTTCCCCTCAAGAGCGTCCTGCTGGCCGCGCACCTGCGCGCCTTGAAGCTGCTGTCGGGTCAGGCGGACGTGGTGACGGGTCTCGTCTCGAACGGTCGCCCCGAAGTGGCCGACGGCGACCGCGTGCTGGGACTCTTCCTCAACACCGTCCCGTTCCGCCTCCGGCTGGAGGGCGGCACTTGGAAGGAGCTGGTGACGCAGACCTTCCGGGCCGAGCGCGAAAGTTTCCCCCACCGGCGCTACCCGTTGGCCGAGCTGCAAAGGAAGAGGGGCCGACAGGCCCTCTTTCAGGCGCTCTTCAACTACAACAACTTTCACATCTACAAGTCGCTCGAAGGGCAGATCAAAGTCCTCAGTCAGGACGCCTTCGAGGAGACGAACTTCCCGCTGGTGGCGAACTTCTCCTCCGCCGCTGCGGCCCAAAACCTGACGCTCAACCTCCACCACGACAGTTCGATCTTCCCCGCGCGACAGGCTCGCGCCATCGCCGACTACTACCAGACGATCCTCTCGGAGATGGCCCTCAACCCGTCCGCCCCCTACCAGCACAAAAGCCTGCTCCCCGCGCGCGAGCAGGCGCAACTGCTCGGGGAGTGGAACGCGACGGACGCCGACTACGAGCGCGCGTGCGCCCACGAGCTGTTCGAGCGTCAGTGTGATCGCGCGCCCGACGCCCCGGCCCTCTCGTCCGGCGATCAATCGCTCACCTACCGCGAGCTGGACGACCGCGCGAATCAGTTAGCCCAACGCCTGCGCCGTCGCGGGGTGGGGCCGGAAGTCTTGGTCGGCGTGATGATGGAGCGGTCGATAGAGATGGTCGTCGCGCTGCTCGCCGTCCTTAAGGCGGGCGGGGCTTACGTGCCAATCGATCCCGCGTACCCGGCGGAGCGCAGCGAGTTCATCGTGGAGGAGACGGGCGCGCGTTTGATCCTGACTCAAGGCCGCGTGGCCGAGCGCATGGACGCGCGTTGGGCCGAGCGTCTGGCGGCGCGCGGGGTCGCGTCGATCAGCGTCGGCGCGCTCGGTGAAGAGCTTGCGCGGGAGAGCGCCGAGCGCATACAGAGCGGCGTCGGCCCGGACGATCTCGCCTACGTCATCTACACGTCGGGCTCGACGGGCCGCCCGAAGGGCGTGGCCGTCACACACGGCAACCTCTGTCACTCGACGGCGGCGCGGATGGCTTACTACGGCGCGGCCCCCGCGCGCTTCCTCCTGACTTCGCCCTTCGCCTTCGACAGCTCCGTGGCCGGCATCTTCTGGACTCTGTGTTACGGCGGGACGCTGTTCCTGCCCGAGGAGGGCGTGCAGCGCGACGTGAAGCGCATCGCGGAGCTGATCGCGGAGAACGACATCTCGCACCTGCTCACGCTGCCCTCGGTCCACGCCGCGCTCATAGAGCACCTGCGACCGGCGCGGCCCGGCCCCTCCACGACCTTCATCGTCGCGGGCGAGAGCTGCCCGCAAGAGTTGGTCGCGCGGCACCACGAGGCGCTGCCGCGCGCGAGCCTCTTCAACGAGTACGGCCCGACGGAAAACACCGTCTGGAGCACGGCCTATCGCGCGCGCCCCGGCGACCGGCGCGCGCCCGTGCCCATCGGTCGCCCCGTGGCGAACGCGCGCGTCTATCTGCTCGACGCGGAGCTTACGCCAGCGCCGCTCGGCTACCCCGGCGAAATCTACGTCGGCGGCGACGGCCTCGCGCGCGGCTATCTCAACCGGCCCGACCTGACGGCGGAGAGGTTCGTCCCCGACCCGTTCAGCCGCCGCGCGGGCGCGCGCCTCTACCGCACGGGCGACGTGGGGCGCTACCGCGAGGACGCGGAGATAGAGTTTCTCGGGCGCAACGATCAGCAGGTGAAGGTGAGGGGCTACCGCATCGAGTTGCAGGAGATCGAGGCGGCGCTGCGGCGCGACGAAAGCGTGCGCGAGGCCGCGGTGCTGGCGCGCGACGACGGGGAAGGCGGCAAACGTCTGGTCGCCTACGTGGGCTTACGCGAGGGGGCCGCGCGGGGGGCCGACGAGCTGCGCGCGTCGTTGCGGGAGCTGCTGCCCGACTATATGATCCCGACGGCCTTCGTCCTCCTCGACGCGCTGCCCCAGATGCCGAACGGTAAAGTTGATCGCGCCGCCCTGCCCGCGCCGGGCGAGTCGGAGCTGGGCGTGCGAGCGCACTACGCCCCGCCCGCGACGGAGGCCGAGCGCAGGGTCGCAGCCGTCTGGGAGGAGACGCTGCGCGTCGAGCGCGTCGGCAGGGACGACAACTTCTTCGACATGGGCGGCCACTCGCTGCTGCTGCTGCGGGTCAACAGCAGGCTCCGCGAGCTGTTCGATCAGGACTTGCCGATGGTCGAGATGTTCCAGTACCCGACCGTCAGGCTGTTGGCCGAGCGGTTGTCGCGAGGGGCCGGCGCGCCCCCGCCCGCCGCGAGCGCAGAGGAGTTGTCGGAGAAGCGCAGGCAGGGCAGGAGCCGTCTGCAAAACCAGTTGAAGCAGAGAAGGCGGGCCGGAAGTTAGTCGGGGAAAGCGGGTGAGCGACTTGGAAGAATTCAGCAGCGAGAATGGATCGGAGATCGCCGTGGTGGGGATGGCGTGCCGCTTCCCCGGCGCGCGCAGCGTCTCCGAGTTCTGGCGCAACCTGCGGGACGGCGTCGAGTCGATCTCCTTCTTCACCGACGAGGAGCTGCGCGGGGCGGGCGTCGGCGGCGACGCGCTCGGCAACCCCGACTACGTGAGGGCGCGCGGCGTGCTCGGGGACGTGGACTTGTTCGACGCCCCGTTCTTCGACTTCAACCCGCGCGAGGCCGAAGTGCTCGACCCGCAGCAGCGCCTCTTCCTCGAATGCGCGTGGGAGGCGCTGGAGACCGCGGGCTGCGACGCGGAGACCTACCCCGGGCTGATCAGCGTCTACGCGGGCGCGAGCCTGAGCCGCTACCTCTTCAACATCTACTCGAACCCGCGCGTCCTCAACCTGATCGGCAGCTTTCAGGTGATCCTCGCCAACGACAAGGATCACCTGCCGACGCGCACCTCTTACAAGCTGAACCTGCGCGGCCCGAGCATCGCGGTGCAGACCTCGTGCTCGACTTCGCTCGTCGCCGTCCACCTCGCCTGTCAGGGCCTCCTCAGCGGCGACTGCGATCTCGCGCTCGCGGGCGGCGTCTCCGTCTCCAGCCCGGAGACGTCGGGCTACCTCTTCCACCGCGGCGGCATCCTCTCGCCCGACGGCCATTGCAGGGCCTTCGACCGCAAGGCCGCCGGCACGGTCAGCGGCAACGGCGTCGGCGTCGTCGTCCTCAAGAGGCTGTCGGACGCGCTGGCCGACGGCGACCACGTCGAAGCGATCATCAGGGGCTCGGCGGTCAACAACGACGGCTCGGTCAAGGTCGGCTACACGGCCCCGCGCGTAGAGGGGCAGGCCGACGTGATCGCCGCCGCGCAGGCCGTCGCGGGCGTCGGCCCGGAGACCATCGGCTACGTCGAGACGCACGGGACGGGCACGCCGCTCGGCGACGCGATTGAGATGGCCGCGCTCGCCAGAGTCTTCCGCGCGGCCCGCGTCGAAAAGGGATCGTGCCCCGTCGGATCGGTGAAGACGAACGTCGGGCACCTCGACACGGCGGCGGGCCTCGCCGGCCTCATCAAGACCGTGCTGGCCCTCAAGCACCGGATGATCCCCCCGAGCCTGAACTTCGCGGAGCCCAACCCCGAACTCGGCCTCGGCGACGGCCCCTTCTACGTCAACACGGAGCTGCGCGACTGGCACGCCGGGCCGACGCCGCGCCGGGCCGGCGTCAGCTCTTTCGGCATCGGCGGCACGAACGCGCACGTGATCGTCGAAGAGGCCCCGCCCGCAGAACCTTCCGGCCCTTCGAGGCCGTGGCAGTTGTTGACGCTTTCGGCCAAGACCGAGTCGGCGCTACGGGCCGCGTCGTCGAACTTGGCCGAGCACCTGAAGGCCCACCCGGAAGTGAACCTCGCCGACGCGGCCCACACGCTGCGGACGGGCCGGCGCGCGTTCCGGCACCGGCAGACGCTCGTCTGCCGCAGCGCGTCGGAGGCGGCGGCGGGCTTGGAAGCGTCGGACGGCGGCCCTGCGACGACGAACCGAGGGCGCGTCGGACGTCCCGCCGTCGCCTTCGCCTTCCCCGGCTTGGGCGAGCACTACGTCGGGATGGGGCGCGGCCTCTACGAGACAGAGGCCGTCTTCCGCGAGCAGATCGATCTCTGCTCGGAGCTGCTCGAACCGCACCTCGGCCTCGACCTGCGCGGCGTGATGTACGCGGACGAGGGGCAGGAGGCGCGGCCCGCCGCGCCAGACCCGGAGCCCGCGGCGGCGTCGTCCGGCCCCGCGCGTCGCATCGACCTGCGCAGGATGCTCGCGCGCTCGGACGAGGCCGCGTCGCCCCAGTCGCGGACGTTGAATCAGACCTACGTCGCGCACCCGGCCCTCTTCGTCGTCGAGTACGCGCTCGCACGGCTCTGGATGTCTTGGGGCGTGAAGCCGCAGGCGGTCGTCGGCTACAGCATCGGCGAGTACGTGGCGGCGTGCCTCGCCGGGGTCTTCTCCCTCGAAGACGGGCTGGCCCTCATCAGCAGGAGGGCGCGTCTCATACACGAGCTGCCGCCGGGCGTGATGCTCGCCGTCGCGTCGGACGAGCGGCAGTTGCGGCCACTGCTCGGCGAGCGCGTGTCGATCTCGGCCCTCAACGGGCCGACCCTGAGCGTCGTCTCGGGGCCGGCCGCGGCGGTCGAGGAGTTGGAGGCGAAGCTCGCCGGGCGCGGGATCGTCTGCCGCCGCCTCGACGCCTCGCACGCCTTCCACTCCGGGATGATGGCCCCCGTGGCCGAGGGCTTCGCGCGCGAGTTCGCGAAGGTGAAGCTCAACGCCCCCCGACTCCCTTACGTCTCCACGCTGACGGGGACGTGGGTGACGGCAGAGCAGGCGACGAGCGCCGACTACTGGGCGCGCCACCTGTGCGAGCCCGTAAGGTTCGCCGACGGCCTCGGCGCGCTGTGGCGCGAGGGCTCGCGCCTCCTGCTCGAAGTGGGGCCGGGCCAGACCCTCACCAGCTTGGCGCTGCAACACCCCGCGCGCGACGCCGCGGCGGGCCATCTGGCCCTGCCCTCGATGCGATCCTCTTACGACCGGCAGCCCGACGAAGCCTTCATCCTGAGCACGCTCGGCAAGCTCTGGCTGGCCGGCGCGGAGCCCGACTGGAACTCTTTCGTCGCCGCCGAGAGACGCCGCAAGCTGGCCCTGCCGACCTACCCCTTCGAGCGGCGGCGCTACTGGATCGGGAGCGACGCGGGCACGGTAGACGTCAGCCCCGCGCACGCCGCGTCCGCGACGGGCGAGAATGCGGCGGTCGAGGATTGGCTCTTCGTCCCGACGTGGAAACAGTCCCCATTGCCGTCCGGGCACAGCAGGGCCGACCTGTCGAAGCGAAAATCCTGCTGGCTCGTCTTCGTGGACGCGGGGGGGACGGGCGTGCGTCTCGCGAGTTCGCTTGAGGCTTTGGGGCAGGACGTGATCGGCGTCAGGGAGGGCGACGGCTTCGCGCGGCTGGGCGAAGGGCTCTACGCCGTCGATCCGGCGCGGGCGGACGATTACCACGAACTGCTCGGCGCGCTGCGTACAGAGGGCCGTCGCCCCGACAGGGTCGTTCACTTGTGGGGTTTGACGCGGGGCGGCGGGGAAGAGGCGCGCGCGGGCGGCGACGTGGGGCGCGCGCTGGCGCAGGGCTTCTACAGTCTTATTTATCTCGCGCAGTCTCTCGGCCAGCACGGCGCGGGCGGGCCGGTCGATCTCACAGTCGTTTCAAACTCGACGCAGCAGGTGACGGGCGAAGAGGAGTTGCGGCCCGAGAAGGCGACGGTTCTCGGCCCCTGCCGCGTCATCCCGCAGGAGTACCGCGACGTCAACTGCCGCAGCATAGACGCGCCCGCCCCGGAGCCGGGGTCTGCGCAAGAGCAAACTCTGATCGACCGGCTGCTCGACGAACTCGCCGCGGGCGCGCGCGCCGCCGACGTGGCCTACCGCGAAGGCGTCCGCTGGGTGCGGGGCTACGAGCGGGCGCGGCTCGACGGCGCGGGCGGCACGCCGACGCGCCTGCGAGAACGGGGCGTCTATCTCATCACGGGCGGGCTCGGCGGCATCGGCCTCACGCTGGCAGAGCATCTGGCGCGAACCGTGCGCGCCCGTCTGGTTCTCACCGGGCGCTCGGAGTTTCCGCGCCCGGACGAGTGGGGCCACTGGCTCGCGAGTCGTCCCGCCGAGGACGCGGCGTGCCGCACGATACGCAGGCTGCAAGCGCTGGAAGGGCACGGGGCCGAGGTCGCGATCTTCTCCGCCGACGTGGCCGATCCGTTGCGGATGAAGAACGTCGTCGCCGAGGCCCGCGAACGCTTCGGGCGGATAGACGGCGTCGTACACGCGGCGGGCGTCGTCGGCGGCGGGATCATCGCGCTCAAGACGGCGGAGGCCGCCGAGCGGGTTCTGGCCCCGAAGGTTCGTGGCGCGCTCGTGCTCGACGAGCTGTTCCGCGGCGCGGGGCTGGACTTCTTCGTGCTCTGCTCCTCGCTCAGCTCGTTCGCGGGCGGCCCCGGTCAGGTGGACTACTGCGCGGCGAACGTCTTCCTCGACGCGTTCGCGCGCGCGCGCCGCGACGGCTTCACGGTCTCGATCAACTGGGACGTGTGGCGCGACGTGGGGATGATCGTCAACACCGAGCTGCCGCGCCACTTGAAGGAGGAGCGCGAAGCGAACCTGCGACACGCGCTCTCGCCGCGCGAGGGCGCGGAGGCGTTCGCGCGCATCCTCGGCGCGCCGCTGCCGCAGGTGATCGTGACGAAGCGCGACGTGGGCGCAGGCAGACCCGCCAGAGGCGACGCGCCGCCGCCGCGCCACACGCGCGAAGCCGGGCCGACTCCGGCCCCCGTCGCCGCGCACGAGCGACCGCCGCTCGGCGTCGCCTACGTCGCGCCGCGCAGCGAGACGGAACGCGGCGTGGCCGAAATCTGGCAGGAGCTACTGGGCATCGGGCGCGTCGGCGTGCGCGACGACTTCTTCGAGCTGGGCGGCCATTCCTTGCTGGCCCTGCGCCTCGTCGCAAGGCTGCGCGAAAGTTTCCGCGTGGAGCTGCCGCTGAACGCGCTGCTTGAGTCGCTGACGGTCGGGTCGCTGGCGAAGTTGATCGAAGAGAGCACGGCGCGTGGCGACGACCCCAACGGGCCTGACTCGGACGCGCGGGAAGGGAAGGCCGAGCCGCCGTCGCGCGGCGACGCGGCGCGGGCCGCCGCGGCCTCAAACCACCTCGTCGAACTACGGAAGGGCGCGACGCGTCCGCTCTTCTTAATCCACCCGGCGGGCGGGACCGCCTTCTGCTACCGCCACCTCGCGCGCAGCCTCGGGCCGGAACAGACCGTCTACGGCGTGCAGGCGCGCGGCGTCGTCACGCGCGAGCCGCCTCTAGAGAGCATCGAAGAGATGGCGGCCCAGTACCTCGAAGCGATCCGCGCGGTGCAGCCCGAAGGGCCTTACCGGCTGGCCGGGCTCTCGCAGGGCGGCACGGTCGCCTACGAGATGGCTCAGCAGCTACAAGCCGGGCGCGAGCGCGTCGGGCTCCTCGCCCTCCTCGACACGCCGGGGCCGGGGCAGATGCCGCCCGAGGCAGCCGACGACGCGGAGACCTTCGTGCACATGTTCGGCGGACAGCTCCCGCTCTCGCTCGACGAACTCCGGCGGCTCGGCCCGGAAGAGCAACTGGCGTTCGTCTTCGAGCAGATGAAAGCCGCGGCGCTCGTGCCCGCGGACGTCGATCCGACCGAGGCGCGGCGCTTCCTCGCCATCTGGAAGGCGAACATGCGCGCGCTGGAGCGGTACGTGCCGCGGCGGTACGAGGGCCGGCTACTCTTCATCCGCGCGGGCGAGTGGCTGGCCTTCAACCCGCAGCGACCGGAGCTGCCGTGGATCGATCTGGCCGCCGACGGCATAGAGATACACGTCGTCCCCGGCAACCACCACACGATGATTAACAACCCGCACGTCGAGGTGCTGGCCCGGCTGCTCCGGGCCCGCCTCGCGTGAGCGAGGGGCGGAGGGCCGCGGGGCCGCCGCCCGCGCAAGGCCCGAAGCCGGAAAGAGCGTGAGGACTGATGGAGATCGAAACTGTCGGAGTCGTCGGGGCGGGCGTCATCGGGCGCGGCGTGGCGCAGGCGCTCGCGCAGTCGGGCCTGCGCGTCCTCCTGCTCGACCTCTCGCACGAGGTTCTGGATCGCGCCCGCCGAGAGATGAAGGAGGCCCTGCGGTTCCAGCGCCTCTTCAGCCGGGGCGGCGCGGCGGACGGCGCGTCCGCCCTCGCGCGCGTCGAAGCGTGCACGGACTACCAGCCGCTCGCGGGCGCGGACTTCGTCGTCGAGAACGTGACGGAGAAGTTCGAGATCAAGCGCGAGGTCTACCGCCGCTTGGACGCCGCCTGCCCCGATCACTGCGTCATCGCGGCCAACACGTCGGCCATCACGATCACGCGGCTGGCGGCGCTGACCGCGCGCCCCGCGAAAGTGATCGGGATGCACTTCATGAACCCCGTCCCGCTGAAGCCGACGGTGGAAGTCGTCCGCGGCCACCACACGTCGGACGAGACGGTCGCGGCGGCGACCTCTCTGCTCGCGAGGATGGGCAAAGAGGCCATCGTGGTGAACGACTCGCCGGGCTTCGTCTCGAACCGCGTGCTGATGCTGACGATCAACGAGGCGATCTTCCTGCTCGACGAGCGGGTCGCCTCCGCCGAGCAGGTGGACAGAATCTTCAAGACCTGCTTCGGCCACAAGATGGGGCCGCTGGAGACGGCAGACCTGATCGGGCTCGACACGATCCTCTATTCCATCGAAGTGCTCTACGAGAGCTTCAGCGACAGCAAGTACCGGCCCTGCCCCCTGCTCAGGAAGATGGTGGACGCGGGGCTGCTCGGGCGCAAGAGCGGGCAGGGTTTTTACACTTACTGAGCGGGGGCGGGGGTATCGCCCGCCGGGGGACGCAGCATGAACAGGGAAGAGACCGTCGCTAAAATCAGGGCCTTCGTCTCGCGCTTCTTCCGCGGCCACGAGCTGCGCGACGACGAGGACATGTTCGCGGCGGGCTTCGTTAATTCGATGTTCGCGATGCAGCTCGTGCAGTTCGTCGAGCAGGAGTTCGCCGTCACGGTCGAGGACGAAGACCTCGACATAGACAACTTCAGGAGCCTCGACGCGCTGGCCGCGCTCGTCGCGCGCAAGACGGCCCCGCAGCCGTCGCCCGCGGCGACCGACTGACCGGGGAGGGCGGGGCGCGGGGTCATAAGACGTTGAAGATCGAGTTCACCGAACGGCAGAGGGAGGCGCGCGCCGCCTTCAGGGCCTTCGCGGACGCGGAGGTCGCGCCCCACGCCGACCGCTTCGACCGCGAGCAGTCGTTCCCGCGCTCCCTGATCGAGAAGACGGCCCGCGCCGGCTACCTCGGCGCGCTGCTGCCCGCCGAGTACGGCGGGGCCGGGATGGACATGATCACGTTCGGCCTGCTCAACGAGGAGTTGGGTCGCGGGTGCTCGTCGCTGCGCAGCCTGCTGACCGTGCACACGATGGCGGCGCGCGCCCTGCTCAAGTGGGGCAGCCGCGCGCAGAGGGAACACTGGCTGCCGAAGCTCGCCGCGGGCGAGACCATCGCCGCCTTCGCGCTGACCGAGCCCCACGCCGGGAGCGACGCCAAGAGCATCAGCACGAGCGCGGCAGCCGAGGGCGGCGACTACCTCCTCGGCGGGCGCAAGAAGTGGATCACGTTCGGGCAGGTGGCAGACCTCTTCCTCGTCTTCGCGCGCTGCGGGCCGCAGCCCGCCGCCTTCCTCGTCGAGCGGGATCGGCCCGGCCTCTCGGTCGAGCCGATCTCGGGGATGCTCGGCGTCAGGGCCTCGATGCTGGCCGAGATCGAGCTTGAGGGCTGCCGCGTGCCGCGCGAGAACATGGTCGGCAGGCCCGGCTTCGGCATCTCGCACGTGGCCGCTTCGGCGTTGGACTACGGCAGGTACAGCGTGGCGTGGGGCTGCGTCGGCATCGCGCAGGCGTGCCTCGAAGCCTGCGTGCGCTACACGAGCGAGCGCGAGCAGTTCGGCGCGCCGCTCAGCGAGCACCAGCTCGTCCGGCGGATGATGACCCGCATGATCACGGACATCAAGGCGGCCCGGCTGCTGTGCTGTCACGCCGGGTACTTGAAAGACGCGGGCGACCCGTCGTCGTTTTTGGAGACCTCCATCGCCAAGTATTTCGCCTCGACGATGGCGACGAGGGTGGCCGACGACGCCGTGCAGCTCCACGGCGCGAACGGGTGCAGCGGCGACTACCCCGTCCAGAGGTTCCTGCGCGACGCGCGCATCATGGAGATCATCGAAGGCAGCACGCAGCTTCAGGAGATCAACATCGCGCAGAACAGCTACCGGGAGTTCACGCCCTGAGGCGCGGAGGGCGGGGGCCGGATCGAGATTATGGAGTCACGGCTAACGACAGGCGGCGCGGGCCGGGGTGACGGCGACCGGCGCGGCTCGATCAAGTGTGTCGTCTGGGACTTGGACAACACGCTCTGGGAGGGCACGCTGCTCGAGGGCGACCGCGTGCGCCCGCGGCCCGGCGTGGCCGAGATCGTCCGCACGCTCGACGGGCGGGGAATCTTGCAGTCTATCGCCAGCAAGAACGATCACGAGGCGGCGATGGCCGAGCTGCGCCGCTTCGGCCTCGCGGAGTATTTCATCTACCCGCAGATCAACTGGAACTCGAAGGCGGCCTCGATCCGAACCATCGTCGAATCCGTCAACATCGGCGCGGACGCCGTGGCCTTCCTCGACGATCAGCCGTTCGAGCTTGAGGAGGTGAAGTTCTCCCTGCCCGAGCTGCTCTGCCTCGACGGCAGAGATTTGGGCGGGCTGCTCGCGATGCCGGAGATGAACCCGCGCTTCGTCACGGCGGACTCGCGGATGAGGAGGCTGATGTACGTCAGCGACATCGAGCGGCGGCGGGAGGAGGAGGAGTTCGTCGGCCCGAAGGAGGAGTTTCTGGCGACGCTCAAAATGGTCTTCACGCTCTCGCCCGCGGGCCGCGACGATCTCCAGCGGGCCGAGGAGCTGACGCTGCGCACCAACCAGTTGAACAGCACCGGCGTCACCTACTCCTACGAGGAGCTGGATCGCATCCGGCAGTCGCCGCGCCACAGGCTGCTCGTGGCGGGCCTTGAGGACAAGTACGGGAGCTACGGCAAGATCGGGCTGGCCCTGCTCGAAGTCGATCCGGGCGCGTGGACGCTCAAGCTGCTGTTGATGTCCTGCCGCGTCATGTCGCGCGGCGTGGGGACGCTGATCCTCAACTACGTGATGCGGCGCGCGCTGGAGCGCGAGGTGCGGCTGCTCGCCGAGTTCATCGCCACGGGCAAAAACCGCATGATGTACGTCAGCTACAAGCTCGCCGGCTTCAGGGAGATCGAGCGTCGGGGCCAGCTCTCCGTCCTCGAAAACGACCTCACGCGCGTCCAGTCCTTCCCCGACTACATCGACTTCAGGGTCGAGCCCGGAACCCTGTGAGCGGCGCGTCTGCCGCTGCCCGAATCGCACGGCGAGAGAGGCCGCGCGTTAGAAACGCGCGGCCTCTCACCGATTCGCGTCGGCCCACGCAGGGGTCGCGCCGATCCTAGAAGGTGTAGGACTTGCTCACGAGCGTCACGTCGCTGTAGGGCGAGGGCGAGGGGATGATGTAGTCGGGCCGCGGGCCGACGGGCCGCCCGTCCAACTGCGGCAGGCCGTAGGTGCGATCGTCCACACGCAGCTTCAAGGGCCGGGACGCCTCGACGCTGAGCGTCAGGTCTACGCCCCGCGCGGGGAAGCCGTAATAGGTCAGCGCCCACGGCGTTTTGTCCCGGTCGCGCCCCTTGTCACTCGGCGGCTCGATCCTCTTGCCGTCGATTGACGCAGCCGAGACCTTGCCGCCCGCGTCCGCGTAGACGGAGACGACGGAGCCGCCGCGCGGCGAAGTGACGTGCAGCCGCAGGGTGCGGACGCCCTGCTCGGTCCGTTCGTCGAGCAGGGCCACCTGCGGCGCGGCCAGCGCGGACGGGGCCGCCGCGCCCTTCATGAAGGTGCGGTTGAAGAGCGGGAAGATGTTTGCGAGCGTGTCCTTCTCGGCCCCGTTGCCGAAGAACTGCGCCGTCCACTCGTCGGGCCTCCTGTCGGCGCTGGCCCACAGGGCCGTCCCCGCGTCGGCGTCGAGGACGTAGAAAAGGTTGTCGGACTTGGGGTGCAGGCGGTCGTAGCCGGCGGTGAGCAGGCCCGTCAGGATCAGCGCGAGCGCGACGAACGCGCACGCGCCGGGAAGCCGCCACCGGCCCCGCCTCGCGAGCAGGTCGAGGTGCGGCAGCAGGAGCGCGAGCAGCAGAATTTCCAGAAGGACGATCACCCCCGAGGCGGCGAGCGGCAGCGCCGCGAACATCTGCCGGATGACCGGGGCCAGCAGAATTACGCCGGGCAGGGCGTAGAGCGCGAGCAGGAGCAGTCGCCGCGCGCGCCCGGCCCCTTCAGCCGCCGGGAGGGAGAGCAGCGCGAGCAGCGCGAACAGGAGCGGCCACGTGAAAAGGTAGCTCGCGCCGGGCACGGCGAGGCTCGTCAGGATCGCGGGCAGCAGCCACCATGCGAGTGCGCCGACCATCAGGTTGAAAGCGTCCGTCTTGCGCCGGAACCAGTTGTACATGGCCGACGTGATCGCGGTGGCGAGGAAGACGAACGCGAGGGCGTAGAGACGCCCGTTGTACACGTCGCCCCAAGGGACGAAATCGTAATCCCTGTGGAGCGTTTTGACGGCCACCCACGCAAGGGTCACGATCACCGCCGCGGCGATACCGCACAGCAGCAGCGCGACGAAGCCGAACAAGACGCCCCTTATCCTCAACTGCCCGCGCTTAAAACCGCGCGCCGCCGCCCACACGAAAAGCAGCGCGGCCAGCGCCGCCAGCGGCGCGGCGAGCCACTGCGGGTAGCGCACGAGGACGGGGCCGATGAGGTTGAAGTAGACGGCGTTGGCGGTCGCTTGCGGGGCCGCGCCCAGCGCGCCGAAGTGGCGCGCGAGGGCGAGGGCCGAATCGCCCTGAGCCTGAAGGCTGCGCGGGTCGATGTTCTCGACGCTGTCAGCCGCCGTGTGGTAACGACTGATGTGATCGATGTAGGCGAAATTGAGCCCCTGTAATCCCGCCCTCTTGAAGACCGTCAAGTCGGTGTCGTTCGGCAGCCGCTTGTAGATTTCGTAGCTGAGCGAATTGGCGACCGGGTGCGGGGCGGCGGCGGCGAACTCGCCGACGAGCCACCCGTTCCTGTCGCTCGCCTCGAACATGACGACCGGCCCGCCGCTGCCCCGCGCCTCAAAATTGAGAACCACGCCCGCGCCCTTCGCCGCCGGGTGCTCGGCGGCGAAAGCCTCCGCGCCGAGCAGCCCGCCCTCTTCGCCGTCGGTGAAGAGGAAGAGCACGTCGTTCTTCAGGGGCGGCGCGGCCTTCAAGGCGCGCGCGGTTTCGAGCAGGGAGGCCACCCCCGATCCGTCGTCGCTCGCGCCGGGGCTGTTCGCCACCGAGTCGTAGTGCGCGACGAGCAGAACCGCCCGCCCGCTGCTCGTGCCGGGGATACGTCCGAGGATGTTCTGCACGTTCCCGACTTGGTAGGGGCTGCCCCGCTCCGCGTTGATACCCGTGGCGGTTTGCAGCTCAGGGTTAAGTCCGAGGGTGTTTAACTGGCCGACGATGTAATCGCGCAGCGCGTCGTGAGCGGCTGTGCCCAACGGGTGGGGCGCGCGCGCGACGCCGCGCAGGTGATTCAGGGCGCGCCCCGCCGAGAAGCTTTCGGTCGGCGCGCCGTCCGGCAGCGGCGCGGGCGGGGCTTGCAGGTAAATCGACAGGGCGGCGAGGAGCATGAGCGCGGCGACGATGCTCAGCACGTAATTGCTCGCGAGCCCGTCGAACGTCGCTACCGAACGAGCACTTTCGGGCGAGTGAGTTTTCTTCATCCGCGCGTCCCCGCTTATCTGTAGGCCGATGGCCGTTTGTGGCTTGGTCGTGGCGTAAGGGGCTGCCGGCGGGCGCGAGGCGCAACGAGCCGGGGGGCGGATTATACAGTGAGCGGCTACGGCACGAGACATAAAAAACATCGTGACGCCGCGGCCCGCGTCGCCGTCGCCGTCACGATATCTTGTTCGCGCAAGCGGAAGGCACTGACGACGGCGGGGGTAGTAGCGAAGGGTATGACAGAACTGACCATAGCTAATAAATGCAACCGAGTCTGATAAGGAATCTTATGTTCTGAAAGGGCTTTGCACAAAAATAGGGGTTATAAGGTCGATTTTTGTGCAACTGCGATTCCTGCACAAAAATTAGCCTCGCCACTCCGAAAAGACTAAGTACAAGCCGAGGATAGAAACGAGCGTTGCTATGACGACCCCTACCCACGCTTCGATTGAGGCGCGCGACTCTTCCGAGGCTTCGCTTTCCGGCAGGAGTGGTTTCCAAAATGGACGGCGTCTCAGGAGTCTTAAGCGGGCAGGCTTGTTGAAGACCAGCCACCAGCCCCATGCCGGAAGTGAGAGCAAACCCAACAGGATTGCTAGAACGATTATAGCTTTCACCGCCGCACGCTCAGACTTCTATTCCGAAATTCGCTTCGATACCGAGTTCATACATTGATTGTACGACGCAACAAAGATTGTGTGCCAGCACCTTGCATAGCAACTCATTCTCTTGCGCCACTTCGGTTTTGCTTCTCAGCTTCTCCCCGAACTTCGCCTTCATCATTGAGAAAACAGATTCGACGTTGCTGCGCCGATGATAATGCGCGTTGAACTCTTCGCGCTGGTAGCTGTAGAAGTGATACATACGCTTCCACAACTCGCCTTTGCCTTTCTCTTTATTCAGCGTGCGGAACGGGATGTAAGGGATCGCGCCTTTGAGTAACGTAAAGCGTCTGAGGTTGAAGCTGTCATATCCCTTGTCGGCTGAGATTTCCTTCATCCCGAAACCAGTCTTCTCAGTCCGATCAACGAGCGGCATAAAATATCGGCTGTCGTGCGGCTTGCGATCCGTCACTTCGACGGCGGTAATGATGTTCGTGAGCGTGCCGCACATCACGTGCGCTTTGAGCCACACGCCCTTATCAACGTGAGTGCCGTACTTCGTATTGAACCACGTGGTATGTCCCTTCGTGCGGAAGCCGGAAGAGTCAACCGCGAACTGCGATTCTATCTCTTTCAACGGTAGGGATGATTCGATGATGAGACGCTGTAGGCAGTCCGTCATCTCTTCAAGTTCTAAGTAATTGAAGATCGAATTAAAGTGCGGCGTCTGCGAGATGAAGCCGCGACGCTGCGCCTCTTTCAGATCGGAGATGAAGCGGCGGCCTGAGACGGTCGAATAGGTTTTGAAGACCACGCAAAAGATCATCTCCGAGAGCGGCAGTCTAGTTCTACCAGCACCGGGCTTCTTCGGTAGGTCTTCGATGTTGGCGCAGAGTTCAAAAAGCAGTTCTAGGAATTTCGCCTTTTCGGTCGTCTGCGCGAGGTTGTAGGCTGTCCAATTCTGCGGGTAGGTCTTCCGCTGTGCGGTCTCCATCGTGCGCCTCTTGCTTTCTCCAAGCGTGGTGCAGCACAATGAAGTACGGGCTGCAACGTGGTCGCTCACGCTGTGGTCGTATAGGCTCAGTTGGGTGTTGACGCACTCGACTGGGCCGTTTAATTTGTCTGTGAGGTTGCAGGAATGATACTCTTTTTCAGCGGTGAAATCAAGAGTTAATTGATTGACGTTAAAGGATTTTCCGCCTCATTTCGTATGTCCCTCGCTTATGTTATTTTAGAATTTCGTGAGATGTGATATAGAATGTTGGATACGGAGGGCGTGGGAATTGAACCCCAACGCTGTGACAGCAGCGTGCCCTTGGGATCGGAAGCCCGTTAAGTTCACCAGAACAGGGGACGCCCTCCGTAACATTCTTCCTAATCAACTCCTATCCTCGGCTCATCATCATCGACACCAAATGTTAGTGCCAAAAGCTTCAACAGCTTTTTGAGTTCGTTAGGCTTCCAGTCGTTAGGCAGTTCAATGTGAGCTAGTCGTCCCGGTGCGAGTGGAATCGGAGTGCGAATAACGTCCGCTGGCGGCGGCGGGTTATGAAGTTGCTGCGCTTGTCCACCTTGTCCTGAACGTCCGCCTTGATCTTCTATGATTGGTTTTTCTTTCTCTTTTTCTTGGGAAGGGATAAGCACGCTCTCGCGCATATGAACCTTCCCATTGCGAGTTTCCAGCAGCCCCGCGGCGGTTGCAGAAGATTTGAATTTTTCTACCCACTCTGCGGCAAGTTCCTTTGGAACATTGCTTGAAAAGGCATTCACTAGAAACTCGTCTAGTGGCAGATTCTTTCCCTTATATCTCTCGTAGGCTGTCTTAAAAATATCTATATTCAAGAACGCTTGCTTGAGGGCTTCAATGCGCTCCGATGGATCGTGTGGAGCTGCCACGCGGACGCCCAAGGGGGTGATAGACAACTGCCTATTTTCTTCTTGAATCAGCCCGAAGTTCTTAATGGTAGAGAGCTTTCGCCAGAACACGCTGCTTCCACTTGAATTGTTAGTGAGAGAGGCTAGTGGGTCATAGGTGGTCTGCTCGCCTCCTGTATTTTCGTAGTAACTTTTAATTAAGTCAGCGACTTCTTCTAATGACAGGGCAGGGGGCACAGTGCCTTTCTTGAATCTCACTACCTTCCTCTTTGAAGTTGAGGCGGCTTTCCCCTCTCCCCCGTTCTCGCTGGAACTTTCGTCGGAAGTCCCTGCCATCTCATCCTTAGCTAATGTCGGCGGATTGGTAGTGGCTTCGGCTGGGCTCGTCATATTATCACTTGACGGATTCGTCACTTCATTAGACTCCATTTAACACCTCCAAGAGAGAGAGCAGACTGAATCCTCGGCACGGTGAATACTACAGCAGGAAATAACCGCCCGTCAACGATTATTCTCACCCCGCCGTTAGTGATCTGCTTAACCCCTTATAAACATTGTAGTAGAGGTAAACGGGTCAGCGGTTATGACTGTCGGTCATAAAATATTTCCGCGTTAAGGGTTGATCTAATTTACGAGATCGTGTATAGAAGTGTAGTCGCTGAACGCCTGAATGATCCGTTGTGGGTAATAGGGCGTGAGGTGTAATCAAAGGCGAAGGCTGCCACCCTGATTTGGACTGGAGAGTCGCTGGATCAGAATGACAGCCCTGCTGACTTGCTAAGTCTTACTGGGAAAAGGATTATAGCAGATCAGTCGCCTTACGTCCACAACCAAATCACGCGGCTCTCCTGTTCTGCCACCAGCAGAGCAGCCGGGCGAAGATGCCAAGCTCCACGGGGAGCTTGAATTGAAGAACGCCGACGTAATCGGCACGCTGCAACTTAGCAAGACGCTCTTTCGCGTCCTGTTCGGAGCTGGCCTTAACCTCCATGCTCCAAGTTGCCCCGGCGTGCTGATACTCAAAAAGGTAGGTCTTCCATTTTTCGCCCATGATGAAACCTCCGCAACAGAATCAGGAGAAAAGCAAATGGCATATCACGTGTATCTCGACGCGAACAATCAGTGGCGTTGGTATCTTCAGGCTGCCAACGGTCGCAAGATCGCCAACTCCGGCGAGGGCTACCACAACAAGCAAGACTGCCTCGACGCCATCAAGCTGGTGAAGGGGTCGGCAAACGCTCCGGTGTACGGCGGCTAAGTCGGAGCGTATAAACCTCGCCGGATAAACATTCCCCGGCGGCTCACAGTGATGCGAGCCGCCGGGCTTTTTATGACAACTCGCCCCGATATAATTATTCCCGCCGCCCGCGCGCTTGGCAAGATTATTCTGTCAGCCTTCTCACGGCATCAATCAGGCCCGCAATATCATCCGGCTTCCTTAAGAATAAATCCGCCCCCGCGCGCTTGGCGTCCACGCCACAATCGCTAGCTGAGATCATAATGATCGGAATCGTGCGATAGCTTGCAAGGCTGCGCGCGTAGCGCGTGAGTTCCAGCCCGCTCGCCCCCGGCAACTCGTTATCAAAGAGCAGCAGATCGTAAGCGAAGCCGCCCGCCAGCTTGTTCATTGCCGCGTCGCCGTTCGCGCACACTTCGACCGAGTAGCCTTCCTCGGTCAACAGATCGCGGACGGCATCCGCGACTATGTTGTGATCTTCGACGTAAAGGATCGTGAGGCGCATGGGATGAGGAATAAGGCGGGGGTCGGCTCGCCCTTCCCCCTCACGGAATGGGCGAGCCGTGACGCGCCCCCGCCTGCGCCAGCCTAACCCCCCGCCCGACATGAGGGGCGGCAGCGCGACCCAAGTTGTGATATCTTCTGCGCCGCGCTCTTTTACAAACTAGCAACGGTCGTATGCGTAGCTCGCCTCAACCTCAAACTGAGTGATGGGCGTCGCCGTTGAGCATGGAAGGTTCCTACTCACGGCGAACAAGTTACGCGACGACATACTGCTAGCAATTGCTTGTAGTGTCAAGCTGCAAGCGCGGCTGCGCCCATCAGGAGGTAACTCCTGATGGGTACAAGGCCGCGTCTGAGGCCGCAACGCTTAGGCGAAAAGCTGCTGGCGATTCGCAACGCGCTCGGCTTATCTCAGTCTCAGATGGTTAAGCGTCTGGATGTTGAAGGGATCGTAGCAAGCCAAATCTCGGAATTTGAGACGGGGAAACGTGAGCCGTCTTTGATCGTGGTCTTGCAATACGCGCGGCTCGCGGGCGTCTGCGCGGACGTGCTGATTGATGATAAGTTAGACCTTCCTGCAAAACTTCCCGCCAAGCCGAAACGCTCTTAATTTTTGTGCAACTCACCTAATTTTTGTGCAAACGGCTATTTTTGTGCAAAGCCGTTCTGAAAGGCTTTGCCTAACGAAAGCCTTTTGCCCAACGGGACGTGATCTTGCCCGACGATTCCTCACTGTGTGTGTTACCGCACATACAACCCCTTGCGCATAGAGTATTGTCCTGCCCTCAACTTTCAAGCGGTCTACTTCACGCCCCGTCAATTCAGAAAGGCTTCCTGTGCCATCCAACCGCGTCCTCTGCCCACAAATTTTGCCCGACAGAACGATTTCCTGCCCAACAGAACGCCCGTCAAGCGGTTCTGTTAGGCAAAGCTCGCGAGATTCATGACGCTCGAATGAGCGGGACTAGATACCTGAAGGGCGCGGATGTTTTACCAGGCTACCTGCTGGCTGCAAGTTATAGGCCGGACGCAGTCCTGAATCTTTTCTACTAGCAACTGAAAGCATTTAGGAGAGGACCCATGATCAACATACAAGAAACAAAAGTCTTCTTTTACGACGAAAATCGCCGGACGGTTACTGTCTACAGGGACTTTGCCAACGCTAATAAGTGGTACATCGTTCCTGACCCGACGCTCGCACTACAGGAGATAGACGGTCATCTCATCCCGGAATTTGCCATGGTCGAGTACAACACGACCGAAGGAATACAGGGGAATTGCTCCTTTACGGTTGAGTTGGGTGTGAGCCCCGAAGCGCTCAAGGCTGTCCACGACAACCTGGGACTTGACATCGAGTTGGGCCAGTTCGACTGGCTGACGGGCCAGGCATATTTCTATTATGACATCACAGGCCGTGAGAAAGTCCTCAATGCCCGCCCCTCAATGTACTCAAACAACCGGGCTGCCTTCGTCATTTTTCTTCCCGACCAGGAGGCTGTCGAGAGCTTCAAAGGCGCTTTCGGGCCGGGCGGAGGAATGGTTTCTCCCTTCCGCATAGAATACGACTTGCTCACCCTGTCGAAACTTCCCGCCGTCGCCGCCACGGTTATATATAGATCCGAAATCGCGTTCAACTACGAGAAGAACGTTGATATAGACAAAAACATCTGGGGCAAGGAGAGGGGGCGGACCGAAACTATTAAAGAGTACCTCAAAAATTCGGATGCGGGAGATGTGGACATAAATTGGTTCGGAATGGAGCCTTCGGAGGAGTTTCGGCAGCGAGTAAATGACTGGGCATGGATCAGTCTCGAAGGTCTGGTCACCAAGGCCGTCGACGACGCGATGCGCCGCATCGGAGAGAAAAACGGAGACAAATTCTCGATGACGCAGGTTGCCTCGTTCGAGCGCACTTACAGCGAGAATCAGATCATCGAATGGGCCATCAAGGCCAGCGTTCAACTTCCTTCTTTCGACGCGGAGCAATGGAAAAAGCACTATAAGGCGATAGACACTCGCAACATGGTCGTCAGCTTCAACCTGCTCAACCATCTGAGCGCGGAAGTCATCGACCGCGTGAGCTTAAAGGTCACGTACCCTGTTCCCCAGAGCGACGCTGGCAGCAGCAGCACCGACGAGACGGAACTGACAGGCAATTCTCACAACTTCGTCCCCGGCGGGGATTCGTCCTGGACATTCACCGCCGACGGTCATTTCGTGGACGGCAAGTTCGATCCGGTTTACGCGTACGAGTACGAAATCTTCTTCAAAGGGCATGACCCTTACAAGAGTGAGCGGATCACAAATGATGCCACCCAGGTGAATTTTACGACCGCCAGCTTCGGCACTCAGCAGGCGCAATTCGTCGGAAGCAACATCAACTTCGAAAAGGAGGTTGACTTCGTCCTGATAAAATACTTCTTCAAGACGCCGACAGGAGTCCCCAACGCGGTCGGCACTTTGAAGATGATGGATAACACGAACCTCCTCAAGGCTGAGAGCAAGAATTATCAGCCGAGCAATAACCAGCTTACTTACCAGCTCACATATGTCATGAAGGACAAGAATAAATATGTGATGGGTCCCGTCGAGGTCTACAGCGCTTCGCTCAACGGCCCGATTATAATTAGCTCTCCCTTCGTCGAGAGACAGTTCAACCTCATGGTCATCAACCTACCTCCGGGGATCCCCGCGCCCGTCACCTATGTCCAGATACGCGGGACATACGACGATCCTCAAAATGGAATTACGGACAGCCATGACTGGAAATTCGCGCCCCCGCAGGATGAAGCATTTTACGAAGCCAACCCATCATGGACGATCAACCTGGTGAGCAACCCGAGCGCCGCATTCGTCACGTATAACGGCATAGCCCTGCTCAAGACCGGCAAGCAGAGAACCTTCACAGACATTAAAGATCAGCTCGGTTTCTTCAACATCCACGCGACGGATGTTCCCTTCACGGTGACCATCGACCCGTCCCAAATTGATTGGGAGGGGGCTGCAATCCAACAAGTCGTGGTGAACATCTGGGTTCTCAGTGTAGAACCGCAACTCACGGGAGACGTGGAAGCGGATCAGGCTACACTTCTGGTCACTGAGCCCTTCAAGGACCAGCAGGCTTCTCCCCTCTTCATGCAGGGAATCGAAGAAAGCGGGACGCCGAAGCAGTACTACACTTTCGTGCGGCCCTCCGGCACGCCCGCCAAGTACTACTACGACGCCACCTACTATCATGCAGGAACAAAGGCGGACTCATACGTGGCGAAGAAGACCGCCGACAACAAGCTGATCGTCCTTCCCAAGGACGGAACATCCACGACGCGAATCATTCATCAAGTCGAAGTTGAGGCCGAAGAGTAAGCGCTCCGCTCAAGCTAAAGGGAGCATGAAAGTGAGTCGTGCTTTATGGTGGCGCAGACTTACAACGTGAGATGGGTTCGTAGCCGCGAGGGTGATGAACGCTTACGGCGGATAGTGCTTGAGCTTGAATACAAAGATCCACAGCACGAGGCGTACCGCAGCCAGTGGATCACCCTCGACTCCGATCACACCAGTTACGATTGGACGATTGAAGTTCCGAGTCCTGCGGCGGGGTGTGCCTTTTACTCCGGCCTGTTCGAATACGCTGGCGGACAGGCCGCCCCGCTCGCATTAAATGCGGCTCAAGGATACGCCATCAATATTGGCGACGTTCCGCAGCCTGAGACGGTCGCGATTCTCCCGCTCGAACTCGACTGGACTCAACTTGAAGAAGTCAGCGTCACGCTTGTTCAAGACGGCACACATCAAGAAACGTCTGTCTTTCGTAGCGACAATCCGGGCGCGAAGTACTGGGCTTCGCCTGCCGGTAATCCACCATCCTACACCTGGAGCGCAAGCTATAAATTCAAATCCGGCCTCGCCTATGATGCTCCTCAGACGACAGGCACCGAGCCGCTACTGGTCGTGCCTCCGCCTCCGCCCGGCTTTGAGCTTTCCGTCAGTGTCGCAGACGCCTATTTCGCGCTCCTTCCTCTGTCGCAGATCGAGGTGACTGTCACAGACGGGGCGGGCAAAACCGTCAAGCACATTTTTAATAGTGGAAACGCAGGCTCGCCCTGGACTCTACTGATCTGGAAACAGAAAGACGGGGCGGGAAATTGGGTCGGACTTTTCAGCTATCAATACAAGGTTAGCTTTAAGGACGGCCAGTTCCCGGACTTCACGTCGCCCGTCTTTCCCGAGATCGAAGAGCACGAGGTCGTCGTCAGCCAGGTTGGCCTGATGGGCTTCAGCGCCTCTGGCGTGAACTTCGAGATAGTGAAAGAGGTCAAAGCCTCTTACAAGTTCAACCTTGAGCCGCGCTCCTTCAGCCTGAAGGCTGCCAGCCCCTTGAAAATACTGTCAGCCAACAGGGACTACTCTCCCTACGAACCCTTCGAGTACGATCTGGAATACATCACGCAATATGGGAGCTACGTCGAGCGGGGACTGTTAGCGCAGACAGCTTGGACATTGTTCCAATGCCCTTTCACGCCCAAGCTCGTGCAATTCTTCCCGGTCGGGCTGACGGGAACCAGCCCGCCGTTGCAAAGAATCCAGCTCACTTACAGCCATATTGAAACTGGCCCCGGTTGGCAGCTATCGAGCGAAACACGAACCGCAACACTGAGCGCCAAGGAGGTGGTGTGCCAGTGGACGTTCCCGACCGTTGACCCGGCGCGGGCCGTCCTCATCTACCAGGGAACCATCATCAAGTCGGATGGTCGGATCGTTCATATTCCGAAGACTACCGCCCCTCTGGATGTGGTTCCGGTGGGAAATACCTCCATGTGGTACTCGGTGGAAATAAGTCCTGCTCAAGTAGATTGGGCGCGGTTTCGCCTGGTATCGGTGACCATTTACACCAAGTCCGCTGCAAAACCGATCAACACGAAAGTATTCCGGTTTCAGCCCGGCAGCGTCTCCGAATTCTGGGGCTTTTTCCCGTTCGATAATTCTTCTACCTACTTTTGGACGGCCAAATATTATCCAAGGACAGGCACTCCGGTCGATGTCCCTGAGCAGACAGGAACTTTGCCCATGCTCGTACTTCCGAAAGAGCCATCTTGAAGAGTGGCGACGCCTATATGATGAGCGCGCAATCGAATTCAGATATGCATTCCGCCATTAACAGGGTACTGGCGGCGGCTTCTGACCTGTATCCGGACCGGGCCCGAGTCGCATCCGATTCCCTTCATCAGATTCTACGTGGCATTCGAGAATCAGAGATGGGAGAGGCCGCCTGGCATAGTAGTGCTCTGGCGCGCACAGGTTTCCCTCTTGAGTTCGCGTTTTCGTCTGGCGATGACTCTTTGCGTTACACGGCTGAGGTGACTGAGCCGGAGATTCATCCACGCCAGCGCCTGGCGCGCGCTGTAGCACTCTACAAGCGCTTGGCGAAAGAGCAATTCCCCGAAGACCTGAGCGCCTTTGTTCAATCAGTGCAATCAAAAGGCACACTCAAGTATGGAGCCTGGATAAGCGGCAGGCATGGCCTTGCGAACAATTCTTACAAGCTCTATGTAGAGATTCCCCCTGAAAGCAGGGAAGAAGCAACGGCCTGGACAGATTCCAGACTGGGGCGGGAATGGTCGCCACTGTCGAACCGCCGTATACGACTATGCATGCTCGGCCATCACGGGGCGACTGGTCGGACTGAGCTTTATTATGATGCTTCTTATCTCAGACCGGGAGAGATCGCCAACCTGCTCGACCGCGCTGGTCTGAAGACGCGGGCTAATGACGTGCTGCAAATTTTGCAGCGAGCATATGACCGTCCCATCGGACACAGACTGCCCGGCAATGATTTCGGCTTCAGCTACTCTCTGCCGGCGCAGGGTGGGCCTGTCGCATTCTCGCTTTATACGTTCGCCATCTCTGTTTTCGGTGGAGATGCCAAAATCCGCACCGGCTTGCTACGACTTGCCTCCGCGCAAGGGTGGGACTTCTCACTATACGAAAAAATGAGCGAGCCCCTCGTTTATCGCAGAGGGTTCATCACGTGCCATACGGTTTTCGGCGTAGTCGTTTCCGAGCTTGAGCCCGCGGCCGTTGTCTTCGGCCTCACGCCCCCGGAGGTGACGGCATGAAGATTTCAGAGTTGCTCGAACAGGTGCTTGTATCACAGGCTCCGAGCGGGGCATTCCGCTCGACCGTACAGTGCAACGGAAAAACCTTTGAAGACGAGAACGGCTTTATCACTGCCCTGATTTTACGAGAGTTGGGGCGGCTGCCCGAATCATTTGCTCTCTTCCCTCATACGGAGCGAGCCCTAGACTTTCTTGAAACATGCGAGTCGCTTTCATCTCCTGGCGCATTCCACTTCTACCCACCCGGCACAGAGCCTCAATGGATGGGGACGCGACTTGCGCCCGACGCCGACGATACAGCCCTGATAGTGTGCGAGCTTCTAAAGCACGGGCGTATGTCGCAAGAGACGGCACATAGGATTATCGACGAAGTTCTCGAACCGCATCGCCTGTACTATCGTCCCGGCGACACGCCCGACTGGGTAAGACAGGGGGCATACAAGACCTGGCTTGACATATCAGCCAGACCGAATCCGATAGATTGTTGTGTCAATGCGAACGTCGCCGCACTGCTGAAGTTCTCCGGGCGCGATCACCACACGGGCTACAAAGCTGCTTGCGAGACTGTCTTATACGGCGTGCGCTGGGCCGGGTCTGCGCCGCGTCTTGCCCGCATGCTCACACCTTATTACCCCCGGCCTGCCGAGCTGCTTTACGCAATGAGAAGGGCTCTGGCGGTCGGGGTGAAGGAATTTGGCGAGGTTGCGGACGATTTTTCGCGGCAGCAGTTTGCCAGCGTCGATGTGCAGGAGTGCTGGCCCAGGCAGCGCCCCATTTGTGGTTCTTTAGGAGGCAAAGTTTTTTGGACGTGTCCTGCTTTACAGATCGCACGGCAAATCACATCCATGATTGATTCGCCCTACTGTTCTCTGGTCGGCCAGTTCTCAGGCCATGAGGATATTCACTCAATGCTTAATTGAAAGGAACGCCTAAAATGAGTACGTCATTACAAACACCCGTCAACTTGCCGTTCATCACAGGTGCCGACCAGGAGCCCACGGCTAATCTCGTCGTCAGCACGAAGTTCATGGAAACCTACGAGATTATCCGCTCAGTCTCCGGCGGCGGTGAGCTTTCCACATTCTTAAATGGGGCGGGTAATTTAGATATATATTCCGTGGGAACGGCCAACAAAGTTTCCCGCATTCGACCGGATAGCGACGCCAAGGCGAGCTGGACCGAAACGGCTCTCAATATAACGGCCAGGCAGCTCAGCATCTACCCCAACGGGTTTGATCAGGACAATCCGAATATTCTCGGTCTTGACAACGAAGACATGCTGACGCTGGGCACTTACCAGTCGGCCACAGGCCAGTACAAGCAGGCTGTCTCGCAGCCTCCCGACAGCAAGAAGAAGATCAAACAGTTTCTGGGCACGAAAGGCGTCACCGGCAATATCTATGCGAACGTCATTCTGGAAAACGACGAAGTGGCGACCAGCTTCCTCAAGCTCGACGGCACATGGGCCTCGAAGGACTGGGCGCCGATCAAGACAGCGCTGGGCAGCACCGAGAACGCCAAGGTTAAAAAGATCGCCATGTGCGCGAACAATCCTGTCCAGGTCGCGCTCTACGCCATCGGCGTCGGCGGCAAGATTGAAAATGCCGTCCTTTTTTCCGATACAAATACGCGCTTCTCCTCGTTCACTCGCCTGGGAACTTTAAAAGCGATAGACCTGGCAGTGGCCCAGGACTCCGATGAGCTACTCAACATCTTCGCCATTGACATCAATTTCAAGCTCTGGTGGAAGAAGGAGAAGAAGTATTCAAGCGGCCCCACCACCGAATGGGAAGATTGGAAGCAACTCGATAAGACTGTCCCGCTCTCGTCTCTGCGGTTGGTCATCAATGCTCAGGGGGAACTCGAAGTCTTCGCCACCGGAGATGACGGCCTGCTTTATCACACCCACCAGATGCTGGATTCCGCTGGCAAATTCATCGGCTGGAGCACACTGTTTCCTCTCGGCAACCCTGTCCCCAACTCCATCTTCGCTGTCGGCAGGAACGATGACGGCTACTCCGAAGCGTATTCCGTGACCAACGACAACCGTCTCTATCGTTTCTGGCAAAACCCGACCACTACCCAGTGGTACAACTACGAAATCCTGCTCAAAGAATCTGGTGAGATGGCGAGCGTCCCGACGCACAGCGTAGAGGTCACGGCGCTGGATTACGGCGGCCTGGCAAGACCCGACGTGAACGTTCAAATCAAAGCTTCCACTCTCATTCCGATGCGCATCAACGGGCTCTACTATATCGCCAGCGAGTTCAAAACCGTCACCTTGAAGACCAACCCGACCGGCACGCTCGCGATAGACATAGGGGCGACCAGCCTCACAGCGCCGAGCCTTTACATCACCACCGATTACACGGCTGACGGGGCGGGCGTAGTTGTTCAGCCTAATGGTTGGCTCAAAGATAAGATGCAAACCACGACAAAGGAAGACGTGTGGAACGCCAAGACCAAGGATGGACAAGACCTGCTCAGAGGCGAATACCGCACTGAGGAAAATGCTGAACACATCGCCAAGATCATGCAGAAGTCCATGTCGCTTGGCGACCCCGCCTCGACCGCCTTAGCGACACTGCCCGCGCTCAGGCGAGGGCTGGCGACGAGAAGGACAAGGCACACCCGGCGAGGGCACAGACCGAGCCCCTTCCTGATGGATGTCAGTCGTGTGCCGGAGCAGCACTGGCAAGTGGATTTCAGCAGCGGAGCGCCGCGCTATCGTGAATTAACGCGCTCTGAAGCAACTGCGCTCATCGCGCAGAAGCGAAACGACGCTGCCGCCGCGCCTGAAGGCTGGTTTGGAATAGACTGGGGCGGCCTCTGGAATTCCATCAAGGAAGGTTTCGGCTCGATTGTGGGGGCCATCAAGGATTTTATTGTCACCACGATCATTGATCCTATCTCGGGTCTGGTCAAAGAGATTCAGGTCAAGTTCTCGCTCCTGATTGATAACATCATGTACGTTATCGACACGGTGATCACCGCCTTCCAACAAGCCTTTGACATCGTCGAAGGCATCTGGAACAAGATCAAAGTGTTCTTCGAGGAGCTGTACGAGTGGCTCGCCTTTCTCTTTGCCTGGGGCGACATACAGCGCACCGCCGAGGTCGTCAAGCACACGTTCAATGTCTCGTTCGACTTTCTCCAACTCGCCTTGCACGCTCTCAAGGATCGAGTCGAGGAAGGAATCAGGACTCTGGAGGGCAATATCAAATCGGCGACCGATGAGTTTCTGAAAACCATCAGCGGGCAGGAAACCTTCGGGCAGTACACGGATAAATACAACAAGCCTCAGCCAGCAGTCTCTTCCAGTTCTTCCCACAACGTCCTGCTCAACGCCTTCGGGGATAACTACGAGAGCGCCAAGGTTACCGCGACCATGCGGACGTTCGAGAGCGGCGGCCCTCTCGACGCGTTGATGGAAAAGCTCATCCAGCTCTCAGATAATTTCCAGTTCGGCGAGGGCAAGCAGGCTTTCGATGAAGCGCTCAGCTACTTTTCAGCCATCGGGAGTGACCCGGACAATGTGCTCAAACTGATTATGACAGGCGTGATCAAGGTTATGGAGAGTATTACCCTGTTCGCCGTCGAGCTGGCCGGGGGCATCATCCTCTCGATCATCGACATCATCGCGGACATTCTTCAGTTAATCAAGGACATGCTCAATGAAGAGTGGGAGATTCCATTCGTCTCTCAGCTCTACAAGCTCATCACCGGCAAATCGCTCAGTTTCCAGCCCATCTACCTCTTCAGCTTGATCGTCGCAGTGCCCACCACCATCCTTTACAAGATTGTCAAAGACGAGGCCCCCTACCCGAATGACGAGAGCGTTGAAGCCTTTAAACAGTTCTTCACGGCTGAGTGGCTGGCCCAGCAAAGCGGCATCATTCCCAAGAAGGCGCTCACCGAGGAGGAAGCTCAGGCGCAAAACGAGGCGTTGGAGGTATGCCGGAGAGTCTTTATCATTGCCTTCACCACCACCTACGCTGTGAGAACGGTCGGAGAGTTAGTGCAGCTTGTTTGGGCCACCCGCCCCGGCGGAGCGCCCTTTGAGCTCAATCTGTTCGCAGTGTTCTGTCGTTTTCTCAACTCGGTCTTCAGCATACCCTGGATCGTCTCGCTGAAACCGGATACTTTTAACTGTGCATTTTCCGAAGGGTTTAGCGAATGGGTCTGGTTGTACCAGCTTCTCTTTGGTCCAGGGCTGGGATTTTTTGTGCTCTATATGAATAGAGGAGAGAAAAAACTGCCGAAAGAGACGAATGATATTCGGCTCACCATCTGGGGGGCAGGCCACCTGCTCATGTTCGTCTTTCTCGCCGTCCACTACAGAGACACCAAAAACCCCGACAAGATCGCCATGAACGTGCTCACGTGTCTGGCCCCACAGCTCTTTAGATTTTGTGCCATCGATAAGGTGATGAAGGCGACAAGAGGTATCAGCGGGATTGCGCTCGGATTGATGATTTTTGTCACTTACCCGGCAATCGCCGGCCTCAACTACACGACAAACCTTGGCGAGGCTGATCTCGCGAAGGTGAACAGCATGGAACGAAGAGATTGGTTCTGGCCTAAACCAGCACCAATCGCGGCCGTCTAGGCCGAAGAGATACGATCCACGAACAGGGACGAACCAACCGGAAAGATGGCTCAGTTCTGAAGGTGAAGCCTTAGAACGTGCATGGTTGGTTGCCGGTGATTTTTCAATCTTAAGAAGCTGTTTGAAAAGTCCAAGCCCGAACCTAGTTTCAATAACTTAGGGCGCTCCCTCCGCCCTCGGTAGAGATCAAGACAGTCATCAGTCGTTGAAAATAGCTAAGGCCGAACTTTGTGAAAGGACTTTTCAAACAGCTTCTAAGCTCGACTTTCTCCATTTACGCTGCATAGCACAGCGTCTCTGTTAGGCGCTCCAGTAGTGAGCGCGGAACTTTTATTAGGTCGGCTTCCATTTCCGACATCTGAAAATGCCGATCTCTCCACAAGCGTTGTTCGCATCCGATAATGGCATAAACTCCCGGAGAATCCTGCCCAACAGAACAAATTTCTGCCCAACGGAACGCGCCGAAAACCCTTCTGTTAGGCAAAGCTGTTCTGAAAGGGCTTTGCACAAAAAGCAGACGACCGCGACGAGCAAGAGTTGCGGGATGATGACGTAGAGCGCGGTGATTAAAAGTTTCCAGACGCTCACGCTGGTTTCTCCGCGCAAAAGTCCGCCGCGATGCCGCACCCATACGTTGTTTGTAAGACGGCCTTCCACAAAAATAGCCGTTCGCACAAAAATTCGTGAGTCTGAATAAAAATTCGCCGGGGCGGCGGGAGGGGTTATAGTGCGCTAACACTGTCGGCTCGCCTTACCCGCGACTGATCGTCGGGGCCGCCGACTCGACCATTTCAGAGGGCGGATCATGTGCCTGTTAAAGCACGCCGGGGGGGCTTTCACGCACCGGCCCGAAGAGCTGAAAGACCGCCTGAGCCTTAGGGCCTCCGACCTCGTGAAGAGGTCTTTCGCGGACGTGGACGCGGCCCGCCTCGTCGATTACCACACCCACGTGGCGGGAACCGGCGCGGGCGGCACGGACAACCTCGTCAACCCGAGGCTGCGCACGTGGAAGCACCCGTTCCACCGACTCAAGTTCGCCGTCTACCTGAGCGCCGCGGGGGTGGAGGACGTGGCGCGCGCCGACGCGGAGTTTGCCGCGCGGCTCGTCAGCCTCGTGCGTCACATAGAGCCCCGCGGGAAGTATCGCCTGCTGGCGTTCGACAAGAACTACGACCGCGACGGCGCGGCGAACCTCGCGAAGACGGAGTTTTACGTCCCCAACGAATACGTCTTCGCGCTGGCGGCGCAACACCCTGACGTGTTCGAGCCCGTCATCTCCGTCAACCCTTACCGAGCGGACGCGGTTGACGAGTTGGTGAAGTGGGCGGGGCGGGGCGGGCGGATGGTTAAGTGGCTGCCGAACGCGATGGGGATCGATCCGTCCGACGCGAAGTGCGATCCGTTCTACCGGAAGATGAAGGAATTGGGGCTGGTGCTGCTCAGCCACGGCGGCGAGGAGAAGGCCGTCGAGGCAGAAGAGGATCAGCGCCTGGGCAACCCGCTGCTACTGCGCCGGGCGCTCGATCACGGCGTCAAGACCATCGTCGCGCATTGCGCCGGGCTGGGCGACAACGAAGACCTAGACGATCCCGCGAGGAAGCGCACGCACAACTTCCGGCTCTTCATGCGCCTCATGGATGACGCGCGCTACGACGGCTTGGTCTTCGGAGACATCTCCGCCATGACGCAGTTCAACCGCATCGGCGAGCCGCTCTCGACCGTCATCGGGCGCGAAGACCTACACTCACGACTCGTCAACGGCAGCGATTATCCACTGCCCGCCATCAACCTGCTCATCAGGACGAAGCCGCTGCTGCGTGCGGGCTACATCGACGCCGACGAGCGCGCCTCTCTGCGGGAGATTTATCACTTCAACCCGCTGCTCTTCGATTTCGTCCTCAAACGCTGCCTCAAGCTCCCCGGAACGAGCCGTCGGCTCCCGGCGAGCGTGTTCGAGTCGAACCCCCAACTGGGAGTTTGAGCGAAGACGTCTCAAGTCGTGGGCGCACGGGCCGGTCGGGCCCGCGCGCGCGACGCCTCCGGCTGACGGGGATGATTCGCGCCGGTTAAAAACACTCATTTCCGGCAAGGGCGGACACTTTATGGTGTGCCGCGGGCGGGACTCGCGCCGACCCGTGATGATTTCCCGGCAGTAATACCCCCTTCTTCCGCGTGGCACGAATGTTGAGTCGTAATAGTCGCGTGACGTACTCCGCGGGCAAACAGCCGCGCGGGTCGGAAAGCAATAAGGGGGGATGGAAAATGAGAAGCAAGACTAACGGACTTTTAAAGAGGGCTTCGGCGCTCTCGCTCGCGGCGTTGTTCGTGTTGCCGACCGTCGGCTTCGCGCAGTACGACCGGAGGGACGATCGGCGGCGTGAGAATCGCCAAGAGCGCCGCGAGGAGCGGCGTGAGGAGCGTCAGGAGCGGCGCGAGGAGCGGCGCGGTCGCGACTGGAACGGCTACGGCAACTACGGCGGCTCCTTCCAGCTCCGTCAGACCGCGCTCAACGCCGGCTACAACGAGGGCATCAAGGAGGGTCGCACCGACCGTCGCCGCGGCGATCGCTTCGACTTCACGGACGAGAGCGACTACCGCAGCGCCTCGAAGGACTACAGCTCGCGGCTCGGCAGCCGCTCGCTCTACCAGCGCTACTTCCGCGCCGGGTTCGAGAACGGCTACCGCGACGGCTGGAACGGCTACTAAGACCGTCCGAAGCCGCACGAAAGAAGTAAGGGCGGGAGTGGGTCGTATGCCGACCCACTCCCGCCCTTCCCGTTTGGGCCGTAGTCACGCCATCGCACGTTCCGCGAGCCGGTTCGTCGCGTCGGCGGCGGTCGGCGGCGACTCAGGGCGTGAAGACGCGGCGGAAGATGATGCCGGAGAGGTTCATGCGCATCGCCTTGCCGCCCGTGACGGCCTCGAACCTGACGCGGTCGGGGGCGGATTCGTCGAGCATGAAGGAGCCGTCGGCGGTCGGGATGAGCGTCTGCGCGCCGTCGAGGAGGAGCCGGCCTTTGCGTATGAGGACGCGCGCCGTGCCGTACCAAGGGCTGTCGTTGTAGTAGTGGCCGGCGTAGGCGTCCCACTCCTTCGGGTAGTCGAAGGCGCGCGCGCCGGTGTAGCCCGCGCCCGCGTACCAGTCCGCGCCGTAGGAGACCTCTACGACGCGCCCCTTGTCGCGCGTGAAGGCGAGGCGGTAGAGCGAGAAGTCTGGGTGCTTGGTGACGAACTGATCGCCGCCCGCGCGCGAGCGTTCGAGCGGGACGCGCTGGCCGTCGTGCAGCAGGAGCAGGCGGCTGCCCTCGGCGACGAAGGTGAGCTTGCGCGCGTCGGGCGAAGTGAAGGTGCCCGCGTAGTCGGACGCGTTCCCGATCTCGCCGGGCGGTGACGGCGGCGCGGGGACGGCGGGCAGGGGCTTCCCCGCGAGCGAGGCGTTTACGGCGTCGACGGCGAAGCGCGCGACGGCGACGGGGCGGTAGCCGGCGAGGTTCGCGTTGACGGAGGCGAACGCGCCGACGCCCCCCGTGAGATCGACGTCGAGCGCGGAGCTGAAGGCCACCATCCCGCCCGTGTGGCGCAGGCGCGTGTGCGAGTTGATGTCGCTGATCCAGAGGCCGTAGCCGTAAGAGGCGTCCTCGCCGCGGAAAGGGGCTTTGATCGCGGGCGTCGTCATCAGGCGGAAACTCTCTTCGGAGAGGAGGCGTGCGCCGCGCGGGGTCGCGCCCCGGTTCAGTAGCGCGCCGACGTACGAGCACATGTCGGAGGGCGTGGCGGCGATGCTGCCCGCGGGCATGTCCATCTCGATCCACGGCGCTTCGCCGAGGCGACCGTGGAACGGGAAGGGCCGATCCTCGTAGAAGGGCTGGTAGCCGACGGCCATGCGCGCGCGCGTCTCGTTCGAGATGACGGGCGCGCTCGCGCGCATCCCGAGAGGATCGAGCACGCGCGCGCGCACGGCCGCGGCGAAGGGGCGACCGTCGAGGGCTTCGACGAGGAAGCCGAGGATGTTGTACCCGGTGTTGGAGTAGAGGAAGTGCGTGCCGGGCTTCGTCGCCGTGGGAATCTCAGAGAGCAGGGCGTCCAGGAGCAGCGGCGCTTCCGGCAGGCCCCCCGAGTGGCTGAGCAGGTGGTGGGTCGTGACGGGCTCGAACCGCGAATTGATCCTGAGCCACGGCAGGTACTCCGCGACCGGCTTGTGGAGATCGAGCTTGCCCTCGTCGCGCAGTTGCAGCAGGGCGATGGCGACGAACGACTTCGAGATCGACCCGATCTGAAAGAGCGTCTCCGGCGTGACGCGCGCGCCCGTCTTGACGTCGGCGAGCCCGTAGGTGGCGACGCGCAGCTCGCCCGCGCGGTTCGCGAGCGCGAGCGTCAGGCCCGGCGCTCCCGTCTCCGTCATGTGCCGCGTCACGAACTCGTCGAGCCGCGCGAACGCGGGCTGCAAGGCGGAGGCTTGGCCGCCCGCGCCCTGCGGCGTGGTCGAGGCGAGCAAGACCGGCCTGACGCCGTGTGAGAGCAGGCCCACAGCCGCGAGCCCCGCGGCTGACTTCGCGCCCGCATACAGGAAGGCGCGGCGTGAGAGTTGTGATTCTTGTCCCGTCATCACTTCACTTCTCTTTCGGTCTTTCGATGGTGCGAACACCGTAGGAGCTTTGGCTCAAAAAGCACGAGTCTTCGTGTGGCATCACGATCAGCGCAAAAAGAGACTGAGACCGGCTCGGCGGTAGCACCGGCAGTCGCACCAGCTTAGTGTGTGCCCGCGCGCACTTTTGTGTCATCAGTCCTTGGTCAGTCCTTGGTCAGTCCTTGGGGCGCGCTTTTTGTGCAAGGCCATAGGAGAACCGTGGGCGTTATCAGACTCGGAACGTTTGTCCGCCGGTGGCGCGGGAACCGCCCTGCCGTTCGTTGGATCGTCGGGCGCGAACGGGCTTGCGCGGGAGGCGGCGCGCCCCTCTACGGCGAGCCGTGATATTAACGCCTGTCGCCGGGGGCGGCGAATTTTTTTTAGGGCCGCTCGGTAGCGCGAATAAAAAAACGGGAGGCGTGTGGAAAACGCCTCCCGCATTTTTTATCTCCCCGCGCCGAGTCGTGCGCGATCAGGTGAACGACTTGAGCATCCTCGCGCGCGAGGGGTGGCGCAGCTTCTTGAGCGCCTTGGCCTCGATCTGCCGGATGCGCTCGCGCGTCACGTCGAAGGTCTGCCCGATCTCTTCGAGCGTCTGCTCCTCGCCCGCCGTGCCGAGCCCGAAGCGCATCTTCAAGACCTTCTCCTCGCGCGGGCTGAGAGTCTGCAAGACCTCCTGCGTGATCTCCTTGAGGTTCTCGTTGACGACGCCTTCCGAAGGGCTCACGCGCGTCTTGTCCTCGATGAAGTCGCCGAGGCTCGCGTCGCCCTCGTCGCCGATGGGCGTTTCGAGCGAGACGGGCTGCTGCGCCAGCTTGAAGATGCCGCGCACGCGGTCGGGCGTCAGCCCCACGTGCTTCGCGATCTCGTCGTCGGTCGGCTCGCGCCCCAACTCCTGCACGAGCGCGCGCGAGGTCTTGATCAACTTATTGATCGTCTCGATCATGTGGACGGGGATGCGGATGGTGCGCGCCTGATCGGCAATCGCGCGCGTGATCGCCTGCCTGATCCACCACGTCGCGTAGGGCGAGAACTTGTAGCCGCGCCGCCAGTCGAACTTCTCGACGCCGCGCATCAGGCCGATGTTACCCTCCTGTATGAGGTCGAGGAACGGCAGCCCGCGGTTGACGTACTTCTTGGCGATGGAGACGACGAGGCGCAGGTTCGCCTCCGTCATCTCGCTCTTCGCGCCGACGGTCTGCGCGACGCCGCGCGAGATGGCCTTGTGCGAGCGCTTGATCTCGACGACGGTGACGAAGTTGTCGGCTTCGAGCTGCCGTATGTGGCGGCGGGCGGCGGCTAACTGCCGCTTCCACTCCTTCTCGTCTTCGGGCTTGATGCGCTTGCGCGCGAGCTTCTCGTTGAGCCGCTCGATCTCGCGCTCGTAGGCGCGCAGCTGCTTGTGGACGGCGGCGACCGATTCGATGAGGCGCGCCCTCGCGGCCTCGGTCAGATTCAGGTGCTTGATCTCGCGCGCGATGTCGAGGCGCGCGTGCGCCACCTTGCGGCGCAGTCGCAGCAGCTTCTTCGTCGGCTTGCGGCGCGACTCCTTCTCCGCCGCGTGCAGGCGCTCCACGTCCTTGATGCCCTGCTTGAAGAGCTTGTCGATGCGCGCGATGTCTTCGAGCGTCGAGCGCAGGTACTCCTCGCCGCGATCCTCAAGCTCCATCAGATCGATCTGATCGCCGAAGGAGACCACGTCGCGGATGCCGAGCGCGCCGGCTTCGAGCTGCGAGCCGAACTTGATGAGCGCCCTGATGGCGATGGGCGAGCGGGCGATGGCGCGGTTGGCCCTGATCTGCCCCGCCTCGATGCGCTTGGCGAGCACGACCTCCTGCTCGCGCGTCAAAAGCGGCACGCGCCCCATCTGCCGCAGGTAGAGGCGGACGGGATCGCTCGCCTTGTCGTCCTCGCCCGCCGAGAGATCGAGCTCCGGCTCGTCGTCGAGCGGCTCTTCGTTCTCCTCGTCGGCGTGCGCCTCGTTGGCGGCGAGCAGGTCGTGGTGGTCGCCCTCGGCGAGGCCGCCGAGCTTCTGCAACACGTCCTCGATCTTCTCGGTCGAGATGGCCTCGGCCCCGCGCTCGTCTTCGAGTTCGGGGTACGCGAGGAATTCACCGCTGCCGAGCGCGGGAGGCGTGAAGCCACCCTTGTTCAAGTCTTTTTCAGCCATACCCATTTTTTGTTAGGAAACCTTCCCACGTGATACGTCCGGGCCGCACGCGCGGTTGCCGGACTGCCAGAAAAAATCGCCGGGGGTCTTCCCTCACCCGACCGCCCGGCAACCTCGGACTCACTCGGAAGCGCGCCGCGGCGCTCGACTTAGTGCGCGCCGCGCATTTCCTTGTCGGTGCGCAGGTTGTTCGTGACCGTGAACGCGCCCGGGACGCTGCGCGCCGCGATGTAGGCCAGACGCCTGTCCGCCTCGTTCGCCACCACCCCTTCGAGCGTCAAATGACCGTGGTTGACGACGATGTGCAGCGACGGGTTCACACCCATGGCGTAACGATACAGGCCGCCCTTGTCAAAAATAGTGCGGTACGCGCTCGCGCGGATGGAATCGTCGAAGGGCGAGAGCGGAAGCACCTCGATCTGGTTGACCACGCGCGTCACGCCCGCCACGCGCTTGACGCTGCGCTCGGCGTCCGACTTCGTCGTCGGGCGCACGACCTGCCCGTAAAGCGTCACCGTCCCGTCGGCGGCGACATTGTACGCCAGATTGTCGAAAACGCCGTAATAGGGCAGCGTCAGGAGAGCCTTGCGGATGCTCTTCGACGCCGGCTGGGCCGATGCCGCGGGAGCCGCCACGGCGAACGAAGCCGCCAGCAGGAGCGCGGCGGCCAGCGCCGTCAGTTTCGTCAGAACGTGTTTCATTGCCGTTATTCCCCTTGCCTATGAAATTTAGACCGATCTCTTTAACCGTTCACTTTGATGCGGCAGGGGTGTGCGCGGGTGTCTGCGCCGCCCGGCCCGCGGACGGCCCGCCCGGCGTCACCGTCACGGCGCGGGGCCCCGAAAAGCCCCTAAAAACCGACTTTCAAGGCCGACGCGGTTCGTCAATGCCTCCGGGGGCCGGGGCGCGGGGTCGGTTTCAGCCTATAATCTCGGGCGATGCCTGAAAGTGCTATTTTGAGGCTCGGCGAGATGGCTCTGCGCCACAGGGGGACGCTGGCGCAGCGGCTCGTCCGGCTGATTATCAGCCTCGCCCTACGCCTCTTTTTCCGCCGCATAGAGACCTCCGACGCGGGGCTCGTGCCCGCGGGCGAGCCTTTGATCTTCGTCCTCAACCACCCGAACGGACTGATCGACCCGGCTCTGGTCTTCTGCGCCCTGCCGCGCCGCATCTCCTTCCTCGCTAAATCGACCCTCTTCGGGATGCCCGTCATCGGCGGGTTGCTACGCCTCCTCGAAGCCCTGCCCCTCTACCGGCGCGCCGACGCGCCCGCCGACCCTTCGCTGAACCTCCTGACCTTCGCACGCTCGCGCGAGCTGCTGCGCGAGAACCGCTGCATCGCCATCTTCCCCGAAGGCAGGTCGCACGACTCGACCACGCTGCTCCCGATCAAAACCGGCGCGGCGCGCATCGCCCTCGGCGCGCTCTCGGTCGGGGGCGGCGGCGGGGCTTTGGCCTCGCTCAAAATCCTCCCCGCGGGGCTCTATTACACTTCCAAAACTTCTTTCCGCAGCGAAGCCCTGATCCGCTTCGGCCAGCCCTTCCCGGTAGCGCCGGTCGAACTGGGCGAAGACGGCGAGCCGCCGCGCGAAGCCGTCACGGAGTTGTCGGCGCGGATCGGAGACGCGCTGCGGGAGGTGACGCTGAACGTGGCGAACGACGCGGAGCTTGAGGCGGTGGCGCGCGCCGAACAGCTCTTCTCGTCGATCTACGAGACGCTCGGCTTCCGCCTCTCGCTCGCCGCCGAGTTCGACCTGCGCCGCCGCTTCGCCGCGCTCATCGCGCGCGGGCACGGGCCGCAGTCGCCCCGCGTCGAACGGCTGCGCGAGCGCCTGCGCGAGTTCGAGGAAGACCTCGGAGGGTTCGGCATCACCCCGGAGAATCTCTCCGTGCTCGCACACTCGCGCTGGTACGTCACCCGCAGCTTCCTGCTGCGCTGGCTGGCCGTCGCCCTCCTCTCGCCGCTCGCCGCCGCGGGCGCGCTCCTACACCTGCCCGCGTACCTCCTGAGCACCTTCGTCTCGCGCCGCTTCCGCCGGCACGGCGTCGACGAGATCGCGCCCTCGGTTAAAATCCTCTCCGCGATCGTCCTGATGCCGCTGACGTGGATCGTCTTCTCGTCGGCCATCTACTTCCGCCTCGGGTGGCGCTGGGCGCTCGCCTCGCTGCCGCTCGCGATCCTCTGCGGCTACGTCGCCGTCCGCTCGCTCGAAACGCTCTACGACCTGCGCGGCTGGTTCCGCGCCGCCCTGCTCCTCACGCGCGACCGCGGGCGCTTCCTCCGCCTCCTCCGCGAGCGCCGCGCGCTCCACCGCGAGATGCGCGCCCTCGCGCGCGAGGGCGCGCACTGAAGCGACGACGGAGGATTCGTGAAGACGGAAAAGCCGATCCCCCGCGGGGGATCGGCTTTTCCATCTGGGCATCGCGTTCACGCCGCCCGACGGCGCGTCCTTGTTTTGCCGACCCGCTCGACTCAACCCTTCTTCTCTTTGAGCGCGGCTTCGACCGCCGACTTCAGGCCCTCGTATGAGCGATCCGTGAGCGGGCGACCGTTGACGAAGATCGTCGGCGTGGCGTTGACGCCGATGCGGTTGCCGTCGTTCAGGTCGCGCGCGACCTTCTCGGCGAACTGGCCGGAGTCGAGCATGGCGTCGAACTTCGCGCGGTCGAGCCCGGCGCGCGTGGCGTACTCTTTGAGCTTCGGCACGTCGAGGGCAGTCTGGTTGGCGAAGAGCAGCGGGACGTACTCCCAGTACTTGCCCTGCGCGCGCGCCGCCTCGGCGGCCTCCGCCGCCTTCTGCGCGTTCGCGTGCTGCGCCAGAGGGAAGTCGCGTATGACGAGGCGCACGCGCTCGCCGTACTCGCCGACGATCCTCTCCAGCACGGGCTGCTGCGCCGCGCAGGTCGGGCACTGGTAGTCCGTGAACTCGACGATGGTGACGGGCGCGGTGGCCGCGCCGCGCGCGGGCTGATCGTCGGTCGCGATCTCGTAGACGGGCGGGGTGGGCTCGCGCAGGAAGGTCTGCACCGAGCCCGACTGCCGGAGCTGCCCGGCGTAAGCGCCCAGAGCCTCGTCGCGCCGCTGATCCTGCAAGTACTGTATGACCTGAGTCTTGACCTGCTCGAAGGTGCCGTTGATGCGCTCCTTATTCTGATCGTAGAAGGCGCGCGCGTCCGCCTCGGTCACGGGCTTGAGCTTGGACATGACCTCGGCGTCGAGGAGGGCCGAGGAGGTCATCTGCCGCTTCTGCGACTCCTGGTTGAGCAGGAGATCGTTGACGCGCATGTCGAGCTGCTGCTTGCGCAGATCGTAGATCTGCCTCTGGACGGCGTAGACGAGCGGCTTCAGAGAGTCTTCGACCATCGCGGACGTGACGGGCGTGCCGTTGACCACGGCGAAGACGCGCCCGCGGTCTGACGGCGTGGCCGGGGGGGTCGCCTCCGCCACGTTCTGCTTCACCGCGGAGGCGGCGCGCAGCCGGTCGGCGAGCTGCTTCGCGTACTCGCCCTGCTTCTGATCGCGCAGGTAGGAGATGATCTGATCGCGCAGCTCGTTCGACCACTCGCTCCCGATCCGCGCCTTGTTCTGGTCGTAGAAGGCGCGCGCCTCGGCCTCGGTCGGGGCCTGCGTCTTCGCGATGATCTCGGACTCGATCAGCTTCGTCGTCGTCGTGCCGCGCTTCTTCGCCTCGGCTTCGAGCAGGATGCTGTTGATCTGTAGATTCAGCTCGCGCTTGCGGGCCTCGACGACGTTCTGCCGCAGCTCGCGAATCCGAATGTCTATCGCCTGATCGACTTCCTTCGTGCCGATCCTAACGCCGTTGACGACCCCCAGCACTTCGGGCGGCGGCTCCGGATCGCACCCGCAGTCTTCCTCGGCGGCGGGCGTCGCCGCCGCCGCCGCGGGCGCGGGCGACGTGCCGGCGGCGGATGGGGCGGGCGTCCGGGGGGTGCTCCGTGGGGCGGGCGTCGCCGCCGGTCGCGCGGGCGCGCCCGCCGCGGGCCGTTGCGCGAAAGCCGCGGGCGCGGCGCAGGCGGCGAGCGTGATCAAGAAAGCGGTGACGAACTTTCGCATGACTCCTCCAAACGAAAAATGTGGGCGCGGGAACACCCGACATTCTAACAAGCCGCGGCCATTTTTCCACGCGGGCGGAACCTTTCGTCCGCGTCGATGTCTAAAGGTGCGCCGCATGCCGCGGCGTGCTCGGTTCAACGCCCGGCCCGAGCACGGAAAGGAGAACCGCCATGCGCCCTGACTCGGCCCGCGCCTCAGCGCAAGCCGCGCCCCACATCAACGTCACGCCGCTCATCGACGTGCTGCTCGTGCTGCTGATCATCTTCATGGTGCTCTCCCCCCTGCGAGCCACTCGGTTCAAGGCGCTCGTGCCCTCGGAGCCCACGCCCCGGCAGCAACCCGCCGAGCCCAACCCGCTCACGATCGTGGTGACGGTCGAGCGCGACCTGCGACTGCGGCTGAACGGCGGCGGCCTCCTCGGCTCGACCGCGGACCCGTCCATGCTCACGGCGGAGCTTCACCGGCGGCTCCTTGATCGCGAGGCGGCGGGGACGCCCCGGCAGGGCGTCATCGATCCGTCGTCGCTGCCGCCGGCGGAACGGATCGAGAAGACCGTCTTCGTCAAAGCCCCGCGCTCGGTGCGCTACGGCGAGGTGGTGCGCGTCATCGATCAGATCAAGGGGGTGGGCGCGAACCCCGTCGGGCTACAGATCGACGAACTCGATCGGTAAGCCCCTCGACCGTCAGTCGCCCCCGGGCCAGATTTCAGGATCATCTTCTCTTGACGGGGAGCTGCGCGCGCTCGTCGCCATCGTTCTCCCCACCCGTCGGCGTGAGCATCGAATCCACGACGCCGAGACGCGCCGCGCGCGGGGGCGGGCACGCGCCGCCGCGCACGGTGAACCAGATGGCGGCGTTGAGCGTCTGCGCGTCGGCCTGATCGGCCTGCGCGAGGTTCTGTTCGCCGGTGCGCCCGGCCCAGTAGCGCGCGGCGGCGTCGCGCGGCGGCGCGTTGATGAGGTTGTGGGGGGCGACGCTCGGGAGCTGCGCCTTGAAGGGGCGCAGGTCGGCGCGGCTCTGGAAGATGTCGAGGGGCGAGGCGGCGGCGTCGAGCTGATTCATGGGCGGGAGTCCGAGCAGCAGCTCGATGGTGCGGATGAGGCTGACGGTCGAATGATAGGCGTGGACGAGCGCGCCGGGCCGGTTGTACGCGCTGACGACGAGGGCGGGCGCGCGGTGCGCGTCGACGTGATCGGGGCCGTCCTGCGCGTCGTCCTCGACGACGAAGATCGCGGTGTCGCGCCAGTAGGGGCTCGACGAGACGGCCTCGGCGATGAGGCCCACGGCGTAGTCGTTCTCGGCGACGTAGAACTGCGGCGTCGGCACGCCGACCGTCAGGGCTTCGGTGTGGTCGTTCGGCAGCCGCAGGATCGAGAGCCGCGGCATCCGGTCGCCGCGCCCGGCGTTCAGGTCTTCGACGAAGCCGCGAAACTCGGCGAGCCATTCGCCCGCGCGCGACGTGCCGCGGAAGCGCGCGTCGGCGTTCCAACGGCTGACGAGCGCGCCGTCGCGCGCGCCCGACTCTCTGGCGGCGCGGTAGGAGTCGGTCGTCATCGAGTCGGGCGTGAACTGATCGAAGTTGCGGTAGGTCGTGCTGTGGTGGCCTTCGAGCGCGCGCTTGGTGGGCACGCTGTAGGCCGTCGGCGAGATGTCGGGGTAGCTGCGCCGCTTGTCGGCGTTGACGGCGCGGACGAAGTCTTCGGATTCGGTCCCGACGAACTCCCCGTAGTTGCGGTAAGAGAGCCCGGCGCGCGCGGCGGCGTCCCAGAGGTAGAGCGAGGCGGGCTCTGCGGCGTCGCGCCCGCCGTTGAGGTACGGGATGAAGCGGCGCGTGAAGTTCGCGAGGTCTTCGGCGGTCGCGGGCAGGGCGAGCACGGGCGGCACGTCTTTCGTCGGTCGCAGATCGGGGAGGCGGTTGAAGCCCTCGAAGTCGTAGCCGCGCCCGCGATCCGAGTAGTTCCAGCGGAAGGCTTTGTCGGTGTAGTCGGTCGAGATCGCGGCGGTCGACCAGTTGTGGCCGTCGGCGCTGGCCTCGGCGTTGACGAAGAAGCGGTCGAGGAGGCCGAAGCGCAGGGCGAGCGCGCGCTGGTTCGGCGTCACGTCCTGCGGCGCGCCGAGGGGGGAGCGCGCCGCCTCGCCCGCGCCGAAGATGGCGAGCGAAGGGTCTCCGTCGGCCACCGCGCCGTCGCCCGCGCGCGCGAGATCGCCGAAGAGCTGATCGTAAGTCCGGTTCTCCTTGATGACGTAGACGACGTGGCGGATCGGCGAGCGGCCCGCGAAGAGGCGCGCGCGCGGCGCGGAGATCAGCCCGTCGTTGCGCATCACCTGCCGCGTGTAAGCCGCCAGCGCCGGGGGATCGGGCTCGCGGATCGCGCTCAGGTTCCCGGCGACGATGGCCGGGCTGTACTCGCCCCCTAACTTCATCCCCCTGCCCGCGCCGACGGGGAAGCGGTCGTTCGGCGCGTTCGGCACGCGCCCCGAATCGTCTACGACGAGCGAGGAGTTCGCGAAGCCCGTCCCCTTCCCGTTGCCGACGAAGATCGTCGCGCCGACGACCGCGACCGCCGAAGGATACTGCCCCGTCGGGATGAAGCCGCGCACGCGGCTGCGCGACCCGGCGCGCTCCCGCGCCCCGCGCCCCTCGAAGCGTTCGCCCTCTTCGCCTCCGCCTTCCGCGCCCGCAACTTTCCCCCGCGCGCGCGGCGAGAGTGCGACCGCGGCGAGCGCGTTGCTGTGCGCGTTGGCGACGTAGAGCGTCGCGCCGTCTTCGGAGAGCGCGAGGCTTTCGGGCGTGTGCCCGGTCAGCGAGTCTTCGGAGAGGCGCACGTTGACGCGCTCGATCTCCGCGTCCGCCGCCGTGTCGATGACCGAGACGGTGTCGGCGTTCGAGTTGGCGACGTAGAGCCGCGTGCGCTCCGCGTTGAAGATGAGCGCCGTCGGGTGACTGCCCACGGCGATGCGGCGCGCGAGCCCGCGGCCTCCGGTCTCGACGACCGCGACCGACTCGTCGTTCCAGCAGGAGACGTAAACCTTCGGGCTTGACTTGCCGCCCGCGCGCGGCTGGAGGTACGCGACGCCGTACGGCAGGAGGGCGACGCGGCGGCCCTCGCGGGCGAGTTCGACGCGCGCGGGCTGCGGCTGGTCGCCGCGCAGGTTCGAGATGACGGCGAGGCTGTCGTCGAGGTTGTCGGCGGCGAAGAGCGTGTCGCCGTCCGCGGAGATGGCGAGGCCCGCGGGGTAGACGGGCGCGCGCCCGTCGTTCTGCCGCGGGGAAGTCTTCGCGGCGGCGAGCGGGGCGAGATCGATGGAGGGCGCTTTGACCTGCGTGTCCGGCCCCGGCGAGGCGGGCGAGACGGGCCGGCGCGCGCCGGGCGTGAACCTGAAGAGCCAGATTTTATTCTCGAAGCCGCCGGAGACGTACATCCGAAACGCGCCGTCGGCGTCGGCCTGCGGCGCGAAGACGAGCCCGACGTTCGCGCTCTGCGGCGTCGGGAAGTAGACGTTCTGCACGACGGCGGGCGCGGGGCGCGCGAGCGTGTCGATGACGGCGAGCGACTGCTGCGCCTTGTTCGTCGCCGCGCTGAACTGGACGCCGTAGCCGCTGTTGACGGCCACGAGGTAGCGACCGCGCCCGCCCGCGCCCCCGCGGTCGGGGCTGCGCACGAGATCGACGGGCAGCGCGCCGACCGCGGGCTGATGCGTCGCCGCGTCCACGATCAACTCGCCCGCGGGCGTGACCGGGCGGCCCTCCGACGCGGGCTGATCTGAGACGCGCACGTCCGCAGAGGAGGTCGGCAGGCTGGATAACGGCGCGAGGCAGGCGGCGAGCGACGCGAGCGCGAGGGCGGCGAACCGCGTCGCGCGTGCTGTGTTCAGTTGCATATCTCCTCAAAGGGGATGGCCCGACCGAGTAGTCTCCCCATATCAGCTTCACTCCGTGCCCGCTCTGTGCCCTCTGTGACTCCGTGGTGAGGTATCGATCAGATGCACTCACCACGGAGTCACAGAGATCACGGAGGCGGCACAGAGTAAAAATCAGATCAGGACGCCGACCGCGACTGACCGTGCGGGCCGCCTGATGTCGGCCTTTAGATTCCGGCTTCCGTTTTTAGCGCGCCGGGCCGCCCGGAATTTTCCGAGGCCGCGGCGGGGCGCGGGACTTCGAGCCAGATGGTCGTGAGCGGCGGGAGCGCGACGGGCGCGGAGTAAGACCTCGCGTGGTGCGGCTGCGGCTCGGCTTCGACGGCGGAGAGTCGGGACGCGCCGCCGCCGAAAGATTCGTCGTCCGTGTTGAGGACGACGCGGTACGTTCCCGCAGAGGGGAGCGCGAGCCGGTAGTCGCGCGCGACCGGCGAGAAGTTGCAGACGCAGATCAACTGCCCGCCCGCCGTCGGCGACCGGCGCAGGTAGGCGAGCACGTTCTCCGCCGCGTCGTCGGCGTCGATCCACTCGAAGCCCGCCGGGTCGCGGTCGGCTTCCCAGAGCGCGGCCTCGCCCTTGTAAATCCGGTTCAGCTCGGAGACGAGCCTCTGCACGCCCCGGTGCGCGGGCTCGTCGAGCAGGTGCCAGTCGAGACTCTGCGCGTCGTCCCACTCCCTCCACTGGGCCAGCTCGCCGCCCATGAAGAGGAGCTGCTTGCCGGGGTGCGCCCACATGTGCGCGTAGAGCGCGCGCAGCGTGGCGAACTTCTCCGCCGCGCCCGCGCCGTTCATCTTGTTCAGCAGCGAGCCCTTCATGTGGACGACCTCGTCGTGCGAGAAGGGCAGGACGAAATTCTCGCTCCACGCGTAGACCAGCCCGAACGTCAGATCGTGGTGGTGGAAGCGGCGGAAGAGGGGGTCGCGCTGGAAGTAGCGCAGCGTGTCGTGCATCCAGCCCATGTTCCACTTGAAGTCGAAGCCGAGGCCGCCCTCTCCGACCGGGTGGCTGACGCGCGGGAAGGCCGTCGACTCTTCGGCGACGACGAGCGCGCCCGGAAGCTCCGCGTGAACCGTCGCGTTCAGCTCGCGCAACAAGTCTATCGCCTCTAAATTCTCGCGCCCGCCGAACCTGTTCGGCAGCCAGCCGCCGTCCTGACGGCTGTAGTCGTGGTAGAGCATGGAGGCGACGGCGTCGACGCGCAGCCCGTCGAGGTGGAACTCCCTCAGCCAGAAGAGCGCGTTGGCGAGGAGGAAATTTTTCACCTCGGGGCGACCGTAGTCGAAGACGTAAGTGCCCCAGTCGGGGTGCTCGCCGCGGCGCGGGTCTTCGTGCTCGTAGAGGGCCGTGCCGTCGAAACGCCCGAGCGACCACGCGTCCTTCGGGAAGTGCGCGGGGACCCAGTCCATGAGGACGGAGTAGCCGCGCGCGTGGAGGTAATCGACGAGGAAGCGGAAGTCGTCGGGCGAGCCGTAGCGCGCGGTCGGCGCGTAGTAGTTCGCCACCTGATAGCCCCACGAGCCGCCGTAGGGGTGGCCTTTCAGCGGCATAAACTCGACGTGCGTGAAGCCCGTCTCGTCCAAGTAGTCGGCGAGCGCGGGCGCGGTCTCGCGGTATGTCAAGGAACGGTTGCCTTCGTCCTTCACGCGACGCCACGAGCCGAGGTGGACTTCGTAGATCGAGACGGGCGCGCGCAGTTGCTCGCGCGCCGCGCGTTTGGCGATCCACTCGTCGTCCGCGAACTCAAACTCCGACTCGAAGACTATCGAAGAGGTGTCGGGCGGCACTTCCGCCGCGCGCGCGTAAGGGTCTGCTTTCATGAACGCGGGGAAGCCGCGCCGGTGAATCTCGAACTTGTAGAGCGCCCCGACGGCGACGCCGGGGACGAAAATCTCCCACACGCCCGAGTTGCCGAGCCGCCGCATCTGGTGGCGGCGCGCGTCCCACGAGTTGAAACTGCCGACCACGCTCACGCCGTCGGCGCGCGGGGCCCACACCGCGAACGCGACGCCGCGCGCCGCGCCGAACGCGCGCGCGTGAGCGCCGAGCTTTTCGTAGACTCTCAGGTGTCGCCCCTCGTTGAAGAGGTGCTCGTCGAGCGGGCCGAAGGTCGGCAGGAAGGCGTAAGGATCGAACACGGTCTCGGAGCGCCCGCCCGCCTCCTCGACCCTGAGCCGGTAGGGGAAGGTCTGCGTGCGGCCTTCGACGAGCGTCTCGTAAAGACCCCGCTCGCCCGCGCGCGCCATCTCGCGGGCGGGCTCGCCCTCGACGAGCAGCGCGACGCGCGTCGCGCCCGGCAGCCACGCGCGCACCGCGACGCCGCGCGCCGTCGGGTGCGCGCCCAGAATCGAGTGCGGGTCGTGGTGCGCGAGCGAGAAGAGCCGCGCCAGCTCGCGCTCCGGTACGGTCGATGTCGGGCCCGTCGTCACGAAATATTTTTCGGTCGCCCCGCCGCCTAAAAATCTTGACGCGTCGGGCCCGCCGCCCCGGCAAATCTCTTCACGTCAGGGCTGGCTCGCGCAGGTTCGGCGCGCCGACGGGGCCTGCGTCAATCTCGTCGAAGATCGTCGGCGACAGGTTGAGCCTCAGCGCCAGCCCCCTCAGCGCGGGGGCGTGGCGCGAATCGCCCCGGCGCAGGGCCTCGAAAACCAGCTCCTGCGCGCGCTCGACGTCTGCGTCGAGGCCGAGCGCGTCGGCGATGCGGATCAGCTCGAGTGCGCGGGCGAACTGTTCCGCGCCCGGCGCGCCGACGGCTTCGCCCACCGCGCGCGTGATGAGCGAGCCGACCTGCCGGCGGACGCGCGCGCGTTCGACGCGGTAGCCGAGTCGCGCGATCTCGTCGGCGAGCCCCGCGGCGGCGCGCAGGGCGGCGGGCGAGGCGTCGCCTTCGAGGCGACGCAGCTCGGCCTCGAAGCGCCGCCCGACGGTGAACTCGGCGGCGGCTCTCAGCTCCGTGGGCAGCTCGAAGCCCGCGTCGTGCAGCATCTCGATGTTGCGCCGGTTCTCCTCGTAGAGGAATTCGTACTGCTCGGAGAAGCGTTCGACCATCCGCGCGAAGACGATCTCGTAGACGCGCTGCCGCTCCGCGGGCAGGAGGTGTTCGAGCCCGAACTCGGCGTCGCCGAAACGCTCGCGCATCAGGCGCAGGAGCGACGGCAGCGACGCGGTGCGGAACTCTTCCTGAATCTTCCGCGCGGCGGCGGCGAACTCCCCCTCGCCGCCCTTCCACTCGCTGAGCGCGCAGTAAAAATCCACGTCGCCGAAATGGACGGCGGCGGCGGCGTAGTCGAACCTTCTGCCGGTCGCCGCGGATTCGAGGCCGAGGCGCTCAATCGTGAGCGCGACGCGACCGTGCCGGACTTTGCGCGCGTCGCCGCGCGTGAACTCGTAGCCCGCGGAGCGCCCCGCGCCTTCCGGCTCCGAGACGAGCCCCGAGATCGCGAGGCTCGCCGCGACGCGCTGGGGCGCGACGCGCGCCGACTCGACCTCCGTGAGGAAGATGTCGGCGCCGCTGCCGTGCGCCGCGACGTTGCTCTCGGCCTCGGCGAGCAGTTCGAGGAAGGGCGCGCGCGGCGATTCCGCGCCCGCCTCTTCGAGCAGGTCGAGCACGCGCGCCGCGTAGCGGAGGTTCTGCACGGGCTCGATGCCCGAGATGTCGTTGAAGAACCAGCCGCAGCTCGTGAACATCATGAGCGAGGCGCGCTGCATCTCCAAGAGCGTCAGCGCGCGCGTGCGCGAGGCGGCGTCGGTCGCGCGACCCGCGTGCGCGCGCAAAAACCCTTCGCGGTCGAGAGAGCCGAGCAGCACGCCGACGTAGTCGTCGCGCGCGAGCCACGGGTCGCGGAAGAGCCCGCCGCCCTCGGACTCGAAGGTGGCCGCCGCTTCGTCGCGCAGGAAGTTGAGCGCGCGGCGCAAGGGATCGCGCCAGCGCTGGTTCCAGCCTTCGGGCGCGCCCGCGTGGCACGAGCAGTCGCGCGCCCAGCGACCGAGGCCGTGCGCGCAGCTCCACGCAGTCCCCTCGCCCGCCGCGTCGTGCCTGATCTCGACCTCCCGCGCGGGCGGGTGGTGCTCTAAAAACTCCCCGTAGTTCGTCACGCGGAAGCCGCGCGCCGGGCCTTCGGTGTCGAGCGCGTAGGCGAGGCAGCGGTCGCCGAACTTGAAGTGGTGGCCGTAGGTCTCCCCGTCGGTCGCGAAGTTGACGAGCGGCCCGCGCGCGGAGGCGGCGCGCTCGATGCGCTCGACGAGCAGGCGGCTCGACGCGAGCACGCCGTCGAAGGCGACGGACTTGGCGATCTCGCCGTCGTAGAAAAAGATCGCGAGCGAGCGGCCCGAGCGGTCGCGGTGGTAGTAGCGGTACGGGCGCGAGGTGTCGACGGAGCCGCCGACCGTCGACTCCCAGACCTGCGCGCCGGCGGGCCGCACCCGTGCGGCTTGGAAGGGCGAGAGGATGACGTAGGAGAGCCCCGCGTCGATGAGCGCGCCGAGCGTGCGGTCGTCGCAGGCGGTCTCGGGAAGCCAGAGCGCTTCGGGCTCGCGCCCGAAGCGGCGGCGGAAGTCGTCCAGCCCCCAGCGAATCTCCGTGCGCAGATCGCGCTCGTTGCAGAGCGGGAGGATAGCGTGGTGGTAGCCCTGCGCGATGGCGTTGCCGTGGCCGCCGCGCGCCGCCGCGCTCTCGCGGTCGGCTTCGAGGACACGGGCGTAGGTTTCGGGGTGGTGGCGTTCGAGCCAGTTGCAGAGCGTGGGGCCGAAGTTGAAGTTGATGAGCGAGTAGTTGTTGACGACGCGCTCGACGCGCCCGTAGGCGTCGAGGACGCGCGCGAAGGCGTTGGGGCGGTAACTTTCGGCGTGGACGCGCTCGTTCCAGTTCTCGAAAGGGCGCGCGCCGGGCTGGCGCTCGACGTAGCCCGTCCACGGGTTCTCGCGCGGCGGCTGGTAGAAGTGACCGTGGACGATCAGGGCTGTCCGCTCCATCACGGCTTTCGCTCCGGCAACGCACGCGCGGCGCGGCGTGTGCGACTCACCGCGCGGGCGCGTGCGGACGATGATTTCGAAATCTGAACGCGGACGCAGTTTAACAACCAACCGCGCCGCGCGGAAGCCCGCGCACACTAAGGCGTTGGTCTAGTTCAATTTCGCGCGCGGAGAATAAGACTCACCACGGAGGCACGGAGGACACGGAGGGGGCACAGAGTTTTATTCTTCTCTGTGTAATCTCTGTGCCCTCCGTGCCTCCGTGGTGAGTCCTGTCATTCTCTCTCAACTCGACCTGAGCTACCGCGCGGCGCGGGCGGGTCTTGTCCGGGCGGCGCGTGTTGTAGTAAGTTGCGGTCAAAGTTTACGACGCGAATCGGGAGGCGGCGGGCGCGGCGGGGCGCGCGCGGTCGCACGCTTTTTGAGCTGATCATTTGTCCGCGCGGGGGCGCGGGACGGGAGGTGGCGGAGATGGCGAAACGGGGCGGCGAAAAAACTGCGGCGCGGGGCGAGCAGCGGGGCGGCGCGCGCGTGAGCAAGAAGGATCAGATTCTCTCGCTCTTCATGTCGGGCATCACGGAGGTCGAAGACCTCGCGATGATCACGGGCTCGCGCCCCTCCTACGTCGGCGCGACCCTCCAGGACGCGGGGCTGAAGACCGGCTACTTCGATCTCTACACCTCCTCGTCGCACCCGATGAACGTCTACTCGAAGTTCTTCGCCGGGCAGCTCGGCTTCCGCGACGAGGAGACGGCGCGCGCGAGCGTCGAGGTGTTGGAGCGGCTCTACGGGCAGTTCGGGCTGGCGGGCGACCGCGCCGGACAGCACCACGCGCTCTCGATGGCGCTCACGATGTACGACCGCGCGCGCTGGACGGGCAAGGCGGCGGAGGCGAACATCTTCCGCGAGTGGCTGATGGGTAACTTGGAGGAGGCGGTGGCGTCGACCGGCGAGGCGGGCGACGAAGACTCCGAAGAGGATGCGGCGGGCGCGTGAGTTGCGCCGCGTGAAGTCGGGGCGCGCCACGGATCGCGGCGTCAGTTGGTGCGCCGCGACCCGCCGAGGTGCTTCGTCGTCTCCTCGGTCACGCTGAAGGTCGTCGGGACAAACTCGGTCGTGTCGGCGGGGCGCAGCGCGGGCCTCTCGGCCTGCGCGTCGAGCGCGCCCGTCGCGCCCGCGGCCTCTTCCTTCAATACTTTCACGATCAGCCTGCTCACGAACAGGCCGTTGACGATGATCCCCAGCCCGATGAGGAAAGGGATCACGCCCGCGATCCAGACTCTGCTGAGTATCTCGTTATCGCCGGGCGAGTTCTGCCCGCTCGCGACGATCCCCTGCATGATGAAGAAGAGGAAGATCGACACGCCGACGCCGACGCTGCTCGTGATGACGCCCGCCTTGATCTCGTTGTAGCGCTTGACCTCCGGCGTGACGCCGCGCTCGCGCTCGATGTGCGCGAGCCGCTTCTTACGCTCCGTCTCGGAGAGCATCATCTCGGCGACCCACGTCTTGTTCCACTCGAACTTATCGTCCGCCCCGCGCGCCTGAACCGCCTGCCTCACGGCTTGCAGGTTCGCGCCGCACAGGTTGCAGAACCTCAGCTCCTCGCTCTGGCTCGCGCCGCATTGCGGACAGAACATCCCGGAAACTCCTTTCGACATTCCCCTACTGATACGCGCCCCGCCCGCTTCAAGTTCCTGCGCGTGGCCTTAACGTCTTCGCGCTCAAGAGATTTTGAGTGGGCGCACCCTACCGCCGCCATCGAGGCGGTCGGCGCGTCCACCGGCCCGCGGCTCAGGCCGAGGCGCGCTCGCGGAAAATCTTCAACACCTCGCGCTTGTCCTGCGGGCTCAGGCTTTCGAGCCCGCCCGCGACCTTGAACTTCTGGTTCACCCACTTGCGCACCTTCGTGGCGTCGTAGCCCAAAGCCTCCGCCGTCTTCAAAATCTCCGCGTCCGCGTCGGCCCCGGCCTCGCCGTCGTCCTTCGCGCGCGGGGCCGACTGCGGCTTCGCCGCACCGCCGCCCGCCGCCCCCGCCCCGCTTCCCGCGGCGGCCACCGCGTTGGCCGTCTGCATCCTCGCGGTCTTCTGTAGCTCCTCGCGCGAGGCGATGCCCCGCTTCACTTCGAAACCTAGGAGCGCGAGCGCGCGACCGACCGCGGAAGTCTCGGCGTTCTCGACGTAGGAAGTTTTGTTCACGTAAGACTCGCCGCGCACCTCGAAGGCGTGGCCCGTCGCCGCCGGGGCGGCGTCGTCCGCGGAGCGGTAGACCTCGGCCCGCATGAGCACGAAGCCGCTCTCCATGTTGTGCTCGACGATTGAAGTCGTGACCCGGCCTTCGGGGAAAGTCTGGTAGAACTTTTCGAGTCGCTCGGCGACGGGCACGTAATCCTCGAATCGGTCGCGTGTACCTGCGGGGCGTGACATGGCTCGGCGTCCTCCTCTCTCCGGCTGTTCTTGAACGCGCCTGCAATCTAACCCCCGCCGCGCCTTTTGACAACGCCCGCCGCGCGACCGCGACGAGGGCCGCCGCGCGGGCTCACCCGGGGCTAGGCCTGCCGCGCCTCGTCGTCGTCCGAGCGGCGCGGCACTTCGAGCGACATGAAATCCTCCGCGACGATGGTGTCGGGGAAGATGGCGCGGGCCTGAGAGAGCAGGCGCGGCAGCTCGACGGCGTTGCCGGGCGCGTAGCGGGGGCTGATGTGGGTGAGGACGAGGCGGCGCGCCCGCGCCTCCTTGGCGACGCGGGCGGCGTCCGAGGCGGTCGAGTGCGTGCTCTGGCGCGCGAGGTGCGCGTCCTCGTCGGCGAAGGTCGCCTCGTGGATGAGCAGGTCGGAATCGGCGGCGAGCGCGACGGCGTTGCGGCAGTAGACGGTGTCGGTGCAGTAGGCGACGGCGCGGCCCCTGATCGAGGGGCCGCACAGCTCCGCGCCGCTGACCGCGCGACCGTCGGCGAGCGTGATGGTCTCGCCGCGCTTGAGGCGACCGTAGAGCGGCCCGGCGGGGACGCCGAGCGCGGCGGCGCGCTCGGCGTCGAAGTGGCCGGCGCGGTCGCGCTCGGTCACGCGGTAGCCGAAGGCGCTCAGGCGGTGGCGCAAGGGTTGGCAGGCGACGGCGTATTCCGCGTCCTCGTAGAGCGTCCCGGCCTCGACGACGTTAACTTTGAGCGAGTCGGTGACGAGCGTGCCGGTGTGGCGCGCGACCGCGCGGACGAAGTCGTCGAGCCCGCGCGGCCCGTAGAGCTCGATGGCCTGAGCCGCCCCAGCCAAGCCCGACGAGGCGAGCAGCCCCATCAGGCCGAAGACGTGGTCGCCGTGCAGGTGCGAGATGAAGACGCGCGTGATCTGGCTGAGCCGCAGGTCGGTGCGCTGAATCTGGTGCTGCGTGGCTTCGCCGCAGTCGAAGAGCCAGACCTCTCCGCGCTGCGGCAGGCGCAGCGCCACGGCAGAGACGTTGCGCGCGCGCGTCGGCACGCCCGCGCTCGTGCCTAAGAAGGTGATCCGCAAAAGTTCACACCGTTCGTCCCCTGGAGTCGTCGCCCGTCACGCGACCGGTAGAATAGCTATTAGCTAATAGCTATTAGCTTTTAGCCAAACCAAAATGCTTTGAGCCTCTGGCTAACAGCTAACAGCTAACGGCTTTTTTAGCACAGCGCGCGCACTTTGACGAAGCCCGCCGCCCCGCGCGGAAGTGTTCGCCGTTCGTTTGGGAAGCCCGATTAGCCCTTGTCAGCCGCGGCGAGTTGGTGTAGAGTGCGCGCCACGTCGCATCCCTTCCCCCAAAGGAAAGGCTGTGATCGGGAGCCGACTGCGCAGCGAGGGCGCAGTCGGCTCTTTAATTTTCACGCGCCGCATTCCGGCGCGACCCCCGGCCCGCCTCACCGCCGGGGCTAAGCCTGATCGGCGTCGCGGTAGACCTTCGGAAACTTTACGAGCTTGATCAACTTCTCAAGGGCGCTCAGCTTCACCTGCCTGTGTTTCCACTCGGCGGTCGGTTGAAACTCCAGCGGCAAGTCGGCCACGTCCTGCTCCAGCACGAAGGCGAAGACCTGAAGTTTTTTGCTCTTCACCGCGCAGACCACCTTCCAGAACCGCGTCGGTATCTGCACGCGCTCGGTGCCGACGAAAGTCTCGTCGGCGGGCGAAAGCACCGGGCCGGCGAAGATGCAGTAACGCTCCTTGTCGGACTGCGCGCCGATGAAGTTTTCCAAATTGCCCCAGATGCCGCCGAGGTTCGAGCGGTTGAAGTTGCCGCGCTGCGGCGAGCAGTTGGTGACGTGGAAGGTGTCGCCGTTGGCGCGCTGCACCTGCGCGTAGGTCGTCCCGAAACACACGTCGTCGCGGCGGACGATGTGGCCCTTGTCGAACGCCGCGTTGTCTTTGTTGTAGAACTGATCGGGTATCTGGAACTGCGCGCCGACGCGCGGGTCGACGACCCACTTCTCCTGCTGCGCCCCGCTCAGACCCGTGAGCCCTTTGCGCGAATAATCCCTGCCCGCTTCCGGGTGTTTGGCCTTGGCGCTGCCGTCCACGTTCGAGGCGGTGAGGACGGCGAGCTTGCGCGTCTTGTGCAGGAAGACGCTGAAGTGCTCGTAGGGGATCTCCTGGCCCCCGTCGTCCATCGCCGCGAGCAGACTCTTGTTCGTCACCTCCGGCATCGGCAGCGGCAGGGCGATGCCGAGGGATTTCAAGAACCCGCGGTCGAAGCCTTTGCGCGATCCGTAGTCGGTGTCGATGATGGGCTCCTTGAGCGTTTCGGCGAGGTCGCTCGACTGATCGGGCGCGGGAAGGAGCGCGGGCCGCGCGGCGGAGTCGCCGACCTGCGCCGCGGGCGCGCCCGCGACTAAGCCGCCGTTGAGTTCGAGCACGAGCGTGCCGAGGACGATCCGGTTGTTGCCGACGCCCTCAGGCGCGCCCGACGGGCGGGGGCTGAGCAACTGGTTAAGACGTGAGTTCATGGCCTCTCCTGTGGGCTGGCTGTCGGTTCGGTAGGCTTCGGAAAGAATGTCGCCGCCCTGCATGGCGGCCTGTAGTTCGGCGAGGTGGTTGTCTTTCTCGCGCGCCTTCTGCTTGACGCACGCGATGATGCGGCTGGCGCGGATGCCGGCGTTGGCGATCCAATCCACCTCGGAGTCGTCGGCGTCGCTCAGGTCTTTCACCTTATGCCCGTTCTTGAGGACGAAGTTTTGGTCGTCGTCCTGACGGGCGATGCCGGCGTGGTGGAGCGCGATGATCTGGAAGCTGTCGTTGAAGACCGGGGAGCCGCTCGACCCCTGCGCCGTGTCGCTCTTGTACCAGATCACGTCCGGGTCTTCGACGGAGACGCACTCGTTCTCGCGGACGGCGAACTGGCGGCGCGCCCCGCCCGGGTGCTGGATGATGGTCATCCACTCCTTGAGCAGAATCTTGCCCTGATCGCCGATGAGCCGGTGGTAGCCGAAGGCGCCGAGCGGCACGCCCCCGTCGAGCGACTCCTGCTCGACGGAGACCAGCGCGAAGTCCAGCTCCTCGTCGTTGAAGAAGAACCGGTCGGGGCGCAGGCGGAAGCGGTAGGAAGGTTCGGGGCGACCGGCCACGTCGAAGCGGTAGTTGAACTCGACGATGGACGGCGCGGCCTCTTCCGCCGAGCCGAAGACGTGCTCGTTGGTGATGAGCAGCCGCGGCGAGACCATGAAGCCGGTCGCGCACCCGCGCTCGTGCCCCGAAGGGGCGCGGATGCTGACGCGGCAGACGGGGTTGGCGGCGAGCAGTGCGCGCTCCAAGTAGAACTCGTCCACCAAGTCGTTCGTGCCCAGCAGCCGCTCGAACTCGACCCTCGTCGCCTGCGCGCCGCCCCGCGTCAGGAAACCCGCGCGCCGCGCCATGTCGCCGGGATTCACGTCGCGGGCGACGTTCGGCGCGAGATCGACCTTGCGCGGCTTAAAAGTTCCGTCGGGAAGGAGACTTGCGCGCCGGATGGCGGCTGAACAGACCCGGTTGACGTTTTTCATGGCGGTTCGTTAGGCGCTCGTCGCGAGCGGATGAAATGGCGAGGGGTAAACGCAATGGTGAAGGCAGAAACTCCTTGCAGGCGGGCGACGGACGGGCATTATAAACTGGAAAATAATTCGTGAGGTAGAAAAATAGGCCGTGAAAGCGCCCCGCTTATCCTCATTCTTTACCTTCCCCTGCTTCAACCTTCCGGCATTTTACTAACGCCCTCACATTGTTTACCCGAGGCGGTCTCATAAACATATGAGTGAAGCTGTGAAAACATTTCAGTGAGGGGCCAAGCCATAAGACCGGAAATCGGAACGCCCCGCCTCGCGGCCAGCCTTCGCGCGAGGTTTAGTGAGACGACTGCCGGGGCCGGTCTCACGACTGATCGCGCTCCACTTCCGGCGCGGCTCGGCGCGAAGGATGGCCTCTGTGAGCGCATCGTGCTTATAATTCAACCGCAACGACATCGCAACCAAACGACGGGCGCGCGCCTGTATATTCTCAACATCCTTTTACGGCAACTGGACGGACAGAGGGGTGGCAGGCTAATGGGGGAGCTTGCCACCCCTTCTTCCGTCCGCACGTTGACACGCCGCGCGATTTGTCATAGATCAGTTCCCGCTCCGGCATCGTCTTCCCGTTCAGCCTTCTGACCATGCGTCAAGTCTTCGTCGCCCTACTCCTGTGCCTCATCGCCGCGTGCCTCCCCGCCTGCGCGCGTAAAGGCGCGGTGGCTAACGCCAACTCGCCGGACGCGCCCCAAGCCGCCGCGACGCCGTCGCTCGAAGGCGTCGCCGCGGAGCTACAGAACCCGCATGACGCAGCCGGGTTCTTCGCGCTCGGCGTCGAATTGTACAAGCGCGACAGAGACCGCGAGGCGGTCGAGGCGTTCAAAAAGTCGGTCGAGCTCGACCCCGACAACGCGGAAGCCTACCGGCGGCTCGGCCTCGCCTACGCCGCGACCGCGCAGAAGAAGGAGGCGCAGGGGGCTTTCGAGAAGGCGGTCGAGCTTTTCAGTAAGAAGGTGCGTGAGGACGCCAAGGACGCCGACGCGCTCTACCACCTCGCAGACGCCTACACGAAGGTGGGCGAGTACGAGAAGGCCGCGGACGCCTACCGCCGCGCCGCGAAGCTTCGCGAGCCCGACGGCCCGGGCTATTACGACATCGGCCTCGTCTACAACAAGCTCGCCAAGTATCAGGAGGCCGTGCGCGCCTTCCAGAAGGCCGTCGATCTCGATCCGAACGACTACCAGTCGCAGGAGGCCCTGGAGCGCGCGCGCGAGGACGCGGGCAAGCAGCGCGAGCGCGTCGAGTACGAGAAGAAGCTGCTGGCGAAGCAGAAGGCGCAGAACCAGAACAACTCGAACAACGCGAACGACCCCGGCGGGCGCGGCGGCAACAAGAACTCGAACGAGTCCACCCCCTGACGCGACGAACCGGCCCCCGGCCTCTCGCCCCTTAAGACCCTCTTCGTAATCTCTCTTCTTAAATCGCGCCCGCCGCTCAGCGCGCGCAGGTCTGCGCCCGCCCGCCGTCAATCGAGTAGGTCGCCCCCGTGATCCACGACGCGCGCTCCGAGGCGAGGAACAGGATCAGCTCCGCGATCTCGCGCGCCTCGCCCACCCGCCCGAGCGGGTGCGTCGTCTTCGAGTGTTCGAGGAACGTCTCGTACTTCCCTTCGTCCATCCCGCCGCGCTTGTGCACCTGCGTGACGACGACGCCGGGGTTCACGGCGTTGACCCTGATCTTCTTCGGCGCAAGCTCCAGCGCGGCGCAGCGCGTCAACTGATCGACGCCCGCCTTCGAGACGCAGTAGGCGAGCACGCCCGGAAACGATCTCAGGCCCGTCACGCTCGAAACGTTGACGACGTTGCCGCCCGTCCGTTCGAGGTGCGGCACGGCGAGGCTCATCAGGTGGAAGACCGCGCGCAGGTTCACGTTCAGCATCTCGTCCCACGCGGCCAAAGAAGTCGTCTCAATCGTCCCGTTCGCGAGAATCCCCGCGGCGTTCACCAGCACGTCGAGCCGTTCGAAGTCGTCAATCGTCTCGCGCACGACGCGCTCGGCGTCCCCCTCGTCGGTCACGTCGGCCACGACCGCGAACGCCTCGCCGCCGCCCTGAGTAATCTCCATGGCCGTCGCCGACAGGGCCGCGCGGTCGCGCCCGACGAGCACGACCTGCGCGCCCTCCTCGGCGAAACGCACGGCGGTCGCCCGCCCGATGCCGCTCGACGCGCCGGTCACGAGCGCGACCTTGCCCTTCAGATCGTCTCCCATCGAATCCTCCCGCCCGATTGAATCTTGCCTAGCTTTGTGACTTTGCGCCTTTGCGTGAGAATGATTTTTCACGCAGAGGCGCAAAGTCGCAAAGAGAGCAACGCGGGCGTTTTTGAAATGAAGTCTTAGTCTTCTAACTCTTCGCCGACGAGCCTCTGGAACCTCGTCGCGTCGTCCATCATCCGCACGTTGTTGAAGAGGACGTAAGAGGTCTCGCCGCGCGGCAGCATCGTGTACATCTCCGCCAGCTCCTCGTCTTCGTAGCGGTTGCGCCCGCCGCCCCAGCGCACGTGCAGGCGGAAGTAACAACGTTCCGGCGTCGCCGTGCGCTCGACAAGCGGATCGACGACGTGGATGAGATCGAGTTCGCGGCACAGCTCGCCGACCAGCTCGCGCGACCACTCCCCGCGCGGCTCCCACATGAAGATAAAATCATTGCGCTCGACCGTGGAGAAGAAGCGCCGCAGGTTCCCGACGTTGACCGCGGTCGGCTTGAAACGCGCGGGGCACTGGAAGAGGATGCGGCGGGTGCGCAGGGCTTCGGCGCACGCGCGCGTCACCTCCCAGCCCTCCCGCACGATCTCGGTCGGGCGGAACGAGCCGCACTCCTCGCGCTCACGCTGGGTCAGATCACGCTTGATCCGGCGGTAGGTCGGGCTCGCGCCGTCGTGCGTGACGAGCTGCCAGGCTTTCAGCGTGAACTCGAACGCCTCCGGCGCGTCCTCGCGCCAACTCTCCAGAGTCTCGATCTTGGGCGGCTGGTAGAAAGTCTGCTGCACTTCGACGACCGGAAAGCGCGAGAAATATTCCACGCGCGACAAACGGAAGCCGCAGCACCCGATCTTCACCTCCCGTCGTGCGTCGCCCACGTCGCTCACCCCGCCCGGTATACGGCTTTAACTACCCGCGCGTCAGTTGACGGTACTTGATGCGGTGCGGCTGATCGGCGTCCGCGCCGAGGCGGGCGTGGCGGTCGGCCTCGTAGTCGGAGTAGTTGCCCTCGAACCATTCGACGTGGCTGTCGCCCTCGAAGGCGAGGATGTGTGTGGCGATGCGGTCGAGGAACCAGCGGTCGTGGCTGATGACGACGGCGCAGCCCGCGAAGTTCTCCAGAGCCTCTTCGAGCGCGCGCATCGTGTTCACGTCCAGATCGTTCGTCGGCTCGTCGAGGAGCAGGACGTTCGCGCCCTCCTTCAGCATCTTCGCGAGGTGGACGCGGTTGCGCTCGCCGCCCGAGAGCGAGCCGACCTTCTTCTGCTGATCCGAGCCCGCGAAGTTGAAGCGCGCCACGTAGGCGCGCGAGTTGACCTGCCGCGCCCCGAGCTGCACGAGGTCGAGCCCGTCCGAGACCACTTCCCAGATCGACTTGTCGGCGGGCAGGTCGCGGCTCTGATCGACGTAGGCGACCTGCGCGGTCTCGCCGACGCGGAACGTGCCGGCGTCGGGCTGCTCCTGGCCCGTGATCATGCGGAAGAGCGTGGTCTTGCCCGCGCCGTTCGGCCCGATGACGCCGACGATGCCGCCGGGCGGGAGCGAGAAGCTGAGATCGTCTATGAGCAGCCGGTCGCCGTAAGCCTTCGAGACGTGTTCGGCGATGATCACGTTGTCGCCGAGGCGCGGGCCGGGCGGGATGTAGATTTCCAGCTCCTCGCCCGCTCTACGCTGCGTCTCCTGACTCGCCAGCGACTCGTAGGCGCTGATGCGCGCCTTCGACTTCGCGTGCCGCCCCTTCGGAGACATCCTGATCCACTCCAGCTCGCGCGCCAGCGTGCGCGTGCGCTCGCTCTCCGACTTCTCCTCGCGGCGCAGGCGCTCCTGCTTCTGTTCGAGCCACGAAGAGTAGTTGCCCTGCCACGGGATGCCCTGCCCGCGGTCGAGTTCGAGAATCCACCCGGCGACGTTGTCGAGGAAGTAGCGGTCGTGCGTGACGGCGATGACCGTGCCCTCGTAGCGCTGAAGGTGCTGTTCGAGCCACGCGACCGACTCGGCGTCGAGGTGGTTGGTCGGCTCGTCCAGGAGGAGGATGTCGGGCTTCATCAGCAGCAGGCGGCAGAGCGCGACGCGACGCTTTTCGCCGCCCGAGAGAACCGCGACCTTCGTCTCGCCCGGCGGGCAGCGCAGCGCGTCCATCGCGAGTTCGAGCCGGCTGTCCAAGTCCCACGCGTCGAGCGCGTCGAGCTTCTCCT
>DASVQC010000009.1:0-7277 GCA_036389335.1 Pyrinomonadaceae bacterium | reverse complement strand
AAGTTCAAAGGGATGAGCCGTTCGACCTTTTACCTGCACTTGAAGGAGTGTGAGTTCAGGTTCAATCATCGTGATGAAGACCTCTACAAGCTCCTCCTGAAAATCACTAGATTAGCCTTCGCTATCTAGTCATGACCCATTAATAATAATCCTTCTAGTGGCTCTTGTTGGTACTGGCTGTCCAGACTCAAACCCACCTCCACCACGAGACGCTGGCCTTGTACAGATAAAATACCGGGAAACGATGCAATTCACTTGTTACGATCAGCAATTTCCTGACAGTAATCCAAGCCACTGTTTTGAGTTTGCCTCCTATTACACGATCACGTGTATCGATAATAGGCAATCAAATGCCTCCGATTTTACCTTCGATATTAATAGGGTCAAGCTAGGTAGTCCTAATAGTGGCGACCTCTTTACGAAGGATAGCTCGCGCTTTTTCTGGAACAATTCTTTGCTCCTCGCCTCATCAATCTTTGTTCAAAGAGGTCAGGCAGCAAATCCTAATCAACCTTATGCCTTTATTTTTCAAATAAACCAACCGAGTAACGGCGACCGGGGCGCATTTCACACCTTACGCTATGATTCCATTCAAGGCCAACCGGTCTTGATGAATGTCGATACAGATATACCGCCACCGCAGTTTGTAGATTTTGCGAACATAACATATTTCCAACACGGACAAGTAATGGGCACGAACATACCGATTCTTCCACCACCAAGATGTTTCTAATAACCAGCAAGAAAACTACTGCAACAGTCTTTATAATGTGCCTTATCCCAAGCTTCAAAGCCGTTCGGCCAGCGAGACCCACCTAACGCCCGGCATCACCCGCCCGCCCCACTGAGATTGATGAAAGCCATCGTGTCGCGGGTCGGGTGCATGCCGTTGTTAGATTTTCGCCTTTAGCATTCAACTCCCGCCAGACCATGAAATCCGCCCCGCGCGAGCATACCTACCTTCGCGGGAACAGCTCGATTGCGAGCGCCTCCAACCAGATCAGGATAAGACCCCCGATGAGCAAGAACGGCAGCCTGAAGATGAGGAACATCAAGGCAGGCCACCCGAAGCCTTGCTCGTACGAGGCCGGATTGGGCAGGGCCATGACGGACGTGACGTACAAATAGAAGTAGACGCCGCAGCCGACGAGCCACACCGCGAGCGTCAGGAGAATGACGTTTCTCTTCGCCATCTTCTTATAAAGCATTGTCGTTACCACACCCCGAAAATCTAACGCATATTATGCCGCACGGCGCGGTATAACTCCCCAATAGAGCGTGGAAAGCCGCACTAGTCGGCATAACACCGCCGAAGGGGTCAAGAGCCGCGTCAGCCGGATTGACGCGGCCATTATAAGTCCACACAGCACTTTGACGAGTAAATTACCCTGCCGGATCGGTGTGCGCCTGGACGCGGGAGCGTGGGATTTCGGCCTCGATGTCGCGCATGACGTTGACGGTGAGGTCGTGCGCCTGTTCGAGGGTCTTGGCGCGGTCGACTTCGAGGTGCATGTCGATGAACTTGAGGGAGCCGGAGCGGCGCGTGCGGATGTCGTGGACGCCGAGGACGCCGTCCGTCTTGTAGCGGTGGACGATCTCGGCGACCTTCTCGTCAACTTCGGGCGGGAGCTTCTTGTCCATCAGCACGTCCACCGACTCTCTAGCGACCGCGAAGGCGGAGGCGAGGATGTAGATCGAGATGGCGAGGGAGAAGAGTGGATCGGCGGTGCGCCAGCCCGTCAGATAGACGACGACGAGCGCGGCGAGGGCGGCGGCGTTCGTGTAGATGTCGGAGACGTAGTGGAGCGCGTCAGCCGTGAGCGCGGGCGAGTCGGTGCTGCGCGCGGCGCGGCGGAGTCGGAGGACGAGCAGCGCGCTGGCCGCGACGGCGACGAGCATCGAGGCGATGCCGAGGCCGGCGGCGGTCGTCTCGCGCGGGTAGACGATCCGCTTGAAGGCTTCCCAGACGAGGAAGAAGCCGGACGCCGTGATGACCGCCGACTGGAAGAGCCCGGCGAGCGATTCGGCCTTGCCGTGGCCGTAGGCGTGATCCTCGTCGGCGGGGCGCGCGGCGGCCCGGACGGCGTAGAGGTTGATGAGGGAGGCGAAGATGTCCATCGCCGAGTCGAGCAGAGAGGCCCAGACGCTGATCGAGCCGGTCAGGAAAGCCGTCGCCGTCTTGACGAGGATGAGGAAGGCGGCGACGGCGATGGAGAGCCGGGCCGCGCCCGTCTTCACCGCGGAGTCTTCGGCGTGAGCCGCCGCCGCGCGCTCGCGCAGGGTGTTGAGAGAGTCTGGCACCTTTAGTCCGCCCGCGCGAAATCTTATCAGATTTAACGACCGAGCGCGTCGGGCCGCTCCGACACTTCGTCGAAGGCGGGCGTGCGGCGGCGCGTGATGACGAAGCCGACGCCCGCGAAGATGAGCGCGGTCGCGACCCAGACGTGCGCGTCGAGCTGCTCGCCCAAGACGAAGGGCGCGAGGGCGAACCCGACGACCGGCTGCAGGTAGACGTAGACGGCGACCACGCTCGGCGCGACGCGACCGAGCGCCCACGCGTTGAGGTAGTAAGCGCCGACGGTCGGGACGAGGACGATGTAGAGGATCGCGAGCCAGACCGCAGGCGGGAGCCGCGCGAGCGGGACGTGGGCCAGATGGTAGCCGCCGACGGGGAGCGTGAAGACGCAGCCGAAGATGAAGACCCAAGTGATGACGGTGAGCGCGCCGTAGCGGCGGATCGCGTCCTGCGAGATGGCGAGGTAGAGCCCGTAGCAGAAGCTGTTGGAGATGAGCAGCAGGTTGCCGAGCGTCGTCGCGCCGGAGAAGCTCGCGCGGAACGGGTTGACGAGGTAGACGGCCCCGCACGCGGCGACGGCGACGCCCACGACGACGCGCAGGGAGAAGCGTTCGTAGCCGAGCGCGACGCCCGCGAGCAGGGTGAAGACCGGGATCATCGTGCCGAGCAGGTTGGCGTTGATGGCGGTCGAGAGCGAGAGCCCTTTGACGAAGAGTAGCTGGTTGAGGGCGACGCCGAGCAGGCTGTAGAGGGCGACGCGCGCGTAGTCGGAGCGGCGGTCGAGCCGGAGGCTCTTAGCGCCGCGCCGGATGATGAGGAAGGCGAGCGTGCCGCCCGCGATGCGTATGGCGACGAGCCCTGTGCTCGGCAGGTAGCGGAGGACGATCTTGCCGACGATTGACCACGTGCCGAAGAAGAGCTGGACGGCGACGAGCGCGAGGTGCGGCCTGACGCCGGGCGATTTATCCGAACCGTGGGGAGGCAAAAGATCAGACCCTCGGTGGCGCGGGTGCGGCGGCGGGCGGCTCACGCCAGCAGCAGCAGCGGGTTCTCCAGCAGTCGCTTGAAAGTCTGTAGGAACTTCGCGCCCGTCGCGCCGTCGATGACGCGGTGATCGCACGACATCGTGACGCGCATGATCTGCCGCACCGCGACCGCGCCGCCCCGCACGACCGGCTTCTCGCCCGCCGCGCCGACGGCGAGGATGGCGGCCTCGGGCGGGTTGATGACGGCGGTGAACTCGTCGATGCCGAACATGCCGAGGTTGCTCACAGAGAAGGTCGCGCCCGTGTACTCTTCGGGCCTGAGCTTGCGCGCGCGCGCGCGCTCGGCCAGCTCGCGCACCTCGCGCCCGATCTCGGCGATGGACTTCGCGTCGGCCCCGCGCACGACGGGCGTGATGAGGCCGTCGTCGATGGCGACGGCGACGCCGACGTCTGCGCGCTCGTAGTAGCGGATCGCCTTGTCTTGGAAGGAGGCGTTGACCTGCGGGTGACGGCGGAGCGCGACCGCCGCGACCTTGATGATGATGTCGTTGAGGCTCACCTTGGCCGACTCGTCCTGCGCGTTGAGCTGTCGGCGCAGGTCTGACGCCGCGTCCATCCCGATCTCGGTCGTGAGGTAGAAGTGCGGGACGGGGCCGATGGAGGTGACGAGGCGGCGCGCGATGGTCGCGCGCATCGCCGTCAAAGGCTCGTCGCGGTAGGCGGGCGCGCCCTCGATCTGCGGCTGCCGGGCGGGCGCGCTCGGCTGCGGCGCGCGCGCCTCGGCGGCCCCGGCCTGCGCCTGTTGTTGCTCACCTGATCGGCGTTCGCCCGCGCGCGCTTCGCCGCCCGACTTGATCGCGGCCTCGATGTCGCGCTTGACGATGCGACCGCCGGGGCCGCTGCCCGCGAGCGTCTGCAAGTTGATGTTGGCGTCGGCGGCCATGCGCGCGGCGATGGGCGAGACGATGGTGCGACCGCCGCCGCGCTGTCCGTTGCCCGACTCGCGGCCTTCGCCGCCCCGCGGCGCGTCTTGAGAAGGCTGCTGCTGAGCGGTCTGCTGTGACGGCTGCGGCTGAGACTGATTCGCGGGGGGCGGGGTCGCGGCTTCGTCCGAACCTTTCGCGCTCGCGCCGCCGGCGTCGCCTTCGAGCGGCGCGCCCTGAATCGTCGCCTGCGTGCGCGCGCCGTCGGCGACGACCCCCGCCAGTTCCTTCTGCGCGCCGTCCTGACCGGCTTCGACGTTGCGCTCGATGGTCTGCTTGTTCTGCGCGCCCGCCTCGCCCGACTCGACCTGCGAGAGCAGCGCGGAGATGTCTTCGTCGGGCGCGCCGATGATGGCGATGACCTGACCGAGCGGGACGGTCGTGCCTTCGGGGACGACGATCTTGCGCAGCACGCCCTCGGCGAGCGCCTGCGCCTCCATCGTCGCCTTGTCCGTGTCGATCTCGGCGAGCGGCTCGCCCACCGTCACGCGGTCGCCCTCCTGCTTGAGCCACCGCGAGAGTTGCCCCTCCTCCATCGTCGGGGAGAGCTTCGGCATGACGACCTGCGTTGCCATCGGTTTTGTCCGTTGTCCTTTGTCAGTTGTCCGTGGTCAGTAGTCCGTGGTCAGTAGTTCATCCCGCACCCTAATTCGACCGCCCGTGGTTAGTATCGCGTCGTCGATCCGAGAACAACGGACGACTGACCACGGGCAACGGACAGCTTTATAAGTACGAAACTTCGCGCACCGCGGCGACGATCTTGTCAACGTCGGGCAGGGCGAGGCGTTCGAGGTTGCGCGCGTAAGGCATGGGCGCGTCAACCCCGGAGAGGCGCTTGACGGGCGCGTCGAGGTGGTCGAAGGCGCGCTCCATGATCTGCGCGCTGATCTCGGCGGCGACGCCGCAGAAGGGGTGCGACTCTTCGGCGATGACGACGCGGTTCGTCTTCTTCACGGAGTTGATGATCGTCTCGATGTCGAGCGGGCGGATCGTGCGCGGGTCGATGACCTCGACCGAGACGTTCTGCTTCTCAAGCTCCTCCGCCGCCTTCAGCGCGAGCGGGACGGCGAGCGAGCGCGCGACGACGGTGCAGTCCGTGCCCTCGCGCTTCACGTCGGCCACGCCGAGCGGGACGGTGAAGTCGGCGTCGTCCGGCACTTCGCCCTTCATGCCGTACATGCGCTCCTGTTCGAGGAAGATCACCGGATCGTCGTCGCGGATCGAACTCTTGAGCAGACCTTTCGCGTCCGCGGGGGTCGAGGGCATGACGACCTTGATGCCGGGGAAGTGCGCGAACCACGATTCGAGCGCCTGCGAGTGCTGCGAAGAGACCTGATAGGCCGAGCCGTTCGGCCCGCGGAAGACGATGGGGATGTTGAACTGCCCGCCCGACATGTAGAGCATCTTGGCGGCGGAGTTGATGATCTGATCGGTGGCGAGGATCGAGAAGTTGAAGGTCATGAACTCGATGACGGGCCGCAGGCCCACCATCGCCGCGCCGACGCCGAGGCCCGCGAAGCCCAGCTCCGTGATCGGCGAGTCGATGACGCGCTTCTCGCCGAACTTTTCGAGCAGCCCCTTCGAGACTTTGTACGCGCCCTGATAAGCCGCCACCTCCTCGCCCATCAGGAAGACGTCCTCGTCCCGCTGCATCTCCTCGGCGAGCGCCTGATTCAAAGCCTCGCGCATCGTGATGACTGCCATTCCACCTCCGAAAGCCGTGACGGGTAAACCGTGACAGGTGACAGGTCAGATAGGCCGTTAGCTATTAGCTGTTAGCCGTTAGCTAATAGCTAATAGCTAACAGCTCTGACTCGTCACCTGTCACGGTTGACGGTTCACGCTGATTGGGTTCGCGTAGACGTGCGTGAAGAGTTCTTCCGGCGCGGGCTCGGGGCTCTCGTCGGCGAATTTGGCGGCGCGCTCCACCTCGGCGCGGGCGCGATCTTCGAGCTCTTTAATCTTGGAGTCGTCGGCGATGCCTTTGTTCTTGAGGCTCGCGGCCAAGACTTTGATGGGGTCGCGCTCCTGATACTTTTCGATCTCGGCGCGCGTGCGGTAGTTGCCGGGGTCGGACATGGAGTGGCCCATGAAGCGGTAGGTGCGCACTTCCAGGAGCGACGGCAGAGACTCCCCGCGCGCACGCTCCGCCGCGCGGCAGGTGGCGTCGTAGACGGCGAGCACGTCCATGCCGTCGACGAACTCGGAGGCGATGCCGTAGGCGCAGGCCTTCTGCGACACGTCCTGCTGCGACATCGCGCGCGCGAGCGACGTGCCCATCCCGTACTGGTTGTTCTCGCAGACGTAGACGCACGGCAGCCGCCAGAGCTGTGCCATGTTCAGCGACTCGTGGAAGACGCCCTGATTGACCGCCGCCTCGCCGAAGTAGACGACCGAGACCCGGCCCGTGTTCTTGTACTTCGAGGCGAAGGCGACCCCCGTGGCGAGCGGAATCTGGCCGCCGACGATGGCGTGGCCGCCGAGGAAATTGGTGTCGCGGTCGAAGAGGTGCATCGACCCGCCCTTGCCCGCCGAGCAGCCGCCCGCCCTGCCGTACAGCTCCGCCATCACCTCGTCGGGCGACGTGCCGCGCGCGATGGCGTGGCCGTGGTCGCGGTAGCTGGTCATCACGTAGTCTTCGGGCCGGAGCGCGGCGATGGAGCCGACGGCGACCGCCTCCTGGCCGATGTAGAGGTGGCAGAAGCCGCCGATCTTGCCGAGCGTGTAAGCCTCCGCCGCCTTCTCCTCGAAGCGGCGGATGAGGATCATCTGGTAGAGCATCTCGAAGAGCTTCGCGGGCTCGATCTTCTCGATCAGCCCCTCCTGCCTGTGCAGCCGATCCTCGTGCTCTTGGCGCATCTCCGAGACGTTGATCTCGTCGGTCGCGCGGGCCTCGACCAGCCCCGTGCCCGCCGCGCCCGATTCGCCGTCGCGCGGTCTGAGCGGTATGACTTTGAGTTCACTCATCTGTTTTCTCACCCCGCCCAGCCGCCGCGCGGTCGCGAACGCGAG
>DASVQC010000008.1:0-125330 GCA_036389335.1 Pyrinomonadaceae bacterium | reverse complement strand
CCCTGACGGGCGTCGCGCTTCGTCCTCTTCTCTCCGCCCTGCCGTCCCGCCCCTCGCCTCAGTTCCCGGGCGGGTTCTTCTCCCAGTCGGCCCGCGTCATCACGTTGATGGGTTCGAGTTGTTCCTTCGCCAGCTCGGCGTTCGCCGCGGCGAGTTCTCTCTTCGTCAAGGCGTCGAAGTCGGCGACGACGGAGGCCATCTCCTTGCCGAGTTCCGCGATGCGTTCGATCTGCGACTGCGACGGGCGACCGTCGTAGCTGTTGACCGCGCCGTAGAGCGTGCCCATCTTCTCGCGGATGCGCTCCTCGCCCGTGATCCCCGATCCCTCGCGCGTGGCGACGAGCCGCGCGCGAAGGGCGTCGGTCGCGCGCAACAGGTCTTCGAGCGGCTTGCGCGCCGCGTCGTTCGCGCCGAGCTTCGCCAGCCGCGCCTGCGCCTGCGTGCGCACGCCCGTCACCGTATCGACCGTGTAGGTCATGTCGGCGAGCATCCGGTAGAGCCGCGTGACGGTCGAGAACTGGAGCGCGCGATCCTCCTTCGTGTGGCGCGAGCGCGGGTCGGCGACGACGTTGATCTTCGACGTGAAGGTGTCCTTGTTCTTGATCATCTTCACGGTGTACGCGCCCTCGGGGACGCGCGGCCCGACGAAGGAGAAGAAGTTCGGGACGAGCGAGGCGGCGGGCGGCACCTTCGGCGACTTCATGCGCATCGACCACTCGACGCGGTTCAGGCCCCGCCGCTTGCTGCCCGGTATCGTCGAGACGAGGTTCCCGGCCTCGTCGTAAATCTCGAACTTGAGATCGCCGAAGATGTGCCGCTTCTTCTGGTAGTAGACGATCTGCGCGCTCTCGCTCTTGGCGCGACCGACGTACTCCGAGTCGCCGGCGAAGTTGAACTCGCTCGCGGGCAGGGTCAGCACGGCGGGCTGCGAGGGGATGAACGCCGCGTCCCGTCCGAGCAGCTCCTGCGTGAGCGAGCGCAGCGGCGTGATGTCGTCGACGATCCAGATGCCGCGCCCGTGGGTGGCGAGGAGGAGATCGTTGTCGCGCGGGTGGAGGGCGATGTCGCGCACGGCGACGCGCGGGAAGTCGCCGCCCGTAAACCTCGCCCACTGCCGCCCGCCGTCGAGCGAGACGAAGAGCCCGAACTCCGTGCCGAGGAAGAGCAAGTCCTTGTTGACCGTGTCCTCCTTGATGACGTGCGCGTAGCCCTCGACGTCGGCGGTCGCGAGCGGCGTCCACGTCTTGCCGTAGTCGGCGGTCTTGAAGACGTACGGCTTCATGTCGCCGTCGGCGTGCCGGTCGAAGGTCGCGTAAGCGGTCGCCTCGTCGAAGCGGCTCGCCTCGACGGTCGAGACCCATGAGTTGGCGGGCAGAGCCGCGACGTTCTTAACGACGTTCGACCACGTCTTTCCGCCGTCGCGGGTGAGCTGGAGGTTGCCGTCGTCGGTGCCGACCCAGATCGTGTTCGCGTTCTTCGGCGACTCGCTGATCGTGTAGATGGTCGTGTGCGTCTCGGCGTCGGAGTTGTCGACCGTCAGGCCGCCCGACTCCTCCTGCCGCTGCTTCACGGGATCGTTCGTCGTGAGATCGGGCGAGACGCGCTCCCACGAGTCGCCGCGGTCGCGCGAGCGGAAGAGGAACTGCGAGCCGATGTAGACGGTTCCCTTCTGCGTCGGGCTCACGTGGATCGGCGTGTTCCAGTTGAAGCGCAGCTTCTCGCCCGCGCGCGGCAGGGGCTTGATGTCGCGCGTCTCTAAAGTCTTGCGGTTGACGCGCCCGACGTTGCCGCCCTGATACTCGGCGTAGATGTAGTCGGGATCGGACGGGTCTTCGAAGACCCAGAAGCCGTCGCCGCCGAAGACCGCGCGCCAGTGCTTGTTCTGCACGCCGCCGACCGCGTTCGAGGGGCCGTACCACGAGCTGTTGTCCTGCAAGCCGCCGTAGACGTTGTAGGGCCGATCCATGTCGTAGCTGACGTGGTAAAACTGCGCGAGCGGCAGGTTCGGGTAGAAGCGCCAGCGCGCGCCCCTGTCCTCGGTCGAGTAGAGCCCGCCGTCGCAGCCGATGTAGATGACTTCCGGGTTGCCGGGGTTGATCCACATCGTGTGGAAGTCGCTGTGAACCGATCCGGCGATGCCGCTGAAAGTCTTGCCGCCGTCCTCGCTGATGCTCAGCGAGGTGGACGGCTTGTAGACCCGGTTCTCGTTCTTCGGATCGACGTAGAGGTTCCCGAAGTAGAACGGGCGACCGATGACCGCCTGGCTGCTGTTCGTCTCGGCCCACGATTCGCCGCCGTCGTCCGAGCGGAAGAGCGCGGTCTGCTTCGCCTCGACGAAGGCGTAGACGACCTTCGGGTTCGACGGCGCGACCGCCACCGCGATGCGACCGAGATCGCCCGCGGGCAGACCCCGCGAGAGCTTCTTCCACGTCGCGCCGCCGTCCGAAGACTTGAAGAGCCCCGAGCCCGCGCCGCCCGAAGAGAACGTCCAGGGCTTGCGCCGGTACTGCCACATCGCCGCGTAGACGGTCTTCGAGTCCTGCGGGTCCATGTCCATCATCGCGCAGCCCGTGTCTTCGTTGACGAAGAGAACCTTCTGCCACGTCCTGCCGCCGTCGGTCGTCTTGAAGACGCCGCGCTCGGCGTTCGCGTCCCACAGGTGGCCCGTCGCGCAGACGTAGACCGTGTCCGGCGCTTTGCGGTCGACGAGCACGCGCGCGACGCGCTCCGTGTCCTTCAACCCGACGTTCGTCCAGTTGTCGCCGCCGTCCGTTGACTTGTAGACGCCGTCGCCGACCGAGACGCTGTTGCGCACCCACGACTCGCCCGTGCCGACCCACACCGTCTTCGGGTTGGTCGGATCGATAGTGACCGCGCCGACGGATTGCGTGTGCTTGTCAAAGACGGGCTTGAAGGTCGTCCCGCCGTTCGTGGATTTCCACACGCCGCCGCTCGCCGAGCCGACGTAGAGCGTGACGCGGTTATTTTCCACCACGCCGTCGACCGCCGCGACGCGACCGCCCATCACGGCGGGGCCTATCGGGCGGGCGTCCAGCCCCGAAATGGTCTCGGAGTCGATCTTGACGGGCTCGCCCTGCGCGCCCGGCGTCTGCGCGCGCAGCGGGAGTGAGACGAAGAGCAGCGCGGCGGCGAGGCGCAGCGCGAGCAGACCTTTCCAACGGTTCGGCATGACGGTTAAAACCCCCTCAAACTCGGCTTGAAAGTTTATTCGGCTGGGATGAATGTGGATGAAGGCGTGCCGCCGGGCGCGGGCTGCTTCGGCCCGCGCCCGGCGTCGTTTGTGTCGTCGCGTCGGGTCGTCGTTCTTGAGACTAGCCGAGCGGCGGCTTCTTGTTCGGCTCCGGCTTCTTGTCGGCGGGCTTCGTCTCCGACTCCTTGTTCTCCGGCTTGGCGGCGGGCGCGTTGCCCTCGGCCTTCTTCACCTCGGGCATCTTGAAGCGCGCGTCCTCGACCGGCGGGTTGATCTCGACCTTCTCGATGGTGATGCGCTGGCGCTGCGTGCTCCCCTTCTGACCGGCTTCGAGCGAGTGCGGGATCATCAGGCCCTCGACCTCCTTGTAGTCGCCGCTGAACGACTCGGTCTCGACCTCCGTGCCGCGCATCATCCGCTTGCCCTCGGCCTTCACGTCGAGGAAGGTGTCGGCGTCGAGGTAGACGGTCTGCACGTCGCCGTTCTTGAGCGTGACCTTCAGCTTGTAGGCGTCGCTGCCCTCGACCTTCTCCTTGCCGAGCAGCTCGACCTTGTGGCCCTTCTCCTTGTAGTTGACGAGCGGCCCCTCGACGAGGTCTGCCTCCTCCTCGATGTCCTTGCGGTCGTCCGCGCCCATCGCCTCCGGGTTCTTGTTGCCCTGGAACGGCATGATCTGCCACGCGTTCGCGCCGTCGTAAGCCTGCACGGCGGTCATGCCCTGCAGAGTGATCTCGATGCGCACGTTCTGCGGGCGCTTGTACTCGATGACGGCGGGCGCTTCGAGGCCCGGCGCGAGCGTCATCTTCCCCGTCATGCGCATCGTCTTGACGGCTTTCAGTTTCTCCATGCCGCCCATCGCGGTCACGTGCTTGGCGATGATCTCATCGACCGTCTGCGCAGACGCCCCCGCGGCTGCGAGCGCGACGAAGGCGAAGGCGAACAAACTCTTTCGGAACATTCTGGACTCTCCTTAGTTGACTGCGAGACTGTTAGTCGGCTGAGCGACCGGGACGGCTCGGCGCGCCGTGTGGGAGCGTCGCGCGCGGGGCGGAACGTCGTGAGCGGCATCGGGCCGCCGCCGCGCTTCCTTCGCCCCGCCCCTTTGCGCGATCCAGTACGGGCGGGCCCGGATGAAAGTTTCGCGACCGGGCGGCTGCGGGGAGCGCGCGCGGCGCGTCAACTTCTCGACCGCGCTCGCGCCTACTTCTCGACCGCGTAGCCCGCGCCGACGTAGGCTGAGGTTCCGCCCGCGACGTTGAAGAGTTTTTTGAAGCCGCGTGTGATGAGCAGGCTCGTCGCCGCGCTCGAACGGTACCCGCCCGCGCAGATGACGGCGAGCGGTCGCGCCGGATCGAGGCCGTCGAGCGCGCTCCGCCGAAGCTCGGCGAGCGGGGCGGGGGCGGCCCCCGGCACGTGGCCGTCGGCGAACTCCCCGGGTCGGCGCACGTCGAGGATTTGCAGATCGTCGCCCGCCTCGACGCGGCGGTGAAGATCGTCGACGGTGATTTGCGGGACGGTCGCAGTCTCTAACCCGGCTGCGCGCCACGCCTCCATCCCGCCGCCGAGGAAGCCCTCGACCGTTTCTATCCCGACGCGCGCGAGCCGCGTCACGGCCTCGCCGACTTTTTCGTCGCCGTCCGCGACCAAGACGATCTTCCGATCCGGATCGATCAAGCTCGCCGCCCAGATGGCGAACTGCCCGCCGAGCCCCACGTTGAGCGCGCCCGGCACGTGCGCCGCGCCGAACTCCGCCGCCGCGCGCACGTCGAGGACGAGGCGGCCTTCGCCCCGGAGATCGCTCACCTCCCGCGGCGACAGTGCGCGTGGGGGCGGCGCGTCGGCCAGAGGGGGCGCGCCCGCGCGGTTGATCTCGGCGTCGCGCGAGAAGTAAGCGGGCGCGGGCGGCAGATCGGTCGTCATCATGCGGACGAATTCGTCCTTCGACATCGGCGCGAGCGCGTAGTTGAAGCGCCGCTGCTGGCCGATGGTCGAGGAGGTCTCCTTCGAGATGTTGCGCCCGCACATCGAGCCCGCGCCGTGAGCGGGAAACATCTCCACCCCGTCGCCGAGCTTGAGGAGCTTGCCGTGGAGGCTCTCGTAGAGCATCGCCGCCATCGCCTCGCTCGTGTAGCCGCGCGAGCCGGCGAGATCGGGCCGCCCCACGTCGCCGACGAAGAGCGTGTCGCCCGTCAGAACCTTCTGCGGCTCGTCCGAGACTTCGTGATCGACGACGAGCACGCAGACGCCCTCCGGCGTGTGGCCCGGCGTCTCGACGAAGCGCAGCGTGACTTTGCCGACGCCGATCTCGTCGCCCTCCGCGACGGCGCGGTGCGGGAAGCGGGCTTCGGCGCGACGGCTGATGACGATCTCCGCGCCCGTGCGCGCGGCCAGCTCGCAGTGGCCGCTGACGAAGTCGGCGTGCAGGTGCGTCTCGACGACGTACTTGATCCTGAGCCCCTGCCGCGCCGCCTCCGCGACGTACTCGCCCACGTCGCGCTGCGGATCGACGACCGCCGCCTCGCCCTCCGAGCCGATCATGTAAGAGGCGTGCGCGAGGCAGCCGAGGTAGAACTGTTTGAAGTACATGGGACGCGTCCCCCGGTCGGCGCGGCTCGCGCCCGCAGGCCGTCGCTACTTCCGCGTGTAGCCCGCGGGGTAGTTGAGCTGCGCGCCTTCGAGCATCACTTCGAGCTTGATCTTGTGGAAGCCTTTGTCGGCGTGGGTCGAGAGGTACGTGAGAGCGATCAGCTTGCCGAGCTTGTCGTCGATCTCGCGCAGGAAGGGATCGAAGCTGAGGGGCGCGCCCGTCCCCTGAAAGAATGCCTTGCCGCCGGTCTCTTCCGAGAGCCGCGAGAGCGCCCCTTGGGCGTTGTTGACGAGCGAGGGGTTGCCGCTCGTGCTCGCCGTCGGCGTGTAGATCGAGTAGACGGCGACGCCGCGCCGCTGCGCCTCCCCGATGGCGCGCTCCAGATCGGTGCTCTGCGAGGCGAGGGAGTTTTCGACGCCGCGCGAGATGTCGAGCCCGTCGGTGACGGCGAGGACGGCGCGACGCCCGACGGGCTGCGACTGGTAACGCTTGAGGGCCTCGACGATGATCGCGTAAGGGTTGTAGGGGCCGACCGAGGGCGTGCCGAAGGGGATGCGCAGCGCCTTCGCCGCGCGTTCGAGATCGGTCGTGAACTTCTGCCTGATCTGGATCGAGCCGACGCGCAGGTAGCCGACCGAGACGTACGTGCCTTCGGGCAGGCGGCGGATGAAGCCGGCGAGCGTGCTGATCTCGTTGGCGGCGGGCGGGATGAGATCGTCTTGGACGAGCACGGTCAGGTAGAGCGGCGCGCGCTCGGCTTGGCTGCGCGTCGAGAGTATCTCCTGCCGCTCGCCGTCTTCCGTGAGCGTGAGGCCGAGCGGGCGCAGCTCCTCGCTGCCCCCGCGCGGCAGCGGCACGCTCACCATCACCGGGATCGTCACGGAGCGCACCGCGCCCCTGCGCTCGCGCCGCTCGTCGCCCGAGCGCAAAGCGTCCTGCCCCTTCGCCCCCGCCGCCGACAGCGTGAGGGCGAGGGCGGCGAAAAAGGCCGTCGCCTTCGGCAAATGATTCCGGCTCATCAAGACTCCTCCCGGCCCGACTCTGCGACTCGCGGTGTGATTATAAACCTTCGCGACGCCCGCTGGCGATTACCGCGCCCCCGGCCCGCCCGGCCCGTGATCGCCGCGACGGCAAACGCAGCGCGGACGCTCACTCCATCCCGCGCAGCCGCTCGTCGAAGTCCGTCAGCCTGTAGACGCCCTCTTCGAGCCGCCCGGCGTAGCCCTCGCGCACGAGCGCGCGGTTGCCGAGGCCCGCGTCCGCGCGCGACAGGCCCGTGACGCGCGCCAGCTCGCCGCGCGCCGTCATGCCCGCCCCGTCGAGGAACGCGCGCGCGACCTCGCGGAGCGCCGCCGCGCGCGTGACGCGCGACTTCAACTGCCCCGCGAACCGCCCTTCGGCGAGCGTCCACACGTAGGTGAACCACGGCTCGTAGAGCACGTCTTCGGGGACGACCTTCATCGCGCGCTGCAACTCGTCGAGGGCGCGCGTGGCGCGCGCGCGATCCATCTTCGCCGCGTCGCGGAGATCGCTCGTCGCCAGCTCCCACTCGCGCCGCAGCACGCGCAGCATGGCGCGCGCGTCCGCCGAGAGTCGTCCCCGTTCCTGACTGCGCGGCACGCCCCACAGCGCGTTGAAGTGTGCGACGAGGCGCGGGGCGACGAACGTCGCGCGCCCCTTCGCGAGCTTCGCGTAGTAGACGCGACCGCGGCGCATCACGTCGTCTTTGATCGTCCACGCGAGGCTGCTCTCGGGGTCTTTCTGCACGTTGCGCGGCATGAAGGCGTCGCGCCTGCCGCAGACGGCGACGTAGAGCGACGCGCCCGCCCGCCGCGCGTCGGTCATCGCCGCGCAGAAGCCCGCCGCCTCGACGAGGGCCTCCGCGTCAGCCGCGGTCTCGACGCGGCGCTCCGGCTCGCGCCGCCACGCGCGGTCGCGGAACGCCTCGACCTCCGCGGGCAGCGCCGCGGGGATCGTCTTCCGCCTCTGAATCGGAGTCGCCATTTACGTGTCTCGCACGCGCCCCGCGCCTCATCACGCTGACCGATGACGGCTTCAGCCTGACCGCGCCGCTGACCGAACCCGCCGTCGCCGCGTGCTCGGAGGCCCGGTTTTCGCGGGCAAAAACGCCGAATCCGCCGCTGGCACGGTCGTTGCCAAACGAGGGCTCGGCAATAGCTTTTTGTTCGTTGATGCCGACCGGAAAATTCTAACAGATGAGACGAAGAGACAAACTGACCATGTCCACCCCACGCCGCCACCGAAGACCGACGGGCCGCGCGCTGTTCGCGCTGCTGCTCTGCCTCGTCGCGGGCATTATCCTCGCTGATCGTTCGGCGCACAAAGCGTCGGCGCACGGCTCGCACGACAAAATTTCCGCCGACCTGAAGAAGAAGATGCAGACCGGCGACAGCGGCGACCTGCTCGACGTCGTGGTCGTGCCGGTGGCCGGGTGGAACAGCACGCTCGATTCCGAGGTGGCGAATAACTCCGGCGTGATCAAAAAGAATTTCACCCGGATCAATTCCCGCGCCGTGAAGATGCCCTCCTACGCGATCTCCAACCTCGCGAAAAGCTCCGACGTCGACTACGTGGCGCTCGACCGCCCGCTCAAGTCGCTCGGCCACATCTCGCTCACGACGGGCGCGGACGCCGCGCGCGCGCTCGGCGGCTTGACCAAGTACGACGGCACCGGCGTCGGCATCGCCGTCATCGACTCGGGCATCTACGTCAACCACGCTTCCGTCAGCGGTCGCGTCGCCTACAGTCTGGACTTCACGGGCGAGGGGCGCACGGACGATCCGTACGGGCACGGCACGCACGTCGCCGCCGCCGCCGCGGGCAACGGGGCCGTGTCGAGCGGCGCGTATCAGGGCATCGCCTCGAACTCGAAGATCGTCAGCCTGCGCGTGCTCGATTCGCAGGGGCGCGGCTCGGTCTCCGGCCTGCTCAGCGCGCTCGACTGGGTGCTCGCCAACCGCGCCGCCTACAACATCCGCGTCGTCAACCTGAGCCTCGGCACGACCGCCGTCGATTCGTACCTCTACGACCCGCTCTGCCAAGCGGCGCGCCGCCTCGTCGATGCGGGCGTCGTGGTCGTCGCCGCCGCGGGCAACGAGGGCAAAGACGGGATCGGTCGTGAAATCTACGGCCAGATTCACTCGCCCGGCAACGAGCCCTCCGTCATCACGGTCGGCGCGGCGAACACGCTCGGCACCGACTCGCGCGCCGACGACACCATCACGACCTACAGCTCGCGCGGGCCGACGCGCAGCTTCTGGACCGACCCGAACGGCGCGCGCCACTACGACAATCTGATCAAGCCCGATCTGGTCGCCCCCGGCAACAAGATCATCTACGCGCAGTCGCCCCGCAACTACCTCGTGACGACCAACCCCTTGCTCGACGCGAACGTGAGCGGCTCGGAGGCGCGCGAGCAGATGTACCTGAACGGCACGTCGATGGCCGCGCCCGTCGTCTCCGGCGCGGCGGCGATGATGCTCCAAGCCAACCCGTCGCTCACGCCGAACCTCGTCAAGGCGATCCTCTCCTACACGGCGCAGCCGCTCGCGGGCTTCAACCCGTTCCAGCAGGGCGCGGGCGAAGTGAACATCGAGGGCGCGGTGCGGATGGCGAAGGCCGTGCGCGCGGACTTGAATCAGGTCAGCCTCTCGACGGGCGCGCCGCTGCTCTGCCCCGCCTGCTCGCTCCCGACCGCGCAGACGACGATTGCGGGCTTCAGCTTCCAGTGGGCGCAGGGCGTCATCTTCGATCAGACTTACGGCACGGGCGCGAACCTGATGACGCAGTACCAGAAGGTCTACGGCCTCGGCGTCCTGCTCGGCGACGCCACCGTCGAGAGCAACGGCGTCCTCATCGGCGACAGCGGGCTCGTCAGCGACGGCGTGCTGATCGGCGACACCCTGCTCAAGAGTAACGGCACGACGATGAACGGCGGCACCTACTTCTACGGCACCGGCGTCCTCATCGGCGACGGCGTGATGCTCGGCGACGGCGTTCTGATCGGCGACGGCGTCCTCGTCGGCGACGGAGTCCTCGTCGGCGACGGAGTCCTGACCGGCGACGTGGCGTCGCAAGCCTTGCGCGCTCTGGTGATGGGCGACCCGACGGCCTGCATGGGGGTCGTCGTCGATCCCGTGCCGGGCAACCTGACGGCCACCGCCGTCTCCCGCACGCAGATCAACCTCTCGTGGAAGGACAACGCCTCCTCCGAGACGGGCTTCAAAATCGAGCGCTCGACCGACGGCGTCAACTTCACGCAGATCGCGACGGTCGGCTCGAACGTCGTCACCTACTCGAACACCAAGCTGACGGCCAACACGCGCTACTACTTCCGCGTCCGCGCGTCGCTCAGCAGGACGACCGATTCCGACTACTCCAACACCGTGCTCGCCACGACGCCCCTATAACACGCGGGCACGCGCCCCGTCGTAAGGGGCGCGGGGGCGACGCTGTCGTGAGCCCCGGAGAATGAGAAGCAAGGCAGTTACGGCGTGAGCGCCGCGCGATGTTGGCGCGGCGCTCACGCCCGTTTCAGCACGAGCGGCGCGCCCGCCCGCCCACGGGCCGGCGAGGCGCGCGTCGAGGGCTCCGGCGCGCGCCGCGCGCGTAAAGTTTTTTCCCGCGCCCCGCGCCCCGTTTGGTATTATCGATGGCGGCGCGTGACTCACGCGCGCGCGCGCCCCGCCCCTCCTCCCGCCGCAATCGCCGGAACCTGTAACTCAACCCGGAGTCGCTCCAAAATGGAGAACGGAAGCACGCGCCGTTTCGCAAAGCCCTTCCTGCGGATGATCGTCGTCCTCGGCGGGGCGGCTTACCTCCTGTCGATCCGCTTCCTGCCCGTCGCGCACCTCGACAAGCGCTTCTTCATCCTCGCGCTGCTGACGCTCGGCATCGGCTCGCGCTTCAGCATCCAGATTCCGCGCGTCAGCGCACACATCTCCGTCTCCGACACCTTCGTCTTCCTCACGCTGCTGCTCTTCGGCGGGGAGGCGGCGGTCGTCGTCGCCGCGCTCGACGGGCTCTTCACCTCGCTGCGCTTCAGCCGCAAGCCGCTGACGCTCCTCTTCAACGCGGCGGTCGTCTCCCTCTCCACCCTCATCACCGCGGAAATCCTCTGGTGGAGCGTGGGCGACGTGGTGGCCCTCGCGGGCGGGGGCGACACGCCCGCGTTCGTCCTCGCCCTGAGCGTGATGGCGTTCGTGCAGTACGTCTTCAACTCCGGGCTCGTCGCCGTCGGCGGCGCGCTCAAGGACGGGCAGCCCGTCTGGCAGACCTGGCGGAACAACTACCTCTGGACGTCCGTCACCTACTTCGCGGGCGCGTTCGCCGCGGGCGGGCTCGCCAAGCTCGTCGGCGTCATCGGCTTCTACGCCCTCGTCGGCACGCTGCCCATCCTCGGCATCGTCTACTTCACCTACCTCACCTACCTCAAGCACGTCGAGGCTTCCGTCGCGCAGGCCGAGCAGGCGGAGCGGCACGTCGAGGAGTTGTCGCACTACATCGCCGAGCAGGACAGGCTGCGGCGCGAGCAGGAGGAGATGCGCGAGCAGTTCACGCAGCTCGAAAAGATGTCGGCGCTCGGCGAGCTGGCTTCGGGCGTCGCCCACGACTTCAACAACACGCTCGCCGGCATCCTCGGTCGCGCGCAGCTAGTGGCGCGCACCTCCGACCCCGAGAAGATCAGGAAGGGCTTGCAGATCATCATCAAGACGGCGGAGGACGGGGCGCGCACCGTCAAGCGCATTCAGGACTTCGCGCGCCAGCGCCGCAGCCACGACTTCGAGCCCGTCGCCACCGATCAGCTCCTGCTCGACGCGAAGGAGATGACGCGCCCGCGCTGGAAGGACAGCGCCGAGGCCCGTGACGCCTACGTCAGCGTCGCGCTCGACGTCGGGTCGAACTCGGTCGTCATGGGCGACGAGTCGGAGCTGCGCGAGGTGCTGGTCAACATGATCTGCAACGCCGTGGACGCGATGCCGCAGGGCGGCACGCTGACGCTCGCGTCGCGGGACGAAGGCGAACACGTGCTCCTCAGCGTCTCGGACACCGGCTGCGGGATGACCCAGGAGGTGCGCTCGCGCATCTTCGATCCCTTCTTCACGACGAAGGGCAAGGCGGGGATGGGGCTCGGCCTCGCCGTCTCCTACGGCATCGTCCGCAGGCACGACGGCGCGGTCGAGGTGCAGACGGAGGTGAACGGCGGGACGACCTTCACGATCCGGCTGCCCGTCGCGCGGGGCGTGCTCAAGCCCGAGCCGGCGGAGGAAGTCGCCGCCGACGCTCACGCGCCCGCAGCCGGGAGGGCGCGCGTCCTCGTCGTCGACGACGAGCAGCACGTGCGCGATCTGCTCGCGGACATTCTTGAGACGGAAGGGTGCGAGGCCGTGACCTGCGCGAGCGGCAACGAGGCGCTCGCGATCTTCGGGGCGGGCGGCTTCGACGCGGTCTTCACCGACATCGGGATGCCGGGCATGAGCGGGTGGGAGCTGGCGCGGATCGTGCGGGAGCGCGACGCCGGGATCCCGGTCGCCGTGATCACGGGGTGGGGCGAGTCGGTGGGCTCCGAGCAGCAGCAGGCGGCGCGCGTCGATTGGGTCGTGTCGAAGCCCTTCTCGATGAAGCGGATCGTCGAAATCCTGCGCGAGGTAGAGCAGCGCAATAGATCGGCAGCGCCGCGCGAGGAGGCAGCGCGCGACGGCGAACTCGCCGCCGCATAATCAGGGCTCGCCGCGGGGGCGCAGGGAGACGCGGGCAGGGGGCGCAAGGGGGACTAAGGATTTCTCTGCGCCCCCTCCGCGCTTCCCCGCAGCGAGCCTCGCCCGCCCCGCGCCGCAAGATCGAGCTAAACCGCCATCGTCATGAAGGCTGGTTGCGATCTTCCAGCCACAGCCGCCGCTGCCTGATCGCTCCGTCAACCCGCTCCTCGACCTCCTCGATGCGGAAGGGCTTGAGCAGGTAGGCGTAGGCCCCGAGCTTGAGCATCCCCTTGGCGTGCTCCTCGTCGCCGATGCCGGAGATGATGATGACGGGCGTGTGCGGCTGCTGCTGCCGGACGTGGCCCAAAAGCTCGACGCCGCTCATGCCGGGCATCGAGATGTCGGTGAGCACCACGTCGTAGGCGTCTTCGGCGAGCCAGACGAGGGCCTGCTCCGCCGTCTCCGCCGTGTGGCAGAGATGGCCTTCCGAGAAAAGTTCGTAGAGTGTGTCGCGGATGGTTTCGTCGTCGTCGACGATGAGGATCGCTGCCATGAGGTTCTCCCTGCGCGCGGCAAGTCGGGCGAGCGGGCGCGTCGCGTTCATCCCTTCTGTAAACTGAGGGAGTGTCGTAGACCTTGCGCGGGAGCGGGCTGGACGCCCTTCTTCGTCGGGAAACGCACGCCCCGCGTGAGAGATAATACGCGATCACGTGCCGAAACGTTACCCCGGCTCGGAGTGAGTATGGCTTAACCGCCCGCGCGCAGTTCGAGCTTACGCGGGGGGCGTAAGGAAGATTCACCGCGGGGGCGCGGGGGTCGACGCGGAGGGGGCGCAGAGGAAAACTATTTCTCCTCTGCGCCCCCTCCGCGTCAACTCCGCGGCGAGTGCCTTATCGTGCCGCCCGCGTGCGGCTTGGCTGTGTTGACTACTGGCGACGCTGCGGGCTGCTCGAACGCAGCGTCACCTCGCTGCCGCGCAGCAGTTCGAGATCGTCCCGGCCCTGCACGTAGACCGAGCCCGCGCCCGCGCCCGCGCCGACGACCGCGCCGATGGCCGCGCCCGAGCCGCCGCCCGCGATGGCCCCGATGATCGCGCCGACCGCCGTGCCGATGGCCGTGCGCTGCACGGTGCGGTTCGTCTGGCTGTTGTCGCGCACGCCGCCCTCGTTATCGACCCTCACGCTCTCGCCGTTGGTGGAGCGGACGCCCTCGACGAAGCCGGAGAAGCTGTAGCTGCGACCGTCGCGCATGACGATGCGGTCGAAGTTAAAGGACATCTCCGAGCGGCCCGTCACGCGGCCCGAGCGCGTGACGCCCGAGATGTGACCCTGTAGCGACGCGCCCGCGTACTCCGAAGGCTGCGTCACGGTCATCGTGAACTGCTCGCCCTCCCGCGTGGCGCGCGTGCTCAAATCCTGATCGAGCGTGGCGGTCATCGAGACGCCGTCGGGCACGATGAACTCGCCGCTCGTCGCGGTGGTCGTCGCCCCGGCGGCGTAGCCGCCGCCGCGGTAAACGTCGAACTGCGCCACGTCGGACGTGCGCTCGTAGACGCTGCGGACGGTGACGGGCGCGCGCAGGTTGATGTCGGAGATGCGGCGCGTGACTTCGAGCCGCTGGCCGTTCTCGACGGGGTCGAAGGTGACGGTGAAGTCGGTGTCGCGGTCGCCCGTCGTGCTGACGATGAGCTGATCGCCGTAGAGGCTCGCCTTGGCGCGCACGGTGCGGCCACTCGGCAGTTGCTCGACGCGCTCGCGCCCGTCAGCCGTGAGCGTGATCTGCGGGGCGCGGGTCGAGGCGATGGTCACCTCCGTGCCGCGCCGCTCGATGGCGAGCGTGTCGGGCGCTTCGAGCCGCCTGAGCAGCGCGTCGTCCTGCGTGCTCTGCCTGCCGTAGCGCGACGTGGAGCCCATCGCGTTGCGCGCGGCGGTGCGCGGGTCGTCGCTGCGCGAAACGTCGAGGCGGTAGGTGCCGGTCAACTGGCGGTCGACGCCGTAGGCCGTGCCCGCGTTCGGCAGGGGGCTGTTGCCGTAGCCGCCGTTGTTGCGGTTGTTGCCGTAGCCGCCGCGGGCGGCGGCGGGGTTCCAGGTGATGCCGTAGGCGCTCGCCAACTGGTTCAGATCGGCGCGCACTGTCGCCCAGTCGCCGTTGACGTTGCCTTCGAGCTGGTTGCGGCGCAGGAAGCTATCGACGAGCGCCGCGCGGTCGAGCACGAGCTGCACGTCGGCGGCGGTGGCGCGCCGCTGATCGTTGCGCGAGCGCAGCTCCGCCGTCGCGTTGACGAAGTCGCTCATGTAAAGGTTGATGTTGTCCTCGCGCCGCGTGTTGTCGATGCGGCTGTTCCTGATCGCGTCGTCGAGGTCGGTGCGGAAGCGTGCCGTGCCGCTCTCCACGCGGCTGATGATCTGCGTGACCTGATAGCGGTTGACGCGCGCGCGCTGCGCCTGCGTGGTCAGCCCCGCGCTGACGAACGCCAAAAGGAGTGTCACCGAAATGATCCGTCTTGCGTTGTTCATCTACTCTTCCCTCCGGTCTTGAAATCCGAATGATGTTTGGGCCGAAGCCCTCGCGCCGACCGCCCCCGCGGGGAGTCGGCCTGCGCTTCACATTGACGGGGGGAGTTTCAGTCGGGGCAAGGGAGAGCGGGAGACTCGCGCCGCGCTGAATGATCAAGCGCGGCGTTTGAAACATTGCGCGTGTCGCGCCCGCGCGCCGGGGAGTTGCCGACACGAAGGTTTCGGCGCGACCCTGTCAAATCTGATTCGCCCGCGCGCGGCCCGGGTTGCCGAGATTCCCGACTGGCCGCCTCGGGGCTCTTTTCCCCGCCGTCTTCAATGTACAAAGATCGTCCACGGCGTACCGTTCCGCGTATCGTGCGGGTTCACCGAACGTGCGCGGGCTGCCGCTAAGTCCTACGAACTGAATGATTCGTACTTCCCCGGCCCTTACCACTGCAATTCGCGTGCGCGCGGGCGGGCGACCCTGCGACCGCGGCTCGTGCTATGCTGTCGAAAATTCTGACGGGGGGTGAATCGGGGTGGAAACAGGGGACGCCAAAGCCGTCGTAACATTCGCGGGCGACGATCTCTTCGTCGCCGTCTCGGCGAGCGGCCACGCGCAGGTGGTCGAGACCGAGCCGGCGCGCTCGCGCGCGGCGACGCCGATGGAGTTGCTGCTGCTCGCCGTCGGCTCCTGCACGGGCGTCGACGTCATCTCGATCCTGCGCAAGAAGCGCGAGCGCGTGACGGGCTATCACGTAGAGGTGCGCGGCGCGCGGCGCGCGGAGCACCCGCGCTCGTACACGCGCATCGAGGTGAGGCACGTCCTGCGGGGCCGCGGCCTCTCGGAGCGCGCCGTCGCGCAGGCGGTCGAGCTGTCGGACACGAAGTATTGCAGCGTCGCGGCGACGCTGCGCCCCGCCGCCGAGATCGTCACGAGCTACGAGATCGTCGAGGACGAATCCGCCGGGTGAGCCGGGGCGCGGCGGGCCGCAGGGCGTTGGCCGCCACAGAAAGCTTGCGCCCGCGCGCCCACTTGCTGCTAGAATGGCCGCCTGACGTAAGCGTCAATTCACCCCTCTAGGAGATGGAAATGGCTGACGAGAAGAAGAACTGCAAGCACCCCGGCTGCCTCTGCCCGGCTGACGAAGGCAGCGACTACTGCAGCGCCTACTGCCAAGGGGCGGGCGATCGTCCCGAAACGATCTGCGACTGCGGCTGCCCAGACTGCATGTGAGCGCATCTAAATTTCCGACAGACCGGCTGAAGCGGCTCCCCCCGACAGGAGCGTGCGTCTTCAGCCGGTTCGCTTTTTTAACCCGGCGTTGAGGGCGCGCGCCGCGCCGCCGGACTCCGGCCCGCGCGCCGCGACGCAGACCATTTTCCGCCACCTTGAGAACGCGAAGAAAGATGTTTGTCCCTTCAGCCACGATGCTCGGCTACGCGCTCTACGCGCTGACGCTGCTGCCCGCGTGCTACCGCGCCGCGGGCCCCGAAGCGAACTCCCCGGCGGCGACCGCGCCCGCCTCCGCGGTCTTCTTCGAGTCGCTCCCGGACGCCGATCAGAGCGGCGACGACGCGCTCTCGAACGCGCGCCGCCTCGACCGCCAGAACCGCGGCGCGGACGGCGGCCTCTCGACGCTGCCGCCGCCCGAGCACATGCGCCGCGCCGCCGTCTACCTCGCCAACCGCGCCTTCGCCGAAGCGCGCGAACACTGGACGGCTCTGGTCGCGCAGTACCCGCGGGACGCGAACGTGCCCGCCTCGCTCTTCGGCATCGGTCGCTCCTATTACGTCGAGCGCCGCTACAGCGAGGCGCTCCCCTTCTTCGAGCGTTTGGGGCGCGACTTCGCGCAGCAGAAGGAGGGGCGCGAGGGCTTCTACTACACCGCGGCCACGATCCTCCGCCTCGGCAGGCCCGCGGACGCCGCCGCGCGCTACATCGAATACGCCACGCTCTACCCGCAGGGCGAGCGGATCGAGAACGCACTCCTGAACGCCATCGACAGTTACCGCGAGGCGGGCCGCAACGATCTCGCGCGCCAGTGGATCGCCTCGACGCGCGAGCGGTACCGCGGCAAGCCTTCGGACGCGAACGCGACCTTCGCCCTGCTCCGGCTCGAAGTCGCCGCGGGCGAGTGGCAGGCGGCTGTCGCCGCGGCTGACGCCCTGCGCGGCGCGGCGTTCACGAAGGACGTGCAGACGAATCAGCCCGAAGTCTCTTACCTCAGGGCCTACGCGCTTGAGCGCGACGGGCGGAAGGCGCAGGCCGCCGCCGCCTACCAGTCGATCACGGATCGCGCTTCGTCCTACTACGGCTGGCAGGCGACCGAGCACTTGCGCAGGATGGGCGGCGACTCTAAGAGGGCCGCGGCGGCGAGGGAGGCGGCGACCAAGCGGGAGACGGAAGCGGCGGCGGTAAACTTCCCCGCGCCCAACCGCGAAGTGCTGCTGCGCGCGGTGAAAGGGAAAGACGTTGACCCGCGCTTCGTCCTCTCGATCATGCGGCAGGAGAGCGGCTACAACGCGCGGGCGCGCTCGCTCGCGGGCGCGCGCGGGCTGTTGCAGCTCACCATCGACGTGGCGAACAAGTACATGCGGGGCGCGGGCATCGAGCGCGTGACCGAAGACGATCTCTACCGACCGGAGGTGAACATCCCCGTCGGCGTCGAATACCTCTCGCAGCTCTTCCGGATGTTCCCCGATCTGCCCGAGGCGGTCGCGGCCTCCTACAACGGCGGCGAGGACAACGTCGAGCGCTGGGTGCGCCGCGCCGTACACAAGGACAACGGGGTCTTCGCCGCCGAGATCGGCTTCGCCGAGTCGAAGGACTACGCGATGAAGGTGATGGCGAACTACCGCGCCTACCAGCAGCTCTACACTTCCGACTTGCGGCGGCGGCGATAACGATTCGGGAAGTCCCGTAGGGGCCGGATGTTTAGGGACGAGCCCTGTCCCCTACGTGATGTCGCCCGCTAAGTTTAATTGGGCGCTGCGAGTAGTTAAGACTCGCGCCAGATGTGAAGCTCTTCGCGTCGCTTCGCTTCCCTGCGGGCGCGCAGTTTCATCAGCGGGTAGCCGACGATGAAGAGTCCGCCCGCGAGTATTCCCGCCGGGACGAACGCTGAGTCGGGCGGCCCGCGCATCACGTAGCCCGTCTCCCCCACCATCTCATCATCCACCGCGCTAGCGACGGGCGGCGCGACAATCACCGCCTGCGGCGGCACGGCAACGGGACTCTCCCTTTTCGTCGGCGCGATCCCGACGCCGGCGAGAAAGCTGGCGATTGCCGCGAACGTCGCGCTCGTAACCCGCGAGGCGCGACGCTTGAGGGCGCGCGACCCGACGGGGCAACTCCGCGTCAGCATCGTCCCGTCCCTTCGCCGGTAGAAGCGGACGCACAGGCGCGCCCCTTCCGTGCGCGTGACGAGTCGTTCGGCTTCGCGCCGCGTCATCGAGGAGAGGTTATAAACGTTCAAACTACAACGCTGGCAGAAGCGCACCCGCTCGCCGCCCTGCATCTCATCCCAGTCGGCCTCGCACGGCGCGGCGATCCGCACGCGGTCGAGCGCGTTCGTGAAGCGTGCCATCGCGTCACCCCCCGGCACAGGTTTCCTTCACCGGGTTAGACACCGCGCTCGCACATTCGTTCCGCGACGCGGCCCCCGCCATCATCGCGATCACTGTTTCGGGTCGGGGCAGAAGCGCGGGTCTGCGAAGCCGCGCGCGCGCTCGCGGCGGCGCAGCGGGTCGGGCTGCTCGTATCCGCGCGGCAGGACGCCGAGCCGCACGAGCGCGGGGCGGTACTCGTAGCGGAGCGTGACCTCCGCCGCGGGGTCTCGTTCGAGGTCGAGGCTCACCCAGCGCACGTCGTTGCCGACCGAGCGACCGATCCCGGTCGCCGCGTAGTCGTCGTCGCGCGCGGGCGCGGCGGCGCGATTCCTGGCTGTGCCCGCCGACTGCGAAGGCTCGGGCGCGGACTTCAGCTCGCCCTCTTCGGCCCCGCGGCGGGATTCGAGCGGTCGCGGCGGCGGCACGACTTCGGAGTAGCCCGCGCGCTCGCGGAAGAAGACCGCCGTGATGACGCCCACGTCCGCCGCGCGACCGAGCTTGTTAGCGTAGGAGTCGCGCTCCGAGGTGAAGTAGAAGCTGCGCGCGCGCGTGCTGCTCATCTGCCAGCCGGTGACGGTGATCGTGCCGTAGGGCTCGACGACCCACTTGCTCGCGTCGCGCGCGGTCGTGCGCTTGGCGTCGATGGTGTTCAGCCCGTCGACCGAGAGCGCGACGGCGACGCGCACGGGCAGCGGGTTGCGAATCCGCAGCGCGTATTCCGAGCCGGCGACGGCCTCGACGTAAACCCTGCCGCGCCCCGACAACTGTTCGAGCGGCGACCCGCCGACGACGACGTCGACCGCGAACGGCTCGTAGCGGACGGGCTGCGCCCGCCGCTCCCACCCGCGCTCCTGCCCCCCTTCGTCGCCCGTAACCGAATCCGCCCCCGCCCTCGATCCGCCCGCGGAGGCCGCCGCGGCGAGCGCGGCGGCGAAAAGGCAGCCGAGCGCCGTCGCCAAAGTTTTTCGCATCTCTTCAAACCTCCCCGATTATTTCGAGCCACCGTCTGAACGCGGCGCTCCAGTATTTCTTGCGGGGGCGGCGGCGGAGTGTGGTACAAAACTTCGGCGGACGTGACGGAGGAGGATGGATGATCAGTTTCGGGGCGGACGAATGCGCGCGGCTCGACACGGCTGCGCGGCGCGAGTGGCTTGAGACGAACGGGCTGGGCGGCTTCTCATCTTCGACCATCACGGGGCAGAACACGCGCCGCTACCACGGCCTGCTCATCGCCGCCGACCCGCCGCCGACCCGCCGCGTCGTGCTCCTCTCGAAGCTCGAAGAAGTCTTAGTCGTCGGCGGCGAGCGCCACGAGCTTTCGACGAACCTCTACGGGCCCGGCGTGGTCAGCCCCCAAGGACACTTGTTGCAGACCGGCTTCCGGCTCGACCCGTTCCCCGTCTTCAACTACAGCGCGGGCGGTTTCGGGATCGAAAAAAAAGTCTTCATGCCGCACGGCCAGAACACGACCGTCGTCCGCTACCGCTTCGACGCCCCCGCGGGCGCGCGCGCGACGCTGGAAGTCAGGCCGCTCGTCGCCTTCCGCGACTACCACTCGCTCGCGCGCGAGGCGCTCGACATCTTCCTCGACGCCGAGATCGCGAGCGGGCTGCTGCGCCTCGGCAAGCGCGACGACTCGCTCAGCCTCTTCCTCGCGCACGACGCGCGTGCCGCCTCGGTCGAAGGGCTCTGGTACAGGAACTTCGAGTACGCGCAGGAGCGCGAGCGCGGCTTCGACTGCCGCGAAGACCTCTTCAACCCGTGCCTGCTCACGTTCGACGTGTCGGACGGCTCCTCGTGCGACATCATCGCCTCGACCGAGAGCCGCGACGCGGGCAGCGCGGCGTCGCTCGAAGAGGCCGAGAGGGCGCGCCGCCGCGGGCTCGTGCTTCACGTTAACGATGAAGACGGCGACGAGGCGCGCGCCGAACACTTACGGTCGCTCGCGCGCGCCGCCGATCAGTTCGTCGTCCGCCGCGGCGCGAGCCTCTCGACCGTCATCGCGGGCTACCACTGGTTCACGGACTGGGGCCGCGACACGATGATCTCGCTCGCGGGCCTGTGCCTCGCCACGCGCCGCTTCGGGGAGGCGCGCGAAATCCTCCTCGCCTTCGCCGCGAGCCTCGATCAGGGCCTCATCCCGAACCGCTTCCCCGACGCGGGCGAGCGCCCCGAGTACAACACCGCCGACGCCACGCTCTGGTTCGTCAACGCCGCCGGCGAGTACCTGCGGCGCACGCAGGACGAACAGTTCGTGCGCGAGCAGTTGTACGAGCCGCTGCTTCAGATCGTCCGCTGGCACGAGCGCGGCACGCACTACCAGATACGCATGACCGAGGACGGCCTCCTGCGCGCGGGCGACTTGGACGCGCAGGTCACCTGGATGGACGTGAAGATCGGCGACTACCTCGTCACGCCGCGCACGGGCAAGCCGGTCGAGATTCAAGCGCTCTGGTACAACGCGCTGCGCACGGTCGAGGGGATCGCGCGCCGCGTCGGCGACGAGCCCACGCGCAACCGCTGCCGCGCCGTGGCCGACGCCGCGCGCGCCAGCTTCAACGGCCTCTTCTGGAACGACGCCGAGGACTGCCTCTACGACTGCGTCGGCGACGCGGGCGAGTTGGACGACTCGCTGCGCCCGAACCAAATCTTCGCCGTCAGCCTGCCCCACCCGATCACGACGGGCGAGCGGGCGCGCGCGGTCGTCCGCCGGGTGGAGCAGGAGTTGCTCACGCCCTACGGCCTGCGCTCGCTCTCGCCGCGCCACCCCGAATACCGCGGTCTCTACGAGGGCGACGCCTACTCGCGCGACACCGCATACCATCAGGGCACGGTCTGGGCGTGGCTGCTGGGGCCGTTCGTCACGGCCCACCTGAAGGTTAACGACCGCTCGGCGGAGAGCGTGGCGGCGGCGCGCGGCTGGCTGCAAAACTTCCGCGCGCACCTGCGCGAGGCGGGGCTCGGCCAAATCTCCGAAATCTTCGACGGCGACGCGCCGCACAGCCCCCGCGGGTGCATCGCGCAGGCTTGGAGCGTCGCCGAGATTTTGCGCTGCGAGTTGGAAGAGGTGGGCTGAAAGTCCGTCGGGTGGTGTCCTGATTGGCTTTCTACTCTGTGCCCGCTCCGTGAACTCTGTGCCTCTGTGCTGAGTTAAGAGCCATAAGCATTCACCACAGAGTCACAGAGTTCACGGAGGGGGCACAGAGAGAAGTTGAAACTCGGACGCTACTATCTACCGCGTAAACTGTCGTCATCGAACCGTTCGCACTTTATCGACGCGCTTGCATTCGTGAGGAATCTTTAATGCCGACCAACACGCCGCCGCCCTACTTCCCGCAGAACTCGCTGATGCCGCCCGACCCGAACCGCTGGCGCAAGATCAAGGGCGCGCTCTTCGGCTGCCTCGCCCTCATCCTGCTGCTCGTCGCGCTCGCGGCGTGGCTCGTCCTGCGCGCGCGCTGATCGTCGGCCTCGTCAACCGCGCCGCGCCGCGAGGCGTTGCGCGACGACCACGACGAGCAGCAGCGTCGTGACGGAAGCCGACAGCAGGCAGTACTGGCAGAAGGCGTGGAGCACGAACGCTTGCAGGTACAGGAGCCAGAGGGTGAAGAGGAACATCAGCGCGACGAGGGCGGCGAGCAGCCCGCGCGCCGACGCGTAGCCGAAGGCGGCGAGCGTGGCGAGGCTGAAGGCCGTGAAGTAGGCCGCCGCGCCGAAGGCGGCGAGCGGCAAGCCCCCGACGGTCGCGTAGCGGCTGCCGAGAACCTCCGCGCACCCGTGCGTGATCGTGCACTGGAGCGTCGCGCCGTTCAGGTGCTCGACCGTCAGGTAGACGGCGTCCGACAGGCCGACGAGCGCGAGCGCCGCGGCGCACGCGTCGAGCAGCGCGCCCCTCTTGAAGCCGCCCCGCGCGACCGATCCTTCGCCCTCTAATCTCTCGGACACGTCCGCCCCTCACCTCTTCGGCGACGCCAGCTCGGCGTCCACCGCCGCGCTCAGCTTCTCCAGCGTCTTGCTGTCCTCGAACGTCAGCTCGCGCCCGTTGACGAAGAAGGTCGGCGTGCCGTGGACTCCGAGTGCTTGGCCGCGCCGCTCGTCCGCCACGACCCGCATGGCGACGACCGAGCCGTCCATGTCCTCGGCGAAGCGGTTGGCGTCGAGGCCGAGCGACTGCGCGTAGCGCATGAAGAACGTCCGCGCGTCGGCGGGGGCGCTCCACTCGCCCTGCTTCTCGTAGAGCAGGTCGTGCATCTCCCAGAACTTGCCCTGCATCCCCGCGGCCTCCGCCGCGCGCGCGGCTTCGGCGGCGTGCTTGTGCATCTCTCGCAGCGGGTAGTGGCGGAAGGCGACGCCGACCTGCGTCGGGTATTTCTCGGTGAGCTGCTTGACGACCGTGTGCATCGCGCCGCAGGTCGGGCACTGGAAGTCGCTGAACTCCTCGAAGCGGACGGGCGCGTCGGCGCGCCCCCGCACGTGCGCGGGCGGCGCGTCGTCGGCGACGGCGCGGGCCGGGCGCGCGGCGTTCGACGCAGCGCCCGCCGAGGGCTTCTCGTCGCCCGAAGGCGAGCGCATGAGCAGCGCCCCGCCGCCGAGCGCGACGAGGAGGACGACGGCGATGATGATGATCGGCAAAGATTTTTTCATAAAGTTTCCGACGGTGCGGGGCGCGCCGCCCGCCGGGCGAAGCGAGCGCGCCCGCCCCCGGAGGCCGGCGCGCCGCCTCTTCAGGCGGGACGCGCCTTGTGGATTCCGGTCGCTGCTAGTATAAAAGCAAACGACTCTTTAATCACTTCGTCAGACAGTGTGTTGCGGCGGCGCGGTCGCGCCCGCCGCCGACGACCGGGGTTCGTTTGACGTCGCGCGGGTGCGCGCGGCTTCGGGGAGGACGGCTGAAGGATGTCGCAGAACACCGCCACGACTCTCGGCAGCGTCGATGTCGAAGCCACCACGCTCTACGACCGCTTCGCGAACCTCTACGATCTGACATTCAGGTTCAACCGCTACAGCAACTCCGTCGAGCGGTACCTGCGCGAGCGCGCGCTCCCCCTCCCCGAAGGCGCGCGCGTCTTAGACGCCGGGTGCGGCACGGGCCTGCTGACGCTCGCGCTCCTGCGCACGCTCAGGCGCGGCGCCGAAGTCACCTCCTTCGATCTCTCCGCGCCGTCCCTGCTCAAAGCCCTCGACGCCGTGGAGCGGCTGGGCGAGCGCCAACGCTGCCGCGTCAGCCTCGTGCAAGCGAACCTGCTCGCGCTCCCCTTCGCCGACGCGACGTTCGACTTCGTCGCCACGAGCGGCGCGCTCGAATACGTCCCGCTCGGCGAAGGGCTCGCCGAGCTGGCGCGCGTCACCAAGCCCGGCGGCTACCTGCTGCACCTGCCCGTGCGCCCCGCGCCCGCGAGCAAGCTGCTCGAAATCATGTTCCGCTTCAAGACCCACCCGCCCGCCGAGGTCGAGCGCCACACGCGCCGCCACTTCCGCCTCCTCGAACGCCACCGCTTCTCCCCCCTCGAACCCATCGGCTGGACGAAGGAAGCCCTGCTCGCGCAAAAAGCTTAACAGCCGTGACAGGTGAACGGTGACAGGTGACAGGTAAGAAGTGCTGAGTACTGAGTACTGAGTTAAGAGCATTTATCTTCCACTCGGCACTCATCACTCATCACCCATCGCTTCTTCCCTGTCACCTGTCACCTGTCACTTGTCGCGGCTTTTCACGGTTTGTTGAAGTGCTCGATCACCGCGCGCGCGACGGTCGGGATGATGTCGCGCTCGGTCGCCTGATTCTCGGTGAAGGTGACGACGACGAACCGCGCGCCGTTGGGAAGCTCTATGTAGGCGGCGTCGTGGCGCGTGGTGGAAGTCCAACCGGCTTTCGACCAGAGGCGCGCGCCGGGGAAATCCTTGAGCGTGATGCCCGTGAAGCCGTGCGCCTGATCGTCCGCGTCTTTCGACTCGCCCGCGAAATCGCGCTTCAACAGCTCCCGCATCGCGGCGCTGCGCGCCGGGGTGACGGCGCGATCCGTCGCGATCTCGGCGAGCAGGCGGGCGACGGCGTTCGTCGTCAGCTTGTTGCGGTTCTCGCCATTCGCGCCGCGCGAGAAGCGTTCGCGCCCGTAGGCGTCCTCGCAAAAAGTCTTCTGGTTGGTGTTGATCCCGGCGTAGCCGAGGGAGGCGAAGTAGCGGTTGACGGCGTCACGCTTCTGCTGCCACTTCCGCATCTCCGCGCCTTCGAGTTCCCTGCCGCTCGTCGTGTCGGTGATCACGTCGAGCACGTAGCCCGTCGCGTCGTTCGACGAATCGACGATCATGTCGCGCAGGGCGCGCTTCAGCTCCTCTGTCTCCTTCAGCTTGCCGTCCTCCAACAGGCGGTGCGCGTAGACGAGGTAGAAGAGCTTGACGACGCTCGCCGGGTAGATGCGCGCGTCGCCGCGGAAACTCCCCTGCGACGGGCGCGCCGCGTCGCGCAGGTCGATGATCGTGACGGCGAGTTGATCCTCGGTCAGCTTTTTACCGGCGAACCTCTTGAGGGCCGCGCGCGCCGCCGCGCCGGCCAGCGCCTGAAGCTCCGGCGACGGCGCGGGCGTCAGCCGGATGGCCTGCGCGGGCTGCGCTCCGTGCGCCGACGTTTTACGCGCCGACGCGGCGGGCGGCGTGATCGTCGAGAGCGCGGCGAGGGCGAGGGCGGCGAAGAGTATTTTGTTTCTCATTTGATCCAGTTGGCGAAGAAGGTGATGACGACGGCGTTCGTGAAGTCGATGAAGAACGCGCCGACGACGGGGACGACGAGGAAGCTGCGCGGCGCGGCCCCGTAGCGCGCGGCGAGCGCCTCCATGTTGGCGACGGCGTTGGGCGTGATGCCGAGCCCGAAGCCGATGTGGCCGCTCGCCGTGACAGCCGCCTCGTAATCGCGCCCCATCAGGACGAAAGTGACGAAGACGGCGAAGAGGATCATCAGCGCGACCTGCGCCGAGAGGATGACGAGCATCGGCACGGCGAGCCCGGCGAGCTGCCACAGCTTCAAGTCCATCAGCGCGATGACGAGGAAGAGAGCGAGCGCGACGGTGCCGAGCGCGTCCATCGCGCGCGCGTCTATGCGCAGCCAGCCGTAGCGGTCGTCGAGGTTGCGCGCCACGCCGGCGACGAGCATCGTGCCGACGTAGCCGGGCAGCGTGACGCGGGCGCGCGTCGCCGCGAAGCTGATGAGCGCGCCGACGCCCATCGCGAGCAGGATCAGCAGCAGGTTTCTCAGCAGCTCGCCCGGCTCGGTCGCGCGCTCCCCCTGCTTCGCGCGCAGGGCCTTGTCCGTCAACGGCGTCTCCTCGTCCGGCGGCACGACCGAGCCTACCGCCCAGAAGTGCTCCGCCTCGTCGCCCTCACGATTCTCGATCCGCGGGGCGAGGCGCCGGCGCCGGATGAGCGCGGTCGCGACCGGGTTGCCGACGAGGCTTGAGACGAAGATGCCGAAGGTCGCCGACGCGATGATGAGCGCGCCCGCCCCCGCTATCCCCCCCTGCTCGAAGAGGCCCGCGAAGGCGAGGCCCGTCGCCGGCCCGCCCGTCAGCGTCAACGAGCCGCAGATGATGCCGAGCGCGGGAGGGGCTTTGAGCGCGAGGGCGACGCCGACGCCCGCGAAGTTCTGCACGACCGCCATCAGCGACGCGATCAGGAAGAAGAAGATCATGCGCGCGCCGCCCGCGCGCAATAAGCCGAGCGTCGCCCCGTAGCCGATGGTCGTGAAGAACGCGGTTTGCAGCGGCCCGCGCAGCGTCGAGTCGATGCCGACGCCGAGCGGGGCGTAGCGGCGCAGCGCCATCACCAGCGCGGCGAAGAGCAGCCCGCCTATCGCCGCCGAAGGGATGCTCGCGCGCGCGAAGACGCCGACCCGGCGTTGCAGCCACCCGCCGATGAAGAGGAAGAGCGCGGCGAGCGCCAGCGTCAGCACGAGATCGACCTTGAGCGTGCGTAAGCCTTCGACGACTGTAAGCTCCAACGCTCCCTCCGGGAAGAGAGGTCAGAGGTGAGAGGTCAGAGGTCAGTGAAGACGGTTTTGACTGACCTCTGACCTCTGACCTCTGACCTCTAGTTTTTGCCGTTTGCTTCGTAGACGACGCGACCGTCCATGATCGTGGTCGCCACTTTCGCCTTCTCGATCTCGACCGGATCGATCTTGAAGATGTCGCGGTCGATGATGACGAGGTCGGCGAGCTTGCCGGGGGCGAGCGTGCCCTTCACGTCGTCGGTGAACTCGGCGAAGGCGGAGCCGACGGTGTAGGCGCGCACGGCTTCCTCGACGGTGATCTTCTGCTCCGGAATCCAGCCGCCGGGGTTCTTGCCGTCGAGCGTGCGGCGCGTGACGGCGGCGTAGATGCCGTAGAGCGGGTTGAGCGGCGCGACGTACCAGTCGGTGCCGAAGGCGAGCGTCGCGCCCGTGTCGAGGAGCGTGCGGAAGGGGTAGGTCGTCTCGGCGCGCTTGTGCCCGATGCGCTTCTCGGCCCACCGACCGTCGTCGATGCAATGATAAGGCTGCATCGAGGCGACGACGCGGTCGCGCCCGAAGCGCGCGACGTCTTCGGGGCGGATGTGCTGCGCGTGCTCGATGCGGTAGCGGCGGTCGCGCGCGCCGTCCTCCTTCTCGACGCGCTCGTAGAAGGAGAGGATCGTGTCGTTCGCCTTGTCGCCGATGGCGTGGATCATCACCTGAAGGCCGGCGCGGTCGGCGGCGAGGATGTTCGCGTACATCTTCTCGGGCGGGAACATCTCGTCGCTCGGCAGGCCGGCGGTGTCGGGCGCGTCGTTGTAAGGCGCGAAGAAGAGTGCGGTGGTCGAGCCGAGGCTGCCGTCGGCGAAGCCCTTGAGCCCGCCGATGCGGATCAGGTCGCCGCCGAAGCGCGCGCGCACGCCCGTCGCGGCGATGCGCTGCCAAGCCGAGAGCGGCGAGACGCAGTAGACGCGCGTCTTCCACTCGCCGCGCGCGGCGAGGTATTGATAGACGCCCACGTCCGTGCCCGCGCTCATGTCCTGCACGCTCGTCACGCCGAGGCTCGCGGCGTGGTTCGTCGCGGCGCGCGCGTTGTCGAGCCGCTCGTCCCATGACGGATCGGGAATCTTCTCGTAGACGAAACTCTGCGCCGCGTCTTTGAGAACGCCCGTGGGCTCTTTCGTCTTCGCGTCGCGGACGATGAGACCGCCGGGCGGGTCGGGCGTGTCTTTCGTGACGCCCGCGAGCTTGAGGGCGACGCTGTTGGCGAGCCCCATGTGGCCGTCGAGGCGGTTGACGAAGACCGGGTGATCGCCCGTGACGGCGTCGATCATCTCTTTCGTCGGGAGCACGGCGGGCGTCCAGCGCTCGTGATCCCAGTCGCCCCCCGTGATCCAGCGCCCTTTAGGCGTCTTCGCGGCGAACTGCCCGATGCGGCGCGCGAACTCTTCCGGGCTCGCCGCGTCGCGCAGTTGCACGCTGGCGAGGTGCTGCCCGCCGTCCGTGAAGTGGACGTGCGAATCGTTGAAGCCGGGGAGGACTAACGCGCCGCGCGCGTCGATGACGCGCGTGTGCGGGCCCGCGAGCTTGCGAATCTCGGCGGTCGTGCCGACGGCGGCGATCTTATTGCCGAAGACGGCGACGGCCTCCGCGGTCGGTCGCTGCTTGTCGAGCGTGTGGACGTTGGCGTTGACGATGATGAGATCAGCCGTCATGTTCTGTGCGCCTGCCGGCGGGACGCGGGCGGCGGCGCACAGACACAGCGCGACCGCGAGCGCGGCGAGTGATTTGGTTTTCATAGGGTGTTCGGGGAACGATTACAACCGTAACGGGAGCGTAGTGTATCATCAGCCCCGCCGCGCGGTAAAAGTATTCGTAAAAGAGTCTGCAAGCAATAAGAATGCAGTGAGACGGGAAGACGGAGCCACCTCACTATGACGACCGGGCAAGAACCCAAGCGCGCATCCAAACGCGAACCCGGCGCACTCACTAGCGAGTATCACAAAGCCCGCAAACAACTCATGCTGTGGGCAGGGACCCTGCTGATTTGGGAATTCGTCGGCATCGATCTCGAAAAGGCTAAAGAGGCTGAAGGGAACGTCGGCGCGCTCGTTAAGTCAATCAAGAGCCCTCAAGCTGTTCCGTGGGTGCTTCTAATATTAGTAGCGTACTTTCTTTTCAAGCTTACGGTGGAGTGGTATCAATGCAACGAAGGGCGAAGAGGTATGAAAGTCGCTAAGATTGATTTCTTTTCGGCATGGGTCGTTTCTCTTCTGGCGTATGTTCTTTATTTTGCTCAAGCCATCAGTCGAGTTCAGTTTGCCGATGTTCTTCAAGGTTCTAATAATATGAAGTCATTATTAACCGGCTTTTTATCAGGCATGTTTTTTGGATTAACGGTGTATGCGGTTTGGCCGAGGCGTGGGGTGACGCAAACGCCATTATTTCTACGGCTAATACAGCTAGGCACTGCTATTTTGGGGTTTTTGGCATTGCTTATCGGAGCCTTAACATCAGGAGGCATAAGGTGGCGACTTGGATTAAGCGGAATAGTGTTGGGCGCGTCTTTCATAGCTTCAATGCATATAGTGGATATTCAGATCGTATCCCGCTTCAACAAAAGATACACGAAAGCTGCTGGGCGCTGATGTGTAATTGATTAAATTCCAAATCGGAGCAGAGTACTGTCACCGTTTAACGTGGATCAGCTAGTCGAAACCTTACGTGCACTAGTGGGACGCGAGAACGTCCTCGCCGGGCGCGACGAGCTGCTCGTCTACGAGTGCGACGGGCTGCCGCAGCACCGGCACGCGCCGCGCGTGGTCGTCTTCCCCGCATCGACCGAAGAGGTCGCGGCGGTGGTCGGCGAGCTGGCGCGCGCGAATGTCAGCTTCGCGCCGCGCGGCGCTGGCACGGGCTTGTCGGGCGGCGCGCTGGCGGTGAACGACGGCGTCGTCATCGAGATGGCGCGGATGCGCCGCCTCTTGAAGCTCGACGTGGAGAACCGCGTCGCCGTCGTGCAGACGGGCATGGTCAACGCGCAGTTGTCGCGCGCCGTCGCGGCGCACGGGCTCTACTACGCGCCCGATCCTTCGAGCGGCGCGAGCTGCACCGTGGGCGGCAACATCGCGGAGAACGCGGGCGGCATCCACTGCCTCAAGTACGGCGTGACGACCGATCACGTCGTCGGCGCGCGCGTCGTCCTGTCGGACGGCGCGGTCGTCGATCTCGGCGCGGGGGGCGCGGGCGACGCGGCGGGCTACGATCTGCTCGGCGCGTTCGTCGGCTCCGAGGGCACGTTCGGCGTCGCCACGGAGGCGACCGTCAAACTCCTGCCGCTGCCGCAGTCGGTGCGCACGCTCCTCGCCGACTTCGCGGACATAGACGACGCGAGCCGCGCCGTCTCCGCGATCATCGCCGCCGGTCTGATCCCCGCCGCGCTTGAGATGGTTGACGGGGCGACGATCTGCGCGGTAGAGGCGAGCGTCTTCGCCGCGGGCCTGCCGCTCGACGCGCAAGCCGCGCTGCTCATCGAACTCGACGGTCTCGAAGCGGGGCTCGACGAAGAGGCGCGGCGGGTCGAGGACATCTGCCTGAGAAACGGCGCGCGCGGCGTGCGGCGCGCGGCTGACGAGCGCGAGCGAAAGAGGTTGTGGGCGGCGCGCAAGGGGGCTTTCGGCGCGATGGGGCGGCTCGCGCCCGACATGATGTTGCAGGACGCGGTCGTGCCGCGCTCGCGCCTGCCCGAAGTGTTGGCCGAGACTTACCGCATCAGCGCGAAGTACGGGCTGATCCTCGCCAACGTCTTCCACGCGGGCGACGGAAACCTGCACCCGATCCTCTGCTTCGACCGGCGCGACGCCGAGGAGATGCGTCGCGTGGAGTGTGCCAACCGCGAGATCGTCGAGACGTGCGTCCGCGCGGGCGGCACGCTGACGGGCGAGCACGGCGTCGGGCTCGACAAGAGCAAGTACATGCCTCTGCTCTTCTCCGCGGACGACATGGGCGCGATGCTCGACGTGCGCGCGGCTTTCGACCCTTCGGGCCTGTGCAACCCCGGCAAGATCATCCCCGCCCCGCGCGGCTGCGGCGAGGCACGCGTCGCGGCGTCGCGCGGCAACGGCAGCCCCGGCGTCGGAGACGGCGCTCGCGGCGATGCGCGCGCCGCACGCGAAGAAGCCGCTGACGAGGTCGAGAGTGCTGCCGTCACAGCGGCGACTTTCGTCGTGCCCGAAATGGCCGCCGCCGGCCCGCGCGCCGCCGTGATTGACGAAGCCCGCGCGGCTGCGTCCGACGAGGCAGCCGCGCCGCCGCCCCGCCGTCGGCGCGCGATCTCCGACGACGTTAAAGACTTGTTTCGACCGCTCGCGGAGACCGCGGAGGACGAGTCGCGGGGCGGCGCGCTCGTCGTCTCGCCCGCCTCGACCGACGAAGCGGCGGAGGTGCTTCGCGCCGCGGCGCGCGAGGGCGTGCCGGTCGTCCCCGTAGGCGCGGGGAGTTGGATCGGGGTCGACGAGACTGACGCCCGCGGTCGCGTCTTCGTCTCGACCCGTCGCCTCTCGCGCGTCGTCGAACACTCGCCCGCAGACCTCGTCGTCTCCGTCGAGGCCGGCGTGCCGTTGTCGGTGTTGAATGACGGGCTGGCGCGCGCGGGCCAGTGGCTGCCGCTCGATCCGCCGGGCGCAGAGAGGGCGACGCTGGGCGGCGTCGTGGCGACGAACGCGGCGGGCGCGCACGGCTTCGCTTACGGGACGGCGCGCGCGTTCGTGCTCGGCATGACGGTCGTGCTGGCGGACGGGCGCGTGATCAGAGTCGGGGGGCGCGTCGTCAAAAACGTCGCGGGCTACGATCTCTCGAAACTCTTTACCGGGAGCTTCGGCACGCTCGGCCTCATCACCGAGATCAACTTCAAGCTCCGGCCACGGCCCGAGCGCGAGGCGACCGTGCGCGCCAACTCGGAGAGCGTCGATGCCGCTTTCGCCGCGGCGGGTAAAATCATCCGCGGCGGGCTCCTGCCCGTCGCGCTCGACGTGCGCGCGGGCCGCGCGTCGCGCGAGCCTCGCGCCGAGCGCCCCCCGCGCTTCGGGATGCTCGCGCGCTTCGCAGGTTCGGCGCGGGCCGTCGAATCGCAAGTCGCGCGGGCGCTCGATCTGTTCGGGGAGGGCCACGCGCCCGCGGGGGCCGAGGTCGTCGCGGACGACGCACGGCTCTGGGCCGAGGGCGGCGGGCCGACGCAAGACGAGTCGCACCTCGTCGGGCTGAAGATCAACGCTCTGCCGACGCGGCTGCCCGGCGCGCTACGCCGCCTCGAAGAGCTGCTCGGGGCTTCCGCCGCGCTCGACGCTTGGGGCGCGAACGTCGCCGCGGGGCGAGCGCGCGCCCGCCTGAACCGGATCGACAGTCCCGCGGGGTGCGTCGAGGCACTCGCGCGTCTGCGCGCAGAGCTTGGCGACGCGGGGGGATCGGTCGTCGTCGAAAGCGTCGCGGGCGAGTCGCGCGCCGCGATGGAACGCTCGGGCTTCGACCGTTGGGGCGTGGGCGGCGAACGCGCCGCGCTGATGCGGCGCGTCAAACAGAGGCTCGACCCGCGCGGGCTGCTGCCGCGCCGGTTCCTCGCGTGAATAGTTAGTACTGTTCCGGTTCCCGCTTTCCTCTGTGCGTCCTCCGTGTTCTCCGTGCCTCCGTGGTGAGTTAAGGATCAGAAGCACTCACCACGGAGTCACAGAGGGCACGGAGGGGGCACAGAGTAGAGATTAGATCAGGACGACACTGAATAGTCGCGCGCGGATCGTCCCGCTGTTCGGTTGAGCGTTCGGCTTTTGATAGCAGCGCGTGTCGCGCTTCATCTTTTTTCGATGGAGTCAGAATCTCAAACGACGGCCCCGGCGCTCGCCCGCGAAGAGGCGAAGCTGCTCGCGTGCGTCCACTGCGGGTTGTGCCTCGAAGCCTGCCCGACCTATGTCCACACGGGCGACGAGAACGACAGCCCGCGCGGGCGTCTCTACCTGATGCGCGCGGCGGAGGAGGGGCGGATCAGCGTCGCCTCTCCGATTTTTGAGCGACACATCGACCGCTGCCTCGGCTGCCGCGCGTGCGAGAGCGCGTGCCCGGCGGGCGTCGAGTACGGCGTGCTCCTCGAAGCCGCGCGCGCAGACATTCGCGCGGGCGGCGAGCGGCGCGGCCACACGGGCAGGCTTCTCAACTTCGCCCTGCGCCACGTCTGGCCGCGCCCCGCGCGCCTGCGGCTCGCCTTCGCCGCCGCGCGCCTCTTCCGCGACGCGAAGCTCGCGCGCCTGCTCGTCAAGTCGCGCGTGCCGCGGCTCCTCTCGCCGCGACTCGAACTCGCGCTCGCGCTGCTCGACTCGTCCGCGCCGGTTAATCTCGGCGACGCTCACGGGGCGCGCGGCGCTGCGCCGAACGAACCGGCAGCGGATGAACAGCGCGCGGCGCGCTCTGCCGCCGGCGGTGAGGCCGGTGTCGGCGAGGGCGGCGCGGGGGCGGGGCGCGCCGCGCAACTCTTCACGGGCTGCGTGACCGAGGGGCTGTTCGCGCGCGTCAACCGCGCGACCGCGCGCGTGTTAGGGGCGCAGGGCTGCGAGGTCTCCGCGCCGGCGGGTCAGGTCTGCTGCGGCGCGCTGCACGCGCACGCGGGCGACATGGAAGGCGCGCGCACGCTCGCGCGGCGCAACGTCGGGGCGTTCGAGTCGGCTGATCGGGTTCCGGTCGTGACGAACGCGGGCGGGTGCGGGGCGATGCTCAGGAGTTACGGACACCTGCTGTCGGACGACGCGGAGTTCGCCGGGCGGGCGCGCGACTTCGCCGCGCGCGTGCGCGACGTGAGCCAGCAGTTGCCGGCGGAGGGCGCGCGCAGGGGTGCGCCGCTCGACGAGGAGTTGACGACGTACGACGCCTCCTGCCACCTGCTGCACGGGCAGCGCGCGGCGGAAGAGCCCTTGCGGATGCTCGGCGCGATCCCCGCGCTGCGCTTCGCCGCGCTCGAAGGCGCGGACGTTTGCTGCGGCGGCGCGGGCGTTTACAACCTGCTCGAAAGGGAGTTGTCGTCGCGCGTGCTGGCGGAGAAGCTCAGGCGCGTCGGGGAGTCGGGCGCGACGCTGCTGGCGACGGGCAACGCGGGCTGTCACATGCAGATCGCGGCGGGCGCGCGGCTCGCGGGGCTTCGGCTGCGCGTCTGCCACCCCGTCGAATTGCTGGACGAGTCGTACCGGCGCGCGGGGTTTTATGACAGCGCGAAGGAAGGGATGAGGGATGAGGGATGAGGGATGAAACGAGAGGAGACGCGGAGATGCGGGGATGAAAACCTCTGTACCTAATCCTTATCTTTCCCCGCGCCCCCGCGTCTCCCACTTCCCGCGTCCTCTTCAACTTCATCCCTCATCCCTCATCCCTCATCCCTCATTTCAATTCTCCGCATCGAACGCCACGCGACCGCCGACGAGCGTCAGGCGGACGCGACCGCCGCCGTCGTCGACGGCGACCAAGTCGGCGCGCTTCCCTTCCTCAATCGATCCGCATTCGTCGTCGATCCCGAGTAGTCGCGCGGGCGTGAGCGAGGCCATGCGCGCGACCTCTTCGGGGCGCGCGCCGAGCGAGAGCATCGTGCGGGCGGCGTCGAGCGAGGTGATGACGGAGCCGGCTATCGAGCCGCGCGCGTTCTGCGTGCGCCCGCCCGAGACGCTGATCGTCTCGCCCCAGACCTCGTAGCCGCCGTCGCCGAGTCCCGCGGGCAGCACGGCGTCGCTGATGAGCGCGAGGCGATCCGCGCCCTTGCAGCGGAGTGCTATGCGGAGCGCGGCGGGGTCGCAGTGGATGCCGTCGGCGATGATGTCGCAGGTCACGTCGTCGGCGAGCAGGCCCCAGCCGACGGCCCCTGGCGCGCGGTGGTGGAGCGGCGACATGGCGTTGAAGAAGTGTGTCATGTGGCGCGCGCCCGCCGCGCGCGCCGCGTCGAGCACGGAGGGCTCGGCGCGCGTGTGGCCGAGCGAGACGATCCAGCCGCGCCCGGCGAGTTCGCCGACGAGCGCGACGCCCCCTTCGATCTCGGGCGCGACCGTCATCATGCGGACGGCACGCGGGTCTTCGGGCGCGGCCAGCCCTTCGAGGCTCGAAGCGCCCGCGTAGGTGCGGAAGTAGCGCGTGCGGAGCGCGCCGCACTGCGCCGAGTTGACGAAGGGGCCTTCGTAGTGGACGCCGAGAGCGCGCGCCGCCGGGGGCCGGTGCGCGCCGCGCCCCGTCGCCGCCTCTTCGCGCTGCCCGCGCATGAGAGACGAGATCGCGTCGGCGGCGCGCCGGTAATCCGCGGCGGGCGCGGGGACGAGCGTGGGGAGCCACGCGGTGACGCCGCGCGAGACGAGGAAGCGCGCGAGGCGGCGCAAATCTTCCGCCGAAGCCGCGAGCGCGTCGACGCCGACCGCGCCGTGGATGTGCACGTCGATGAAGCCGGGGTAGAGGGTCGCGCCGCGCAGATCGATGTCGCGGGCGTGCGGCGCGTGCGCTTCCGGTTGACGCCCGTGCCAGACGCGCGCGATGCGCCCGCCCTCGACGAGGATCGCGGCGTCGTCGGCGACGCCGCCGGGCAACACGACGCGCGCGCCGCGCAGCAGCAGCGCGCCGCCGGGAGTGGACTCGCCCGCCGCGGCCGTCTCGTCTCGCCCGCCCGTCGTCATCTCTGTCCCCCGTTCGCGCGCGCGGGCCGAATGCGCGTCTGCCCGCGCGCGCCCCTTTCACGGAGCGCGCGCGGGCAGACGTGGTTCGGGCGGCGCGGCGGCTTAGAAGTAGAACTTCGCGCCGAACTGCATGACGCGCGGGTCGCGGAAGCTCGTCACCTGACCGAAGGTCGTGTTGGTGAGCGCGCGACTCGTGCTGAGGCCGCGGAAGTTGGTGTGGTTGAGCGCGTTGAAGGCCTCGGCGCGCAACTGCACCCTGACGTTTTCGCCGAAGCGGACGTTCTTCGTCAGCGTCAGGTCGAAGCGCGTCGTCGGGGGGCCGTCGACCGCGCCTCTGGGCGCGTTGCCGGCGACGTTCGCGATGCCCGTCGCGCCCGCGGCGGTCTGCGGCGTGAAGCAGCCCGCGTTGAACCACTGGTCGATGGTGTGCGGCGCGTTCTCGTTCGGGTCGCACGTGAGGCTCGGCCTGCCGCCCGCCACCGCCGCCGGGATGTAGCCGATGCCGGAGGGGTCGTAGGTGGCGTAGCTGACCGTGAAGGGCAGCCCCGTGTAGTAGCTGGCGATGCCGGAGAGCTGCCACCCGCCGAGCACCTTCCCGGCGAAGCCTTCCTGCTTGCTGTAGAACGGCAGCTCGTAGATGTAGTTGACGTTCAGGACGTGGCGGCGGTCGAGCAGCGCCCTGCCGTACTCGGCGCGGATGTTGTTAATGTCCTGCGGGGCGGCGTTGACCGAAGACGACTGGTTGTCGGTCAGGTTCTTCGACCACGTGTAGGCCACGTTCACCTGCGACGCGCCGGTGAAGCGGTGCTGCGCCGAGAACTGCAGGCTGTGGTAGTTCGAGTTGTAGCGGCTCTCCAAAATGTTGAGCGAGCGGTAGCCCCGGAAGGGTCGAATCTGATCGAAGATCGCCGGGGTCGCCGTGAGCGCGGTGCCGGGCGTCATGCAGAGGACGGTCGCCGCGCCGGGCGTTTGCAGCGTGTTCGCGCCGGTCGCGCACTGCGTCGTGATGGCTTTGCCGAGCGGCAGATCGTTGTACTCGGTGAAGCCGATGAGGTGCGTGCCCTTCGAGCCGTAGTAGCCGACGGTCATCACGGTCTTGCTGCCGAACTGGTGCTGCACGTCCAGAGACCACTGCTGCATGTAGGGCGTGTCCAAGTCGGCCTGGATGCTGCGCGTGATGGACTGCGGCGTGAGCGGCGCGACCACGGAGATCGGCTGCCCGGCGGGGATCGGCTGGTCGAGGGTCGTGTTCAGGACGGTGGTCGTCTCCTGGTAGGGCGGGTTGTTCGCCAGCAGCTCGACGGTGCTCACCGGAATCTGCTCGTGGTAGATGCCGTAGCCGGTGCGGATCGAGGTCGTCCCCTTCCCGAAGGGGTCCCAGGCGACGCCGATGCGCGGGGCGAAGTCGTGCTTCGAGGCTTGGTAGACGTACTTGCCCCACGGCGAGGCGAGCGGCGTGCAGTTGAAGGCCGCCGGGCCCTTGGTGTAGTTCTGCGCGTTGATGACCAGCCCGTTGCAGAAGTTGCCCGTGCCGACGACGCGGTTGCCCGCGCCCGTCACCTGCGGGGCCTGCGACGGGTCCCAGAGCGACGGGACGAAGTTCGAGAGCTGCCCGTTCCGGTCGTAGGCGGGGCCGAAGTAAGAGTAGCGCACGCCGTAAGAGATGGTCAGGTTGCGGCGCGCGCGCCACTCGTCCTGCGCGAACCATTCGAGGTTCTTCTGGCGGAGATCGGCGGTCAGGTCGAGCTTCGACTGCGTGAAGGTGACGTTGTTGCCTTGCAGGAAGTTCGCCCACGACTGGTAGAGGTTGTTGACCGCCGTGTTGGCGACCCCCGGCGCGCGCACGCTCGCGCCCGTGATCGACGGGATGGTGTTGTTGAAGGCGCTGAAGGAGCCCTGGTTCGTGCCCGAGAGCGCGTTCTCGTTCTTGCGGTAGAGCGAGAAGATGCCGCCGTACTTCATGGTGTGCCCGCCGCGGATCCACGTCAGGCTGCTGCTGAAGTTCTGCTTCCAGGAGAAGTTGTCGTAGTTGCTGAAGCCGGTCAGCGAGGCGAAGCCGGCGATGCTCACGATGGGCACCACGTCGCGGACGCTCTCGTAGGGCAGGTTGACGCCGATGGGCGAGACGTCCTTGGCGAGCAGCCCGAGCGTCTTCGTGAAGATCGCGCCCCAGCCGTAGGCGTAGCGCCCCTCGAAGATCATGTTCGGGTTGACGGCGTAGGTGGCCTGGGCGGTGTGCGTCTTGCCGGGCGAGTTGGACTCCATGCGGTTGACGAACGGGAGGTTGGAGCGGGTGCCGATGGAGCCGTCGGCGTCGAGCGTCGGGATTTTGTCGTTCTCGAAGCGGTAGAAGGCGCTCAGGCTGTTCGTGAACGTGTGGTCGATCTTGACGATCTCCTGACGGAACTTCGCCACGTTCAGGGCCGGGAAGTCGAGCGCGAGGGTCGCCGGGTTGGTCGGGTTCGGGACGTTGTTCCAGATGCGGTTGACGTACTGCTGCGCGACGTTGCTCACGGGCACGCGGCTGCTGAGCGGCGTGCCGGCGGGCAGCACGTCGGCGCAGGTGGTCGAGCTGGTCGCGCGCAGGCAGACGTCGACGGGGAAGACGCCCTGCTTCATCAAAGCGTTCGGCGCGGCGGTCGAGGCGGCGGTGGTGGAGATGGTCGGGTAGCGCGTGTCGCGGCGCTGCTCCTCGGAGAAGAAGAAGAAGGTGCGCGCCAACTTCCTCCCGACGCCGTTCGATCCCTCGCCGAAGTTGAAGAAGTAGACGGGGCCGCCGACCGTGAAGCCGTAGTTGTTGTAGCGGAACGGGCGGCGCTTGATCTTGCCGTTGTCGTCGACGCCGAGCGAGGCGCGCAGCGCCGGCGTGCGGTTGGTCTGGAAGTCGTTGGCGTTGAACGCCTCGTTGCGGATGAACTCGAAGGCGCTGCCGTGGAACTCGTCGCCGCCCGAGCGGGTGACGACGTTGATCTGCCCGCCGCCGCTGCGCCCCGACTCGGCGGGGTAGAGGCTGCGCAAGACCTTGAACTCGCCGATGGAGTCGACGCTCGGGTAGGCCTGGATGGTGAGGTTCGTGCCGCGGTCGGTGACGTCCGCGCCGTCAACCGTGAAGGTGTTCTGCGTGCTCCGCGCGCCGTTGACCGAGATGAGCGTGCGGTTGACCACCTGCGTCTCCGGGTTGTTCGTCCCGGTGAAGACCAGATCGTCGAGATCGTTGGTGACGCCGGGCGCGAGCGTGACGAGCTGGACGAAGTTGCGGTTGTTGATCGACAGCTCGCGCACCTGATCGCCGCTGATGAGCGTGGAGGACTGGGGCGAGGTCAGCTCGACCGTCACCGGGTCGGCCTCGACCGTCACCACCTCGGAGATGTTGCCCGCCTCCACCGTCACGTCCACCGAGCGGCGCGCGTTCACGTCGAGCTTGATGTTCGTCTGGACGGACTTCTTGAAGTTCGCCGCCTCGACCGTGATCGTGTAGACCGCCACGGGCAGGTTCGGGACGGAGTACTCGCCCTCGTCGCCCGTCGTGACCGTCCGCACCACCACCTTCTTCTCCTGATCGGTGAGCGTCACGGTCGCTCCCTTCACCGCCGCGCCGGTGCTGTCGGTGACGGTGCCGTTGATCGTGCCGGTGGTCTCCTGCGCGCGCGCGGCGCAGAGGCCGGCGCAGAAGACGAGCGCGAGGATGACAAGGCGGCGTGCAAACTCTGCGTGCTGTCTCATGGGGTGCATTCCTTTTTCTCTCAGAAGTTTCTCGCATCGCGCCGGGGCGTCGCGAGCGACGCGCGGCGGAACCCGACGTTGAACCCGGACTGTGAACGATGGCGAATGGCGTTTGACTTCGTTGCCGGAAAGGGCTTCCGAATGAACGTTGCCGGAGTTTATACACCGCGCGCGCGCGCGTGGCAAGCAAGCCCCTCAGTTTCCGCCCGCCGCGACGCCGGCAGCGCCCGCCCCGCGCAGCGCGCGACCGGGCCGCGCCCCGGTCATCAGAGAGTCGGCGAAGACCTCCGCGCCGTTGACGAGGACGTGGCTTATGCCGGCGGGGTACTGGTGCGGCTGCTCGAAGGTGGCGAGATCGGCCACCCGCCCCTCGTCGAAGACGACCACGTCGGCGGCGTAGCCCTCGCGCAGCAGGCCCCGATCCGTCAGCCGGAAGGTCTGCGCCGGGAGCGAGGTCATCTTCCTGACGGCGTCTTCGAGCGTGACGATCTTCAGCTCCCTCACGTAGCGACCGAGCACGCGCGCGTTGTTGCCGTAGCCGCGCGGGTGCGGCGCGCCGTCGCCCACGCGGAGCACGCCGGAGTCGGAGGCGATCATCGTGAAGGGCTCGCGCATGATCGTCTGCACGTCGCGCTCGTCCATGCTGTGGTAGATCATGCCCGCCCCGCCCGCCGCGTACATCTCAAGCATCTGCTCGATCTGGCTGTCGACGTCCCGCTTCCCGCGCGCTTCGAGGGCGATCCGCGCGATGGACTTGCCGTCGAAGGCGGGGTTGGGCGCGTAGCGCGCGACGACGGCGTAGGAGTAGTCCTTCTGCAAGCCCTGTTTGAGGGCGTCGCGCATCTCCCTGTGCACGCGCTCGCGCGTCGCCGGATCATTGAGCCGCTTCCTCCCCTCCTCGCGCCCGCCTTCGAGGAGCCACGAGGGCAGGCGCGAGTCGAGCGAGGTCGAGCTGGCCGTGTAGGCGTACTGATCGACCGTCACGGCGAGGCCGCGCGCGCGCGCCTCGCGCACGAGGCCGAGCGTCATCCGGCTCTCGCCCCACAGGCGCTTGCTGCTGATCTTGAAGTGCGAAATCTCGACGGGCAGCCCCGCGCGCTCGCCGATCTCGATGCTCTCGCGGATGGCGTCGGCGACGTGCTCGCCCTCGTCGCGCATGTGCGTGGCGTAGAGGCCGCCGTAGCGCGCGGCGACTTTCGCGAGCGCGACCACCTCCTCGGTCTTCGCGTAGGTGCCGGGGACGTAGATGAGCCCCGTCGACAGGCCCACCGCGCCGTCGCGCATCGCCTGCTCGACGACCGACTCCATCCGGCGCAGCTCGTCGGGCGTCGGGTCGCGGTTGACGAGCCCCAAGACCTTCTGCCTGACCGAGCCGTGGGCGACGAGCGTGGCGAGGTTGACGGCGAGCGGGGTCTTTTCCGCGCGACCGAGGAACTCCGCCACGTCCGTCGCCGAATTCCCGCAGTTGCCCGTGACGAGCGTCGTCACGCCCATCCTCACGAAGTTGTCCGCCGCGGGCTGGCTGTAGATGCCCTCGACGTGCGTGTGCACGTCGATGAAGCCGGGCGCGACGATCTGCCCGCGCGCGTCGATGACGGCGCGGGCCCGCGCCGGGTCGATGCGACCGACGCGCGCGATGCGCCCGTCCTTGACGCCGACGTCGGCGCGGAACCACGGGTTGCCGGTGCCGTCGACGACGCGCCCGTTCGTGATCAAGAGATCGTAGGCGGGCGCGGGCGGCTGGCTCGTCCGCGCCGGCGGGAGGCCGCCGAAGACGCAGCCCGCCGCCAGCGCGAAGGCCGCGAGCAGGGCCCGGACTCTGAAGGTGCGTCTCACTCGGTCGGCGTCCTCCCGCCGGTGGCCGGGCTAGAAGAAGAGCTTCCCGGCGAACTGGATTCTGCGGGCGTTGTTGGTGACGCTGTCGTTGATGCGCCCGAAGATGCTCGATGTGATGAGCGCCGTCGGGTTGTCGAACGACGGGTGGTTCAGGACGTTGCTCACGTCGGCCCGCAGGTCGAAGCTGACGCGCTCGGTGAGGCGGAACTTCTTCGAGAGCGACGCGTCCCACTGGAAGTATGACGGGGCGAGGAAGAAGTTGCGGCCCGTGTTGCCGATCGAGCCCGGCGCGGGCTGCGAGAAGAGCTTGCGCTGGTCGGCGTTGAACCAGAAGTTCCTCCCGCCCTCCAGCACCAGCTCGCCCATGTCGCGCGTGCAGCCGGTGCAGTCGGCGGTCGACTGCACGACGTTGCTGACCGTGCTCAGCCCCGAGTAGACGGTGAAGGGCCGCCCCGACGTCCAGACGACCGTGCCGGAGGTCTGCCAGCCGCCGATGACGTGATTGGCGATCCCGTGCGCGTCCTTGCCGAAGTGGCGGCCCCTCCCGAACGGCAGCTCGTAGAGGTAGGTGCTCTGGAAGACGTGGCGGCGGTCGAAGTCCGACCACGCGTAGTTGAGACTGCGATCCCGCAGATCGAACGGCGTGCTCGAAGCGGCCTGCACGGAGCCGGTCGAGACGGTCGAGAGCGAGGGATCCCACGAGCGGTTGTCCTTCGAGATCGAGTAGGTGTAGCCCGTCTGGAAGTTGAGCCCCTGCGAGAACCGTCGCTTGAAGATGAGCTGGAGCCCGGCGTAGTTCGAGTAGTCGTTGCTGTCGAAGACGTTGAGGCCGCCCGTGTACTGCGGGTAGGGCTGGAAGAGGAACGGGAAGCCGGTCAGGTCGAGCAGCCTCCGGTTGAGCTGGGCGCTCGTGCAGAGGCCGGCGGTCACGTCGGCGGATTGGCAGGTGCGCTGCGAGACGGCGAGGGCGAGCGTGGCGGCGCTGCCCTGCGAGAGCGCCGTCGAGTTGAGCGCGCGGAAGCGGGCCGTGCCGCCGTTGTTGGCGGCGTTGCCCGACATGATCAGGTTGACGAGCGGGCTGTTGTAGCTGGAGCTGGCGCGGATGTTGTTGAAGGCTTCGAGGAAGCTCTTCTCGGCGACGCCCGGCACGGAGGCGAAGACGTTCACCTGATTCACGTTGTAGCCGCCGAGCAGGTGGACGGCGTGCTTGCCGATGTAGTTGATCTCGATCACGTTGTTGGCGATCTCGCGCTGGAAGCTCACCGACCATTCGTGAACCTGCGGGAACTGGAGGTCGGGATCGATGACGCTCGTCGAGTTGGTGCTGAAGGGCGGCGGCTGGCGCAGCGTCGCGGGCGTCTGCGTCGGCGCGAGCGCGCTGATGACGGGGCCGATGTTGCGCAGCAGCCCGCCGGCCTGTCCGAAGGTGGAGTTGGTCGTCGAGGTGGTGTTGCCGGGCGTGCTCTGGAAGATCGAGGAGCCGAAGAGGAAGGTCGCGATGCGGTCGGACGCGATGCGGTAGTTGCCGCGGATCGAGGTCTTCCCCGTGCGGAACGGGTCCCACGCGAAGCCGACCGACGGGAGGAACTTGCTGTAGTCGTTGTCGAACAGATCGCCCTCGACCCACTTGAGCGTGTTCGACGGCGCGGCCCCGAGCTTCACCGGCTGGTCCGGGACGAGGACGGGGCGGCCCTCGACCGACGGGTTGAGCTTCGCCTCCCAGCGCAGCCCGAGGTCGAAGACGAGGTTGGGGCGCGCGCGCCACGTGTCCTGAAAGTAGAAGTCGAGCTCGGGGTAGTGGTGACGGTTGATCCAGCGCGTGCCGGGGGGCGCGAAGGCGTCCGGGTTGTTCGGGTCGGTGACGAAGGCGAGCGAGGCCGAGCCGACGCGCCCGAGGAAGTCGGCCACCGTGTTCTGGAGGCGGGTCAGGTCGGTCGAGTTGATGCCGGCGGCGGTGCTCGTGCCCGCCGCCGGGAAGCCGAACCCGGAGGTGCCGCCCGCCGTGCCGCTGAAGGTGACGGTCGGCTCGATGGCCGCGCCCGCGACGTTCGAGCGGTCGTCCGTGTGGCGGCTGAAGCGGAAGTTGAACCCGCCGCGCAGGGTGTGCGCGCCGCGCACGTGCGTGACGTTGTCGATGTACTGGAGGGTGCGCACGCCGCGCGCGTTGTAGGAGAAGTTGGTGTTGGCCGTCGCCGGGTTGAGGAAGGCGAACGGGAGCGACGGATCGGGGTGCGGCGTCAGGAACGAGAACTCGAACTTGCTGACGCCGAAGATGAACTCGTTGACGGTGCGCGTGGTCGGCGACCAGCGCCAGTTGGCGGCGAGGTTCTTCGGGCTGCGGAAGGTGTCGACGAAGTTGGGCGTGCCGGGGAAGATGGGGCGACCGGCGTTGGCCGAGTCGCCGAAGCTGTTCTGCGCGCCCTGCGCGTAGCGGACGTAGAGCTGGCTGTTTTCGCGCAGCTTGAAGTCGAGCTTGGTGACGAAGTCGTACTGCTTCTCGTGCTGCGGCGAGGCGAAGCTGAAGCCCGCGGTGTTGAAGGCGTCGCCGGTGGTGAAGTTGTTGGCCGACGGCATGGCGTTGATGAGCGCGACGAGCGCCGGGTCGAAGCCGACGGAGGCCGTGTTCGCGCCGAAGTTGTTGCTCGCGACGCAGTTGACCGTCACGGAGCCGCCGCACAGCGGCACGTTGGAGTTGAGCTGGCCCGCGGCGTTGACGAGGAGCGGGCTGTTCTGCGTGATGATCGAGTTGCCGACGCGGAAGCAGTTGCCCGCGCCGGTCGTGGCGTTGCAGGTCGGGTCGGCGACGAAGTAGCGGAAGAGGCCGGCGCGCGCCTGCGGCGTGTAGACGGTGCGCGTGACGAAGCCCGTGTCGTAGGCGCGCAGGAGCTGTAGGTTCGCGAAGAAGAAGGCGCGGTCGCGCAGCCAGCGGGCCTTCGAGCCCTCGCCGAAGCCGGGGTCGAAGAGCGGGCCGCCGAGGCTCCCGCCGTAGATGTGCTGGACGAACTGCTCCTTGCTCGTGCCGGCGATGGTCACCGGGTAGCTCGTCGCGTCGAAGCGCGGCGTGCGGTAGTACTCGAAGGCGTCGCCGTGAAATTCGTTCGTCCCCGACTTGGTGACGAGCGAGACCTGCGCGCCGCTGCTGCGCCCCAGCTCGGCGGTGAAGTTGCTCGTCACGATCTGGACTTCCTGCACCGAGTCGGGGTTGGGCCGCAGGGGCGTGAAGTTCGAGCCCCCGGCGGTGGACTCGTTGATGTCTATGCCGTCGAGCGTGAAGTTGAAGGCGCGGTCGCGCGAGCCGTTGACGTTGACGGCCCCGCCCGCGTTCCCCCCGAAGACGACGCCGGGCTGGAAGTTCAGGAGCGAGAGCGGGTTCCTGCCGCGCGTGCCGACGATGGGGAGGGCTTCGAGCGTGCGCTGCTCGATGGTGCTGCCGATGTTGCCGGAGGTGCTCGTCTGCACCTGCTCCGCCGTCCCGGTCACCGTCACCGTCTCCTCGACCGCGCCCGGTTCGAGCGAGACGTTGATCGTCGCCGGCTGGTTCAGGTTCACCTGGTTGCCGGTCGAGACGTGCTTCTTGAACCCCTGCTTCTCGACCGTCACCGTGTAGACGCCGACCTGCACCGAGTCGAAGACGTACTGCCCCGAGGAGGTCGTCTGCGTGACGAAGGAGACTTTGGTCTCCTCCCGAGTGAGCGTCACGGTCACGTCGGGCACGACCGCGCCCGACTGATCGGTGACGACACCGTTGACGCGCGAGGTCGTGCCTTGCGCGAACGCGCCGAGGCTTCCGGACAACAACGTCGCGCACACGGCGGCGCGCAGCAGGGCTTTGAAGTTCATTGAAGTGGGCTCCTCAAAGAATCACGAAACTTGTTCGCGGGTTGTGCTCGAAGGCCGGGGCGGCGCGGGCGCACGTGCGTCGGGCGCGGCTCCGAACGTGTCGGCGGGGCGCGCCGCGCGGCAGGCGTAGCTGACCCCACACGCATTGGGCGAGGGCTGCGTCTTAAACAACTTGTCCTGTGAAAGAGTCTCTGCGGATGCGGCGCCGTGAAGGTCTCTCACCGTGTCGCCGTCGTTGAACGGGCACATTCTAAAGAAGTCGGTCACAATAATCAAAACTAAAAGTTTTTATCTGCGCCATAAATACTTCTGATAACCGCGCGCCGCGAAAAACACCCCCGCCGATCCGCTCTGTGCCGGGGATCGGGGTCGATAAGCGGGCGGCGGCGCTCGATCCGGCGTGCGCCGCGGGGGAGATTCACCGCGGAGACGCGGAGGGATCGCGCAGTTGACGCAGAGAAGAAATTAGTTTTCCTACGCGCCCCCTCTGCGCGCTCTGCGTCCCCGTGGTGAGTCCCGTTCATCTCGCGCCGGAGCGCGCGCGCTGACCGGACTCTGAGCGAAGGCGAAGGCTTCGCGGTTTCATCTGTATAATCGTCGCGCGGCGCAGGGACTCACTTATGAACAGTTCGCCCGACGGGACGCTCCTCGTTTTCGACTTCGCGGACGAAGGCGGCGCGCGGAAAAGGATCGGCTTCCGCGATCCGGCGAGGGTGATCGTCGCGGAATCCGCGGGGGAGGTGCGGGTGGCGCTGCGCGAAGTTCAGTCGGCGGCGGCGGCGGGCTATTACGCCGCCGGCTACGTCGGCTACGAAGCCGCGCCGGCCTTCGACGCGGCGCTCGCCGTTCGCGCGGGCGCGAAAATCCCGCCCCTCTGGTTCGGCGTCTTCGACAACCCGGAGCGCCGCGACGAGCACGAACCGCCCGGCCAATACGCGGTCTCGGAGTGGTCGCCCGAAGTCGACCGGCAGACTTACGAGCGCAACTTCCGCCTCGCCCGCGAGGCCATCGCGCGCGGCGACACCTACCAGATCAACTACACGTTCATGCTCCGCGCGCGCTTCGCCGGCGACGACTTCGCCTTCTACCGACAGCTCGCCGCGAGCCAGCGCGCAGACTACTGCGCCTACCTGAGACTGGGGCGCTTTTGCATCGTCTCGGCCTCGCCGGAGCTTTTCTTCCGCTGGCGCGGCGTCGAGATCGCGGCGAAGCCGATGAAGGGCACGGCGCGGCGCGGGCGCTGGCTCGAAGAGGACGACGCGCTCGCCGAAGGGCTGGCGGCGTCGGAGAAGAACCGCGCGGAGAACCTGATGATCGTCGATCTGATGAGGAACGATCTGGGGCGCGTCGCGGAGTTCGGCTCCGTCGGCGTCCGCGACCGCTGCGTCGTCGAACGCTACCCGACCGTCCTCCAGATGACCTCGACGGTCGAGGCGCGCACGCGCGCGGGCGTCTCGCTCGAAGACGTTTTCGCGGCGACGTTCCCGTGCGGCTCCGTGACGGGCGCGCCGAAGGTGAGCACGACGCGGCTCATCGCCGCGCTCGAAGCGTCGCCGCGCAACGTCTACTGCGGGAGCGTCGGATTCGTCGCGCCCGGCGGCGAGGCGGTCTTCAACGTCGCCATCCGCACGGCGCTGATCGATCGCGAGACGGGCGAGGCGGAGTACGGCGTGGGCGGCGGCATCACTTGGGACTCAGCCGCCGCGGAGGAGTACGAAGAGGCGCTCTCGAAGTCGGCGCTGCTCTCGGAAGGGAGCCCGCGGTTCATGCTGCTCGAAACGCTGCGCCTCGAACGCGGCGCGTACGCGCTCCTGCCGAGACACCTGCGACGCCTCGACGAGTCGGCGCGCTACTTCGGTTTCCGGGTCTCGCCCGAAGCGGCGCGCGCCGCGCTGGACGAACACGCGGCATCCTTCCCCGACGAGGCGCGCCGCGTTCGTCTCCTCGCGTCGGAGCAGGGCGAGATTCACGTCGAGAGCGCGGCGCTCGCCGAACTGCCGACCGGGCCGCTTCGCGTCGCGCTCGCGACGGCCCCCGTGCGGCGCGCGGATCGGTTCCTCTACCACAAGACCACGCGGAGGGAAGTTTACGACTCTCACCGCGCGCGGCACCCGGCGGCCTTCGACGTTCTGCTCTGGAACGAGGGCGGGGAGATCACGGAGTTCACGAACGGCAACCTCGTCGTCGAAATTGAAGGGCGGCGGCTGACGCCCGCGCGCGCGAGCGGGCTGCTCGCCGGGACGATGCGCGCGGAGTTGCTAGAGCGCGGCGAGATCGGCGAGTCCGTCGTCTCGCGCGCAGACCTCGCGCGGAGTTCCCGCATGTGGCTCGTCAACAGCGTCCGCGGGTGGGTGTCTGTCAGTTTGCGTGAAGAGTAAGCGTGACGCGAACGCGCGCGGCGGCCAGCGACGCGGTTCGATCTTGGATGTGGCGGGAGGAAGATTCGCCGCAGAGGCGGGGGGTTATCGCGGAGGGGCGCAGAGAGGAATGATGAATGCGGAATGATGAATGATGAAGTAAGAGCAGGTCGCTTCCAGCTTATCCTTCATCATTCATCATTTAAGTCATCCTCCGCGGCGAGTGTCTGATCGCGCCTTAGTCCGCCGCCTTCGCTTCGGCGAAGATGGAGTTGAGCAGGTTCGCGAGGCGGTAGCCGGCGAGGGCGATCCTCCTGCGCGCGGTCGCCTGCGCCTTCGCCTCGTAGGCTTCGGTCGGCGTGGAGTTTTCGGGCAGCGCGTAGACGACCGTGCGCGCCAGCTCGTTGCTCTCCGCGGCCCACTTCTGCGGATCGAGTTCCTTCGCCTCCGGCATCGACTCCGCCGGGTTCGCCGCGACGATCTGTTTGGCGTACGAGTCGAGCCGGCGGCGCTCGCGCGCGTCGAGCGGGCGCGAGGGCGACCAGAAGTGGAACGAGCCCGCCGCCGAGTCCCAGTAGTAGTGCAGGTTATCGACCTCCGGCATCCCCGCGATCTTAAACTCGTTGCCGCCCGCGTCGCCGTCCTTGTTCGCCGCCGTCACGCGCGTCGCGCCGTGGAGGGGCTGGTGGATGTCGCCGACGAGGTGGAAGATGTAGGCGAGCAGCTCCGCGTCCTTCTTGTCGGAGCCGAGACCCTTGCGCAGCGCGTCCGCCGCCCACACGATGCGCGCGACGGCGTTCTCCTTGCCGGGCTGCATCTTCGGGTCGGGCGGCACCCCGTCGAAGACGGGGATGTCCGTGTAGTGCCACACGCGCAGGTCGTCGTGCGAGGAGTCGGACTTGATGTCGTCCATCCACACGCCGAGGGTCGTGCCGTCGTAGGTCTTGCCGCAGAAGCGGATGGTCTTCGCCATCGCGTCGACCCTCGTCTTCGCCGCGGGCGTCAGGCGCTCGTAAGCGATCTGCGAGACGAGCAGGTGGCCCGTGTCGTCCCACGCGAGCGCGCTCGCGGGCGCGAGCAGAAGGATCGACAGGGCGGCGGCGGCGGCGCGGACGGCTTTATTCATAATTACTCCCGAGACGGGGATGGATAATTTTCACGCAAAGGCGCAAAGACGCTAAGGAAGACGCGAAGCAGAGCACAACAAGAATCTTTGACCTCAAGTCTTTAACTTAGCGTCTTTGCGCCTTTGCGTGAGTCCTCTTCTTCGAGTCGGCCCTCTAACGATAGATCAACGCGCGGGCGCGCGCACGTTTGAACTCGTCGAGGCGCGCCTGCCAGGAGCGGGCGATCTCTTCGGGCGTGTCGCCGCGCTTGAGCCGTTCGAGCGCGGCGGCGTTGGCGAGCAGCCGCACGTAGCTGTCCACCTTCCACTCCGACGGGTAGAGCTTGCGCAGCGCCGCCGCGATCTCGATCCCGGCTTGCACCGCGCGTAACTGCGCGCGGTCGGTGACGACGATGTTCACGCCGCCGCACTCCTCGCCCTTGAAGACCGAGGCGTCGGGCGTGAAGCGCACGGGCACGAAGCGCAGGCCCGCGACGCGGCGCTCGTTCAGGTACGCGGCGAGCCGCTGGCCGTCGATCCACGGCGCGCCGACCAGCTCGAACGGCGTGTTCGTGCCGCGCCCGACCGAGAGGTTCGTCAGCTCGAGCAGCCCGACGCCGGGGTAGAGCGTCGCCTCGGTGAGGCTCCTCATGTTCGGCGAGGGGTTGACCCACACGAGCCCCGTCGCGTCGAGCCACATCGCGCGCCGCCAGCGGGCCATCTCCACGACGCGCAGATCGCAACCGATCCGCCGCTCCTCGTTATAGAGCCGCGCGAGTTCCCCCACCGTCATGCCGTGGCGGACGGGGATCGTGTGGTAGGCGGTGAAGGAGAGTTTGTCCGCGTCGGCGACGGGGCCTTCCACGTCCGCGCCGCCGACGGGGTTCGGCCTGTCGAGCACGAAGACCGGCACGCGCGCCTTCGCCGCCTCCTCCATCACGTAGCCGAGCGTGGAGATGTAGGTGTAGAAGCGCACGCCCACGTCCTGTATGTCGTAGACGACGGCGTCGAGGTGTTTCAACTGTTCGGGCTTCGGGCGGCGCGACTCGCCGTAGAGCGAGTAGATCGGCAGGCCCGTCTTCTCGTCCTTCGCGTCGGACACGTTTTCGTCAGCCGCGCCGCGGATGCCGTGCTCGGGCGCGAAGAGCGCGACGAGCTTCACGTTCCGCGCCTCGCGCAGCACGTCGATGGTCTGCCGCCCGCGGCGGTCGCGCCCCGTGTGGTTGGTGACGAGGCCGACGCGCAGGCCCGCGAGCTGTTTGAAGTCGTCGCGCTCGAGCACGTCGATGCCCGTCAGCACCTCCGCGTCGGCGGGCGGCGGCGCGTTCGCCGACGCGCTCGCCGCCGCGTTGGCCGAAGTCACGCGCGCGAGGCTCGCCAGAACTTCCGAGGCGAAGCGCGCCGACTCCGCCCGCTCCCTGTCGGCGCTCGCGCCCGTGATCGACGAGGCGACGACCGACGCGACGCGGCCCCGCACCTCGTTCACGTCGCCCTTGCCGTCCGGGTGGACGCGGTTCGAGAGGAAGACGACGAACGTCTCGCTCGCCGGATCGATCCAGAGCGACGTGCCGGTGAACCCGGTGTGGCCGAACGAGCCGGGCGCGAAGAGATCGCCGCGGTTCGACGAGAAGCTCGACGTGATGTCCCAGCCCAGGCCGCGCGACGAGCCGTCGTCCGCCACGGCGCGCGGTCGCGTCATGGCGGCGACGCCGAGCGGGCTCAGTATGCGCGCGCCGCCGTACTCGCCTCCGTTCAGCATCATCTGGCAGTAGATCGCCAGATCGTCGGCGGTCGAGAAGAGTCCGGCGTGGCCCGCGACGCCGCCCATGCGGAACGCGGTCGGGTCGTGAACCTCCCCGCGCAGCCAGCGCTCGGCCTCCTCGGGCGCGAGCGCGTCGGGGCGTGCGCCGAGGTAGCTCTCCTGCGCGCGCCTGCGCTCGGTCGGCGCGGTGCGCGCCCGCAGGGCGGCGCGCGGCTTGAAGCCGGTGTCGCGCATCCCCAGCGGCTCGTAGATATTTTTGCGCGCGAACTCGTCGAGCGGCAGGCCCGACGCGCGGCGCACCACCTCGCCGAGCGCGATGTAGCCGAGGTCGCTGTAGAGGAAGCGCGAGCCGGGAGCGTTGCGCAGGCGCTCACCCGGCAGGCGCTTGACGGCCTCTTCGTAGCCCGCCCACTGCTCTGCGAGATCGAAGTCGGGGCCGAACCCCGCGCGGTGCGTCAGCAGGTGCTCGATGGTGACGCGCTCCCTGCCCTCGCCCTTGAACTCGGGGATGAAGCGCGACAGCGGATCGCTCAGGCGCACGGCCCCGCGCTCGACGAGGATCATGACGCTCGTCGCCGTCGCGACGACCTTCGTCAGGCTGGCGAGATCGAAGACGGTGTCCGCCGTCATCGCCTCGCGCGCGGGCTCCAACGCGCGCGAGCCGTAAGCCTTGCGCCACACGACGCGCCCCTTGCGCCCGACGAGCACGACCGCGCCCGGCATCTCCTTGTCCGCAATCGAACGCGCGACGACCGCGTCCAGCTCCGCGAGCCGCGCCGCGCTCATCCCGACCGACGCGGGCGCGGCCCGCGGCAGCATCGCCGCCGCTAACGACAGCGACGACTGCGCGACTAAGAGAGCGAGCAGGCTCGCGACGGCGCGGCGCACGCGCCGGCGGCCCCGCGGCGGCGGCGTCCGGGTGGTGTGAAGGGGTCTCGCGTTCATCGGGCGATCATTTAGAGTGCATTTCAAAACTTCTACCACAGGGGACGCGGAGGAGCACGGGGGAAGGAGGTGATTCTATTCTCTCCGCGCCCCTCCGCGCCCTCCGTGGCGAGTCTTAGGTTTTGTCACTGACTTTTATTCATCGGGCGATTATTTGCCGGAGGCGGCGCGCGCCTGCGCCTGCGCCTTGAGCTGGATGCCCGTGCCGCGCGCGTAGAGTTTCGGCAGCGTGATCGGGAGTCGGCCCGTCACGCCGATCTCCCCGAGGAGGGCGCGCGCCGCGGCCTGCTGGAGGCTCGGCATGTCGCCGTAGGCGACCACGTAAGTTTTCAGATCGGAGAAACTTTCGAGCAGGTACGGGTTGCCGAAGCTGATGCCGACGAGCGGCGACTTCCGGTCGATCAGCTTGTCGAGCGCGTGCTTGCCCGGATCGGGCAGCGCGCCGCTGTTCGACTGCCCCGTCCGCACGCGGCCGTAGAGCGCGGCGACCACCAAGTCCGCGCCCTTCGCGCGCTCCAAAGCCCTGTCCACTTCCTTGTCCGACGAGCGCTCGTCGAGCACCGCGACTTCCACCTTGCGCCCCGAGCGCGCGAGCGTCGAGACGAAGGGCTGCGCGATCCAGAGCCGATCCTCGCCGTTCGTCACCGCGAGGACGAAGACGCGCGCGTCCGCCTTCAGGCCCGACGCGGGCAGCAGGTGCGAGTCGTCGCGCACGAGCGTGACGGCGCGCTCCGCGATCTCGCGCGCGAGCTGCTCGGTCTCCGCCGTCCCGACGACGGTGTCGATGTCGTCGATGGGCGCGGTGCGCTGCTCGACGAGGCCGAGGTCGAACTTCGCCGCGAGGATGCGCCGCGCCGACTCTTCGATCCTCTGCTCGGTCAGGCGGCCCGACAGCACCGCCTCGCGCACGCCGCGCACGGTCGCGTCCGGGTCTGACGGCTTCAGGAGGATGTCCGCGCCCGCGAGCAGAGCGCGCACGGCGGATTCGGCGGGCGTGAAGTAGATCGTGAGGCCGCTCATGTCGAGGGCGTCGGTCGAGACGATGCCGTCGAAGCCGAGGTCGCGGCGGAGTATGCCGTCGAGAATTTTCGGCGAGAGCGTGCCCGGCAGGGTCGCGTTCTCGGTCAGCACCTCGCTGTCGGCGTAGGACGGGCGTGCCGCGCCCGCGCGGGGGAGGGGGCTGACCGTGGTCGCGTCGATCTGCGGCAGCCCGATGTGCGCCGACATGACGGAGCCGACGCCCGCCGCGATGGCCGCGCGGAACGGGACGAGCTCGACGGCGTCGAGGCGCGCGCGCGGGACGTCGATGACGGGGAGGCCGCGGTGCGAGTCGGTCGCCGTGTCGCCGTGGCCGGGGAAGTGTTTGGCGGTCGCGATGACGCCTCCGCACTGCGCGCCCTCGATGAAGGCCGCCGCCATGCGCGCCACCTCCGCCGGGTCTTCGCCGTAGGAGCGCACGTTGATGACCGGGTTCCGCGCGTTGTTGTTCACGTCGACGACGGGCGCGAAGACGTGCCGGATGCCGAGCGCGCGCGCCTCGCGCGCCGTCGCCTCGCCCTGGCGGCGCGCGAGCTGCGGATCGCCCGTCGCGCCGACCGCCATGTTCCACGGGAAGTTGACCGTGCTGTCGAAGCGCATCCCGGCGCCCGCCTCCAGATCAGCCGAGACCATGAGCGGCACGCGCGCGAGCTGCTGCATCCGGTTGACGAGATGGACGGACTCGTAGACGGGGCCGCGGAAGAGGATGATGCCGCCGATCCTGTTCTGCTCGACCTGACGGCGCAGCCACTGGAAGTCCGCGCTGTCCTGCGCCTCGTAGGTCGCGTTGACGCCGACCGAGATGAGCTGCCCGATCTTCTCTTCGAGCGTCATGCGCTTCAGCTCGTCGTCGGCCCAGCGCGCGGCCTCGCGCGACGGCGTGCGCGAGTAGGGGCGCGGTCGGGTCTTGTCTTTCGCGTCGCGCGCCGTCTCGGCGCAGCGCGCGGCGGCGGTCGGGGCCCGCGGCGGCGGCGGTTGCGCGCGTGTCGTCGCGACGGGCGGCGCGAGGAGTTGCGCGAGGGCGGCGAGCAGCGCCGCGCGTCCGACGGTTTGATTCAAACGAGGTCTTTTCATTTCTCGAAAATTGATCGGATGGCTATTCCCGCGAGGGCTTTTAGGTTCGACTAATTTCGACTAATGTCGCCGGCCTTTCTGCTCAGTCCGCGGCGGCGGGCGCGAGTTCGTCGCGGCGGCCCGCCGACGCTTTGCGGAAGAAGGGCGTCGCGGCGAAGGCGACGAGGAACGTGACGGCGCTGCCGAGCAGCACGTACCACGTCCACGCGAGCGGCGTCATGAAGCGGACGTAGAGCATGACGACGATGCTCGCGATCATGCCGACGAGCGCGGGCGGCTCGCTCGTGCGGCGCAGGAACGTGCCGACGAGGAAGACGCCGAGCACCGGCCCGTTCACCAGCGACGCGATGGAGAGCGCCTGATCGAGCGCGGCGCGGTTCTTCCGCATGAAGTAGACGGCGACGAGCATCTGCACGACGCCCCACACGAGCGTCAGCCAGTGCGAGACGCGCAGGTAATGCCGGTCGCCGCGCCGGGGCGCGAACGGCTTGTAGAGATCGTTGACGGCGGTCGCGGCGATGGAGTTCAGGGACGACGAGAGCGCGGCGGCGAAGATCGCCGCGACGACGAGGCCCGAGAGGCCCGAAGGCATGTGGCGCGTGATGAAGTGCGGGAAGACGCTGTCGCTCGGCACCGACCGGAACGCGCCTTCCAGGGGGAGCGTCGCCGCGCCCGCGGTCAGCGTCGGGTAAGCCGGATCGGCGTGCGGCTGGTAGAAGGCGAAGAGCAGCACGCCGATGAAGAGGAAGCCGACGAACTGCGCGAAGACCACCGCGCCGCTCGTCAGGAGCGCGGCGGACGCGCGCTTCGCCCTGTCGGTGCAGAGGTAACGCTGGACGAGGTACTGATCCGTGCCGTGCGTGCTCATCGTCAGAAAGCAGCCGCCGATGAGCCCCGCCCAGAGCGTGTAGGTCTTCTTCAGATCGACGGGCAGCGAGAAGGTGTGCGCCCAGCCGCTGAACGGCATGAGCGAGGAGAAGCCCGTCGGCGAAGAGACCGTGAAGTCGGTCCGGCGGAAGCCGAGGTCGACGAGATCGAACTTGCCGAACTCCTTGCCGAGCGCGACCGCGCCCGAGAAGCCGCCCTTGATCCCGGCGGCGAGCACGAGCGCGGCGGCGAGCGCGCCCGCGAGGTAGATGCCGAGCTGCACGACCTCGACCCAGATCACCGCCTCCATCCCGCCGAAGTAGGTGAAGACGATCATCACGACGCCGAGCAGGATGATCGACCAGACGATGATCGAGGTCGCGCTCGCCTGCGGCTGGAACGCCGTGTAGACCGCCGCGAGCACGATGGCCGTCAAGAGCAGGCGCACGCCGTCGGCGATGTTGCGCATGACGACGAAGAGGGCGGCGGCGAGCATCTTGATGCGCTGGCCGAAGCGGCGTTCGAGCAGTTCATAAACGGTCAGCAGGTCGCCGCGGAAGTACGACGGGATGAAGAGGATCGAGATGACGATCCGCCCGAGCATGTAGCCGAGGACGAGCTGGAGGAACTGGAAGTTGCCGCCGCGCGCGAAGGCCACGCCGGGCACGGAGATGAAAGTGATCGTCGAGGTCTCGGTCGCGACGATGGAGGCCGCGATGGCCCACCACGGCACCGAGCGGTCGCCGACGAAGTAGTCCTCGGTCGTCTTCTGCTTGCCCGCGAAGAGGATGCCGAAGAGCGTGATGCCGACGAGGTAGCCGAAGATGATGACGAGATCGAGTGCGCGCATCTATTCCAGCTTAACCTCCCGCCGCGCCCTGGGCCGGGACGCACGCGCGGCGGAAGAGATGGGAGAGCATAACCCTTCGGGCGGAAAGCCAGTATCGCCGTGGGGCTTTGACTTTAGCGCCGGTGCGGAGCTTCTTGCCCACATCATACAACAGCCGCGCGCGCGCGGCACGACCCGTCAACCCCCGACCAGCTCCGCCAGCGCTCGGACGCGCGGGCAGACGGCTTCCGGGTGCAGTTCGAGCGGGTCGAGCAGGATCGCGCCCATCCCGACGGCGAGCGCGGCGAGGGCGTCGTGCGCGTAGGAGTCGCCGACGAAGGCGGCCTCGCCCGGCTCGACGCCGAGCCGCGCGAGCGCGAGCCGGAAGATCGCCGCCCCCGGCTTGCGCTGGCCGACGACGAACGAGTCGATCAGAAAATCGAAGTGCCCGCCGAGGCCGACGAGCGCGATCAACTCTTCGAGCCGCCCGTCCTCCGTGTTCGAGACGGCGGCGGTGCGCAGCCCCGCGCCCCTGAGCGCCGCGAGCACGCGCGCCGCCTGCGGATCGACGCCGCACCACAGGTGACGCTCGTCGTGCGTCTCGTCGAGCAGCGCGCACAGGCGTTCGCACGCCTGCGCGCCGACGCCGAGGCCGCCGTACATCCGGCGGAAAGTCCAGTGGCGTCTCGTCGTGTCGACCGTGGGGGCCACGCCGCGCCCGACGCAGGCGTCCACCTCGCGCAGCCCCTCTTTGAAGGCGCGTTCGAGTTCGGTCGCCGCGAACCGCCCGCACGCCTCGCGCTCCGCGAGCCGCGAGAGCCGCTCCCAGTCCGGGTGCGTCAGCGTCCCGCCCACGTCGAACAGGACGGCGCGCACGCCGCGCAGCGCGGGGTGGAGCGCGACGCCGCTATCTTGATCGCCCACTTCGCTGATCTTCAGATCGTGTGCCAAGTTTCGCCCGTCGGGCAGTTGAATGCTCGCGTCGCAGGCGGCGTCAGGCGTCGAATCGATGCGCCCCGCCGTCGCCCGCCGACAACAACTCGACGGCCCGCTCGACCACCCCGCGCGAACGGGCGAGCGCGCCGCGCGCGTCCTCGCGCGTGCGCCGCGTGCGCCGCATCACGAGCGCGGTCGGCAGATCGTAGCCCGCGGCTTCGAGCGCGGCGCGCGCCTCGTCTTCGGTCGCGCCCGACTCGGCGGCGAAGATGCGCGCGGCGCGCGCGCGCAGCTTCTCGTTGCGCGGCGACAGGTTCGTCATGCGGTTGCCGCTCACGTAGCCGAGCCGGATCATCGTCGCCGTCGAGATCATGTTCAAGACCAACTTCTGCGCCGTGCCCGCCTTGAGCCTCGTCGAGCCCGCCAGCACTTCCGCCCCGACGACCGGCACGATGCTGACTTCAGCCGCGCGCGTGATCGGCGACGCGGGCGCGCACGTGACGCAAGCCGTGAACGCCCCGAGCCCGCGCGCCCGCTCGACCGCGCCCACCGTGTACGGCGTGCGCCCCGACGCGGCGACGCCGACGACCGCGTCCGCGCCCGTCACGCCGCGCGCGTCGAGATCGAGTGCGCCCACCCCCCCGTCGTCCTCGGACGCTTCGGTCGCGCGATACAGCGCCTCGTAGCCGCCCGCGATGATCGCCTGCACGAGTTCCGGCGCGACCCCGAAAGTCGGCGGGCACTCCGAAGCGTCCAGCACGCCCAAGCGGCCCGACGTGCCCGCGCCGACGTAGAACAGCCGCCCGCCCTCGCGCACGCGCCCGACTATCGCGTCAACCGCCCGCGCCACCTCCGGCAGCACGAGCGCGACCGCACCCGCGACCCCCGCGTCCTCCTCGTTCATCAGGCGCACGATCTCTGCCGTCGGCAGCTCGCTCAAACGGGCCGTCAGGGGGTTCTCCTGCTCCGTCACCGGGACTGCTTCGCGTTCGTCCACACACATAACCTACAGGTGACAGGTGACAAGTGACAGGTGACAAGTAAATCCGTTTTTTACTTCTTACCCGTCACCCGTCACCTGTCACCGTTTACGATCTTCTTCCGCCACCTGTCACGGCTTTTAACCCGCGAGCGCGAGGCTCGGCAGTTGGGCGCGGGCCATGCGCGCGGCGGCGACGGCGGGCGAGAGCAGGGGCGGGGCGAGGCGCGCGCCCGGCGCGGCGCGCGCGATCTCTTGGCGCAGGGGCGCGAGCACCAGCTCGCCCGCCTTGAAGACGCCGCCCACGTATGCCACCTGAAACTCGTCGCGCCCCATCCGCAGCTTCTCGACGACGGCGATGGCGGTCGCGGCCAACTCGCGGCCCGCGTCGCGCACGATCTCGCGCGCCACTTCGTCGCCGCCCCGCGCCGCGTCGATCACCGGGCGACCGAAGCCCGCGAGGTGATCGTTCGTCATCGCGGGCGAGTAGATGGCGGTCGAGAGGTCTTCGGCGCGCGCGACGTTGAAGTATTCGAGGCAGGCTTCGACGAGCGCGGTGCGCGCGCCGCGCCCGTCCGTGGCGCGGGCCACGGCTTGCAGCGCGCGGCGCGCGATCCACGAGCCGCCGCCCTCGTCGCCCGCGAGCGGCCCCCAGCCGCCCGCGCAGGCGTGACGACCGCGCGCGCTCTTGCCGCAGCAGATCGAGCCCGTGCCCGCGATGAGGACGAGGCCGGGCTCGCCGTTCGTCGCCCCGTAGAGGGCGATGTCGGCGTCGGTCGCGACCTCGACGGAGCCGACGCCGAGCGTCGCAAGCTCCTCGCGCATCCGCAGTCGCAAGTCTTCGCGGCGCACCCCGGCGAGCCCGATCTGCGCGGCGGAGACCTCGGAGCGGCGCGCGCCCGCCTCGGAGAGCGCGCGGTTGAACGCCTCGCGCACCGCCGCCGCCGCCTGACTGACGCCCACGCGCAGGGGGTTCGACGGCCCCGCCAGCCCTTCGCCGACGACGCGCCCGCCCTCGTCGGCGATGGCGGCGTGCGTCTTCGTGCCCCCGCCGTCCACGCCGAGGGTGAGCGTGTGCGTCGTGAGGTTTTTCCGCGCGCGGGGGGCTGGCTCTGGACTCGGCATCGTGATCGGGCAAAAATCGGGGCGCGCCGTCGCTTCGCCGCGCGCGCCCGTTCGGCGCAAATTTCGGTTGATTGTAAAAAGAGTTGACGTATAATGGAAACTAAAAGATTTTATTCGCTCGATAATCAAATCTGATACCGAGGCGCGGATGGAGATTCGACAACTGAGGGCGCTCGCGGCCATCGCGGAGACGCACACGTTCACCGCCGCCGCCGCGCGCGTCCACGTCACGCAGGCGGCGATCAGCATGCAGATCAGGCAGCTCGAACTGGAAGTCGGGATGCAGCTCTTCATCCGCACGCCCCGCCGCTGCGTGCTGACGGAGGCGGGGGAGAGGCTGCTGGAGCGCGCCCGGCGCGTCCTGCGCGAGCACGACGGCGCGCTCGCCGAGCTGGCCGAGCTGTCGGGCACGACGCACGGGCGTCTGCGCCTCGGCAGCGCGTCCGCCATGTTCAGCTCCGACCCGCTGCCGGAGATGCTGCGCGAGCTGCACGCGCGCCACCCGCACGCCGACGTGTCGGTCGCCTCGGGCACGAGCGAGTCGCTGGTCAAACAGATCGTCGCCGGCGACTTGGACGTGGCGTTCGTCTCGCTGCCCGTCGAGGAGCGCGGCGTGCAGACGGAGCTGCTGCTGCGCGACGAGCTGATCGCCATCGCGAACCCGGAGCACAGGCTGGCGGGCGAGCGCGTGGTGAGCGCCTTCGCGCTCGCGGGCGAGCGGCTGATCCTCGGCGAGCGCGGCGGCAACACGCGGCGGCTGATCGACGAGTTCTTCGAGCAGGCGGGCCTGCGCCCGCGCGTGGTGATGGAGCTTTCGCGGACGAACTCGATCAAGAAGATGGTCGAGCGCGGGATGGGCGTCGGCATCGTCCCGTACCAGTCCGCGCTCGAAGAGATCGCCGAGGGGCGGCTCGTGCGCTGGTGGATCGAGGGCGCGCAGATCAACTCCGAGCTGGGCTTCGCCTACCTCACCGGCAGCTACCAGCCGCCCGTGATGCAGACCTTCGTCGAGCTGTGCCGCGAGCACTTCAGGGAGACGATGGAGGAGTTGGAGACGCGCCAGCAGCAGCACCGCCGCGCCGCGAAGAAGACGACGGCGCGGGCGCGGGCGGGGGCGAAGCGCCGCTGACGGGATTCTACTTCGACGACTTGGGGTTTTGCTTTGACGACGGGGGAGGTCTGATCGCGTGGCCTGCGAGCACTTGAAGGAGATTCGCGACGTGACGCCGAGCGCGCGGGGGTGCGAGGAATGTTTGAAGCTGGGCGACGTGTGGGTTCACCTGCGGCTGTGCCTCTCGTGCGGCCACGTCGGCTGCTGCGACTCGTCGAAGAACAAGCACGCGACGAAACACTTCCGCGCCAGTTCACACCCGATCATCAAGTCGTTCCAGCCCGGCGAAGGGTGGGGCTGGTGCTACGTTGACGAGTTGTACTACGAGACTTTGTAGGAGTTGAGCCATGAGACGAGGCACGAACAAAATCTCACGCGCGGCGGCGGCGGCGCTGCTCTCGGCGCTGCTCGCCCCCGCGTCGCTGCCGGTCGCCGCGGGCGACACCTTCCGGCCCGTCGTGCGCGGTCGCCGCGGCGTCGTCGCCGGCGGCCACCCGCTCTCGGTCGAGGCGGGGATGCGCGTCCTGCAGCGCGGCGGCAACGCCGTGGACGCGGGCGTCGCGACGATCCTCGCGGCGTCGGTCATCGAGTTCTCTCACTTCTCTTTCGGGGGCGAAGTCCCGATCCTCGTCAAGCTGAGGGCGAAGCCCGTCGCGGTCGTCGAAGGCATGGGCACGGCCCCGCGCAGGGCGACGCGCGAGTTCTTCGTCGAGCACGCGCGCAACGCGACCGCGAAGGACGCGGGCACCGCGCCCGACGGCGCGCGCGCGCAGGGCGGCGGCGGCGATGAGGCGGCGCGCGATCGTTCGCCCGGTCGCGGCGGGGGCGATCACGGCGCGTGGAAGAATCCGCCGCCCGCCGCGCCGGTCTACATCCCTTCGACGGGGCCGCTCCCGGCGACCGTCCCCGCCGTGCTCGACGCCTGCGTCACGGCGCTCGATCAGTTCGGCACGAAGTCGCTCGCCGAAGTGATGCAGCCCGCCATCGAGCTGGCCGACGGCTTCCCCATCGACGAGCTGCGCGTCGAGTACATACGCAGGCTCGCGCCGGTCTTCTCGAAGTGGGCCGACGCGAAAAGAGTCTTCCTGCCCGGCGGCGAAGCGCCGAAGGTGGGCGACGTGTTCGTCCAGGCCGATCTCGCCCGGACGATGCGCGCCATCGTCGAGGCCGAGCGCCGCGCCTCGCGGGGCGGACGCCACGCCGCCCTGATGGCCGCGCGCGACTACTTCTACAGGGGCGACGTGGGGCGGCGCATCGGCGACTACATGCAGCGCAACGGCGGGCTCCTCGCGGCGGAAGACCTCGCGTCTTTCCGCGCCCGCGTCGGCGAGCCCGCGCGCGGCACCTACCGCGGCTACGAGGTCTACAAGGCGGGCTTCTGGACGCAGGGGCCGGCCTTCATCGAGACTTTGAACATCCTCGAAGGCTACGACCTCAAACGGCTCGGCCACAACTCGCCCGAGTACGTCCACGCGCTCGCCGAATCGCTCAAGCTCGGCTTCGCCGACCGCGACCGCTACTTCGGCGATCCCGACTTCGTGAAAATACCGACCGCGCAACTGCTCTCGAAAGACTACGCCGCGCTGCGCCGCAAAGTGATCCGCGAGGATCGCGCCTCGCTCGACTACCAGCCGGGCGACCCGGCGGCGATGAAGCCTTTGCTGGCGGGCGTCGAGAAGCCGGAGGCGCGCGAGTCGCGCGTCTCGCCGCTTGAGCGCGCGAACGACACGACGTGCGTCAACGTGATCGACAAGGACGGCAACCTCTTCAGCGCGACGCCGTCGGGCGCGTGGCTGCCGGCGGTCGTCGCGGGCGACACGGGCGTGCTGATGGGGCAGCGCCTGCAATCGGCGATGCTCGACGCCGGGAGCCCGAACGTCGTCGCGCCCGGCAAGCGCCCGCGCATCACGCTCACGCCGACGCTCGTCTTGAAAAACGGCGAGCCGTTCGCCGTCCTGAGCACGCCGGGCGGCGACAATCAGGATCAGGCGCTCTTGCAGGTCTTCCTCAACGTCGTCGAGTTCGGGATGAACCCGCAGGAGGCGGTCGAGGCCCCGCGCTTCGACACGCAGCACCTCGTCAGCTCGTTCGACGATCACGCCTTCCTCCCCGGCTCGCTCAACGTCGAGTCGCGCTTCGGCGAGGAGACGATCAAGCAGCTCGAACGGCGCGGCCACAAGGTCAAAGTGCAGTCCGCCTACGGCACGCTCTCGGCCCCGACCGTCATCGTCTACGACGCGCGGACGGGCGTCATCTCCGGCGGCGCGGACCCGCGGCGCGGGCGCTACGCCGTGGCGTGGTGATCGCCACTTCGCCGGGCGACGCGGCGGCTCAGCGTTGGTGCGCGGCGCGCAGCTTGTTCATCAGGCTGTGCGTGATCTTCCCTTCGACCGTGCCGCCGATGGAGTTCACCCTCCCGCTCGCCACCACCGTCTGCGTCTGCGGGACGATCACGCTGTAGACGAAGCTGGTGGTGAAGACTTTGCGCCCCACTTCGATGATCAGATCGGCGTCCGCCTCGTTCCTCGTCACGGACAGACCCCACTGCCGCAGCTCGTCGTGTTGGAGCAGGGCGTGCTCCAGCGTCGAGGGCTTGAAGTAGACGGACTTGGTGCGAATGAAGATGGCGCGCGCAGACCTCAGCGCGTCGTCCGGGCCGGCGTGGGAGGCGGCGGTCTGGGGCGAGGTTTGAGCCCCCGCCCCGGGCGCGAAGGCGGCAAGGCAGACGACGGCGAAGGCCAACCACTTGCGACGACTCATCAAATTCATCGTTTCGTCCTCGAAGGCAGGAATTTTGTCCCGCTCGCGCCGGGACGCGCACAGATTAATCGGCGCGCGCCGGTCGCCCCTCCGGTCGTGTTTCACTTTGTCAACCATCACACAGGCCGGGGGCGCGTGGTCGCTTCGCCGCCGCGCGGCGTGGCGGAATCCGGCCGGGGGGCTCTAGGGGGCGGGCCCCTCCCCTGCCCGCCCGCGCGCGGACGCGCCGACGAAGATGCGCGGTCATTCGAGAATGAATGACCGCGCATCTTGTTTAGCGACCCGGCGGTCGCCCGGGGGCGGGGGCGGGCCCCGCCCTACGGTCGTCGGCGCTAGAAGTTCAGCTTCACGGCGAACTGAATCTGGCGGGAGGAGCCGGAGTCGCCGGTGGCGAAGCGCGTGTTGGTGATGACGCCGAAGGAGGTGCTGCCCGGCGTCGCGACGCGGCCCGGCTGCCCGAAGTTCGCGTGGTTGAAGACGTCGAACAGCTCGGCGCGGAACTGCAGGCGCGCCGTCTCGCCGAGCATCGTGTTCTTGATCACGGAGAAATCGACGTTGTTGAAGCCGGGGCCGATCAGGACGTTGCGCCCCAGGTTGCCGAGGTGCGCGACGCCCGCGGGCGAGAACGGCAGCGCGAACGCCGCGCCGTTGGCACAGACGCGCGGATCGTTCGGGACGGTCGAGGTGAGGACGCGCGGGTCGCAGACCGCGGCGTTGCTGAACCACTGCGTCGGGTTGCCGGTGATCTCGACGGGGCGGATCAGATCGGGGCGCACGGTGGCGACGCCCGTGATGGTGGCGATGTTGGTGACGACGTTGATCGGGTTGCCGCTCTGCGCCTGAACGATCGCGCCGAGCTGCCAGCCGCTGACCAGCTCGTTCGCCTTGAAGGGCAGGGCGTAGATCGTGCTGAGGACGAAGCGGTGGCGCGCGTCGAAGTCGGAGAGCCCGCGGCTGTCGCGCAGGTTGTAGCTGTCCTGGACGACGACGCCCTGCGAGTTGAGCGAGTTGTAGTCGATGGACTTCGACCACGTGTAAGAGGCGTTGAACTGAAGGCCGCGCGCGAGCCGCTTGTTGGCGGTCGCCCACATGGCGTTGTAGCTGGAATTGCCCGTGCTCTCGATCTGCGTGATGTTGCCGAGCGGGCGACCGACGAGGCTCGCGTCGGGCGCGCCGCGCAGCGTCGGGAACGGCCGCGTGGTGCTGTCGTTGAGCACGCGGAACTGGTTGATGTTGCGCGACAGGCGCAGGTGCGTGCCCTTCGAGCCGAAGTAGCCGAGCGTGAGGGCGACGCCGGGGCCGACCTCGCGCTGCACGTTCAGGTTCCAGGACTGGACGTAGGCGTTGTGGAAGTCGTGATCGACGGTCTGCGGGGCGAGGCCGGCGGCGGTCGCGACCGAGCGCGCGTCGTTGAGGTTGATCGCGCCGCTGAAGTTGAGCGGGAGCGCGAGCGGCGGGTTGCCGGTGACGGGCGTGACGACGTTGGTGACGGGCTGGTCGGCGAGGATCGCGTACGCGCCGCGCACCGAAGTTTTGCCGGTGCCGAACGGGTCCCACGCGAAGCCGACGCGCGGCTCAAGGTTCTGGCTGTTGGTGCGGTAGACGGGCGCGATGCCGTCGTTGACCCGGACGAGCGAGGCGGTCGCCGGGTCGAAGACGACGAAGCGGTCGAAGCGCTCGGTGGGCGACATGTTCCAGTCGTAGCGCAGGCCGAGTTCGAGCGTCAGGTTCTTGCGCACCTTGTAGTTGTCCTGCACGAAGAGGCCGAGCGCGCCCTGCGCGATGCTGCTGGCGCGGTCGCCGATCGTGATGTTGAACGAGTTGGCGTTCTGGACGGCCCCCTGCGAGTTCCTCTGGAAGACGGTCGCCGCGCCCGTCTGGAAGTTCGCGAGGCTGAAGAAGGTGAACGTGCTGGTGTCGAGGTTGAAGTTGTTGTTGTAAAAACGGCGCCACTCGCCGCCGATCTTGAACGAGTGGCTGCCGCGCAGGTAGTTGGCGGTGTCGGAGAGGACGAAGGTGGTGTCGGAGCGCCCCTGCGGGAAGCCGGCGGGGCCGCCGAAGTTGAGCCCCAGTCCGCCGATGTTGATCTGCGGGATGCCGATGGGCTGGTTGAGGCCGACGTTGATGCCGAGGTCGGTCGGGTTGAAGACGGCGTTCGGGCTGAAGACGATGTGGATGCGGTTGAACCCGAAGCGCGCCTCGTTGACGAGCGTGGGGCCGAACGTGTGCGTCTCGTTCAGGGTCATGATCTGGCGGTGCGACTGGCGCGTGTCGCCGAAGCCGGGGATGGTGTTGCCCTGGAGGTTGGGCTCGCCGCGGAAGTCGCGCTGGAAGGCGTAGTAGCCGTGCAGGCGGTCGTTGGCCGTCAGGTTGTGGTTGATGTCGAGCGTCCACTGATCGATGTTGACGGGCGCGGTCGCCGCGCCGACGAAGCTCGCCTGCCCGTTGGCGGCGACGATGTTGGCGCGCGGGATGAAGTCGAGCAGGCGGCGCGAGACGGGATCGGAGACGGCGGCGCGCTGCGCGTCCGAGAGCACGGGGCTGTTGAGGTCGAGCCCCTGCCGCTGGCGCAGGCCCTCGTAAGAGAAGAAGAAGAAGGTGCGGTTCGTGCCGCTGTAGTAGGAGGGGCCGCCCTCTCCGAAGCGCGGGAGGTGGAGCGGGCCGCCGATGTTGCCGCCGAACTGGTTGCGCTTGAAGGGCGGCGGATCGGGCGAGGCGAAGTTGAAGAAGTTGCGCGCGTCGAGCGCGTCGTTGCGGATGAACTCGAACAGCTCGCCGTGGAACTCGTTCGAGCCCGAGCGGGTGGCGATGTTGACGACCGCGCCGGAGTTGCGCCCGTACTCGGCGCTGAAGGTCGAGTTATCGACCTTGAACTCCTGCACGGTGTTGATCGACGGCTGGAACGTGATCTGGTTCTGCACCATGTCGTTCAGGTTCACGCCGTTGATCTGGAAGTTGACCGTGTCCTCGCGGTTGCCCGCCGTGTTGAAGGCGAACGACCCCTGCCCGCGCAGGGGGGCGGTGAGGAATCCGTTCTGCGGCGGCGTGACCGAGCCGGGGATGAGCAGGCCGAGATCGACGAAGTGCCGACCGTTCAGGGGAATCTCCTGCACCGTCCGCTCGTTGAGCACCGTCCCGACCGAGGTCGTCGCCGTCTCGATGACGCTCGTGTCGGAGCTGACCGTGACCTCCTGCGACACGCTGCCGACGGTGAGCTGGAAGTTCTGCACGGCGGTGCGCGCCACTTCGAGGCTGAGGGCGTTGGCGACCTGCGTCTGGAAGCCCTGCGCCTGCACCTCTACGCGGTACGTCCCGGCGGGCAGCGAGGCCACCTGATAGTTACCCTCTTCGTCGGTCTGCGTCGCGCGCTCGACCCCCATCGCCGTGCTGCGGACGACGACGCGCGCCTTCGCCACGACCGCCCCCTGCGGGTCCGTGACCGTGCCCTGAAGCGTCGCCGTCGATTGCGCCGCGGCGGCGGGCGCGAGCGCGAGGCAGCAAAGGACGACGAACAAAACGACGGGCGCTTTCCTGCGATCTATTTCTCCGAGCATAAGACCTCTCCTTCGGGTGTGCGTGAAGATTGACGACCGGTTAAGCGTGGTTGCGCGCCCCCCTCGGCTCGTTCGTGCAGGCAGTCAGAGAGTTGACGAAACGCGAGGAGGTTTAACGCAGGTGCCGCCGTGCGAGGCGACGGGCTGTTCGTTCGAGCGGCGCGAGACACCAGAGGAGGATGGGCCGCCGCCAACTATACAACAGCCGCGGCGCGGGCGCTACGCCTTCGCGCGCTAGCCGCGGCGGCGCCCGTTCGCGGAACGTCCTCACGTCGGTTAAAGAGGGCGGGGCCCGCGTTAACGTCGGTTAACGCGGGCCCCGCCCCCCCTTCTCTCTCTCTATGCCCGCGCCCGCGCGCGACGCGGCGCGATTCAATCGCGGGCGCTGCCGGGCGCCCCTCCCGCGGGCCGGTGCCGCTCGTAGTAGAGGTAGACGAACTTCTTCTGTTTGGCGCGCCCGCCCCCGCCGAAGATGCTGTTGTCGAAGTCGTAGTTCAGCATCTCCGCGAAAGCCTGATCGGCAGTCCAGCCGTCGTGGGCGATGCGGTAGACGGCCGTGAGCGCGCCCGTGCGGTGCCGCCCGCCCTTGCAATGCACGTAGACGGGCTGGTTCTCGGGGTCGTTGACCAGCTTCAGGAAGTAGGCCGTCTGCTCCTCGGTCGCCGGCTCGCTCGACATCAAGGGGAGGTTGACGTAGCGCAGCCCCGCCTCGCGCGCCCACCCCGCCGCCTCCCTCTTGGCGTCCTTCCTGAGATCGACGACGGTCTTGACGCCCAGCCGCTTCAGTTCGGCGAACCCCTCGCGGTCGGGCTGCGCGCCGCGGTAGTAGGTCTCGTTCACCTTGCCGAAGTTTTCAATCGAGACGCCGGACGCGCCGCGCTGCGTCGCCGCCGCGCCGAAGCCCGCGAGTGCGAGCATCGCCGCGACGACGACGGGGGCCGCGAAGCGGTAGGCGTGTGACAGCCCACTCCTCTTACCCATGTGTTAGTTTGACCTCCCCGTGTTCTGCGCGGACGCCACGCTCGCCGCGGGCAACTGCGCGAGCTGCGTGATGCGCCCGCGCAGCGCCGCGACGTAGCCCTCCATCGTCGCGCTGTCGTAACCGGCGGCGCGGAAGGCGTCGCGCAGTTGCTCGTCGGAGAGCCGCGCGAGCATCGAGCCGATCCAGCGCGCGTCCGCGACGGGCGCCGTCTTCATCGCCCGCTCCTTCTTGGCCTGGCTCTTGTGGTAGCCGGGGCTGAAGACAGAGGCGAAGAAACCCATGCCCTTCGGCTTCGTACTGTAGTCGAACTTCACCACGCCGTCCTCGACGCCGACGACGAACTTGCTCGCGCGGAAGTCTTCCAGCGAGTTCTTCGAGCGCCTGCCCCCGAGCCCGCCGACCTTGCCGAGCGTCGCGCCCACGTCCGAGACGACGTAGCGATCCTCGAGCGCGCCGGTCGCCGCGTCGCCCGCGGTGAAGATGCGGTTGTTGCGCACGCTCGTGTCGTAGTTGCCGAGCAAGACCATCATGACCTTCAGCCCGTTCAGCTCGCGCGTGCCGGCGAAAGGGTTCTGCTCCCAGTCCCAGTTCGCGCCGCGCTTCACGCCCTCGCGCCGCGGCTCGAAGCGCACGGAGCGCACGACGCCGCCCGCCTCGACGTACTCCTGCCCGCGCGAGAGGCGCGGCAGGTTGAGGACCTGCGCGCGCGACAGGTAGTAGGACTCCTCGGCGAAGTAGCCCATCGCCCAGACGAGGCGCGCCGCGACCGTCTCGCTCTGCGCCTCCTCGCCGAGCTTCACCGACCAGTTGACGCCGCGCGCGTCGCGCACCTTGAGCTTGGGCGACTCGCCCAGCTTATCCTCCGCAACGAAGGTGAAGGGCGGGGCGGGCGCGAACTGCTCCGAGCCGGGGCCGAAGCGCAGATCGCGCGCGGAGATGTCGCCGGGATCGCGCCACACGACGGGCCGGGCCGACGCGGCGATGACCGCACTGACCTGCTGCGCGGCGGCGTATGAGGTCGAACACGCGACCAGAATGAGTGAAAGAACCAGACCCCTGCGCAATCCCGTCCGTGCGAACATGTGAGTCCTCCTCCTGCGACGAAAGCCTTACCGCGCCGTGCCGCGAAAACCGTTTCGCGACCATTCCCTAACCGTTAACGCGGTAAAAGGCGGCGGGCGGGATCACGGCGCGGAGGGGACGGCGGGAGGGTGGGCGCGTGCGGGGCGCGGGGGCGCGGCTCAATCGCCAGCGTAGCGGCGCATGAGCTCGTCCCAGCGGCCCTGCGCCTTCAGGATCAGCTCGCAGACTTCGCGCACCGCACCGAAGCCGCCCGCGAGGCGCGTGACGTAGTGTGCGTGGGCGCGCGTGTCGTCGGTCGCGTCGGCGACGGCGACGGCGAGGGCGCAGCGGCGCATCAACGGGATGTCCGTCACGTCGTCGCCGACGAAGGCGGTCTCGTCCTCCGAGACGCCCGCGGCGGCGAGCACCTCGCGGAACTCGACGATCTTGTCGTGCGTGCCCTGCCGCAGGTGGCCGATGCCGAGATCGCGCGCGCGGCGTTCGAGGGCGGAAGAGGTGCGACCGGAGATGACGCCCGACTGTAGGCCCGCGCGGTGGAGCAGGACGAGGCCGTGGCCGTCGCGCGTGTGAAAACTCTTCTGCTCGTCGCCGTCGCCGAGGAGCGTGATGCGCCCGTCGGTGAGCACGCCGTCGCAGTCGAGCAGCAGCAGCTTGACGCGCGCGGCGCGGCGCGTGATCTCGTCCTTCACGGTCGTCAAATTTTTAGCGCACCTCGAAGATCGGGATTTCCGCGAGCATGAGTCGCCCGCCCGCGCGCGTGAGGACGAGCACCGCGCTCCCGCTCTGATCGCGTCCGAGCGTGCGCGCCGTGATCTGCACGTCCGCCGCGACGCGGTCGCCGCCGAGCGCCTCCGTGCGCAGCACCTTCGTCTGCCAGATTTCGGGCTGGCTGCCGACGATGCCCTTGGCGAAGATCGACAGCTCGCCCGGCACGATGAGCGCGTCGAGATCGGTCTTGCGCCCGCCCTTGACCGCCTGATCGAACTGAGTGAAGAAGGCGCGCACCGGCTCGTCCACCGGGGGCGCGCTCGCGCCCTGCGCGGCCTCGGCGCGCAGGCGCGCGGCGCGCGCGGCGAGCGTCGGCGGGTAGCCGCCCTCGTCGCGCACGGCCTCGCCGAAGAGGCGCGCGGCCTCCGCCGCCTGACCCTTGCGCAGACTGATCTCGCCGAGGCCGATGGCCGACCACGCGAGCGTCTGCGCGAGCGGCAGGGGCGAGTCGGCGGCGGCGCGAAACTCCCTCTCGGCGTCGGCGAGCTTGTTCTGTTCGAGCAGGGCGCGCGCGAGGAGGATGCGCGCGTCCTGCATGAGCGGCTGGCGCGCCAGCAGATCGCGCGCCCGCGACTCGGCGCGCGCGTAGTCCTGCGCCGTGAGGGCGCGCGTCGCCTCGTCGAGCGTGGCGTCGAGCGCGGCGCGGCGCGGCGCGTCGTCGTTGTCGTAGTCGGTCTGCGGGTAGAGCTTGTCGGGATCGACTTCGACGCCGACGACGCGCGAGGCCGTCTTGAAGATCGCCTCGCCGAAGTCCGACGCCTTGAGCGCGACCTCGCTCGTCAGCCGCTCGCCGCGATCCGTGCGCGCCGCGACCGCGACCGTCACGTCGAAGGGCGCGGTGTTGCGCAGCGCGGCAGACCAGCCGCCCTCGCGCTGCTGCGCCAGCCCGACGAGCAGGTCGGTCAGCGTCGGCTGATCTAATTCGGCGTCGAGGACGGGCTTGAGCCGCTCGCCGCCCGCCGCCGCGAGCGCGTCGCGCAACGAAGCGAGCGTCAACTCGCCCGCGCGCCCCGACTGCAACTGGGCGCGGACGACGTTCATGAAGACTTCGCGACCGAGCGTGCGCTCGGCGAGCCGCCACACCATCGCGCCCTTGTTCGAGGCGAGCGTCAGGTAGTTGGGCTCGCCCGGCGTCATCTGCGAGAGCGGCACGTCGCGCCGCGCGATCGCCGCGAACGCCACGCGCTCGCGCAGACGCTCCGACTCGGCGGCCTCCGCCCCCAACTGCTTCTCGATAAACTCGACGGCGAGCAGCCGCGTCAGCCCCTCGCGCACGACGCCCGCGCCCGCGCCGCGCACCGGCGTCGCGCCGCCGATCCAGAGCCGCGCGATCGACTCGGCGACGAGCAGCGCGGTCGCCGAGTCGAGCTTGGCGCGGCGGAAGGCGGCGGGCTCGACGAGGATCGTGCCGCCCATGTCGAAGCCCGCGCCGCGGTTGACGGCGACGAGGCGCACGGGCGCGTCGGGCGGGCCGCCGAGCGCGGCGGCGAAGTAGGCGCGCGCGGCGGCGGCGTAAGCGGTCAAAGCCTCGGCGCGCTTCTTCTCGTCGGCGGTCGCGCCGCGCTGGAGCAGGGCCGTCACGCCGCGCGCCTCACCCGCGCCCTCCACGGCGTCCCACCTGCCCGCGACGAAGAAGGGCTGCGCGGAGAGTTTCTGATCGAAGGTCGCGCCGCTCGCCTGCCCCGAGGAGACGACCGACTCGCCGCCCGCGGCGTTCACCGTCAGGCGCACGGGCGCGGTGTCGGCCCCGCGCACGGAGACGGGCGAGTTCGGCGAGGGGTACCAGACCGAGAGCGGGAGGAACTGCGCGCCCTCCGCCGAGAGGGCGGCGAGCCCGGAGTTGTTCTGGAGCGGGAGGGTGTAATCGAACGCGACCTTGACGACGCCGCCGGGCGCGACCGGCGCGGCGAGCGTCACGGTGATCTGCTGCAACTGCGTGCGCGTTTCCGTCCGCTTGACGAAGCGCGCCGCCGCGTCGTTCGCCGACGCCGACTTGATCTCGGCGGCGGCGTTGACGCGCGCCGTGAACGAGTTGCCCGCGCCCTGTCCGACGTTGCGCGCCGTGAGCACGGCGCGCGCCGCGAGCGTGCGCTCCGAGCCGGGCGCGGGCAGCGTCGCCGTGATGTCGAACTGCGTGACCTGCCACGCGGCGCGCGCCTCGTCCTGCGCGCGAGCGGCGCGGGTCGTCGCGAGCGGCAGGGCGGCGAGGAGGAGGGCGAGGGCGAAGATTTTTTTCATGTGTGGCGTTTACCGGATGGCGGGAGAAGGATCATGCCCGGATTTTTCTTGGGGCCCGTCCAGTTGAGCGGCTTGTCCACCCTGAAGTAGTAGGTCGCCTCCGCCCTCATGCGCGGATCGACCGTCACGATGGCGTCATACGAATGCCCCTTGCGCTCGACGAGCGACTGCTTGACGGGCTGCAAGCCCATCGCGCGGAACAGGGCATACTCCTCGTTGATCGAGATGACATCGAAGGCCGTCTCGACGGACTTGCCGTCGCCCGTCTTCTTGATCGAGTCGAGCAGCCCGTCGGCCATGAAGCGGTGGAACGCGGCGCGCTCGGCGTTCCCCGTCTCGCGGTGCGCGACGTGCGCGACCATGTGCGCGTTGACCTCGACGAAATTCTTTTCGAGCACGGCGTCTGCGATCTTGATCGCCTCGGCGTAGTTGCCCTGCGCGAGAGCGCCCCAGAGCTGGCGGTAGCTCATCATCGGCGCTTGCGGTTGGTAGTCGTCGGTCTCGTAGAAGGCGGCGCGCATCTCCCCGAAGTCGAGCGTGCGGTCGCCCTTCTTCGCGCGTTCGAGCAGGGCTTTGTAGTCGCCCTTCGACGGGGCGACGCCCGGCGACGACTGTGGCGACGGCTGCGCCGCGGGCGAAGGCGAAGGCTGCGGCGACGACTGCGGCGACTGTGATCGTGCCGCCGCCGAGAGGCACAGACAGAGCGCGGCGACCGCCGCCGACTTCCTCAAGATCATTTCGACCTCCCTTAAAGCTCGCGCGCGCCTCCGTGCGCGACCAGCGCGTGCAGATCGCGGAGCGTCGCCAGCAGCGGCGCGAGGCGCGCGAGCGGCAGCGCGTTCGGCCCGTCGGAGAGCGCGCGCGAAGGGTCTTCGTGGACTTCCATGAAGACGGCGTCCACGCCGCAGGCGACCCCGGCCCGCGCGAGCGGTTCGATGTACTCCGCCTGCCCGCCCGTTGCATGGCCCAGGCCGCCGGGCAGTTGCAGCGAGTGCGTCACGTCGAAGACGACGGGCACGCCGAACGAGCGCATGACGGGAAACGAGCGCATGTCCACGACGAGGTTGTGGTAGCCGAACGACGCGCCGCGCTCGGTCAGCAAAAGTTTTTGGCCGCCCGCGGCCCGCGCCTTCTCGACGATGTTGCGCGCGTCCTCCGGCGCGAGGAACTGCCCCTTCTTCACGTTGACGGCGCGACCCGTCCGCACGGCGGCGTTGACGAGATCGGTCTGGCGGCAGAGGAACGCGGGGATTTGCAGCACGTCCACCACCTCCGCCGCGGGCCCGACCTGCGACACGTCGTGCACGTCCGTCAGGACGGGCACGCCCACCTCTTCGCGCACGCGGCGCAGCACCGCGAGCCCCCGCCCCATGCCGTGCCCGCGGAAGGAGGAGTGCGAGGAGCGGTTCGCCTTGTCGAACGACGCCTTGAAGATGTAGGCGAGACCCGCGGCGCGCGCGATCCCGGCGCACTCGCGCGCGATCATCATCGCGTGCTCCTCCGACTCGATGACGCACGGTCCCGCGATGACGACGAGCCGCCCGTCGCCCACCGTCACGCCGCCGATCTCGAAAGGCTTGATGTTGAGTTCATCGATCATCGATTAGCTCTTAGCTCTTAGCTGTTAGCTCTTAGCTGTTAGCAAAACCAAGCCTTGGACTTTCTTGCTAACAGCTAACAGCTAACAGCTAACAGCTTCCTAGAACGGATTCTTAAAAACCTTCTTCAACGCCCTGACGACGCGGTTGCCCTTCGCGGGTTTCTTCTGCGGCGCGGCGGTCGGCTTCGCCCCGCGCTTGTTCTTCGCCGCCGCGCTGTCGCCCGCGGCGTTTTCCGGCGACGGCGAAGGCGACGGCGAGGCGGCGGGCGAGGGCGAGGGCGAGGCGGTCGCGCCCGCGTCGCCCACCGCTTCGCCCCTGCGCGAGCGCACCACGATCCCGGCGACGGCGACGGCGACGAGCAGCGCGAACACGATCCCGATCAAGGTGGACGGGCGGCTGAGCCACCGCGCGGCGGGCCGTCGGCTGGGGAGCGTGACGTTGTAGCGCGTGACGGCGGGGGCGTGCGACGGCGAAGGGCGCGCGCCGGTCGTCGAGGCCGCGAGCGCGCCGGTGGCGCGTTGCTGCGCCGCCGTATCGACGAGCACGGTCGTGTCGCCCGCGCGCGCCGCGCCCCGCGCGCCTCCGTTCGTCTCGCGGCCCTCGCGCGGCGCGTCGAGACGGACGACGAAGCGATCCGCCGTCGCCGCGGCGTCCGCGCCGTTCCCCGCCCCGTTCGTCGGCGGCGGCGGGAGGAAGTTCGCTGTAACGCCCGCGAGCCCGAGCCGCCGCGCCGTCGCGAGCAACTCCTCGCGGAACGCGCCCGCGTCCGCGGGCCGCTCCTCCGGTTTTTTGGCGAGCGCGCGCAGCACGACCTCTTCGAGTTCCGCAGGGAGCGACGCGACTAACTCGCGCGGCGGTCGCGGCGGCTTCGTCGAGTGTTGGAGGGCGACGGCGAGCGGCGACGCGCCGTTGAAGGGCGTCGCGCCGGTCAGCATCTCGTAGAAGATGATGCCGAGGCTGTAGACGTCCGCCGCTGGCGAGAGGTGTTCGCCGTCGCACTGCTCGGGCGACATGTAGCGCGGCGTGCCGATCATCACGCCGGTCTGCGTCAGGTTGCGCGCCTCTGAGTCTTCGAAGCCGTCAGCCGCGAGCTTGGCGATGCCGAAGTCCAAGACCTTGACGACGGGCGGCAGATGTTTTCTCTGGACGACGAAGATGTTGGCGGGCTTGAGGTCGCGGTGGATGACGCCGCCCTCGTGCGCCGCCTCGACCGCCGCGGCGATCTGCATCATCAGCTCGACGGCGCGCGCCGGGGCGAGGGGCGCTTCGTCGGTCAGCACGTCGCGCAGCGTGCGGCCTTCGAGCAGCTCCATGACGATGTAGACGAAGCCTTCCGGGGTGCGTCCGAAGTCGGTGACGGCGACGGCGTTCGGGTGCTGGAGGCGACCGGCGGCGCGCGCCTCGCGCCGGAAGCGGGCCTGCGCCGCCTCGTCCTCGACGAAGCGCGTGTGCAGGACTTTGACGGCGACGGGCCGGTCGATGAGCAGGTGCGTGGCGCGATAGACCGTGCCCATCCCGCCCTCGCCGAGCCGCTCGTCGAGCCGATATTTCTCGTCGAGCACCTGACCGACGAGCGGGTCGCGCACGACGAAATCCATCAGCGTCTCGTCGGCGCGCAGCGGCGTCGCGTCCTCCGGGCACACGGCCAGCCCTCCGGCGTAGTGGCGACCGCACTTGGGACAGCTCAGCATAAGAGGCGCGACAGGCGGCGGGCGACGACCGGCGGGCAAATCCGCACGACTCGCCCGTCACCCGTCACCATTTACCTGTTACTCGCTTCTATTGTGGTGTCTCGGTCTGGAAATGTACAGCGGGCGCAAAAGTCCGCCGCGCCCGACGCCGATCAGCTCATTTGAACTCGGGCGGCGGCGGCGGGGGCGTCGCGAAGCGGTCTTGCGGGCCCGAATATGAAGGCGATTTCGCGTAGAGGCTGCGCCTGACGAGCGTGAAGCACCCGAACGCGGCGGCGAGCGCGAGGACGTATGCGAGCAGGCGCACGCCCGCCGGGAGTTCCGGCTCCCAGCCCAAGAGTATCGATCCCAGCCCGTAAATGATGCCGACGCCGAACATGACGACGAACTCGGCCCCGAGCCACGCGCCGATGCCCATCAGACTCCACGCGAGCGCGCTGCGACCGCGCTCCTTCGCCAACGCGCTCATCATTTTCGGGACGCGGTAGAAGATGAAATATAGCTCGAACATACGCCCCCCGCAGTTTGAACGTTACCGCGCCGCGAACTTAATGCGTCGCCCTTCGGGCCGGGCGGGCTCAGTCGTCGCCGGCGACGCCGAGGCGTTCGGGCGGGGGGGCCTCCGCCGCTTCGAGCCCGCCGGTCATGGCGGCCTCGTTGCGGAGCCGGTTCTCGTGGGCGGCGCGGACGAAGGAGCTGAAGAGCGGGTGCGGCGCGAGCGGCTTCGACTTGTACTCGGGGTGGAACTGGCAGCCGAGGAACCACGGGTGCGCCTCCCTGGGAAGCTCCACCATCTCGACGAACCTGCCGTCCACCGACTCGCCGCTCAGCACGAGCCCCGCGCGCGTCAGCACCTCGCGGAACTCCGGGTTGAACTCGTAGCGGTGGCGGTGGCGCTCGCTGATCTCGGCGGCCCCGCCGTAGACCTCGCGCGCGAGGCTGTCGGGCGCGAGGCGGCACTCCCACGCGCCGAGCCGCATCGTCCCGCCCAGCTCTTCGACGCCGACGAGATCGCGCAGCTTGAAGATGACGGGGTGCGGCGTCTCGGCGTCGAACTCGGTCGAGTCGGCGTTCGTCAGGCCGCAGACCGTGCGCGCGTACTCGATGGTCGCCGTCTGCATCCCGAGGCAGATGCCGAAGTAGGGCGTGCGGCTTTTGCGCGCGTAGGTGATGGCGCGGATCATGCCGGCCACGCCGCGCCGCCCGAAGCCGCCGGGGACGAGGACGGCGTCGAAGTCGCGCAGCCGATCCTCGAAGTCGTCGCCCATCAGCTCTTCGGACTCGACCCAGCGGACGTTGACCTTGACGTTGTTCGCCACGCCGCCGTGCGTCAGGGCCTCGCGCAGAGACTTGTAAGAGTCTTCCAGCTCGACGTACTTGCCGACGATGCCGATGGTCACGGAGCCCGCCGCCGGGTCGCGGATCGTGGCGACCAGCTCGCGCCAGTGCGAGAGGTCTGCGCGGGGCGCGCGCTCCTGAAGTTGCAGCTTCTCGATGATCAGATCGTCGAGGCCCTGCTCGTGGAAGGCGAGCGGCACCCGGTAGATCGTGTCCACGTCCTCGGCGGTGATCACGGCGCGGTCGTCCACGTTGCAGAAGAGCGCGATCTTCGAGCGCAGCTCGCGCGACAGCCTCCTGTCCGAGCGGCAGAGCAGGACGTCGGCGGCGATGCCGATCTCGCGCAGCTCTCTCACCGAGTGCTGCGTCGGCTTCGTCTTCAGCTCGCCCGCGGCGGCGATGTAGGGGACGAGCGTGAGGTGGACGAAGACCGCGCCGCCGTGCCCCTCCTCGTTGCCCATCTGGCGGATGGCTTCGAGGAAAGGGAGCGACTCGATGTCGCCGACCGTGCCGCCGATCTCGACGATGACCACGTCCGGGTCGTCCTTGTCGGCGACGGCGCGCACCGCCTTCTTGATCTCGTCGGTGATGTGCGGGATGACTTGGATGGTCTTGCCGAGGTAGTCGCCGCGGCGCTCCTTCTCGATGACCGAGAGGTAGATGCGACCCGTAGTCCAGTTGTTCGCCTGCGAGAGCTTGGCGTTGGTGAAGCGCTCGTAGTGGCCGAGGTCGAGATCGGTCTCCGCGCCGTCGTCGGTGACGAAGACCTCGCCGTGCTGGAAGGGCGACATCGTGCCGGGATCGACGTTGATGTAGGGGTCGAGCTTCATCAGCGACACGCTCAGGCCCCGCGCTTCGAGCAAACTCCCGATGGAGGAAGCCGCGAGCCCCTTGCCGAGGCTCGACACCACGCCGCCCGTCACGAAAATGTACTTAGGCATCTCTCTCCACGCTCCCCTCGTCCCTCAATGCTCCGCCGTTCGGATTCGCGTCAACTTCTCCCGCGCCGTTCGCCGCGCCCGCTTCTTCCCCGTCGTCGTCGCCCTCGCCCGGCAGCTTCTTCTTGTTGTAGTAGCCGCTCTTCAAGTCCTGCAGGACTTCGACCGACTTCGCGGCCTGCGGGTTCAACACCTCTTGCAGCGCGAACAGACCCGCCCGCGTGAAAGCGCCCGAGCGGGCGCGCTCCTCAAACTCCTCCACCGAAATCTTCTTCCGCGGCTTCCCCAACTGCGCCGACGCCACCAGCGCAAGCACGACCACCAGCAGAAAAACTCCTAAGCCGATCCAGTCGCTCATAACGGTGCGGAGGTCAGAGGTTAGAGGTCAGAGATCAGTTAAGGCGAGAGGGCTGGACTTACTAACCCCTAGCCCCCGGCCTCCGGCCTCCGCCCCGACGATTTCGCGGACGCGCGCGAGGTCCGCCTCGGTGTCCACGCCGGTTGACGATTCTTCGACTTCGACGACGCGTATGCGCGCGCCGCGTTCGAGTATGCGCAACTGCTCAAGAGACTCTTCGCGCTCAAGCCGACCCTGCGGGAGGCGCGCGTACTCAAGCAGGAAGTCGTGGCGGTACGCGTAGAGGCCCGTGTGCTTGCGAAAGCCCGCGACGAGCGCGGGCTCGTTCGCGAGGGCGGCTTCGAGCGAGCCGTGGCGGCGCGCGGCCTCGCGGGGGAACGGGACGGGCGCGCGCGAAAAATAGAGCGCGTAGCCGCGCGCGTCCGCGACCACCTTGACGACATCGGGGCTGAGCACGTCAGCCGCGTCTTCGATCGGCTCGGAAGTGGTCGAGACGGCGGCCCCCGGGTCTGCGGCGAGCGCATCGACGGCGCGCTCGATGGTGCGCGCAGGGATGAGCGGCTCGTCGCCCTGCACGTTGACGATCACGTCGTAACGCTCCGAGAGCATGGCGGCGGCTTCGGCCAGTCGGTCGCTGCCCGAGGCGTGCGCGGGGCTCGTCAACAGGGCCTCGTAGCCCGCGGCGCGCACGGCTTCGTGGATGCGCCGGTCGTCCGTGGCGACGACGACGCGCCCGACGTTGCGCGCGGCGGCGGCGCGCTCGCAGACGCGCACGATCATCGGTCGCCCGCAGATGTCGAGCAGGGGCTTGCCCGGCAGACGGGTCGAGTGGAAGCGCGCGGGGATGATGGCGACGGCGGAATTTGGAGGTTGGGAGCCCGTGCGATTCACGGGAGTACAAAGTATCGTGCCGCAGCCCACGTGTCAAACAATTTCGGATTGCGGATCGAAGGCGGGAGGGATCGGCGGCGGCCCGCGTTATTCCCGTTACGTCATCGGCGATCCGAAATCCGCGTTCCCCAATAGTGTCCTAGTTTAAGCTTTTCTCTGTGCCGCCTCCGTGTCCTCTGTGACTCCGTGGTGAGTGCTTACGATCATGATTCACCACAGAGGCACAGAGTTCGCGGAGGCGGCACAGAGTTCTAATCAAATGAGGCGGCACAGAGTTCTAATCAAATTAGGACACCACCCGTTCCCCCTTAGGTTTGACAGTCAAAACTTGCGCGGGCTACCATGCGGGTGCTGTTCAAACGCAATTATAGAGCGCGGCTGAGGTTCGGGAGTTTCGCTTCTCGCCGCGCCCGCCGCGACTTCCGCCAGACCGCACGCGAGACTTCAAATGGGCTTCGCCACCACCGCCATCCACGCGGGCAACGAACCTGATCCGGCGACCGGCGCTGTGTCAGTCCCGATCTACCAGACCTCGACCTACGCGCAGGACGGGTTGGGCAACCCCCGCGGCGGCTTCGAGTACGCGCGCACGCAGAACCCGACGCGCCTCGCCGTCGAGCGGAACATCGCCGCGCTCGAAGGCGCGAAGTACGGCTACGCCTTCGCGTCGGGGATGGCGGCCATCGACGCCGTGATGCGCCTCGTCAAGGCGGGCGATCACGTCGTCGTCTCGGACAACACCTACGGCGGAACCTACCGGCTCTTCTCGCGCATCCTCGCCGACTACGGCATCGAGTTCTCTTACGTCGACACGTCCGACGTCAACGCGGTCGAGGCCGCGCTCCGCGAGAACACGCGGATGGTCTACGTCGAGACGCCGACGAACCCCGTGATGACGGTGACCGATCTCAAGGCCGTCTCCGATCTCGCGCACGCGCGCGGCGTCCGCGTCGTCTGCGACAACACCTTCCTCTCGCCGTACCTGCAACGCCCCTTCGACTTCGGCGTGGACATCGTCCTGCACTCGGCGACGAAGTACCTGAACGGCCACTCCGACAGCATCGGCGGCCTCGTCGCGCTGAACGACGAGAAGGACGCCGAGTGGCTGAAGTTCGTGCAGAACAGCGCGGGCGCGATCCTCTCCCCGTTCGACTCGTGGCTCACGCTGCGCGGGACGAAGACGCTCGCGCTGCGCATGGAGCAGCACGACCGCACGGGCCGCGCCGTGGCCGCCTTCCTCGAAGAGCACCCGAAGGTCTTGAAGCTCTACTACCCCGGCTCGCTCTCGCACAGGCAGCACGAGCTGGCGAAGCGGCAGCAGAGGGGTTTCGGCGGCATGGTCTCCTTCGACGTGGGCTCGCTTGAGAACGCGCGCGCCGTGCTCGAAGGCTGCAAACTGTTGACGCTCGCCGAGAGCCTCGGCGCGGTCGAGTCCCTGATCTCGCACCCGGCGACGATGACGCACGCCTCCGTGCTCCCGGAAACGCGGCAACGCCTCGGCATCACGGACGGGCTCGTGCGCGTCTCCGTCGGGCTCGAAGACACCGACGACATCATCGCCGATCTCGATCAGGCGCTAGGGAAGATACCGTGAACCGTAAACCGTGACGGGTGACAAGTAAGAGAGGGCTGTTAGCTAACAGCTAATAGCTAATAGCTTCCGGCTTTGACCTGTCACCTGTCACCTGTCACCTGTCACCGCTTTTATGCGCGTCGAGCTGCACGCACACACGGACGTGGGTCGCGTCCGACAGGGCAACGAGGACAACTTCCTCGTCGTCGATCTGACGACCGAGCAGAGCTGGACGGGCTCGGACAACCCCTCCGCCCCGCCCGACGCGCTGCTGCGCTTCGACCTCGGCGAGAAGGGCGCGGTCTTCGCCGTCTCCGACGGCATGGGCGGCGCGCTCGCCGGCGACGTGGCGAGCCGCATGGCGGTCGAGACCGTGCGCGACATGCTCGTGGACGAGGACACGATGCGCGAGGAGACGCAGACCGGCGCGCAGGAATTGCCGCTCGTCGAGGCCGTGCGCAACGCCACCGGCTACGCCAACTACGCCATCCACCGCAAGAGCGTCGAAGACCCCAAGTGCAGCGGCATGGGAGCGACCCTGACCGCCGCCGCCATCTCCGGCGACGTGGTCGAACTCCTCCAAGTCGGCGACAGCCGCGCCTACCTGATCCGCGGCGACGAGATCAAGCTGGCGACCAAGGATCAGTCGCTCGTCCAGCAGCTCGTGGACGTGGGGCAGATCAGCGAGGAGGACGCCGAGACGCACATGTTCCGCAACGTCATCCTCCAGGCGCTCGGCGCGCAGAGCGAGCTCTCGCCCGTCGTCTCGCGCGCGCGGCTCCAGCGCGGAGACATCCTGCTCCTGTGCAGCGACGGCCTCTCCGGCAAGCTGCGCGCCGAGGACATGAAAGAGATCGTCGCGGGCGCGGGCGGCGACCTCTCGGCGGGGTGCCGGCAGCTCGTCGAGGAGGCGAACGCGCGCGGCGGCGAGGACAACATCACCGTGCTGCTCGCGCGCTTCGACGGCGAAGACCTCGCCGCGCCCGACGCCGCGTCGATCTCGGTCGAGACGCAGCAGCCCGAGGCGAACCCCTTTCAGGACTTCTCCGAGGACGACACTTCCCCCATCCCCTGAGCCCGACAGCCGCGGCTGAAAAATCTTGACAGCCCGCGCCCGCGGGTAATAGAGTCTGCCCGCATCTCGACGTTCCAGTTTATGTCTCGCTCTTTGCGTGCGCCGCGGGCCGGTTGCGCCTCGCGCGCCCTCATAGACGCCTTCCGGGAGCGCAGCCGCTCGGCAACTCCGCCTTGCCCGGCTCCGCCCCCGCCCTTGCACTAACCCGTCCGCGCACACGCCCGGCGCGCGTCGAAGCGCCGGCGCGAGAGGCGCGCCGGGTGCCGGCCCGACGCCGCGACCACCACATCGAGAAGGAGTTATATGACCATGCTTCCTCGGCACACCCCGAACGCCCGCACGCGGGCGCGACTGAGTCTCCTCTTAATCTGCACGCTCGCCCTCTCCGCGCTGCCCGCCCCGCCCTCCGCGGCGGCGCGCGCCAAAGTCGCCGCGGACGACGGCGCGCAGACTCAGATTCAATCGGTTCAGCTTCCCGTCATCGCGCCCGGCTCCGCCTACCGGCAGACGAACTTGATCTCGGACGTTCCCGGCCTCGCGTTCGTCCAAGACCCGCTCCTCGTCAACCCGTGGGGCATCAGCTCGACGGCGACTTCCCCGTTCTGGGTCGTCAACAACGCGACGAGCACGACGCAGCTCCTGCGCGGAGACGTGGGGGGCGCGCCCTTCTTCTTCCAGACCGCCATGCCGACGGTGGTCATCCCCGGCACGCCCGGCCTGCCGACGGGGACGGTCGCCAACCAGCCCAACACGGCTGCCACCGCCAACGATTTCATCCTCACCTCCGGCAGCGCGAGCGGGCGGGCGAATTTCCTGTTCGCCTCCATCACCGGCAACATCTCGGGCTGGAACCCGAACGTCCCCGCGCCCGGCTCGACGACGGCGGTCATCATGGCGAGCCACCCCGGCCACGTCTACACCGGGCTCGCCATCGGCACGAGCGGCGGCAACAGCTTCCTCTACGCCGCCGACTCCAACAACAACAAGATCGACGTCTACGACAAGAACTTCGCCCTGACGACGCTCGCCGGCTCGTTCACCGACACGGCCTCGCCCGCCATCCCGCCTGACTTCCACGTCTTCAACGTCGAGAACCTCGACGGCAACCTCTACGTGACCTACGCGAAGGTCAACCCCGTGACCGGGCGGACGGTGAACGGGGCGGGCTTCGGCTTCGTCAGCAAGTTCGACACGAGCGGCAACTTCCTCGGTCGCCTCGTCTCGAACGGGCCGCTCGACGGGCCTTGGGGCTTGGCGATTGCGCCCGCCTCCTTCGGCCTCTTCGGGGGCGCGCTGCTCGTCGGCAACTTCTCCGACAACGGGCTCATCAACGCCTTCAACAAGACGACGGGCGCGTTCCTCGGCACGCTCCAGAACGAGGCCGGGCAGCCCATCGTGATCGACGAGCTGTGGGGCCTGCGCTTCGGCAACGGCGCGGCGACCGACGCCAACACGCTCTACTTCGCGGCGGGCATCGCCGAGGAAGAGCACGGCCTCTTCGGCTCGCTCAAGCCGACGACCGCCACCGCCACCTCGCTCGTCCAGTTAGCCGCCGACGACATCACCATCGGCGAGGGCAGCGGCGGCGTCCAGATCACCGTCACCCGCGCGGGCGACATCACGGGCGCGGCGACCGTCAACTACGCGACCTTCGACGAGAGCGGTGCCGGGCACGCCAGCCAGAAGAATGACTACGAGATCGCCGAGGGCACGCTGCGCTTCGCGCCGGGCGAGACGAACAAGACTTTCCGCATCTCGGTCGTGGACGACCTCTTCGTCGAGGGGAACGAGACGCTCAACATCGCGCTCAGCAACCCGACGGGCGCGGGCGTCGGTCTCGGCAGCCCCAACGTCATGACGTTGACGATCAAGGACAACGACGTGGCGCCGTCCACCGCGAACCCCATCGACAGCACGCCCTTCTTCGTCCGCCAGCACTACCTCGACTTCCTCAACCGCGAGCCGGACGCGGGCGGCTTCACCGCGTGGGTCAACACGCTCAACAACTGCCCCGCGGGCAACACCACCTGCGACCGCGTGCAGGTCTCTTCGGCCTTCTTCCGCTCCGAGGAGTTCCAGTCGCGCGGCTACTTCGCGACGCGCTTCTACCGCGCGGCGTTCGGGCGCGATCCGCTCTACGGCGAGTTCATGGGCGACATGAGCCGCCTGAGCGGCGCGACGCCCGAAGAGTCAGCCGCGCTCAAGACGACTTTCGTCAACGAGTTCGTCCTGCGACCGGAGTTCCGCGCCACCCTCGACGCGCTCACCAACGCGCAGTTCGTGGACAAGCTGATCGCCAACGCGGGCGTCACCTTCCCCGCCTCGCAGCGCGATCAGTGGGTCGCCGATCTCACCGCCGGCACGAAGACGCGCGCGCAGGTGCTGCGCGAGGTGGTCGAGTTCCCGGCCTTCGTCAACAATCAGGGGGCGTTTAACCGCGCCTTCGTCCTCGCCGAATACTTCGGCTACCTGCGGCGCGACCCCGAACCCGAGGGCTTCAACAACTGGCTCACCTTCCTGAACGCGAACCCGACCAACTTCCGCGCGATGGTCAACGGGTTCGTCAACTCCATCGAGTACCGCCAGCGGTTCGGCACGCCCTGACACGGCGGCACGACACGCCGCGCCTCCCGCGTACTGACGCGGGAGGCGCGGCGTTCAAAACCCCTCTCGCCGCCGCGCGCACGAGTCACGCGGCGGCAATTTTTTTGCGACGGGTCGGGGGCGTGAGGCTATCGTGGCGCGGGTAAGATTCCGAGCGCGCGCGGCTCGATCTCGGGTGTCGGCGGGAGGGGGATTCACCGCGGAGGCGCGGCTTCGTCTCTATCAGGATCGCTTCTCGTCGCCGCCGCCGGTGAGTTCCCTGCCGCGCCAGTCGGGCGCGGCGTCGAACCGCCGCACGTAGATCGAAGCGCCGACGATGCTCTCGACCACGACGCGGTCGCCGGCTTCGAGCGGCGGCTCGCCCTCGGCGGGGTACGCCGTCCACGTCGAGCCGAAGACTTTGACCGCGCCCTCGTTCATCGCGCCGTTGCTCGAAGAGACGACCGTGCCGACCTTGCCCGGCAGGCTGTCCATGCCCATCTTCAGGCCGCCGCCCTCCTTCTCGCGCACGAAGTAGTTGGCGAAGATGGTGCGCGAGGCGGCGGTCAGCGACATCGAGACGATGAAGAAGACGAGGAACTGGAACGGGTAGCTGAGGCCGACGACGTCGGCGAGCCCGGCGCAGATCGCGCCGATGCCGAACCACAGCAGCACGAAGCCGGGCGTGAAGATTTCGGCGATCATGAGGACGAGCCCCAGCACCACCCACGCGATCCATGCGTAATCACTCATAGCTTTCACGCGCACGCGCGTCACTCGTTCGCGCCCGCCGCCCGTTCGCCCTCACCCCTTGAGCATGTTCTTCATGATGAACCAGACGTTCGCCGGTCGCTCGGCGAGCCGCCGCATGAAGTAAGGGTACCAGTGCTTGCCGTAGGGCACGTAGACGCGCACCCGGTGGCCGTCGCGCGCGAGCTGGATTTGCAGGTCGCGCCGGATGCCGTAGAGCATCTGGAACTCGAAGGCTTCCTTCGCGATGCCTTCGCGCCGCGAGTGCTCCAAGGTCGCCTCGATCATCCGCTCGTCGTGCGTCGCGATGCCGTGGTAGACGCCCGAGGAGAGCAGCACCTTCATCTGCGCGACGTAGTTGGCGTCAACGTCCTTCTTGTCGGGGAACGCGACCGACGCCGGCTCGTTGTACGCGCCCTTGCACAGGCGTATGCGCGCGGGGATTTTGAGCAGGTCTTCGACGTCCGAGGCCGTGCGGCGCAGGTACGATTGCAGGACGATGCCGACGGTGTCGAGATCGAACTCCGCGCGCAGCCGCTTGAAGATGTCGATGGTCGCCTGCGTGACGGCAGACTGCTCCATGTCCACGCGGACGAAGTTGCCGCGCCGCGCCGCCTCCTCGACCACCGCGCGGGCGTTGCGGTAGCAAAGCTCCGGGTCGATCCCCAGCCCGAACTGCGTGAGCTTGATCGAGACGTTCGACCTGATCCCCGACTCGTCGATGCGCGCGAGGATCTGCCGGTACTCGCGCACCTCCTCCTCGGTCTCGGCGGCGCGCGAGACGCCCTCGTTCAGGTGGTCGAACGAGGCGGTCGCGCCCGTCGCGTTGATGGCGCGGATCGCCTCGACCGCCTCGTCGATGGTCTCGCCCGCGACGAAGCGGGTCGTCAGTTTCTTGAACGGGCTGAACTTCGTCGCGAAGTCCTTCAGCCCCTCCTGCCGCGACAGGTATAAGAGTGCGCTTCTGGCAACCATGTATTTGCGTGACAAGTAAACCGTGACAAGTGACAGGCAAGAGGGACGTGACAAGTGAACCGTGGCGGGTGACAGCGAGGGCAATCCGGTTTTACTTGTCACCTGTTACGGTTCACGGTTTACGGCTCTTGGTCACTTGTCACAGTTCCCGTCTGTGCTATCCTTTCGGCGTTTTCCGCCCCTCGTCAGACCTCGTCACGAAAGACCCACACTGACAAAAAAGAGGCCCGGACTAGCTTGCGCTGGAAGTTGCTCGTCATCACCTCGCTCGCCGCCACGCTGGCCGGGGCGTGTGCGAACTACGGCATCATGCGCGCCCTTCTCGAATACAGTGAGCACCACGCCGTCTATTACCGCACGTTTCTCGTCGTCGAGATCGTCCCCCTCGCCATCACCGTCTACTCAAGCATATTCGTTTACCGGCACACGGCGAGGCGGCGCAAGCTACAGGCGGCACTCGCCGGGCTCGCGTCTTTCATCCTCATCCACCTGATCGCATTTTTTACCCTGCCGACGTCTTTGGTCTGAGGCTACCGGTCGCCCCGCGACTCAAGGGCGCTCCCCGATCAGACCTGCGCGTCCGGACTCGAACGGTTCAGCCCGATCTCCTCCTGCACGGGGCGGAGCGCGTCGATCACAAACTGTATGTGCTCTTCGAGCGGGACGCCGAGTTCCGCGACGCCCTGGTGGATGTCGTCGCGGTTGACCGAGCGCGCGAACGCCTTGTCCTTGAGCTTCTTCTTCACCGACTTCACTTCGAGCGCGTCGAGGCTCTTGTCCGGGCGCACGAGCGCGCAGGCGACGAGGAAGCCGCACAGCTCGTCGGTCGCGAACAGCGCCTTCGCCATCTCGGTGTCGCGCGGGACTCCGGTGTAGGTCGCGTGCCCCATGATGGCGCGGCGGACGTGTTCCGGGTAGCCGCGCTCGCGCATGATCTCCGAGCCCTTGAACGGGTGCTCCTCGGCGGTCGGGAACATCTCGTAGTCGAAGTCGTGGAGCAGCCCGGTCATGCCCCACTCGTCAGCGTCCGCGCCCTCGCCGCCGTAGCGCGGGGCGCAGGCGCGCATCGCCGCCTCGACCGCCAGCGCGTGGCGGCGCAGGCTGTCGCCCTTCGTGTACTCGCAGAGCAGTTCCCATGCTTCTTGGCGCGTCGGCATCAGGGTTCGGCAAAACCTCGAAAAAGTTTGGTGTGGATCGACGCGCACAGTTTCTCACGTCCCGCCGCGCGTTTCAACACCGACAAGGAAACGGGGCGTGCTTGCCGCCGATCCGCGCATCAACTAGAATTGCCGCGAAAGGGCCCTCGGAAGTTTCCCCGGACGCTAAAGATGAGACCCCTGCGCCTCTAAAGATGAGACTCCTGCTCTTCTAAAGATGAGACTCCTGCTCTTCGCCGCGCTCGCGGCTTACGCGGTCGCCGCGATCCACTCGGTACTGGCGTTCGTCAACAAGCGCAAGGCCGCCGACCGCGTCGCGCTGTTCTCGCTCGCGGCGGGCTTCGCCGCGCACACCCTCTCCATCGCGCTCGACTGGCTACAGGACGGGCACTACCCCCTCTACAGCTTCCGCGAGACGCTCTCGTTCCTCGCCTGGACTCTGGCCGTCGCCTACTTCCTCTCCTCGGTGCGCTACCGCGTGGGCGCGCTCGCCGTGCTGACGATGCCGCTCATCGCCTTCCTCGTCACCGCCTCGGCGCTCGTGCGCGGCTCCGCCCCCAGCCAGTCGGCGGCGAACGTGACCGACGGCGTGGCGGCGTGGCTCTTCCCCGTCCACACCACGCTCGTCATCTTCGCCTACGCCTCCTTCTTCGTCGTCTTCGCGGCGAGCCTGATGTACCTGTGGCAGGAGCGCGAGCTGAAGCTCAAGACCTTCGGCGCGTTCTTCCACCGCCTGCCCTCGCTCTCGACCGTGGACGACATCGGGCAGACCGCCGCCGGGATCGGATTCATGCTGCTCTCGCTCGGCATCGTCACCGGCGTCATCTGGTCTTCGCAGCGCACGGGGCGGATGTGGCACAACGACCCGAAGGAGATTTTCGCCCTGCTCACGTGGCTGCTCTACCTGACGATGATCCACTACCGCGCCCAGTGGCGCGGTCGCCGCGCCGCGTGGGTCGGCGTCGTCGGCTTCGGGCTCGTCCTCTTCACGTTCCTCGGCACGCGCCTGATGGGCGGGTATCACGTGTTTGGTTAGAGCTGTTAGCTACTAGCTGTTAGCTGTTAGCCAGAAACCCGCGCGGGTTCTGTTCGGCTGAAAGCTAATGGCTAATAGCTAACAGCTAACAGATTCCCCATGTCGATTGTCCTCGTCGGAGTGAACCACAAGACCGCGCCGGTGGAGGTGCGCGAGCGGCTCGCGTTCACGGACGAGGCGTGCGCCGAGAGTTTGCACGCGCTGGTGGACGGCGAGCGCATCAGCGAGGGGCTCATCGTCTCGACCTGCAACCGCGTCGAGGTGCTCGCCTCGACCGTCAACCTCGAAGGCCCGACGGGCGCGGCGCACATCGGCGACTTCCTCAGCCGCACGCGCGGCGTGCCCGCAGACTTTTTCCGCCAGCACCTCTACACGCACTTGGACGACGACGCCGTGCGCCACGTCTTCCGCGTCGCCTCGTCGCTCGACTCGATGGTCGTCGGAGAGCCGCAGGTGATCGGGCAGGTGAGGCACTCCTACTCGCTCGCCGTGGACGCCGGCACGGCGGGGCGCGTCCTGCACAAGCTCGTCCACCACGCGCTGCACGTCGCCAAGCGCGTGCGCAACGAGACGGGCATCGCGTCCTCTGCGGTCTCGATCAGCTACACGGCGGTCGAGCTGGGCAAGAAGATTTTCGGCACGCTCAAGGGCGCGACCGTGATGCTCGTCGGCGCGGGCGAGATGGCCGAGCTGGCCGCGCAGCACCTCTCGCACGCCGGGGCCACGCGCATCCTCGTCGCCAACCGCACCTACGAGACGGCGCAGAGGCTCGCCGCGAAGTTCTCCGGCGAGGCCATCGACTTCGCAGACCTCCCCGCGCGGCTCGCCGAGGCGGACGTGGTCATTTGCTCGACGGGCGCGCCGGATTACGTCATCACGCGCGAGATGGCGCGCGCCGCGCTCGAAGCGCGCCGCAAGCGGCCCGCCTTCTTCATCGACATCAGCGTGCCGAGGAACGTCGACCCGGCGGTCGGCGAGATCGGCAACCTCTTCGTCTTCGACATCGACGATCTCGAATCCGTCATCGCCTCGAACATCCGCGAGCGCGAGCGCGAGGCCGAGCGCGCCGAGCTGATCGTCGAGTCCGAGGTGATGCAGTTCCAGCAGGCGCTGCGCCAGCTCGACCTCGGGCCGACGGTCGCCGCCCTGCGCGAGCGCCTGCACGAGATCGCGCGCGAGGAGTTCAAGCGGCAGCGCGCGCGCCTCGGCCAACTGACGCCCGAACAGGAGCACGCCGTCGAGAGCCTGCTCGCCTCGACCGTCAACAAGATCGCGCACCCCGTCATCACCCGCCTGCGCCGCTCGCACGAGACGGGCGAGGACGAGAACGTGCGCGCGTGGCGCGAGAGCTTTAAGCTGGACGAATGAGGGGCGGTCGTCAGTAGTCAGTAGTCAGTAGTCAGTTGTTCTGCGTGCCGCGCCGCTTCCCCTGTCCTTTGCCAGCGTCACGGTCATGAACGCGGACGCCCACAACTGACCACGGACAACTGACTACTGACTACTATCTACTGTCATCACATGAAAGATTCCTTCATCATCGGCTCGCGCGGCTCAAGGCTCGCGCTGTGGCAGGCGGAGTGGGTTAAGGCGACGCTCGAAGCGTCGCGACCGGGCGTGCGCGTACGCGTCGAGATCATCAAGACCTCGGGCGACGTGATGCGCGACGCGCCGCTCTCCGTCATCGGCGGCAAGGGCGTCTTCACGAAGGAGATCGAGGAGGCGCTGCTCGCAGAGAAGATCGACATCGCCGTCCACTCGCTCAAAGACCTGCCGACGACCCTGCCCGAAGGGCTGACAATCGCCGCCGTCACCGAGCGCGAAGACCCGCGCGACGCGCTCGTCCTCCGCGCCGGGGCGGACGGCGCGGGGGCTTCCATCAAGTCGCTTCGCGCGGGCGCGGTCGTCGGCACGTCGAGCCCGCGCCGGCAGGCGCAACTGCGGCACCTGCGCCCCGACGTCGAGCTGAAAGACCTGCGCGGCAACGTCGATACGCGGCTCAGGAAACTCGACGCCGGTTGGTACGACGCCATCATCCTCGCCTCCGCGGGCCTGCGGCGGCTCGGCTTCACGGAGCGCATCAGCGCGTCAATCGACCCGTCGGAGATGCTCCCGGCGGTCGGCCAAGGCGCGCTCGGCATCGAGACGCGCGCGGACGACGGGGCGACGAACGAACTCGTCGCGCTCCTCGAACACGCGCCGACGCGCGCGGCCTGCACCGCCGAGCGCGCGCTCCTCTTCTCCCTCGGCGGCGGCTGTCAGGTCCCCATCGCCGCCCACGCCACGGTCGCGGGCGCGCGCCTCGGCCTCGAAGCCCTCGTCGCGGGCGCGTCGCGCGTCATCCGCGACGCGGTCGAAGACGACGCCGCGCACGCCGCGCGGGCGGGCGGGCTGCTCGCGGCGCGACTGCGCGAACAGGGCGCGGACGATCTGCTCGCGGCGGGTTGATCCGTCAACCGGCCTTGACGCGATGACGAACGTCGAGAAACTCGCCGACCGGCGACCGCTCGAAGGTCGGACGGTGATGATCACGCGCGCGCTGGCGCAGTCGGCGGAGTTCGCCGCGGAGCTTGAGCGTTACGGCGCGCGCGTCGTCGCGTGCCCGACCATCGAGATCGTCGAGCCCGAATCCTACGGCGTGCTCGACGAGGCGATTGCGAACCTCTTCGGCTACGACTGGCTCGTCTTCACGAGCACGAACGGCGTCGATTTCTTCCTGCGCCGCCTCGCGCACCTCGGGCGGGACGCGTCGGAGCTGGACGATTTGAAAGTCTGCGCCGTCGGCGACGCGACGGTCGAGCGGCTGAGCGACGCGCGCGTGCACGTGGACGTGATGCCGCAGCAGTTCAAGGCCGAAGGCGTCTTCGCCGCGCTCGAAAGCTACCTCGGCGGCCCTCACGCCTTCGACCGCCTGAACTTCCTCCTCCCGCGCGCCGCGGTCGCGCGCGACTACCTGCCGCGCGCGCTCGAAGCCGCCGGGGCGCGCGTCGACGTCGCGCCCGCCTACCGCACCGTCGCGCCCGAGACGACCGACCGCGCCCGCGTCGAGGCGCTGCTCGTCGGCGGCGGGATCGACTGCGTCACCTTCACCAGCGCATCGACCGTACGCAACTTCGCGCAGCTCTTCGACACGACCGATCTGGGCCCGCTCCTCGCGGGCGTCCGCGTCGCCTGCATCGGCGACGTGACCTCCGAGGCCGCCGCTGAGTACGGCCTGCGCGTGGACGTTCAGCCCGCCGAGTTCACCGCGCCCGCCCTCGCCCGCGCCGTCGCCGAACACTTCGCCCGCGCGTGAATAGCTGTTAGCTGTTAGCTGTTAGCTGTTAGCTAACAGCTTCTGGCTGATAGCTGTTGGCTGTTGGCTGTCAGCTTCTGGCTATTAGCTAACAGCTAACAGCTAACAGCTAACGGCTATTAGCTAATAGCTGTTATTCCCGTGTGCTACACTCGGAACATGGCTCATGAGCGGGTGCTTGTGATCGACGACGACCCGGCGGTGCGCGAGACGGTGCGCGGCGCGCTCGCGGGCTGCGGCTTCGAGACCGACGGGGCGACGGACGGCGACGCGGGGCTCGCGCGCGTCGCCGAGTTCCGCCCGGCCATCGTCGTCGCCGACGTGCTCGCGCCCGGCCTCGACGGGCTCGGCCTGCTGCGCGAGCTGCGCGCGCGCCACCCGGAGGTCGGCGTCATCCTGATGTCGGGCGCGGGCTCGATAGATTCGGCGCTGCGCGCCGTGCGCGAGGAGGGCGCGCTCGACTACTTCGAGAAGCCTTTCGACGACGCGCGCCTGTGCGCCGCGGTCAGCCGCGCCGTCGAGGAGTCGCGCGCGCGCCTCGGCGAGGCGGGCGAAGGCGGCGCGGCGGGCGCGAGGGAGGCGTTCGGGAAGCTGATCGGCAAGTCGCGCGCGATGCAGAAGGTCTACACGCTCATCGGGCAGGTCGCGCCGTCGTCGGCCTCGGTGCTGATCACGGGCGAGTCGGGCACGGGCAAGGAGATGGTCGCCCGCGCCATACACGAGATGAGCCCGCGCCGCGCCGCCGAGTTCGTCGCCATCAACTGCTCCGCGATCCCCGAAACGCTGATGGAGTCGGAGCTGTTCGGGCACGAGCGCGGCGCGTTCACCGGCGCGTCGGCGCGGCGGCACGGCTGCTTCGAGCAGGCCGACGGCGGCACGCTCCTCTTAGACGAGATCGCCGAGATGCCGCCGCTGCTTCAGGCGAAGCTCTTGCGCGTGCTCGAAGAGCGCACGGTGCGGCGCTTGGGCGGCGCGCAGGAGATCCCCGTGGACGTGAGGGTGCTCGCCGCCACCAACCGCGACCCGCACGACGCCGTGCGCGACGGCGCGTTCCGCGAAGACCTGCTCTACCGCCTCAACGTGATCACCATCGAGCTGCCGCCCCTGCGCCAGCGCAAGGAAGACCTGCCGCTGCTCGCCGAGAGCCTCATCACGTCGCTCGCCGAGCGGCACGGCAGGCCCGCGCGGCGTCTGAGCCCCGCCGCGCTCGAAGTTTTGCGCGCGCACCACTTCCCCGGCAACGTCCGCGAGCTGCGCAACGTCGTCGAGCGCGCCGTCATCATCTGTTCCGGCGACACGGTCGAGCGCCACCACATCGCGCCCTACCCGCTCGACCAGCGCGCCCACGCCCGCAGCGAAGACACGCTCACGCTCCCCATCGGCACGCCGCTCGAAGAGGTCGAGCGCAGGATGATCCTGCGCACGCTCCAGAAGACCGACAACAACAAGACGCGTGCCGCAGAGCTGCTACAGATCAGCCTCAAGACGCTGCACAACAAGCTCAACCTCTACCGCGAGCGCGGGCAACTCACGGACGCCGAGGGGGCGGGCTCGCGCACGCGCGGCGAGCGGTGAGCGCGCCCGACGAAACCTCAAGCGTCGATGATCGTTGTGGGGCCGGCGACACGCCCTCGGCCCGCCTCGATCTGAAGACTCAAGTTGAGAGGCGTCGTGTCTCGCGGGCAGGGACGGGCGCTGCACCTGCGGTTCGGGAGCGCGCCCTGAGTCCCCCCTTCCGCGCGTGGCGACCCGCCTCATAAGTATTTAAACTAACTTTGCGCGAAAGAAGGCGGCGTCGCCGTGAGCTACTTACGGTGACGCCGCCTCATGTGTCTAGCCTGTTGGCCGCCGGGTCGGGTTATTTCTTCCGACCGCCGCCGCCCGAAGATTTCTTTGCTCCGCCGCGCGCGCCGCCGCCGCCCGAACTCTTCTTCGAGCCCCCGCGCGTCCCGCCGGACGACTTCTTCGCGCCGCCCGAAGATTTCTTCGAGCCGCCGGAAGACTTCTTAGAACCGCCCCCCGACTTCTTCGCGCCGCCCCCGGAGCCGCCGCGCGAGCCGCCGCCCGCGCCGCGCGCCGCCGAGCGCGCCGTGTCGGCGACGGCCTTCGTCGCGCTGCCAGCCGCCCGCGCGGTCGTGCGCGCGGCGCTCGTCGCCGAGCCCGCCGCCCCCGACGACGCGCCGCCCGACTTACTGCCGCCCGACTTGCCCCCGCCGCCTGACGAGCGTCGCCGTGATGCCGCGCCGCCGGAGCCGCCGGAGCCGCCGCCCGGCCTGATCATGTCCGCGGCGGTCGGGCTCACGCCCTCGACCGTGTTCGCGGCTGACTCCATCGCCGTGTTCGTCAGGCTCGACGTTCGCTCCGCGACCTCGCTCGCCACCTCCGTCACCTGATCCCACGCGCCGCCGAGCGCGTCGGTCGCCGCGTTGATGATCCCGCCGCCGCCCGCGCCGCCGCTCCCGCTTTTTCGTCTGCTAGCCATGTACAGTTTCCTCCTGTTCGTTGACAGAATCTCGAAAACAAAATCCGGTTCGGCGTTTGCGCGTAGTGTACAGGAAAACGCGCGCGAGTTGTCACATTTCTCAACCCCTCGCCGCGCCCGCGCCGCCGTCAACGTCGCGCGGTCGCGCCGAGCTGCTGCAACAGCTCGCGCACCGCCGCGTCGAGCTGCGAGTCGCGGCCCGAGAGCGTCTCGCCGACGGGCCGCGTCACCTGCACGTCTACGGGCCGCGGGTTGCGCTCCATGTTCTGGCCGCGCGTGTCCGTGATCTTGGCGCGCGGCAGCCGCACGGACGATCCGTCGATCATCGTCTGGTTCCACGTGAAGATGATCCAGCCCGCGGTCGGCTCGCCCACCACCTTGCCGAGCTTCAGCGCGCGGTAGCCTTCGGTGAAGTCTTCGGCGTCCGAGAGCGAGTGCTGGTTGGTCACGAGGACGGTCGGCAGCTCAAGCGAGCGCTGGCCGAGCACCGTGCGCGCCGGGGCCGCCGACAGGCCGCGCTGCGTCATCGTCAGGTAGCCGCGCCGCGCGAGCACGTCGATGGCGTAGACGTTGACGAAGCCGCCGTTGTTGTTGCGCACGTCCACGACCACGCCGTCGCGCGCGTGGTTCGCGGCGTCGAGATCGACGTAGAGCTGCGCCAGAGAGGCCGCGCCCATGTCGAACATGTGCACGTAGCCGAGCCGACCGTTGCTGACGCGCTCGACGTAGGCGCGGTTGTCGTCCACCCACTTGCGGTACAGCAGCCCCTTCTCGGTCGCGCCGTTGACGGGCCTGACCGCCACCTCGCGCCTGTCCGCGCCGTCGGCGGACGACGCGACGGTGAGCGGCACGCGCCGGTTGATCTTGTAGTTCAGCAGCTCGTCGAGGTTCGTCCGCGCCGTGATCTGCGTCCCGTCGACGGCGAGGACGTAGTCGCCGACCTTGATGCCGCGCACGAGGTCCGCGGGGCCGAGCGGGATGATCTCGGTCACCTTCAACCTGCCGCCGCGCTCGTACTCGGCGCGGTCGAAGCGCAGGCCGAGCCGCCCCGTGGCCGTCCCCGTGCCGGCGTTGAAGGGCGCGCCGACGCCGAGGTGCGAGGCGTTCAGCTCGCCGACCATGAGCTGAAGGATGCGGCGCATCTCGTCGGGCGTGCGCGCGCCGGCGACGCGCGGCTCGTAGTCGGCGCGCACGCGCTCCCAGTTCGCGCCGTGGTACTGCGGGTCGTAGAAGTGATCGCGCAGCCACGTCCACGCCTCGCGGAAGACCTCCATCTTCTCCTTCGCGAAATCGACGTCCATCTCAGCCGAGACCGCGAGCGGGCGCACGCGCCCTTCGAGGTTGACGACCGAGAGCCGCCCCTGATCGATGAAGAAAATCTCCTTGCTGTCGGGCGAGAACTGCGCGAGCCCCTTGCCGCCCGGCGTCGAGGTCAACTGCTTCGCCACCGCGGGCTCGCGCGCCAGCTCGTCGAGCGAGTAGACGTACAGGTTCTCCTGACCCGCGACGAAAGCGATCATGGCGACCCACTTCCCGTCGGGGCTGATCATGTGGTAGTTCACGTCCAAGCCGGTCGGCAGCAGGCTCAGGCGACGCCTTATCCCGTCGAAGACGACGTCGACGTTCTTCGCCGCCTTCTTCTGATCGTCGGCCTTCGCCTCGGGCGAGCCGGACGGCGAGGCGGACGGCGAAGGCGACGGCGACGGGGACGCGGGCGGGGACGGTTGCGTGACGTTGCGCTGGTCGTCGCGGTCGCGCGGCGTGACGGTGCGCGGCGTCTCCTCGCGGAAGAGGTCGCGGAACTGATCCTCGCGGAAGCGGGGCGTGCGCGGGATGAGATCGATGCGCGCGAGCTGACCCGACTCGGTGCGCTGGCTCGTGTCGAAGAGGATGAACGTGCCGTCAGGGCTCCAAGAGACGGTGTTGCTCCCGACGTTGGCGAGGAAGCTGACGGGCTGCGCCGCCGCCGCGCCGTCGGCCCTCGCGACGCTCACGTTGCGGAACTGCCGCGCGCCCGTCGGCATGAACGCGATCCACTTGCCGTCGGGCGACCACGCGAACGGTCGGTCGGCGATGATCGGCGCGCGGTCGAACGCGCCGGTCGCGATGACCCTCTGCTCCTTCGTCGCCAGATTCATCACGCGCAGCTCGCGGCTGTCGCGCTCGAAGCCGAGCCACTTGCCGTCGGGCGAGAAGCGCGGCGTCGCGTCCGACTGCGCCTCGCGCGTGAGCTGCGTCTCCGCGTTCGACGCGAGATCGTAGAGGAAGAGGTGCGGCGTGCCGTCGCGGTCGGAGGCGTAGGCGACCCGCCGGCTGTCGGGCGACCAGTTGAGCTGCGACTCCTCGCCGCTCGTGAACGTCAGGCGCTGCGCGTCGCCGCCGTCGGCAGCCGACGCCGCGAACACCTCGCCGTGGACGACGAAGGCGACCTTCTTGCCGTCGGGCGAGAGCGCGAAGTCCTGTATCTGATCCGACATCCTCACGTGCTCGACCGACGCGCCCGCGGGCGCGCCCCGCCGCGTGATCTGCACCTCGTCGGCGCGCCCCGACGCCGTGTCGAGCTTCCAGACGCGGAAGTCGTGCTCGAAGACGATCAGCTTGCCGTCGTAGGAAGCGTTCGCCCACAGCACGCGACCGTCCGCGAACTTCGTCACCTGCTCGGGCGCGCGCCCCGGCGCGCGACGCCAGACGTTCTGCGCGCCGCCCCTGTCGGAGACGTAATAGATCGTGCGCCCGTCCGCGCCCCACATGGGCCACATCTCTTTCGCGCCCGGCTCGGTGATGCGCTCGTAGGCGGCGGGCGTCGCCACGTTATCTACGCCGCGCAGCACCCAGATTTCCGCCTCGTCGAGGTGGCTGTGCCCCTTGCGCCACCACTGGCCGGAAGAGGTGCCGCGCGCGGTGAACGCGATCGCGGAGTTGTCGGGCGAGACGGAGGAGAAAAACTCGTTCGTGTAGCGATCCGCGCTCACCTGCATGGGCGTGCCGCCGTCGCTCGCGACGCGGAAGATGTCGTTCATGCCCGAGATGTCGCGGCTCGTCGAGGAGAAGTAGAGCCACCGCCCGTCGCGCGACCAGCCGTCGAGGATTTCGAACGCGTCGTCGAAGGTGACGCGGCGCAGCTCGCCCGTGTCGAAGGTGAGGACGTAGAGGTCGCCGTTGCCCGTGCGCGCGGAGGTGAAGGCCAAGCGTCTGCCGTCGGGCGAGTAGACGGGTCGCGCCTCGGTCGCGGGGTGCGAGACGAGCAGCCGCGCCTCGCCGCCCGCCGCAGGGACTGTCCAGATGTCGCCGCCGGAGACGAAGGCGATCTCGGCGCGGTCGGGAGAGACCGCCGGGTCGGAGAAGTAGGGCACGGGCGCGACCGTGTTCGGCGTCGAGGCGGCGGCTTGCGTCTCTTGCGCGAGTGCGGCGGGGGCGACGTGCGCGCAGGGGGCGAGCAGGGCGAGCGCGAGCGCGAGCGCGCGAAAGACTCTGAAGGGCGACATTCTATCCTCCGTTTTATTTCACAGCCGCGCGGATCGGCGCGGCGAAAATGATCGCAGCAGGGCGCGTTGGTTGAAATTGTCCGCGAACTATAGCAGACGCGCCCCGCGCCGCGCCGAAAAATTTTCGCCGCGCCCGATCAACTGTTATCACTTATCGCCCCCAGCGCCTTCGCGTGAAACTTTCTCACGCAAAGGCGCTGGGGGCGATAAGAGACTACGGGCGCGGCTGTCAGCCTACGACAGCCGCCGCCTTGCCTCGCGCGCGCTCGCGGTGTTACTTATCGTGGGCGAATGTCGTCAGTCCTCTTAATCTTCGTCGACGGTCTCGGCATCGGCACGCGCGGCGGGCACAACCCGCTCGCGCTGCTCGGCGACGAAGCCTCGCCGCTCGCCGCCTTCGCCGGCGAGGAGGCCGCGCCCCCTTTCGACGGCGTGCTCGTGCCGACGGACGCCTGCCTCGGCGTCGAGGGCAGGCCGCAGAGCGCCTCTGGGCAGACGACGATCCTGACCGGCGTCAACGCCCCCGCCGCGCTCGGCTACCACAAGCAGGGCTTTCCCAACGAAGCCCTGCGCGCGATCATCAACGAGCATTCTATCTTCCTGCAACTCAAGCGCGCGGGCGTCGAAGCCGTCACGTTCGCCAACGCCTACACGCCGCGCTTCTTCAACGCGCGACCGCGCTGGGTCTCCGCGACGACGACCGCCGTCGAGGCCGCCGGGCTCCCCTTCCGCACGCTCGAAGACCTGCGAGGGGGCCGCGCCGTCTATCAGGACTTCACCAACCGGCTCGTGATCGACGCGGGCTTCGACGTGGCCCCGCGCACGCCCGAAGAGGCGGCGGAAGTCTTGGCGGGCGTCGTCGCGGAGAACCGCTTCACGCTCTACGAGTATTTCATCACCGACCGCGTCGGGCACGCGCAGGACGCGGCGGGCGCGCTCGTCGTCCTCTCGCAGCTCGCCCGCTTCGTCCGCGCGGTGCTGGCGCGCGTCCGTCTCGACGCCGCGACCGTCATCCTCACGAGCGATCACGGCAACGTCGAAGACCTGAGCATACGCAACCACACGCGCAACGCCGTGCCCACGCTCGCGTGGGGCGCGGGGCGCGCGCGCGTGAAAGAGTCCGTGCGCGATCTCTCGGACATCACGCCGACGATCCTCGAAATACTTTCGGCGCGGAAGGCCACGCACGCATGAACAAACGGGCGGAGACGCCGGGCGCGGAAGGACTCATGAGCGCGCCGCCGGAACGCGGGCACGCGCGGCAGGAGAACGACCCGCGCGAGATTTTCGGCTGGAAGGTTTACGACTGGGCCAACTCGGCCTTCTCGACGACCGTGGCGGGCGTCTTCCTCGGCGCGTACACGACGCGGCTCGCGCAGAAGGCGGTCGGCGAGAACGGCGCGCTCCTCAGTCTGGGCGGCGCCGATCTGATCACGGCGAAGTCCTTCTTCCCCTTCTGCGTCGGCGCGTCGGTCTTCCTGCAAGTCTTCCTGCTGCCCGTGCTCGGCTCGCTCGCCGACTACTCGAATTTGAAGAAGCGGATGCTCGCCCTCTTCTGCTACGCGGGCGTGGCGGCGACGTGCTTGATGTTCTTCGTCGCGGGCAGTCTCTACGTGGCGGGGGGCGTCCTCTTCGTCGTCGCCAACCTGAGCTTCGGCGCGTCGATGGTCTTCTACAACGCCTACCTGCCGGAGATGACGACCGAGGATCAGCGCGACAAAGTTTCCAGCCGCGGCTTCGCCTACGGCTACCTCGGCGGCGCGCTGCTGCTCGCCTTAAACCTCGCGCTCGTGCTGGCGGGCCCCCGCTTCATCGGAATCTCCGACGGGCTGGCGGTGCGGCTGTCGCTTTTGTCGGCGGGCTTGTGGTGGGGCGGCTTCGCGCTCATCTCCTTCGCGCGCCTCAAGTCGCGCGCGGCGGCGCGCACGCTCCCGCCGGGGAAAAGCTACCTCACCGCGGGCTTCTCCGAACTGGGCGGGACGCTGCGCGAGCTGTTACGGCTCAGGCAGACGCTCAGGTATCTGGTCGGTTACCTCTTCTACAACGACGGCATCCAGACGGTGATCAGCATGGCGTCGGTCTTCCTCGCGCAGGAGCTGTTCGTCTCGCGCGGGGTGGAGGCGGATCAGTCCTTCCTGATCGGGATTTTCCTGCTGGTGCAGTTCATGGCGATCTTCGGCGCGCTCCTCTTCGAGCGCGTCGCGCGGCGGCTCGGCACGAAGCACGCCATCGTCGCCTCGCTCGTCGTCTGGTCGGGGATCGTGATCTACGCCTACCGCTTCCTGCAGACGACGACTCAGGCGTGGTTCCTCGCCGCGTGCATCGCTATTGTGATGGGCGGCTCGCAGGCGCTCTCGCGCTCGCTCTACTCGCGCATGATCCCGGCCGGGAGAGAGTCGTCCTTCTTCGGGCTCTACGAAATCTCCGAGCGCGGCACGTCGTGGATGGGGCCGCTCGTCTTCGGCCTCATCGTGAGCCGCACCGACTCGTACCGGCAGGCGATGGTCTCGCTCATCGTCTTCTTCCTCGTCGGCCTGCTCATCCTGCTCCTCACGGACACCGACCGGGCCATCCACGAGGCGGGCAACTACCTGCCCGAAGAAGTCCGCGGCGAAACTCCGGCGATTTAACAAATCAGGCGCAGCTACGACGAGGTTCCGCCCGCGCGCTTCTTCGCGGGCTCGCCCGCGGCGGCGCGTTCGAGGCAGGCGTGCGAGCAGTAGAGGTCGGGCGAGTTGCGCAGGGTGAGGGCGCGCGAGGCGGGGAGCCACGTGCCGCAGATCGCGCAGCGCGAGAGCTTTTCTCCCGCGCGGGCCGGGCGGCGCGGCGCGGCGCGTCCGGCATCGTCCGGGGCGATGCGCTGGGCGTCGCGGAAGAAGCCGAGGAAGCGTTGCGCGGCGACGAGGTAGGGGCGCACGCGCCAGTAAATGAGCGTGAAGGCGAGCACGAAGAGTCCGAATAATAAGAGGTATTTCATCGGCGGGGCGCGGGCGCTGGTTCACTTCCTCTCGGCGTTGCGCGCCTGCGCGAGCTGGGCGCGCAGGTTGCCGAGCGCGTTGTTCTGCGGGTTCACTTTCTCAAGCTCTTCGATGCGACGCCCGGCCTCATCGAGCGAGCCGGTGAAGACCAAAGCCGCGACGATGTTCTGGAGCGCCATCTCGTGGCGCGGGTCTTTGGCGAGCGACTTGCGGTACTCGGCGATGGCGCGCGTCGCGTCCTGCGGCGAGCCGAAGTAGTAGGTCATGCCGAGCAGGGTGTGGAGGTTCGCGTCGTCGGGCTTGGCTTCGAGCGCGCGCAGGTAGTAGGCGCGCGCTTCGGGGTAGAGTTTGGCGTCGCCGTCCTGCGCGAGCGCGAAGTTGGCGTTGCCGAGCAGCAGGACGGTCTGGAAGTTTTTGGGGTCGGCCTTTTCGGCGCGCTTCAGGATGCGGATCGCTTCGGGCATCAGCGCGGGCTCGTTCTGCGCGAGCGAGTACATGTAGACGCCCTGGCCGACCTGCCGCTGGTAGTCGGCGTCCTCGGAGCGCGCGTCGGCTTTGGCGATGATGTCGCGAATCTCTTTCTCGGAGGGCATCGCGGGCGCGGAGTCGGAGGCGGCGGGCGGCTGCGCGCCGGTCTGTCCCGCGCCCTGCTGGGCGGCAGTCTTGCCCGCGCGCGCCTGCGCCACCTCGGCGCGCAGCTCGTCGAGCTCTTTGCGGTTCGCGCGGTCGGCGAAGACGAAGCCCGCGACCGCGCCGACGAGGAGCGCGACCGCCGCGTGGAGAATTTTCTGTCCGTTCAAGTCAGCCTTCCGAGTGGGCGAAACGTGGCGAGACTACGTAGGGCGGCGGGGCGACGCCGACGCGCGCCGCCACCCGCGCGCGGGCGACGCCCGCGCGTCGCCCGTCGGGGGTCAACTGCTAAGCCTCGCCGCCCGAGTCGCCCGCCGGGGCGTCGGCGGGGAGATCGTTGCTGCGCCGGCGCTCGGGCGGGTCGCTCATGCGGCGGCGCGGCCCCGAGCCGGGCGTGCGGCGGTCGACCATGCCGGGCGGGAGCTGCTTGCCGTGGACGGCTTCCGAAAGGATGCGCGTGATCTCCTGCGAGAGCGTGCGGTGCTCCGAGGCGGCGCGGCGCTGGAGCGTCTCTTTCAGATCGCGCGGGACGTATGCCCCGATGAAGACCCCTTTGCGGTTGACCATGCTTCGGTCGTGCCTTTCTCGTCGGAGGGTTAAAAGAGCGCGCTGAGGACTGTCACGACTGCGGGGTACGCGGAAAAAATTGCTTGGTGAGAGCAGGTCTGTAAGCCGAATTCTGTTCCCCGCCCGAAGGCGGGGCGGCGATCATTCATCTAGCCCGGCTGTTGCCAGACGGGTCGAGCAACCTACCCGGAGGTCGTCGCGCTTCTCTCGCGAGACGCGCGTCGGGCGGGCAGCCCTGTTTGACGCCTCCCTATTTGGTCTTGCACCGCGAGGAGTTTACCCAGCCGCGCGTGTCGCCACGCGCGCTGACGGGCTCTTACCCCGTCGTTTCACCCATCACCCGCTGCCCGCGCGGGCGTCCGAAGACGCACGCCGGGCCCGCTGGCTGGCCTGTTCTCTGTTGCACTTGTCGTCACGCCCGCGCGCGCCTTCCGGCTCTCGCCGGACGACTCGCCGGGCGCGCCCCGCCGTTAGCGGGCTCGCTGCCCTGTGGTGTTCGGACTTTCCTCCCCTCCCGCCCGGAGGCGGAAGCGGCGACCGCCCGACCTGCTCTCACGCAAGGTGGTTTGATTATAGCAAACCATCGTTGAACAGGCACGGCCCTCAGCCCGTATAAAGTTAGTTAATGACCAACAGCCGCCGCGCGCCACAGGTTGCGACTTGCCGCGCGCGGCCCCGAGGAGGTTCTGAAGATGACTGTCAGCCGCAGGGCTTGGGTCGAGCGCGAGTTCACGCTCGGGCTCCCCGCGTGGATGTTCCCGAACGTCATCGAGCGGCTGCGCGGCACGCCCGCGCGCGTCGCCGAGCTGGCGCGCCCGCTCGCGCCCGGCGTGCTCGCCCGCCGCGACGGCGAGCGGTGGTCGATTCAGGAGCACGTCGGGCACCTCTACGACCTCGGCTGGCTCGACCTCGCGCGCGTCGAAGACTTCACAGCCGGGCGCGGGGTGCTGACCGCCGCCGACATGACGAACCGTAAGACGCGCGAGGCGGATCACAACTCGCGTACCTTCGCCGACGTGTTCGCCGCCTTCCGCGCCGAGCGCGCAGACTTCGTCCGCCGCCTCGAAGCGTTCGGCGAAGAGATGGTCGCGCGCACCGCCCTCCACCCGCGCATCAAGCAGCCGATGAGCCCCACGGACTTCGCCTACTTCGTCGCCGAGCACGACGACCACCACCTCACCGCGATCTCGGAGCTGATCAGGAAGTTCGCGAGCTAGTTTTCCGATCAGGCAGGAAGACTCACCACAGAGACACGGAGATCACAGAGGGGCACAGAGTTTAAATCTTTTCTCCGTGCGTCCTCCGTGTTCTCTGTGACTCTGTGGTGAGTCTTCTGCTTTCGCGCGATAACTTACCCGAAATATTTATAGCCGACGCGGAGGCCGTGAAGCGCGTCCGCCGGGATGGTCGAGACGAGCACCCACGTCATCACGGCGTGCGAGAGCGCGAGGGCGAAGAGGTTCGGCGCGCGCTGGTAGCTGTAAGCCCAGACGAGCCCGCCGAGGAACGTGGCGGCTGTGAGCCACGGGTTCGGCAGGTGCAGCAGCGCGAAGACGAGCGCGACGAGGAGGACGCTCGGCCAGCCCGCGCCGAAGACCTCCTGCGCGCGCCGGTTGATGAAGGCCTGCAAGACGTACTGCTGCACGAGCCCCCACGCCACGCCCCACACCGGGAAGCCCAACCCCCACCACCCCGCGCGCCAGCCCCCGACGCGGAACCGCCCGCCGAACCACACCCACCCCCACAGCGCGAGCACCAGCGCGCCCGCCGCCATCAGCGGCGCGAGCACGCGCAGGGCTTCCGACAGGTTGTCGAGCCGCCAGCCGAGCTGCCGCGGCGTCTCGCCGCGCGCCCTGTGCGACGCGACGATCAGCGCGACGGCGAGCGCCACCGGGAAGGCGAGCCACAGCTTCGAGAAGCCGACGAGCGCGAGCACCGCCCACTCCGCGATGAGCGCGGACGAAACCACGGACGCGATCTCCCACGCCGCGACGGCGCGCGTCCCGCGCGCTGACGGTTCATCCCGCCCCGCGCCGCCGGGCGACGCGCTGTCGAGTTCTTCGATGCCTGCGTCCATTATCGTCAACGCCGAAACCGCTTCGCGCTCCCCGACGCGGGAGCGGAATAATTCAACGCCGCCGCAACCCGGTTAACGCCGCAGCGACTCTTCCCACCACGCTTCGGGCGCGTGCGCGTTGTCCGCGGTCGGGGCGACGCGGAATCTTTTAGCCTCGCCGACCTGTTGCAGCGTGGCGTGGGCGGAGTCCGCGCCCGTGTGCGCCGCGAAGACGCGCGCCTCGTACTCGCCCGCGCGCGGCGGCAGCCGGGGCGTCTCGAAGACGTAGCCGTGGTAGGCGCTCGCCGCGCGCCCCGCCGCGAGCACGTCCGCGCGCGGCGCGTCGGCGCGTCGGCGCGCGACGAAGTGGCCGTCGATGTACAGCTCCACCTCGACCTGCGCTTCGGGCGCGGCTTCGTCCACCGCCCAGCCGCCGACCGTGTGCGCGTCGGCCACGTCGAGCGAGCCGCGGAAGTGCGTGTAGAAGTGGGAGTAGGAGAAGGCGGTGACGAGGGCGGCGAGGAAGAGCGCCTCGGCGAGCGACTTCGCCGTCAGCAGGTGCGAGAGTCGGGAGAGAGCGCGCGGCGTGAGCGCGCCGGGCCGAGACGAGTGCCGCGCGGGCGCGCCGCCGCGCTCTCGCGCCCCCCCGCCGCGTGAAAAAGAGGGACGCGGCGGCGCGGGCGTCTCTTCGTCGCCGCGCCGCCGCGTCCCGGTGTCGCTGACCGTCAAAGCGGGGCTTCCCCTTCCCGCGGGTCGCTACTGGTTGCGGTACGTGTTGCCGTTCGTGTCCTGGTAGTCCCAGGTGCGCGTCGTCGTGATCGTGCCGCCCGCCGCGAGGTCTGCGCGCAGGCGCACGGTGACGAGCAAGACCGCCGTGTCGCCCGGCGCGAGTTCGGTCACGCGCCAGACGACGCGCTGCGAGCCGTCGCCGCCCGTCTGCGCTTCGAGCTTCGGGTTGGTCTCGACGAGCTGCAGGCCCGCCGGGAGGACTTCCGAGACCGACAGGTTCTTCGCGAGCCCGCCGCCCTCGTTGATGAGCACGAGGCGGTAGAAGCTCACGTCGCCCGGCGCGGTCTCGTCCGTCACCTGCTCGGTGCGGACTCTGACGCGGGGCGCGGCGACCGTCAGCACGGTCGTCGCCTCGCTCGCGGCGCGGTTGCTCTGCGCGGCGCGCGCGACGAGGTTGTAGGCGAACTGCTGCCGGTCGGCGGTGGTGCGCGGGATCTCTACGCGCAGCAGCAGCGGGAACTGGCCGCCGCGCGGCTCAAGCGCCGAGGTCTGCGTCACCGAAGGCTCGCTGTCCTGATGCTGGCCGTCGCCGTTCGTGTCGGCGAAGACGACCGCCATCGGCGCGCCCGGCGCGGTGATCTGGAGGGCGTAGCTCTCCGGGTAGTTGCCGGGGTTGCGGACGTTGAAGGGGATGTAGATGATGTCGCCCGGCGTCGCCGTCAGGCCCGCCGACACGGCCTCGATGCGCGCGCGCGGGACGCGACCGACGTTGATCGTCGGCCCGTCGAAGTTCGACGGCACGGGCAGGCTCTGCGTGCGCATGATGCCGCGACCGACGGAGCGGTTGGCGGCGAGCGCGTCGGGCACGGCCCTCATCGTCAACTTGATCTCGCGCCCGGCGCTGGCGTCGAGATCGCCGAGGCTCCAGACCGCCGTGCGCGAGTCGCGGTCGTAGGCGATGGGGAGCGGGTCCGCCGTGACCAGCTCGAAGTCGGGGCTGAAGACGAAGTCGGCGCGCGAGCTGCGCGCGGCGGCGCTGCCGCGGTTGCGCACCGAGATCGTCTGCGAGAAGGTCTCGCCCGGCTGCACGGAGTCGCGCGCGACCGCCGACGCGCCCGCGAGCGAGGCGGCGACGACCGACATCGAGGCGTCGGAGACGCGGCTGATCTGGAAGTTGGCCTGCGAGGCGGCGCGGACGATGAAGCGGCGCTGCATGCCGTCCGAGGCCGTCTCGGGCACGCGCATGTTCAAGAGCACTTCGAGCGTCTGGCCGCGCGCGAGCTGCGGCGTGACGAGGATCGGGAGCCCCGTGTCCTGCCCGCCGGAGGCGAGGCTGAAGGTCGGCTGGAACTCGGCGGGGAGATCGGTTTCGAGTCGGAACTGATCCTCCTTGTTGCCCGCGTTGGTGACGGAGAGCGGGAGCTGCACGCTCTGGCCCGGCGAGGCGGCGAGGTTCGCGTGGCGGAGCGCGAGCGCGAGGTTCGGCACCTGCTTGACCGTGAACGCCGCGCCGCCCTGATCGCCCGGCGCGCTGCTCGTGACGGGCGGCGTCGTGCTCACCGATTCAGACGGCTCGGCGCGCTCGGAGCGCGGCGCGGGCACCGGGTTCGAGCGCGCGACCTCCGTGCGGCGCGGCGTGGACGACGGCACAGGCGTCATGCGCTGCGGCGTCGGCGTCACGCGCGGCAGCGGCGTCGGCCTCGTGGCCGGGCGGTTCATCGCCGTCTGCGGCGGGACGATCTGGGGCTGCGCGTTAGTGGCCGCGCTCTGCTGCGCGCCGCGCACCGGGCGGCGACCGTTGCCGCGGCGGCCCGGCGCGGCGGGCGTGGGCGTAGGGGTCGGGGCGACGTGAGACGCGGCGTTACCCGCCGGGGCGGGCGTGCGGGCCTCGGCGACGAGCGACGGCTCGCGCGAAGGGGCGGGCATGGCCGGGCGCGTCAGCGCCTGCTGGCCGCGCGCGCCGCCTCTGCCGACCTGTCGCGGCGTCGGCGAAGGCGAAGGCGCGGCGGCGGACTGCTGCGGCGTGCGCCCGCTATTAGCGGCGGTCTGCGGCGCGGGGCGCGCGCCCTCCGCTCCGCGCCGCGCGCTGTCCTTGCGGGCCGCCTGCAACTCGCCCTCGTAAATCTCGACGAAGGGCGTGTCGCGGATGCCGCGCAACTGCTGCGCGATCTGCTCGGCTTCGGGCAGGCGGTTGAGCGCGATGTACGAGCGGCCCAGCCAGAGCAGCGTCAGGTCGGAGATGATGCTGTTCGGGTAGGTCTTCATGAAGTCTTTGAAGACGGTGGCCGCCTGCTCGAAGCGTGACTCGTTGTAGAGCTTCTGTCCGCGCGTGAACATCGCCTGCTCGGCGTCCGAAGGCGTGTCGTCCTGCGCCGCGGCGGCGGCGGCTCGCGGGTCGAGCGCGGCGGCGGCGAGCGCGGGCGAGAGCGGGGCGACGAGCAGGAGGGCGCACAGGAAGAGGGCGCTGGGCTTATGAGGGATCATCGAGATTGAAATCCTCCGACAGGAAGTGCGAGCGAGTTCCTGACGTCCGCACAAAGATTTTTTTCGGCAAGGTGGTCGGCAAAATACGAGAACGGCCAAGACGTGTGGCAAGCGCGGATTCTATTCCGGCGCGCGCCACTATACAACCTCCGCGTGTGTCGAACAAGACAGTAGAGTTCGTGCGTGAGGCGAGGTTCAACGTTTGCGCCCGATCTCGATGCGGTCGCCGGGCTGGATGCGCGGATCGGGCGTGCGCCCCTCCTCGATCTCCTGCAACACGTAGTCGGTGGCGGCGAGGCGGCCATCCGCGCCCTGGCGCGAGACGGTGACGACGGTGCGCTTGCCCCCGCCGCGCGTGGCCCCGCCCGCGGCGAGGATCGCCTGCGTGAGCGTGATCCCCGCGTGGAAGTCGCGCTGGCCGGGCGCGCCGACCTGCCCGCCGACGTAGTAAAACTCCTGCGGGCGCGGCTGCAAGTTGATCACGTCGCCCGGCGAGACGAGCTCGTTCAGCGCGTTCGAGTCCGAGAGGTCGAAGGTCTTGGTCTGGCCCGTCGCGCGCGAGATGACGACGGCGCGACCGGCGTCGGGGCGCGGGAAGGCTTCGGCCAGCACGACGTAGAGCGGGACGGCCTCGCGGCGCAAAACTTTCTGGCCGGGCTGCTCGACGAGCCCGCCGACCGTGACGGTGTGGCTCACGTAGTCGCGCACGCCGATCTGGAACTGCGCGCGCTCGTAGATGCCGCGCCGCTTGAGCGCCGCCGAGAGCCGCGCGCCGATCTCGTCGGTCGTGAGTCCGGCGACCGGCACGGGCTCGCCCGCGAGCGGGTAGTCGATGGTGCCGTTGCTGAGCACGGTGTAGAGCGTGAAGTCTTTCGCCATCCCGTTGACGAGGCGGATGTCGAGGATGTCGCCGACGCCGGGGCGGTAGATCGACGAGGGCGGCGCTACGGCAGCGCCCGCCGCGGAATTGTTCGTCGTGTTGCTCGCCGGGGACGGCGCGGCGGGGATTTGGGCTTTGAGGGGCGGCGGCGGCTCGTACTTAGTCGGGGGCGGCAGCGCGCCGATGGAGGGGCTGACGTGGACGGGTAGCTGCGTCGGGGTCGGGTCGGGGGCGGGCGCCGTCGCCGCCGCGCTCGCCGCCGCCTTCTCGCCGAGCGGCGCGGGCGAGACCGGCGCGGCGCTCGCGGGGGCGTGCGCCTGATCGCGCTTCGCCTCAGCCGCGTCGCGCTTCGGCTCGACCTTCGTCGCGCCCTTCGCGCCGGTCTTGGCGTCGGCCTTCGCGTCTCTCTTCTCGCCTGCGGTCTTCGGGCTCTCGGTCGCCGCCCCGTCGTCCTCGGAGGGGCCGACCCGCTGCGCCCTCGCCTCGGCGCAGCACGCCGCGCAGACGAGTGCGAGCAAGAAAGCAGACCGGCGTATGACTCTACTCATATGCACTCAACTTCCGACCGCCGCTTCGGCGCGACGCGAGATGCCGGGCAAAGGCGTCTCGCGTCCCCCGTTCCTTCAAGCGGCGCGACTGCCGAAACATCAGCGGGACAGTTCCCTCTCGACCCACCCGCCATTAGATTAAACGACGAACGCGCCCCACTTCGCAGAAGTTATGTCGGGAAATTCCCTCGCGCGGTCGGCGGCGGGCGCGGGGCGGCGTCTCTCAAGGCTCGTAAGTGCGTGAGCGCAATGGGCGCGCCGGTTAAAACCGGGCCGGGGCGCGCGTTAAGTGTCTAAGTGTCAAGGCTCAGCGGTACCCGTCTGCCCTACCTGACCGAAATTGTAACCTTCGCCTTTCGGCGGTGGCAAGGATTTCGGCGGGAAAATATCTCCCCACCGCCCGCCGAGCCGCGCCCGCACCACCTCCTCCGACTCGTCGGCCCCCGCCGACGCCATGCACTCGCGCGCGATCTCAGCCGCGCCCGCCGCCTCGATGCCGCAGAGCGCGCGCCGCACCCGCGGGATCGCCGTCGCCGTCATCGAGAGTTCGCGCGCGCCGAGCCCGACGAGCACGGCGGCGTAGGCGGGCGTGCCCGCCATCTCGCCGCAGACGACGCACGGGATGCCCGCGCCGTCAGCCGCCGCGATGACGCGGCTGATCGACTGGAGCACGGCGGGGTGGAGCGAGCGGAACCAGTCCGCCACCTCGTCGTTGCCGCGATCGACGGCGAGCGTGTACTGCACGAGATCGTTCGTGCCGAGGCTGAAGAAATCGACCTCGCGCGCCAGCGCGTCGGCGAGGAAGACCGCCGAGGGCACTTCGATCATCGCGCCGATCCGCACCTCGCCCGCCTCGATCCCCCGCCCCGTCAGGCCCGCCCTCTCTTCGTCTATGATTTGTCGCGCGCGTCGGATTTCGGAGATGTCGGAGATCATCGGGAGGACGAGATCGAGCCTGCCGCAGGCCGCGGCCCTCAGCGCGGCGCGGGCCTGCGCGCGCATCACGTCCTCGCGGCGGAGGCAGAGCCGGATGGCGCGCAAGCCGAGCGCGGGGTTGCGCTCGCCGGTCTCCGCGCCCGCGGCGAGCTTGTCGCCTCCGAGATCGAAGAGGCGCACGCGCGCCCCGTCCGCCCCGCACAGGCGCGCCACCTCCGCGTAAGCCGCGAACTGCTCGTCCTCCGTCGGCGCGCCCCCGCCCTGCGCGAACAGAAACTCCGTGCGGTAGAGCCCGACGCCGCGCGCCCCGAACCTCCGCACGCCCTCGTACTCGGCGGGCAGCTCGACGTTGGCGCGCAGGACGATCTCGACGCCGTCGCGCGTGAGCGTCGGCCCGAGCCCGCGGGCCGCGTCCGCGGCGGGCGGGGCGGCCATGCCCGTCGCGCGCCGCCCCGCCTCGCGAAACTTCGCGGCGGTCTCGCCCGAGGGGCGCAGGACGACTTCGCCGCGCGCGGCGTCGACGGCGATCTCGTCGCCGGTGCGCGCGTGGCGGTAGAGGTCGCGCAGGCCGACGACCGCCGGGATGCCCAGCCCGCGCGCGATGATCGCCGTGTGCGAAGTCCAGCCGCCCGCGTCGGAGACGACGGCGCGGACGTGCGCGAAGTCGAGATCGGCGACCGCCGAGGGCAGCAGTTCTTCGGCGACGAGGACGGCGTCCTCGGTGAGCCCGCCGCGCGCCCGCTCGCCGCCGAGCGCGACGAGCAGGCGGTGCAGCACGTCCTCCACGTCGGAGCTGCGCTCGCGCAGGTAGTCGTCGCTGATCTCGGCGTAGAGCGCGAGCAGGCGGTCGCCGACGACCTTGACGGCCCACTCGGCGTTGGCGCGCTCGGCGCGGATGTAGTCTTCCACCTCGTCGATGAGCTTGCGGTCTTCGAGCATGAGGAGGTGCGCGTCGAAGATGTAGGCGTGCTCCGCGCCGAGGAGCTGTTCGGCGCGGCGGCGGACGGCGAGGAGCTGCCGCCGCGAGAGGCGCACGGCGGCGTGGAAGCGGCGAATCTCGCGCCGCACGTCAGCCGCTTCGAGCGTGGCGCGGTAGACGTTCTGCCGCTCCGCGCCGCCGCTGACGCGCAGCACGCGCCCCACCGCCGCGCCGTCCGAGACGCCGACGCCGCGCCAGAACTTCTCGCGCCTGCCGTACTTCCTGCTGCCGCTCACGCTTCCTCGCCGAACCGGCCTTCGATCAGGCGGCACACCGCCTCGACCGCCCGCTCTTCGTCCGCGCCCTCAGCCGTGACCCTCAACTCCGTCCCGCGCGCGGCGGCGAGCATGAGCACGCTGAGGCTCGACTTGGCGTCGGCGGACGCGCCGCCGTCAACCCTCTCCAACCGCACGCCGCTCACGAACTCGCCCGCCGCGCGCACCAGCTTCGCCGCCGCGCGCGCGTGCAGCCCCAGCCGGTTGACGACGACGACCTTGCGCTCTTGCATGAGGATTTGTCAGTGGTCAGTGGTCAGTGGTCAGTAGTCAGTAGCCCGTCGTCCGTTGTCCGTTGTCCGCTGTCAGTTGTCAGTTGATTAACCCTCTTCCTAACTTGATCGCGTTGACGCAACAACGATTAATATCCAAGCTGCCGACCGCGGACAACGGACTACGGACCACTGACTACTGACCACCCTTCTTGGGCGCGGCGAGCAGCTCGCCGGCGAGGTAGATGGCCTCGCGCCCCTGATCGCGGACGCGTCGGGCGACGTCGTGGAGCGGCTCCTCGCTCGTCTGCGTCGCGAGCTTGATCACCATCGGGAGGTTGACGCCCGTCACCACCTCGACCTCGTCGGCGATGAACATCGCGGCGATGTTGGTGGGCGTGCCGCCGAACATGTCGGTCAGGAGCAGGACGCCGCGCCCCTGCGAGACGCGCGTGATGGCGCGCTCCACCTCGTCGCGCGCCGCCTCCACGTCGTCCTGCCAGCCGATGGAGATCGCGGCGATGTGCGCCACGTGCCCGATGATCATCTCGGCGGCGGCGAGCAGCTCCGTCGCCAACTGCCCGTGCGAGACGATCACGCCCGCCACGCGCCGCAACTGCCCCTCCGCCTTCCCGCCGTTCTCCATCTCCCCTCCCGCGCGCCGCCGTCCCGGCCTCAGATTATAACTCTTCGCGCCTCCCGCGCCCCGGCGTGAAACTATTTCTCACGCCGGGGGCGCGGGAGGCGCGAAGGATAAAGTTCGTGTCCCGTAGTCACGCCGAGGCGGTTCACGCGCCGCGGCGCGCACGGGTCGTCTTGCGGAGATCGCGGTGGACGACCGTCACGTCGTAGCCGCCGCGGCGCAGGTGGCGCGCCAGCTCGTTGGCCGTCATCACCGATCTGTGCCGCCCCCCGGTGCAGCCGACGCCGATGGTGACGTATGACTTCCCCTCGCGCCTGTAGAGCGGCAGCAGGTAGTCGATCAGATCGGCGAAGCGGCGGAGCGTCTCGCCCGTCTCCGGCTTCGACTTGATGTAGCGCGCCACGCGCGCATCGGAGCCCGAGTACGGGCGCAGCGCGGGGACGAAGTGCGGGTTCGGCAGATGCCGCACGTCGAACAGCAGATCGACGTCGCGCGGCCCCCCGTACTTGTGGCCGAAGCTGAGGATTTGCACGCGCATGGTCGTGCCCGCCGAGTCGGGGCTGAACCGCTCGACGAGGTAGCGGCGCAGGGTGTGGACGGTCTGCTCGGAGGTGTCGATGATGAGATCGGCGTGGGAGCGTATCTTCGCCATCGCCCGGCGCTCGGCGGCGATGGAGGCGGGCAGCCCGTCGCCGCGGTCGTGCGGGTGCGGGCGGCGCGTCTCGCTGAAGCGGCGTTGCAGGACTTCGTCGGAAGCCTCGAAGAAGATGACGGCGACGTTCAGGCCCGACTCGCGGCGCAGGCGCGCGATCTGCCGCTCGAACTCGCCGAGGAAGCGGCCCTCGCGGATGTTGATGACGAGCGCGGCGCGCTTGATGTGGGGCTTGTCCTCGCCCTCGCCCTCGTCGGCCTCGTCTTCGGGCTTGACGAGGCGCGCGAAGGTCGGCAGCAGCGTGAGCGGCAGGTTGTCGACGCAGAAGTAGCCGAGGTCCTCGAAGGCGTCGGTGGCCGAAGACATCCCCGACCCGCTCAGGCCCGTGATGACGACCACGTCGGGCGCGCCGCCCGCGCGCGCGCCCGGCGGCTCCGTGCCCTTCACGTCACGCCTCTTCACGCTCATCGCTCACCGCCCCGCGCGCGCCCCGCGCCGCCGCCGCCGGCCCGTCCGCCCCGCCGCCGCCGCCGCCAGCCGCGCCCGCGTCGCGCGCGAGCAGCGCCGAGTGGCGCGCGACGAAGTCTCGCGCGGCGTTCTGCCCGCGCGCGCGCAGGAGGTGGACGCGCAGCGCGGTCTCGACGAGCGTCGCCAAGTTTCTGCCGGGGCTCACGGGCAAAAGCACCTGCGGGACGCGGACGCCGAGGATTTCGACCTCGCTGACCTCGACGCCCAGCCGATCCACTTCCTTCATCTCGCCCCAGCGTTCTAAACGGATCGAGAGCCCGATCTGTTTCGCGCCCGCCCAGATCGCCGAGACGCCGAACAGCTCGCGGATGTTGATGATCCCCAAGCCCCGTATCTCCATGTGCTCGCGCAGAAGCTCCGGCGCGCAGCCCGTCAGCCGCTCCGCCCCGACGCAGCGCACCTCGACCGTGTCGTCCGAGACCAGACGGTGCCCGCGCACGATCAGATCGAGCGCGCACTCCGACTTGCCGATCCCCGACTCGCCCTCGATGAGGACGCCGAGCCCGTAGGCGTCGAGCAGGACGCCGTGGCGCAGCTCGCGCGGGGCGAGCGCCTGCTGCAAGTGCTCCGTGACGACCGAGATCGCGACGGAGCTGACGAGCGGCGTTCGCAAGAGCGGCACGCCCTCCGCCTCAGCCGCCTCGATCAGCTCGGCGGGCGGCGCGAGGTCTTTCGTCACGAGCACGCAGCTGATCCGCCCGAGCGCGAGGTTGCGGATCGCCTCGCGCCGCCGCTCCGCCGTCAGTTGGCCCAAAAACCAGACCTCGCTCTGCCCGACGATCTGCACGCGGCCTTCGTGTATGTAGTGCGTGAACCCGGCGAGCGCGAGGCCGAGCTTCTGGATGCGCGCCGAGTTGACGCGGCGCGACGAAGAGCCGCCCCCGCCCGCCAGCACGCGCAGCTCGAGGCGCGCGGGGGCGGCGCGGACGAACTCTTCTACGCTGACGCTCGGTCGCGCGGTCTGTTCTTCGTCGCCCATCACACTCGGCGTCGGCAGAGGGAGAGGCGCGGCTGGTGTCCGGTGCACCGGGCCGCGCCTCCGGGGTCGCTAACACATAAAAGAAGCCCGGCGTGGTCGCGCCGCGCGCGAAGCTTTACGGCACGATGAGGCCGTAGTTGCCGTCCTTGCGCTTGTAGATGACGCCGATGCGCTCGTTCTCCGAGTCGCGGAAGACGAGGAACTGGTTGTCGTCCTCGGAGAGGCGCATGGCGGCCTCTTCGGCGGTCATCGGCTTGACGGAGTAGCGGCGCGCGTTGATGATGCGCCCGGCGGGCCGGGCGGCGGGCTCGACGGCGCTGCCGTCGTCGGGGGCGAGCGAGGAGAGCGGGCGCGCGCCCTGCCGGCGGTCGATGAGCTTCCGCTTGAGCTTCACCGCCTGCTTCTCGATCTTGGCGATGGCGCGCGTCAGCGCCTGATACATGTCGGCGTTCACGTCGCGGGCCGTCATGGTCTCGCCGCGCCAGTGGAGCAGCACCTCGCCCGTGTGCCGGTTCTTCTCGACCTCGATGATGATGTGCGCGCGCGCGGTCGCGTCGTTGAAGATGTGTTCGAGCTTGCTGAAGTGCTCCTCGACGTGGCGGCGCAGCGTCGGCGTCACGTCGACGTGCCGACCCGTGTACTCGAATTCCATCAGTTCTCCCCTCCCGAAGACAGCAAGGCGCGGGCGCAAGAGCCGATGGAGCGAGACTCTTACGGCGCGCCGGGTTAAGTTTTACTACAACGCTAAACTCTTTCGCGCGCCCCTAGACCGGGGCCTTGCGCTCGCGCGAGCCGGGGATGTTCATCTGGTCGCGGTACTTCGCCACGGTGCGGCGCGACAGCTTCATCCCGTCCTTCAACAGAATCTTGACGACCTGATCGTCCGTGATCGGGTTGTGGGGGTCTTCGTCCTCGATGAGCTTCTTGATCTGGAGCTTGATGATGCGCGTCGAGACCTCCTCGCCGTCCTCGTTCGTCATGCCCTCGGTGAAGAAGCGGCGCAGCTCGATGACGCCCTGCGGCGTGTGCGCGTACTTGCGGTTGACGACGCGCGAGATGGTCGAGAGGTGCATCCCCGTCTCCTCCGCCACGTCCTTGAGCATCATCGGCTTGATGTACTGCACGCCCTTGTCTAAGAACTCGCGCTGGCGGCTGACGATGCAATCGACGACGCGGTAGATGGTCTGCCGCCGGTGCTCGATGTTGCGCAGGAGATCGACCGCCGAGCGCATCTTCTCCTTGATGAAGTCGCGCGTCTCCTTCGACGAGTCGGGCTGGCCCAGAATCTTCTGGTAGCTCTGCGAGAGGCGCAGGCGCGGGCTGCCGTCGTCGGCGAAGTAGATGACGTAGTCGTCGTCGATCTTCTCGATGAAGATTTCCGGCACGATCAGGATCGGCTCTTCCGACGAGTAGCGGCGACCGGGGTAGGGGTCGAGCGTGCGGATGCGATCCAGCTCCTGGAGCAGCGTCTCGACCGAGTCGCCGCGCTGCTTGGCGAGGTTGTGGAGCTTGTGCGACTGCAAGTCGGAGAGCGGGTGCTCGCCGATGAGGCGGGCGGCGAGCGTGTCGGCCTCGCCGCGCGCTTCGAGCTGCACGAGCAGGCACTCTCTCACGTCGCGCGCGCCGCAGCCGACCGGGTCGAGGCGCATCACGGTCTGGCGCGCCCGCTCGACCTCTTCCTCCGTCCACTCGCCGAACTGCGCGATCTCTTCGTTGGTCGCCGTGAGCCGCCCGTCGGGGTCGAGGTTGCCGATGACCGCCTCGGCGACGTCGAGCTGCACGCCTTCGAGGTGGCTCATCTGCATCTGCCAGCCGAGGTGTTCGGAGAGCGATTCGGGCCGCGTCAAAAACTGCTCGAAGGTCGGCGCGTCCTCCCTGTACTCGAACTCCTGCGTCTTGTAGCCGGGGTCCAGGTACTCCTGAAACTCGCGACCGAAATCGACCTCCTCGAACGCGTCGCGCTCGCGCTCCGCCCCGTCGCCCTCGTCCTCGCCCGCCGCGGAGACCTCCGCCGCCGCCGCCGCCGCGGCGTCGCCCGCCGCGAGGCCGTCGAACACGTCCTGCGCCTCGCCCGCGCCGTTCGAGCCGTTCATCTCGGCGGCGGCGCTCGCTTCGAGCGCGGCTGTGTCGAAGGCCTGATCGCCGGAGGCGAGCTGGTCGAGGATGCCCTCCTCGATCTCCTGCTTCTCCTCGTTGTTGGCGACCTCTTCGAGCACCGGGTTTTCGAGCAACTGCTGCTGGATCAGCTCGCTCAGCTCAATCGTGTTCATCTGCAACATCTCGATGCGCTGGCGCAGTTGCGGCGTCAGCACGAGGCGTTGCGAAAGGCTGGTGGTGAGCTTAACGGACATACTCTGGCTCTAAGATTACGAGTCGCGCCGACAACTTTTTGAAAATTTATGACGCCGCGACCGGGCGCCTGTCGCCGCCGATTATACCCCAACCCGCGCCCGCCGCGCAGCGGATCACAGTCTGAATTTTTCGCCGAGGTAGAGGCGGCGCACCTCCGGGTCTTCCGTCAGTTCGAGCGGCGCGCCGGAGCGGAAGACGCGCCCGTCGGCCATGATGTAGGCGCGGTCGGTGACGCCCAGCGTCTCGCGCACGTTGTGATCGGTGATGAGGATGCCGATGCCGCGCTCGCGCAGGTAGAGGATCATCTTCTGCAACTCGTCGACCGCCAGCGGGTCGATCCCGGCGAACGGCTCGTCGAGCAGGATGAACTGCGGCTCGGTGACGAGCGCGCGCGCGATCTCGGTGCGACGCCGCTCGCCGCCCGAGAGCGCGTCGCCGCGCGTGCGGCGCACGTGCTGGATGCCGAACTCGACGAGCAGCTCTTCGAGCCGCTTGTAGCGCTCGCCCCGCCGCAGCTTCAGCGTTTCGAGGATGGCGAGGATGTTCTCCTCGACCGTCATCTTGCGGAAGATGGAGGGCTCCTGCGGCAGGTACCCGATGCCGAGGCGCGCGCGCAGGTAGATGGGGAGCTTCGTGATGTCGCGCCCGCCGAGGCGGATGCGCCCGGCGTCGGGGCGTTCGAGGCCGATGATCATGTAGAAGGTCGTCGTCTTGCCCGCGCCGTTCGCGCCGAGCAGCCCGACGACCTCGCCCGGCTCGACGTGCAGACTCACGCCGTCCACCACGCGCCGCTTCCGGTAGGCCTTCACCAGATCGGTCGCCGCCAGCGCGACCGGCGACGGCGCGCGCAGCGGCGCGCGCGCCAAATGATCCGCGCGCGCCTCGCGCTCGGCGGCCTCGACGATCTCTTCGGTCTTCACACTCATAAGAGCCGTGACGGGTGACAGGTGACGGGTGACAAGACAAGAACAGGCGACGAGAACAGGCGACGAATGACGGTGACAGGTGACAAGATAAGATAAGCGGTCGCGCTTGTCACCCGCCCCCGTCTGACCTGTCACCCGTCACCCGTCACCCGTCACGGCTTTTTGATCTTGTGAACCGTGTGGACGCGCTCGGAAGGGCGCGCGCCTTCGGCGGCGGCGGCGTCGGAGACGACGCGGTTCTCGCGCAGGTAGACGGTCATGCGCCGCCCCTCGGTCGTGCCCTGCTCCGCGTCCTCGACGCGGGCGGGGTTGCCGGTGAGCACCATCGTCTCGTCGGCGGCGGTGTACTCGCCGCGGTCGCCCGTGCCGCGCCGGCCCGGCTGCGTGACGACGACCGCGCGCTCGGCGATCATGTGATCCACCTCGCTCTGCTCCTTCTGCAAGTAAACGTCCGCCGCCTCGGAGTTGATGCGCTCGGTCCCCTGCTTGATGTCCACCGCGCCCTCGTAGTGCAGCCGCCGCTCCGTGTCGGAGAAGTACATCCGCGTCGAGGCGGCGAAGACGGGGACGACCGTGGGGTTGCCGGAAGCGTCCTTGCGCCGCGCGCGGTAGAGCGCGCTCTGCACGTGGCCCTCGCCCTCCATGCGCCGCGACTCGCGCCTGATGGTGATCGTGTCGGCGCGCACGAAGTTGTCGTCCTGCCACGCGCGCGCGTTGCCGGTGTAGATGCCCAAGCCCTCGTCGTGCCGGAACTCGGCGGCGTCGGAGGTGACGAAGACCGGGCTCTTGACCTTGGAGAAGGGCGTCGCGCCCGCCGTCTGCTCCTGACTGTAGTAGGTGGTCTGCGCGTGGCCGCGCGCGTAGGTCACTTTCGTCGCGGCGTTCGTGTCGATCTCGGCGGCCTTGATGCGCGCGCGCGAGTCCCACGCGACGGGCTCGCCGCCGCGCAGGCGCACCAGCGAGTCGGCGGTGGTGTAGGTCGCGCTCTCCGACTGGCCGTTGCGGTCGCCCTCGTTGAAGACGGTCTGCCCCTTCGTCTCGACGCGCTCCACGTCCTGCGCCTCGCGCATGAAGAAGGCCGTCACGTTGTCGGCGGTGAGCGTGCGCACGCCGCGCTTCTCGTTCGCGACGACGGGCGTGATGGTCGTCTTCGTGCCGCCCGTGGCGCGGAACTCGCGCGCGAGGTTGCCCTGTTCGAGGAAGTCGCAGTCGAAACGCGGCGCGACCAAGACCTTGCGGTCGGCGGTCGCCGTCTGCTGCACGGGCTCGACGACCAACTCCGCGTCGCCGACGGCTTCGGCCTTCTCCAGATCGCGCCCCGTGGCGCGCCACGTGAGCTTGACGTTGTTCGCCGTCAGACGCTTGTTGGCGGCTTTCGGGTTGTCGGCTTGCGCGTGCGGGGCGGCGAGCGTGACGACGGGGCGACCGTCGGCGCGCATCTCCTTGAGCACGCTCTCCTCGCCCTGCGCGCCGAACGAGACCTCGACGCCGGTCGGGGTCGAGAGCGTCGCCTGCGACTCGGAGTCGAGCGTGCGCGCCTCGACCTGCTGTGTGGCGACGGCGTTTTCGAGCTGCTGCTTCGCGTTGAAGAAGAAGTCCATGTTGACCGAGTGGACTTCCGCGGCGTGCCCCGGCGCGCCCGATCTGAGGTACGAGTTGCCGCGCGCCTCGATGCGCTGAAGCTTCTTCGCCTCGTTGAGGAAGCCCGTCAGCGAGTCGCCGTTCATCACGTCGCGCCCCTGCTCGGCGGTCGCGCCGCCCGTGAAGGCGAGGTACATCTTGGCCTGATCGAAGTCGCCGCGCGGCGCGCGGATCGTCACGGGCTGATCGCCGCCCTTCAGGCGCACGCCCGCCGCCCCCGGCGAAGCCGCCGCGCCGCCCGGCCCGCCCGCCGCGGTCGCCGCGGTCGCGGGGCCGACCGTGATCTCGACGTTGCCGCGCAGCCCCAGGTGCTTCTGCTTGCCCTCGACCGTGGCGGCGTCGGCGCGGCCCGACACGTTGTCGCGCGAGAACGTGAGCGGCACCTGCGACTCGCCGCGCTCGTTCTTCATGTCGTAGTGGACGGCCTCGGAGTTGACCTTGAGGCGATCCGCCGTCTCGATCCGCACCGCGCCCGTGAAAGCGATCTGCTCGGTGTCGTTGAAGTAGACGGCCTCGCGCGCGTCGATGCGGTTGGCCTGCGCGGAGTCCTTCGGGTACTGCTCGATGTGCACCTGCGACAGCTCGTGGTGGCCGTCGTCGAACGAGGTCGCCACCGCCGCGCGCACGAGCATCGTCAGACGCCCGCCCTCGTCCACCCGCCGCTCGTAGTTCTCGACGCGCCTGACGACGTTCGTCGAAAGCTCCGCCTTGCCCGATCTCAGCTTGAACTCGTTGGCGCGGCGCGTGTGCGTGAAAGAGTAGACGATGAAGTAGACGACGCCCGCGCCGAGCAGGACGGCGAGCGCGCGCAGAAAGTAGGGCGCGCGCGCGCGCAACCCCAGCAGAGCCACGTCTCTTCGCCGTCTTACTACTTGCATGGGAACTACCGTGACAAGTGACAAGTGACAGGTGACAGGAAAAGCCGTGAACCGTAAACCGTGACGGGTGACGGGTAAAAACCTTGTCTTCCCTGTCACCTGTCACCCGTCACCGTTTACGGCTTTTCGCGGCTCTTCATGTCCTTGACGATCAACTGCAAGCGGGTCTCGCCGCGCCAAGTGTTGGTCTCGACCGTGTACGCGAGTTCGATGCCTTGTCCGGCGCGCGGCGTTGCTGTTTCGTTTTCCCCCGCGCCCCACCAGAGCGCCTCGTGCTCTCTGCCGTCCGCGCCCGCGAGGTGGAACTTGAAGTGGCGGCCTTTGAGCACCTGCGCCTCGCGCGCGAGCTTGAAGTCGCGCGTGGCGAAGACGGGGCACGGCCAGCCCGCGCCGAACGGTTCGAGCTTCGAGACCTCCGCGGCGAGCGCGAGGTCGAGCGCCGAAGACGGAATCTCCGCGTCGATCTCGACCACGGGGTCGCAGCCCCGTTCGGGGATGAACGCCCGCGCGTGCTCGTTGAGACGGCGGCGCAGCTCGTCCACGCGATCCCGGCGGATGGTGAGCCCCGCGGCCTGCGCGTGCCCGCCGAAGCTCTCGAAGAGATCGGCGCACGCGGTCAGCCCGTCGAGCAGGTGGTAGTCGCCCGCGCTGCGCGCCGAGCCGTGCCCCGTCCCGTCGCCGTCGAGCGAGATGACGACCGCCGGGCGTCCCAAGCGTTCGGCGATCTTCGACGCCGCGAGGCCGATCACGCCCCTGTGCCACCCGAGGCCCGCGACGACCGCCGCCGCGCCGCACTCTCCGTTCGACTCAAGCTCCGCGACCGCCCGCTCCGTGATCTCCTTCTGCACGACCTGCCGCTCGCGGTTGCGCGCGTCCAAATGCTCGGCGAGGCGGCGCGCCTCCTCCTCGCCGGTCGCCTCGAACAGCTCGACGACGGCGCGCGCCGCGTCCATCCTTCCGGCGGCGTTGATGCGCGGGCCGATGCGGAACCCGAGGTCGCTCGCGGACATCGGGCGCGAGCCGTCGAGCCCCGCCACCTCCATCAGCGCGCGCAGGCCGGGGTTGGTCGCGTTCGGCAGATCGGCCAGCCCCAGCGAGACGATCGATCTGTTCTCGCCGACGAGCGGCGCGACGTCCGCCACCGTGCCGATGGCGACTACTTTCAGGAAACCTTTGACGAGATTTTCTTTCCCGCGCGCGCGCAGGAGCGCGTGCGCGAGCTTGAAGGCGACGCCCACGCCCGCGAGATTTTTATCCGGGTACCGACAGCCGCGCTGGTTCGCGTTCAGGACGGCGAAGGCGGGCGGCGCGCCCTCGTCGGCGTCGGGCAGGTGGTGGTCGGTCACGATCACGTCGAGCCCGTTAGCCCGCGCCCATTCGAGAGGCTCGTGCGCCCGTATGCCGCAATCGACGCTGATGGCGAGCGAGAAGCCTTCGGCGCGCGCGCGCTCCAAAACGTCCTGCCGGATGCCGTAGCCTTCGGTGAAGCGGTGCGGGACGTGGAACGCGGTCTTCGCGCCGAGTATTTGCAGCACGCGGCGCAGGACGACCGTGCCGGTCGTGCCGTCGACGTCGTAGTCGCCGTAGACGAGAATCTTCTCGCCCGCGTCTATCGCGCGCAGCACGCGCGCGAGGGCTTCCGGCATGCCGAGCATGAGCGCGGGATCGTGTAGCTGATCGTAGGAGGGTTCGAGCAGGCGCGCGGCTGCCGCCGGGTCTTCGACCCCGCGCGCGGCGAGCAGGCGCGCGAGCGTTGGTGAGAGGCCGAGCGCGTCGGAGAGTCCGGCGGCGCGCTCCGGGTCGTGCCCGCGCACGCGCCACTGTTTCGGGGCCAGCGTCTGCATGGTTGAGAAGCGGTCAGCGATCAGCTTTTAGCCATCAGCCAAACGAACCAAGCTGTTAGCAATTAGCCATTAGCTATCAGCCAGACGAAAAGGTTTTAGCTAACAGCTAACAGCTAACAGCTAATAGCTAACAGCTAACCGCTCTTTCTATTCGGCGAACCAGCCGTGCGGGTCGAGCAGCTTGACGCCGACGCGCTGCGTGCCGTCCTCCGCGTCCGCCCAGACGCCGTTGACCTCCGCGTCGAGCGCGTTGCCGAAGGGCGGCGTCACGCGCACGGCGTCGCCGACCGCGGCGGGCACGTCCGCGATGAGCGTCGCGCCGCCGCGGCTGACGCGCACCGCCGTGGCCTGAACCTTGTAAGGCTCGCCCGCGCGCGTCGAGCCTTCGAGCTCGACCGCGAAATTGACGGGGACGCGCGGGCTGCGGGGGCGCTGCGCGCGCCGCTCGGCGCTCAGTTCTTTCAGTTCTTCGTCCATGGGAGATGCCAACCTTCCTTGCTCGTTCTGAGAAATCTAAACGTGAGAAGGGGCTCGGCGAAAGTTTAACCGAAACCGCACGCGGGGCGCGAGGACGGGGCGGGACGGCGGCGCTGGGACAACCAAAATAGAATGTAGCAGAAACGCGGCGCGGCTGAACAGAGTTTTAGACGGGGCGGATCGCGCCGCGCCACAGCAGGAGGAGCAGCGCCGCGCCGAGCGCGAGCCGGTAGAGGATGAAGACGGCGGTCGAGTGCGTGCGCAGGTACCTGAGCAGCAGCCAGATCGAGGCGTAGCCGACGACGCCCGCCGTCGCGGTCGCCACGACGAGCGGCAGCGCGCTCCCCCCCGGCAACTTGTGGATCGCCTCTTTGAGTTCGAGCAGCCCCGAGGCGGCGATGGCCGGGATCGAGAGCAGGAACGAGAAGCGCGCGGCGGTCTCGCGCCGCTCGCCCGCGAAGAGACCGCCCATGATGGTCGAGCCCGAACGGCTCGCGCCCGGGATGAGCGCGAGCACCTGCGCGCAGCCGACGGCGAGCGCGTCGCCGAGCCCCAGCTCCGACATCCCGCGCCGCTGCGTGCCGATCTTCTCCGCGGCGGCGAGCAGCAGCGCGACGACGATCATCATCGTCGCGATCACCCACAGGTTTTTCGTGAACGTCCCCTCGATCTGGTGTTTGAAGAGCAGCCCGACGACGCCGACCGGTATCGAGCCGACGACGACCAGCCAGCCGAGCCGCGCGTCGTCGGACAAACGCGACCGCCGACCGACGATCGCGCCCGAGGCTCCGCGCGACTCGCGCGGGCGCGTGCCGCCGCCCGACAGGATCGCCAGATGGTCGCGGACGAAGGCGACCGTGATCGTCAGGATGTCGGGCGCGAAGTAGATCAGGACGGCGAGCAGCGTGCCGAGCTGGACGACGGCGATGGCGGCGGTCGTCTGCTCCGCCTGCAACTGCGCCCCCGCGCCGCCGAACAGATCGAGCGCCTTGCTCGCGAAGATCAGGTGCGCCGTCGAGCTGACGGGGATGAACTCGGTCAGCCCCTGCACGATGCCGATGACGATGGCTTGGAAGATGGACATGGTTGGGAAGCTGTTAGCCGTTAGCCGTTAGCCGTTGGATAAGACCCTTTCGTCCGGCTGATAGCTAACCGCTAACAGCTCTTTCTCGTCCGGCTGATAGCTAATCGCTAACAGCTAATAGCTAATCGCATTTCATTCGCGGTACGAGCGGCGCAGCATGATGCGGTCGTAGAGGGAGTCGGGCATGAAGCGCGCGAGGCGGACGATGGAAGCGAGCTGCCACGGGAAGGCGTAGGCGGTGCGGCGCGCTTCGATGGCGCGCAGGATTTTTCGCGTGGCGTCGTCGAGTTCGAGCAGGTAGGGCATCTCGGCCTCCCTACCGGCGGTGAGCGGCGTCTTGATGAAGCCGGGCTTGATGATCGTGACGGCGACGCCGGTGTTCGCGAGATCGATCCGCAGGCTCTCGAAGAGGGCGTTCATCGCCGCCTTGCTCGCGCAGTAAGCGCCGGACTTCGGCAGGCCGCGGTAGCCGGCGAGGCTGGAGATGGCGACCAGATGGCCCGCGCCGCGCGCGATCATTTCGGGCAGCACCGCCCCGGCGCTGTTGGCCGCGCCGAGCAGGTTAATCTCAATCGTCTCCGCCACCTGCTCGCCGAGGCGCGCGTAGTCGTCCGTCAGCACGCCGATCCCGGCGTTCGCCACCAGCACGTCGACCGCGCCGAACTTCGCCCTCAACTCGTCAGCCGCCGCGCGCACCGCCGCCGCGTCGGTCACGTCCGCCGGCAGCGCGAGCGCGCGACCGCCCGCCGCCTCCACCTCGCGCGCCACTTCCCGCAGGGAATCGGCGCGGCGCGCGAGCAGTCCGACGGACGCGCCGCGCCTCCCCATCTCGACGGCGAGCGAGCGACCGATGCCGCTCGACGCGCCGGTGATGAGGACGACTTTGTCCGACCAGTTGAGCGACATCGTTGTTCAGCACAACTCATCGACGTGCGGGCCGAGGGCGCGCAGCGCGACCGCGAGTTCGTCCTGTTTGATTAAAAGGTGATCGCGCGAGAAGGCGGAGAGCGCGCCGACGGAGACGCCCGCGGCGGCGAGAATCTCGGTGACGCGCGCGAGGAAGCCGACGACGTTCCACGGCAGCTCGACGTCTAGGGTGACGAGGCGGAAGCCCCTCTCGACGCGGGCGTCGCGCGCGGCGTGGCGCATGGCGAGCCAGTCCTCTTCCTCGCAAACAAGCGTCACCTCGTGAGAGTCGCGCAGGAGCATGAAGACCGCGTCGGCGCGCGGGCTCAGCTCCGGGTTTTCGAGCAGCCGCGCCCAGTCGGCGTGGCGCAGGCCGACGACGACGAAGCTCGCGGGCAAAACTTCGACCTTCGTGCGGCGCAGTAACTCTTCTACGGCTTGCTGCTCCGATGTTGGCATGGGGGGCTTAGACGTGGACGACGACGGGGACGATGACGGGGCGCGAGCCGGTCTCCTTCTGGACGTAGCGCTTGAGTTCGAGCCGCACGCGCTCCTTGAGCAGGCTCGTGTCGCCGCGCTCCGCCGCGCTCGCCGTCGCGACCGCGTCGCTGACGACGCTCTGCATCTTCTTCATGAACGCGCTGTTGCCGCCGCCGTTCGCGCCGTCGGCCCCGACGACGCCGCGCGCGACGATCTCCGGCGTCGATTCCAGCTTGCCCGACTTCTCGTTGATCGTCAGCACCGGCGTGAGCACGCCGTCGTAGGCCAACTGCTTGCGCGCGCGCACGGTCTCGTGCTCGATCTCCTCGAAGCCGTCGTCGATGAAGGTGCGCCGCACGTCGCGCTTCTCAAGGATCGTGGCGCGCTCGCCGTCGAGTTCGAGCACGTCGCCGTTCTCGATGAGGACGATGTGCTCGTCGTCGTAGCCGACGTGGTTCTTCAAGAACTCCTTGTGGCGGTAGAGCATCCGGTACTCGCCGTGGATGGGGACGACGAACTTCGGCTTGACGGCCTCGGTGAGGATGCGTATGTCCTCCTGCGAGGCGTGGCCGCTGACGTGGATGAGCCGCCGCTTCTCGTCGATGATCGTCGCGCCGCGCTTGTAGATGTCGCCGATGAGGCGCGAGATGGCGCGCTCGTTGCCCGGGATGATGCGGGCGGAGAGCACCACCGTGTCGCCCTCCTCGATGGTCAGCCCCTTGTAGCTCTGCGTCGCGATCTGCGCGAGCGCGGCGCGCGGCTCGCCCTGCGATCCGGTGACGAGGAAGACGATCTCGTCGTCCGGCATCTGCTTCGCCTGGTTGAGCGAGACGATCTCGTTCTCGTGCACGTCGAGGTAGTCGAGCCGCTCGGCGATCTCGATGTTCTTGAGCATCGAGCGACCGAGCACGCAGACCTTGCGCCCGTACTGCTGCGCCACGTCGAAGACGATCTGCAAACGGTGTATGGAAGACGCGAAGGCGGCGACGATGATGCGCCCCTCGGCCTCGGCGAAGATCTCCTGGAACGCCGGGATCACCGCGCGCTCCGAGGGCGTGCGGCCCGGGACGGTCGCGTTCGTCGAATCCGACAGGAGGGCGAGCACGCCCTCCTGCCCGTAGCGGCGGAAGGTGCGGAGATCAATCGGCTCGCCGATGACCGGCGTCTCGTCGACCTTGTAGTCGCCGGTGTGGATGATCGTCCCCGCAGGGCTAGTGATGGCGAGCGAGAAGCAATCGACCAGAGAGTGCGAGACGCGTATGAACTCGACCGAGAAGACCCCGATCTCGACCGTCTGCCGCGGCTCGACGCGGTGCACGAGCACGCTGTCGGTCAGCTCGTGCTCCTGGAGTTTCGACTCGGCCAGGCCCGCCGTGAAGTGCGAGCAGTAGACGGGGACGTTGAAGCGCTTGAGGACGTAAGGGAGAGCGCCCAAGTGATCCTCGTGCCCGTGCGTGAGCACGATGGCGGTGATGTCGTCCTTGTACTCGTCGAGGAAGCTGAAGTCCGGGACGCACACGTCCACGCCGAACGCGGTCTCGGCGGGGAAGCCCATCCCCGCGTCGAGGATGAGCATCTCGTCGCCGTAGCGCACCGCCATGCAGTTCATCCCGAACTCGCCGATCCCGCCGAGCGGAATAATCTCAATCGCCTTTGCCACTTTTCCTTCTTACTCCCGGACGCCCGCCGCGCTGTTGAACAGTTGTGAATATTTGGTAGGGGTTTGCAAAGACGGATTATAGCACACCACGACGCCTCAACGCCCCGTCCCGACGGCCCGCGCGAGCCGCGCCCACTCTTCCAGCGTCAGCGTCTCGGCGCGGCGCGGCGCGGCGACGCCCGCCGCTTCGAGCGCCGCCACCGCGCCGCCCGAGGACTCGACGCGCGCGCGCAGGCGTTCGGGCGCGGCGCGGAGGTTGTTCAGGATCGTCTTGCGCCGCTGCGCGAAGCACGCGCCGACGAGTTGCCAGAGGAGCGCCTCGTCTTCCACCGCGGCGGCGGGCCGTTCGCGCATCCGCAGGCGCACGACCGTGCTCCAGACCTTCGGGACGGGGCGGAAGGCGGCGGGCGCGACGTCGAAGAGCGCCTCCGACTCGCAGTAATACTCGACGAGCACCGAGAGGTAGCCGCGCTCGTGCGAGCCCGCCACGGCGGTGACGCGCTCGACCACCTCGCGCTGCATCATCAGGACCAGTTCGGTGAGGCACGCGCGCTGCGCGATGAGGCGTTGCAGGATCGCCGTCGAGATGTTGTAGGGGAGGTTCGCGACCACGCGCGCCGTCTCGGCGGGGGCGATCTCGGCGCAGAAGTCCACCGAGAGCGCGTCGTCGCCGACGAGCTTGAAACCCTCGCGCGCCCCGAAGCGCTCGCGCAGGACGGGGATCAGCTCGCGGTCGAACTCGACGGCCACGAGGCGACCGGCCTCGCCCACGAGCCGCGCCGTCAGCGCGCCCCGCCCCGAGCCGATCTCTATGACTGTCTCTTCGGCCCCCGGGCCGAACTCGCGCACGATCCGCGCGACGACCGCCTCGTCGACGAGGAAATTCTGCCCGAGACTTTTCTTTGCGCGCACCACGAAGTTAGACAGACACGGTTTGGGGGCCGACGACGCCCGGCGCGCCTCAACGCTCGATGGTCTTCTCGATCCGCGGATCGGGGACGAGCCACATGACGGCGACCACGACGTAGAGGGCGCAGGCCAGCCACGCCATGACGAACGCGAGCGGGATCGCGACGAGGTAGATCAGGACCGACACCTTGCCCTTGAAGTCTGTGCCGAAGGCGACGCCGAGCACGGACTGCCTGCCGTGGAGGGCGACGAGCAGGCGCGCGAGGATGAAGTAGGCGACGCCCGCCATGGCGAGCACCGCGCCGTAAACCGCGACGGGCGGGGGGGCGAAATGGTTCTCGCCCATCCACGCGGTCGCGAACGGGACGAGCGAGAGCCAGAACAGCAGGTGCAGGTTCGCCCACAGCACCCGACCGTCGACGTGCTGCGCCGCCTGCAACATGTGGTGGTGGTTGTTCCAGTAGATGCCGAGGTAGACGAAGCTGAGGAGGTAGCTCAGGAACACGGGCAGCAGCGGGCGCATCGCCGCGAGGCTCGCCTCGTGCGGCGGGCGCAGCTCAAGCACCATGATCGTGATGATGATCGCGATCACGCCGTCGCTGAACGCTTCCAGCCGCCCTTTACTCATAAATTCGATCTCTACTCCGTGCCCCCTCCGTGCCCTCCGTGTCTCT
>DASVQC010000007.1:0-38483 GCA_036389335.1 Pyrinomonadaceae bacterium | reverse complement strand
CACCACGCGGCTCCTGCGCCGCTGCTCTTCGTCGTATGACATAAACGTTCCTCTCCTGTCGTCGCGAAAGTTTTTTGACACGACGCGCCGAGCGTCGCGTCGCGCTCAATCGAAAGGAGCGACCCGCGTCGCCGCGCGAGTCGCCCCTCGTTAAGTCGCCTCAGTTTAGTAGCGACGCTTGCGCGCGTAGTGGCGCTTGGTCAGGTAGCCGCCGCCCGCGCCGAGCGCCGCGCCCGCCACCGCCGCGCGCTTGCCGCCGACCGCGCCGCCGATGCCCGCGCCGAGCGCGCCGCCGCTCGCCGTCGAGCCGATGGTGCGCGTGCGGCCAGAGAAGTGACGCCGCGCCGCCTTGCGGTTGAAGGCGTAGGTGCCCGCGCCGCCCGCGCCGATGGCCGCGCCCTTCTTGCCGCCGATCAGGCCGCCCGCCAACGCGCCGCCGCCGATGATCGCCGCCGTGCGCGCCTTGCGACCGAACTTCGAGCGGTGTCGCTCCTGCCCGAAGACCCCCGGCGCGAGCAGCGTCACCGCCATCAGCAGGCTCGTCAAAACAACTGTCAGACGTTTCATGTAGTCCTCCTTAAACTCGGAAAAAATATTCTCGCCCACGGGAGAGCTATCGCCACGCCCTTAGATTTGTGCAAACCCCATTCCGCGCCCCGCGCCCCGCGCGGGCATCGGTCGAAACTGCGGCTAACACAAAACTTGCGCGCCCCGCGGGCCCGCGCCCGCCGCGCCCGGCGCGCGTCTTTCACTACAACCCGGCGACGCCTCGCGTACTGTATTCATGCTCCGCCGCGACGTAAAAGTCGTCACCGGAGTGAGTTTGAAATGGGTCTGGATATGTGCGCGATAATCGTAGGGGCGGGGGCGGGCCCCGCCCCTCGGGTCGTCCGGTCGGTTGAAATTCGCTCTCAGACGTCGAGGCGGCGGGGGCGAACCGCTGGTGAGGGGCCGCGCCGGAGTCCTGTTTGACCAACGCTCACGCGGTCTCTCATAATCCGGCGCATGAAGACCGCTCTCGTCCACCACAAAGTTTACGAGGAGCACGACACGGGCGACCTCCACCCGGAGCGGCCCGAACGCTACGGCGTCGTGATGCGGGCGCTTCGCGAAGACGCCGCGCTCTGGCCGGGCCTCCTCGAACTCGAAGCCCCCGCCGCCACGCGCACGGTCATACAGGGCGCGCACACGGCGCAGCACTTCAAGCGCGTCGAGCGCGCCGTAAGCCAAGGGCTCGGACACTTGGACGCCGACACGGTCGTCTCGCTCCACTCGCTCGACGCCGCGCTGCACGCCGCGGGCGGGGCCTGCCGCGCGGTCGAGGCGGTGATGAGCGGCGAGGCGCAGAACGCCTTCATCCCCGCGCGCCCGCCCGGCCACCACGCCACCGCCGAGCACGCGATGGGCTTCTGCCTCTTCAACACGGCGGCGGTCGCGGCGCGCTACGCGCAGTCGCGCCACAGGGAGATCGAGCGCGTCGCGGTTCTCGACTGGGACGTGCACCACGGCAACGGCACGCAGGGGATTTTCTACGACGACCCGTCGGTCTTCTTCTTCTCCGCCCACCAGTACCCTTGGTACCCGGGCACGGGCGCGCGCGGCGAGACGGGGCACGGTCGCGGTCGCGGCTACACCCTGAACGTGCCGCTCCGCGCGATGACGCCAGCCGCCGAGCACGTGCGCGCCTTCGACTCCGCCGTCTCCGAGATCGGCGCGAAGTTCAAGCCCGATCTCATCATCCTCTCCGCCGGCTTCGACTCGCGCGCGGACGATCCGCTCGGCCAGCTCCTGCTTCAGGACGAAGACTTCGTCGCCATGACGCGCACGGCGAAGGCGTGGGCTCGTGAGGCGTGCGGCGGTCGCCTCATCTCGTGCCTCGAAGGCGGCTACAACCTGCACACCCTCGGCGCGACCGCGCGCGCGCACGTGCGCGCCCTCGGCGAGCCCGACGACTGATCGCGGTCGGATGCCCGCCGCCCGTTAGCGGATCGCGCCGCGAGAAATTTATCCGCCGCGCGGATAACGGTCGATGTGTGAAACACGACTTTCAAACGGCGCGTAAGTAATCGCGGGCGAGTCGCGGCAGGCGCGTCGGGCGGCGGCGGCGATCTGTTAAGCGCGGCGGAGTCGCGGGCGTTACAAGAGTGCATCATGAGGCGCGGCGACGGGCGTAAAGATGTAGGGGCGGGGACACGCCCTTAGCCCGTCCTCTCTGACGCGGCCAGCGGGCGGGGGACGCGTCCCCGGCCCCACAAATATCATTCCGGCGAAGGGGTTCTGCGATGCAAGGCGCGGGCGGCGCGTTCGACAATTCTGTGCGTGGCGGCGGGCGCGCCCGCGCGTGGCTGCGGCGCGTGATGCCGCACGCCGCGCTCGCCGCGGCGCTCGTCGTCCTCGCGTGGGTCGTCGTCAAGCGCGCGGGGCTCGACCGCGTCGGGGCGGTCGCGCTGCTCTTCGACGCGGCCTTCGTCGTCGTCTACCTCGTCGCGCTCTACTACGGCGCGCGCGCCCTGCGCTGGCTGAAGAACAAGCTGCTGTGGCGCGTGCGGCGCAGGCTCGTCATCACGTACCTGTTCGTCGGGCTCACGCCCGTCGTGCTGCTCGTCGCGCTCGCCGCGCTGACGGGGCTCCTCGTCCTCAACCAGCTCGCCTCGCGCGTCGTCAAGATGAACCTCGCCGCGCGCGAGGCCCAGGCGCTTGAGGGCGCGCGCACGCTGGCGCGCGGCTTCGCGCTGCAACCGGAGAACGCCGACGCGAAGACCGTTCAGGCGTGGCTCGACGACCGCGTCGCGCTCTTGCAGTCGTCGCTGCCGGGCGCGCGCGTCGCCGTGTGGCGCGGCGAGCCGGGCGCGCGCGGCGCGGGCGCGAACGTCTCGTCCGCCGCCGACGAGAGTCGGCCCGCGCAGTTCGCGAGCGAGCCGGGCGGGCGGGAGGCGCGCGCCGCGGGCGATTTCGCGCCAGCCGACGCCCCGCTCCCGGCGTGGCTGCGCGCGAAGAAGGAGTGGCACGGGATGGCGTTCGTGCCGCCTCCCGACGCCGACGCGAGCGGCTTCGCGCCGCCTTCCCTGCGCGCGCTCGTCAGGGAGCGCACGGGCGAAGGCCGCGGCGTCACGCTGCTGCTCGTCGTGCCCGTGGGCCGCGAGTTGGTGCGGCAGTTGCGCGAGGCGACGGGGCTCGCCGTCCACCCCTTCTTCCTCGGCGCGGAGGGGACCGAGGTGGCCATCGTCCGCGAGACGTTCGGCGGCGGCAAGGTTTCCATCGGCGACCCGCGCGCGCGGCGTCGCGACCCCGACAACCCGAGCAGCGGCTTCTTCGTCGTCACGCCGGAGCGCACCTACCGCCTCGACTTCCGGCGCGATCAGTTCGGCGAGCCGACCGGCACCGGCTCGCTCGTCGTGATGCCCGCGCAGGACTGGGCCGACGGTCGAGAGTCGCTGCGCATCGCGTTCCTGTGCGAGTTGTCGGCGCTCGCGGTCGCGCGCCAACTGTTCGCGGAGGAGGGGGCCGTGCGGATCGGCGTGATCGTGTTCGTCGCGATCTGCTTCCTTCTGCTCGAACTGCTCGCCCTGCTCTCCGCCGCGTGGATGACGCGCGCCGTGACGGGCACGGTGCACCGGCTCTACCGCGCGACCGAGTTCATCAAGCGCGGCGACTTCTCGCACCGCGTCCGCGTGCGCTCGCACGACCAGCTCGGCGAGCTGGCCGAAGCCTTCAACGAGATGTCCGCCGACATCGAGGCGCTGCTCGAAGAGCGCGTCGAGCGCGAGAAGCTGGAGCGCGAGATAGAGATCGCGGCGGAGGTGCAGGCGCAGCTCTTCCCGCGCGAGGTCCCGAAACTCTCCGGCGCGGAGATCGCGGGCGAGTGCCGCGCGGCGCGCGGCGTGGCGGGCGACTACTACGACTACATCGAGCTTCAGCCCGGCCTCGTCGTCTTCACGCTCGCCGACGTTTCGGGCAAGGGCATCTCCGCCGCGCTCGTCATGTCGAACCTCCAAGCCAGCTTGCGCGCGCAGACGACGATCCTCGCCGAGCGTCTGAAACTCTCGGAGCGCGTGACGGTGAAGGGCGCGGCGGCGGGCGACGGCGAGGACTTCGAGATGCCCTGCGGCGTGGCGGGGCTCGACGCCGACTGCGCGGTCGAGAACATGGCGGCGAGCATCAACGATCAGCTCTGCCGCAGCACCGACTCGAACCGCTTCGCCACCGTCTTCCTCGCGCTCTACGACGAGCGGACGCGGCGCTTGCGCTACACCAACGCCGGGCACAACGCGCCGTTTCTGGTGCGCGCGGGCGGCGCGGTCGAGCGCCTCGACGTGGGCGGAACCGTGCTCGGCGCGTTCGACTGGGCGCGCTACGAGGAGGCGGCGACGGCCTTCGGGGCGGGCGATCTGCTGCTGGTCTTCTCGGACGGCATCACGGAGGCGCGGGACGAGTCGGGCGAGGAGTACGGCGACGAACGGCTCGCCGAGTTCGCGCGCGCCAACCGCCACCTGACGACGGTCGATCTCCGCGACGCGGTCTTCGACGAGATCGACGCGTGGACGGGCGGGCGCGAGCGCGACGACGATCAGACGGTCGTGATCCTCAAAGCGCCGGGCTAGGCGGGTTCGGTCGGTCGTCCTGAAAGACGGGTTCACCGCGGAGGCACTGAGGGCACGGAGGGGCACAGAGAGAAGCAACTCTCTGTGTAACCTCCGTGCCCTCTGTGCCTCCGCGGTGAATGTTGTTTTCTCGCCCGACGTTCGCGCGGGTTCGGCGCGTGACGGAGGAGGCCCCGCAGGAGCTTTATGTTTATAGCCCGTTTGATTAAACGCGAGACGAGCCCCGCGGGGGCGGCGCGTTCGAGGTCAACGCGCCGCCCCTCGCGGGGCTCGGATCGGAGTCCAACTCGTGAAGCCGTAGCATCCGGCCCCCACGGGGCCGGAGACTAACGCCCTCGCTCCTAACTCACGGTCAGTTGCCCTCCCTCCTGATCGCCGTGTCGCGCCAGCAGTCGAGCGGGCCGAAAGCGCCGGGCCGGTCTGACGGGTCGTCGGAGCCGGGGCCGCCGAAGGGCGAGCCGGTCGGCGTCGTCGGCGCGGGCGGCGCGAATTTCGGATCGAGCGCCTTGGCGATCTGATCGCGCGCGTCCTGCAGGTGGAGCTGCGTGGCGCGGTCTGTGGCGCGCGGCGTCGAGAGGGTGATGGCGGCGGCGAGCGCGCGCAGCTCGCCGCGGATGAAGGCGCGCGCGTCGTCGGCCACGGCCTGCCGCCCGTTCAGCTTCTCGGCCATGAGGTTGATGTAGCCGCGCTGGAGGTTGCGCCGGTAGGCGTCGACGCGCACCTGCCGCGCGTCCAGCTCGCGCCAGACGCCGCGGCGCACGTCGGCGAAGAAGTCGGCGGGGTGGTAGGCCGCCGCGCCGTCTATCGCCTCCTGCTCGACGAGGCGCGCCACGCGGTTGTTGTTCATCAGCGTGTTGAGGACGCGCATCTGGTTGGCCCTGATGCGTTCGAGCGCGCCGGTCGGCTCGATGCGGCGCAGTATCTCCGGCTTGATCGCCCACGTCGGCGTCTGGAAGGCGTTGTCGTTGAGGAAGGCGACCGCCGCGGCCTGCCGCTCGCGCGGGACGGCGACGAAGCGCACGCCCTCCTGCCCGCCGTGCTTCTGCTGCGAGTCGTAGCCGCCGACGATGGACGCGACGTGGTTCATCTCCGTCGTCCACTGGCCGAGCATGCGCCCGTACAACTCTTCCAGATCGTCGTAGGGCTCGCCCGCGCGCGTGGTGGCGGAGAGCAGCATCTCGGAGACGCGCGCGAGGTTCTTCATCCCCATCGCGGTCGAGCGCACGGCGTCCGCGTCGCCCACGGCTTCGGTCTCCTCGCCGGGGTCGGAGCCGTTCGAGTCGGCGGTGGAGAAGCGCAGCCACGGCGTCTTGTCCTGCTGGCGCGCCCACTCGTCGAGAGTCGTCTTCTCCTCGTCGGGCGTGCGCGCGCCGGGGATCGGCTTGTAGCCCCACATCGTCGCCCACTTGTCATAAGGCCCGATGCCGGGGATGAGATCGGCCACGTCGATGTTGTCCTCGGGCTGCGCGACGTAGTTGAAGCGCGAGTAGTCCATGATGGTGGGCGTGTGGCCCATCTTCTTGATCCACTCGCGGTCGTGCAGCTTCTCCGCCGGGTAGAGCGAGCTGGCCTTCATGTTGTGCTGGAAGCCCAGGGTGTGTCCGACCTCGTGCGCCGTGACGTACTCGATGAGCGAGCCCATCAGATCGTCGGGCAGCGGGAGCTTGCGCGCGCGCGGGTCGAGCGGGCCGACTTGGAGGAAGTACCAGTCGCGCGAGAGGTTCATCACGTTGTGGTAGAACTGTATGTCCGACTCCAGAATCTCGCCGGTGCGCGGGTCGCTGACGTGCGGGCCGGAGGCGTTCTCGACGGTCGAGGGCAGCCAGCGGATGACGGAGTAGCGCGCGTCCTCGGGGCTCCACTCCGGGTCTTCCTTGGGCGAGGGCGCGTCGCGCGCGACGATGGCGTTCTTAAAGCCCGCCTCCTCGAACGCCGCCTGCCACTTCTCGACGCCGCGCTTGATGAAGGGAACCCACTTCGTCGGCGTCGCCGGATCGATGTAGTAGACGATGGGCTTGACCGGCTCGGAGAGCGCGGCGGAGGGGTCTTTCTTCTCCAGACGCCAGCGCGTGATGTAGACGCGCCGCGGGGCGCGGTGCTCGTCGAGGCCGTAGTCGGTCTGGCGCACCGAGAAGTAGCCGACGCGCTCGTCGAAGAGGCGCGGCATCATCGGCTTCTCCGGCAGCTTGACCATGCTGTAGTGCATGAGCACGGTCGCGTTCGTGCCGGGGCGCATCCCCTGCGCGAACGGGTTGGGCGTGGGCTGCGGCCCGCCGCCGCCGCCCGCGGGCGAGAGATCGGGCGGCGAGGTGTAGGTGTGTGTGACGCTCACCTCGATGTTGGTCGGGAACGACTTGACGTGCTCGACGAAGGAGCGGCTGGCGTCGAAGCCGCGCGCTCGCAGGCGCGTGCGCGCGCTGAACTCCGTCACCTCGGTCGTGAAGAGGCGGGTCACGTCGATCACGACCGAGTCGTCCTTGCCGACGGCCTCGACGAAGAACGACATGATGATCGTCTCGTTGTTGGCGGCCTGCACGGCGCGCGCGATGGGGAGCGAAGGGTCGGCGACGACCTCGTAGGAGACGCTGCGCAGGAGCACGCGGTTGTTGTGGCGCTCCCAGCGGACGACGTGGTTGCCCGCCGCCTGCCCGCCGTAGCCGACGCCGAGCGTCGTCTTGGCGATCTGGCTCACCCAGAGGAACTCCTTGCCGAGTTCCTGTCTGGGTATCTCGTAATAAATTTTCTCTTTGATGCTGTGGACGGTGAAGACGCCGGGATCGCTCTTCGCGTCCTTCGTGATCACCTTGTCGTAGGGCTTGATCTCGGGGGCCTGATCCGCGCGCCCGCGCCCGCCCTCCTGCGGGAACGTCGCCGCGGGCGTCTCCTGCGGCTCGGGCGCGGCCCCCTGACCGTAGGCGAGCGAAGCCGCGCACATCAGCGCGGCGATCATCAACATTCTTCTCATGGGGACTCCGATCCGTTCAAGCGAGAGCGTTAACGGGTAAGGCTGACGTGTTGAAGCTTAGGGTGTGTGCGGGTTCAGGTCGATCAGCCCTTCGGCGAAAGTGACTGTCGAACATAAGCGAGGGCGGCGGCTAAGTCAAACTCCACCGCCGCCGAGTAGCGTCCTGATGTGAGCATTTCTCTGTGCGCCCTCCGTGCCCTCCGTGACTCTGTGGCGAGGTAAGAGACTTAAGCACTCACCACAGAGGCATAGAGATCACGGAGGGCGCACAGAGTAGAATTTAAATTAGGTCACTACCCGCCGCCGCGCTCACGCGCTCGCCGTGATGATCGCGGCGCGCGCGCCGGTCAGCTCCGAGAAGTCTTTCGTGTAGATCGTGTCCACCTTGCGCAGCCGCCGCAGCAGCTCGACCATCTCCTCGGTCGAGAAGCGGCCCGTCTCGACGAACGAGATGGCCCACGTCTTGAAGTGGCCCGCGGTCTCAAGCAGGTCTTCGACGTGGCGCAGGTACTGCTGGCGCGTCTCCGCGCCCGAGCCGAGTCGCCCGACCTGCGCGGCGTCCTCCTCGGCCCAGAAGCCGTCGCCGCCCCGCACCCACTCCTCGCGCCACGCCGCGAGCGCGTCGCGGCGGGCGCGCGACGAGACGGGCGCGGGCAGGCGCAGGAAGAGCAAGTCGCCGTGCTGGTCGGCGACGAAGTGGCGCGCGTCAGTGTTGCGGCTGACGTTCGTGTGGTTGTTATCGACGGGCGCGGGCTGCGACTCGCGTATGCGCCCGAGGGCGCGCGAGAGCGGCTGGCGCAGCTCGCGCGTCTCGGCGTCGAACGAGAGCGCGTAGTCGCCGACCATCATGCCGAGGTCGAGGGCGAGCGCCTGCTTGACCTCGCCTTCGAGCCGCTCGGCGTTCTCGCGGAAGTTGTCGAACCACCACGCGTCGGTCTCGCCGAACCAGCGCGCGAGCGCGGGGTTGCGTAAGTTGTGGTGCGGGACGTAGACGTCTTCGAGCAGCACACTGATGTCTTCGTCGGAGAGCCGCGTCGCGTTGTTTTCGACGCGCGCGACGCCGCGCACCCATGCCCACTGCGCCGCGTCGTTGACGGCGACGCGCGCGCCCCAGCGCTTGAGGTAGAGATCGAGATCGGGCTCGCCCGCGAGCGGGTTCGCGACCGCGCGGAAGCGCAGACGCCTGAGCACGCTCAACTCGAAAGCGAGCCAGCCGCGCGGCGACTCTTCTGCAACCCTGTTCATCATCTCGTCACTTCGCCTCGCCGCCCCCGTCGATGACACCGCCTTCGCCGCCCGCCGTGTTGCCGACTGATTTATCGTCAGCGACGCTCTCATCACTCGCGCCCGGAGAGGCGTAAGGGTTCACGCCCATTTCGGGGATGTGGCCGCCGAGCGCCCTGTCGGTGTAGCCGCCGGTCGGGGCCCCGCCGCGCGCCCCGCCCGCCGCGGCCCCCCGCCCCTCGTCGTTTGAGATCGCGGCATCGACCGTCGCGGGCGAGGGGGCCGGCTCGTCCGGCCCGATAGTTTCGCGCGCGGCGTCGCGCGAAGTCTGATTCGCGTCGTCGTCCGCGGCGGCGTCGCGCGTCGCGTAAGAACGCAGCTCGGGCAGGCCGTGCAGCGTGAGGAAGGCGCTCGCGACGCGCGGATCGAACTCGATGCCCGCCCACTGCGCGAGGTGGCGGCGCGCCTCGTCCTCGGTGCCCGCGGGGCGGAAAGGGCGCTCATCTGTGAGCGCGCAATACGAGTCGGCGGCGCGCAGGATGCGCGCGGCGAGCGGTATCTGCTCGCGCCTGAGCGCGTCCGGGTAGCCGCCGCCGCTCCACCACTCGTGGCTCCAGCGGATGATCAACTGCGCCGCGCGATCCGCGCCCGCGCGCGCCGCCTCCTGCTCGCCGATGACGGGGTGGCGCGCGAGGTCGAGCCGCTCCTCAGCCGAGAGCGCGCCCGCGCGCCGCAGGTAGTCGCGCTTCATCGTCGCCTCGCCGAGATCGTGCGCGAGCGCGGCGATCCGCAGGCTCGCGCGGTCGGCGCGGCCCAAGTGGAAGAGCTTGGCGAGCGCGTCCGAGAGCGCGGCGATGCGCTCGGCGTGCGGGTGCGCGTAAGCCTCGAAGTCGTCGGTCGCCGCCGCGAGCCGCGAGAACACGTCGCGCGCGATGCGCTCCTCGTCGGAGAGTTTTGGTTTGATGGACGCCATGTCGATGAGGGATGAGGGATGAGGGATGAGGGATGAATGAAAGCTAACTCTTTCACTTCATCCCTCATCCCTCATCCCTCATCCCTGTCCTTTCATCCTTTGGAGCATCTGTCGCGCGCCGTCGTGCTTGGGGTCGAGGGCGAGGGCGCGTTCGAGTTCGCCTTCGGCGCGGCGTTGCAGGCCGACGGCGGCGTAGAGTTCTGCGAGCGCCACGTAGTACGAAGGGTTCTGCGGGTCGAGCCCGACGGCGGCGCGCAGTTCGCCCTCGGCCTGACGGCGCGTCTGCGGGTTCGCCGTCAGCGCGCGCCCGTAGAAGGCGCGGTAGCGCGCCTGCCGCGGCGCGAGCCTGACGGCTTCGCCGAAGTAGAGCGCCGCCGCTTTCGCGTCGCCGCGCTGGAAGGCGGCGAGCCCCTGCTGAAAATTCTCCTCGGCGCGGTACTCCGGCTTCAGCGACGGATCGGCGAAGGGGCGCGGGTTCGCCTCGTCGCCCGCGCCCGAGGCCGTAGAGGCGCGGCGGGTCGGCGCGGCGTTAGGCTGCTGCTGCGCGGCGGGGCGCGCGTTGAGCTTGCTGTCGTAGATGGCGCGCGCGCCCGGCTCGCGCAGCGTCTCGTAGGCGTGCGCGATCTGCGCGAAGGCGTTTTCGGCGCGCGCGCGCGTCTCGTCGTCGACCGCGCGCCGGAAGCGGTCGGGGTGGAAACGCTTGGCGAGCGAGTAGTAGGCGCGCTTCACGTCGGCCGCGCCGGAGAGCCGCCCGACGCCGAGCATCTCATAATAGTCAGACGACGCGGCGCGCACCAAGAGCGCGTTCACCTCTTCGAGCGGGTCTGCCGCCGCGGCCTCGTCGCCCGCGCCCGCGCCCGTCTTGTCGGCCTCTTCCGGCCCCGCGTCTGCCGCGACCGCGCCCTCCGGCCCCGCTTCGACCGCCCCTTGACGCGGCTCCGCGCCGGGCGCGAGCGCCTGCGGCCACGCGGCGCGCGCGAGGAGGCCGGAGAGCGCGAGCCCGTAGACGGCTTGGCGCGCCTGCGCCTCGGGCATCCCGCATTGCGCGACGAGATCGCACAGGCGCGCCGGCGAGTCGGCGCGCGAGAGGACGAACCCTTCGACGGGCGCGAGCTGCAACCGTTCGGGCGGGGCGGCGGCGGGCGAGATCATTTCGTCGTCGTCGGCGAAGCGCGCGGCGCAGAACTCGGCGGGCAGGCGGCGCGCGGCTTCGAGCAGGAGCTGGCGCAGCCCGACGCGCTCGCTCGCGTCCTGCGAGAGGCGCGCGCGTCGGTCGAACTCCCACTCGCCGTCGGTCCACACGAGCAGCGTCTTCAGAACGTCCTGCGCTTGCAGCGTGCGCAGCCGCGCGGCCCCCGCCGCGTCGAGCGCGCCCGAGTTGACGAGCGCGTCGCCGGCCTCCGCGTCGGACATCATCTCCGTCACCGCCGCGGCGAGCCTCTGCGGCTCGACCAGCCCGGCGCGGCGGGCGCACTCGACCAGCCTGTGCCCGCGCAGGTTCGAGCGCGCGTGGACGACCTCGCCGCCCTGCGCGTAGACCACCGCCTTGACGCGCTCGCGCGCGAGGCGCAGCGCGCCCGACAGAGCCGCGTCTGCGACCTCGCGCAGAAGCTCCGCGAGCGGTTGCTCGCTCAGTCGTCCGTTCATCGAGATAGTTAAAGCGTCGTCAAGCGACCGCCGCGCCGAATCATAGCACAGCGAAAGAATGAAAAGCTGTCCGTGGTCAGTTGTTTGTTTGCGTCCGAACAGGTCGCCAGCAAGCAACGGTTAACTGACAACTGACCACGGACAACTGACAGCCCCGCGTCCGCGCTTCCTTCGGACGGCCTTTCGCGATTAAACTCTGACGGCGTGCAACTCGAACAGGCGCTGCTCTACGACTTCGATCTGGCGGGCCGACGGCTGCGCCTCTGGAAGCGGCGCGGCGAGTCTTACGAGCACGTGCTGATGAAGGCGCTCGGCTTCGCGATGTACGCCGCCGAGTTCCCGCGGCTCGAGGTCGAGCCGGACGTGGGCTTGCGCTACACGCCCGACCTGCTCGCGCGCAGGGAGGGCGAGGAGTTCAGCGGCAGGCGCTTCCTCTTCTGGGGCGAGTGCGGCATGACGAGCCACCGGAAGATCAACTGGCTGCTCAAGCACGCAGACCTCGAACGGCTCGTGCTCTTCAAGATGGCGCAGAGCACGGCGGCCATCGCGCGCGAGCTGCGCGCCTCGGTCGAGCCGCGCTACCGCGCGGGGGATCGACTCCGCGTCGTCAGCTTCACGCGCGGCGTCGTCCGGCACACGGCGGAGCGCCGCGTCGCGCGCGTGCCGCAGAGTTGGTACACGGAGGCCGTCGTCTGAAGGCCCGCGGCGGCGGGGGCCGCCTCCGGAAAGTTTCGTCAGCCGGTTTTCCATCAACGCGAAGGGGGCACAGCCAAAACTTGTCGGCTCGCGCCGGGGGAAGGGACGAGTCCGCCGCGGAGGTCGTCATCCGCGACTGCACGACGGTCGCGGAGTTCGACGCCTGCGTGCGCCTCCAGCGCGAGGTCTTCGCGCTGCCCGACATGGAGATTTCGCCGCGGCGTCACCTGATCGTCTCGCGCGCGGCGGGCGGCTGGACGCTCGGCGCGTTCGCGGGCGAGCGGCTCGTCGGCTTCGTCCACCATCTCGCCGCCGTCTACGGCGAGCGCGCCGGCGGCTACTCGCACATGATGGCGGTCGCCGGGGAGTTTCAGAACCGGGGCCTCGGCGCGCGGCTCAAGTGGGCGCAGCGCGAGCGCGCCGTGGGCGAGGGGCGCGACTTCATCAAGTGGACGTTCGAGCCCGCGCGCGCGCGCAACGCGCACTTTAATTTGAACCGGCTCGGCGCGGTCGTCCGCACCTACGCCGCGAACTTCTACGGCACCGACTACGCGACCGTCGGCGGCGAGTTCGGGCGCGAGTACGGCATCGACAGCGACCGCCTCGTCGCCGAATGGGACTTGACGTCGCCCCGCGTCGAGGCCGCGGCGCGCGGCGAACAGCCGGCGCGCGCCGCGCGGCCCGAAGCGAGCGTCGAGATTCCGCCCGACTGGAACGCGCTCGTGCGCGGGGACCCCGCCCGCGCGGGCGCGGAGCTGCTGCGCGTCCGCCGCGAGTTCCAACGCGCGCTCGCCGCCGGTTTAGTCTGCTCCGGCTTCGAGCGGGATGAGATGCGACCTCGTTATCTTTTTTATCAGGAATGAGGCGGGCGACCCATGAGCAGGAAGATCGAAGTCGAATTGGCCGAAGTCAAACGAATATTTCTTCACCTCGAAGATTTAAATAGTTTCTTTCATAGCCCGGCGAAGTATGAAGACGCCGGCGGGGTGAAAGAATACGTCGAGAAAATGTATCCTGAACTTCAGGCGGCGTACTACGACATAGTTTGGAATTGGCTCCCGCCCGACGTTCAGAAACAGATGCTTAACCGTCCGTCGCCCCTTGCGAAGTAACCCATGTCCTTCACACGATTCGACCGCTACGTTGACCGCCACGCCGGCGCTTTCGTCGAGAGTTTGCAGGCGCTGTGCCGGATGCCCTCGGTCGCCGCGCGCGGGACGGGGATGCGCGCGGTGGCGGAGCGCGTCGAGCAGTTGATGCAGCGGGTCGGCGCGGGCACGCGCGCGTTCAAGATCGGCGCGGGCTTCCCCGTCGTCTTCGGCGAGTTCGGCGCCGGGAGCCACTGCTTCATCGTCTACAGCCACTACGACGTGCAGCCCGTCGGGCAGCTCGCCGAGTGGACGGCGGGGCCCTTCGCCGCCGAGGTCCGAGACGGCAAGCTCTTCGCGCGGGGCGCGTCGAACAGCAAGGGCGACTTCGTGGCGCGGCTCGCGGCGGTCGAGGCTTACCAAAAGACTTTCGGCAAGCTCCCGATGTGCCTGCGCTTCATCGCCGAGGGCGAGGCCGGCTTGGGCAGCCCCAGCCTCTACCGCTTCACGCAGGAGAACGCGGAGGCCCTGCGCGCCGACGGCTGCGTGTGGGACGACGGCTATAAGGACACGAAGGAGAGGCTCGTCATCAGCCTCGGCTTCAAGGGCATCACGTTCCTCGAACTGCGGGCCTACGGCGCGCGCACAGACCTCCACTCGAAGTGGGGCGGCATCGTGCCGAACCCCGCGTGGCGGCTCGTGCAGGCGCTCGCCACCGTCGTCTCGCCCAAGGGCGTGATCACGATTGACGGCTTCTCGTCGCACGTCGCGCCCGTCTCGGACGAGGACGCGAAGGCCCTGAAGTCCATCGAGATCGACGAGGCGGCCTTGCGCCGCGAGTTCAGGATCGGCGGCTGGGTGCGCGGCCTGACCGGGCGCGCGCTGACGAAAGAATTGATCTTCTCGCCGACCTGCACGATCTGCGGCATCAACACCGGGCACACCGACGCGGGCGCGAAGACCGTGCTGCCCGGCATGGCGCGCGCGCGCCTCGACTTCCGGCTCGTCCCCGACCTGACGCCGCCGCTCGTCTCGCAACTCCTGCGCGAGCACCTCGACGAGCGCGGCTTTCAGGACATCGAGATCATCGAGATCGCGAGCGCGCCCTACGCGAAGGCCGCGCAGAGCACGACGGTGGCGCGCGCGGCGGTCGAGTCGGCGGAGGAGGTCTACGGCGTCGCGCCCGTGGTCTACCCGCTCGACCCGGCGAGCGGGCCGGTCGGCGCGCTCTGCGGCGTGCAGAGCCCCGCGACCCCGGTCGTCTCCTTCGGCATCTCCTACGCGGGCTCGAACCCGCACGGGCCGGACGAGAACGTCCGGCTCGAAGACTTCGTGCAGGGCGTCAAATACTTCGGTCGCGTCATCCACAACCTCGCGCAGATCGCGCGCGAAGACAAGCGCGAGATCACGACGGCTGAGACCGTCATCCAGATCAACAAGTGACGGCTTCTACTAAAGCGACTACCAGATGAGGGCTGATGGATCGGGGATTCACCACAGAGGCACAGAGAACACGGAGTTAACACAGAGGAAAAATTTAACTCTCTGTGCCCCCTCTGTGTTCTCTGTGCCTCTGTGGTGAGTGCTTTAGTAACCCACGAAACAAAATAGTCAGCGGGCCTATGGCGAAGAGTTCAACCGAGCGGAAGGGCACGGGCGCGGCGGCGGAGATCGAACGGCTCCGCGAAGAGCTGCGCCACCACGAGGAGCTGTATTACGTCTACGACAACCCGGAAATCTCCGACGCCGACTACGACGCGCTGATGTCGCGCCTGCAGCGGCTCGAAGAGGAGCACCCGCAGCTCGCCACCCCCGACAGCCCGACGCGGCGCGTGGGCGGTCGCCCCGCGGAAAAGTTCGAGCAGCACGTCCACCGCCGCCCGATGCTCTCGCTCGACAACAGCTACAACATCGAAGACCTCCGCGCCTTCGACGAGCGCTGCCGCAGGCTCGCCGACGGTCGCGCCTTCGACTACGTCGCCGAACTCAAGATCGACGGCCTCTCCATCTCGCTCCACTACGCGGGGGGCGTCCTCACGCGCGGCGTGACGCGCGGCGACGGTCGCGTCGGCGAGGACGTGACGCAGAACGTGCGGACGATCAGGAGCGTCCCCCTCAAGCTCAAGCAGCCGCACGTGGCCGACGAGATCGAGGTGCGCGGCGAGGCCTACCTCTCGCGCAAAGAGTTCGAGCGCATCAACGCCGCGCGCGAGGAGGCCGAGGAGCCGCGCTTCGCCAACCCGCGCAACGCCGCCGCGGGCACGATCCGCCAGCTCGATCCGAAGATCGTCAGCGCCCGCCGGCTCGACCTCTTCGCCTACGACGCGCTCGCGGGCGACCGCAAAGCCTTCGACTCGCACCGGGACGCGCTCGAATGGCTCGCCTCCGCCGGCTTCAGGGTGAGCGAGCGCAGGCTGTGCGCGGACATCGACGAAGTGATCGCCTTCTGCGACGACATGGAGGCGAGGCGCGACTCGCTCGAATACGAGATCGACGGCGTCGTCGTCAAAGTGAACTCGACCGCGCTGCAAGAGGAGTTCGGCGCGACCACGAAGTCGCCGCGCTGGGCGATCGCGTACAAGTACCCGGCGCGTCAGGCCACCACGCGGGTCAAAGAGATCGTGGTGCAGGTGGGCCGGACGGGCGCGCTCACGCCGGTCGCGATCCTGGAGCCGGTGCAGCTCGCGGGCACGGTCGTCTCCCGCGCCACGCTGCACAACGAGGACGAGATCAAAAGACTGGGCGTGAGGGTCGGCGACTGGGTGATGATTGAGAAGAGCGGCGAGATCATCCCGAAGGTTCTTAAGGTGGTCGAGTCGAAAAGGACGGGCGCGGAGAAGCGGTACGCCTTCCCGAAGAAGTGCCCCGTGTGCGGCGGCGTCATCTCGCGGCCCGAAGGCGAGGTCGTCGCGCGCTGCGTCGCGGCGGACTGTCAGGCGCAGCTCAAGGCGCGCCTGCTACACTACGCCTCGCGGCGCGCGATGCGGATCGAGGGCCTCGGCGACGCGCTCGCCGATCAACTCGTCGAGCGCCGGATCGTCGGCGACGTCGCCGACCTCTACCGGCTCGACATGGGGACGGTCTCCGGCCTCGAACGGATGGCGGAGAAGTCGGCGACGAACCTGCTCGCGCAAATAGAGGCGAGCAAGTCGCGCGACCTGCCGCAGCTCGTCTACGGCTTGGGCCTGCGCCACGTCGGCGAGCGCACCGCCGCCGTCCTCGCGCGCGCCTTCCGCTCGCTCGAACGCCTCGGCGCGGCGAGCGTCGAGGAGCTGGACGCGATCCCCGAGATCGGCCTCACCGTGGCCGAGAGCGTCCACGACTGGTTCAACGACGATGGGAACCGGCAGTTGTGCGCGCGCCTCGCCGCGGCGGGCGTGGTCACGCAGCTCGCGGGCGGCGCGGGCGTCGAAGAGGACGAGAGGTTCGCGGGCAAGCTGTTCGTGCTGACGGGCAGGCTCGCGTCGATGACGCGCGAGGAGGCGGCGGCCTCCATCGAAGCGCGCGGCGGGCGGGTGACTTCTTCCGTGAGCAAGAAGACCGACTACGTCGTCGCGGGCGAGGACGCGGGCTCGAAGCGCGACAAGGCGGAGGCGCTCAAAGTGACGCTCCTCGACGAGGAAAAGTTTAAGGAGATGCTCGGCGCGTAGGGCCGGGGCGGGGGTACTCATGGAAAACACCGAAGGCGCGAAGAACCTCAAGCTGCTGTACACGATCCTCTGCGACGACGTGCGGCTCGAAGTCGGCAACAAGCTGTCCCTGATCGGCGTCTTCCAGAACATCGCCGTGCCGCAGTTGCCGGTCTCGATCATCAAGTTCGCGGTCGTCACCCACTGGCAGGGCGAGGGCTCGTACCTCTCCGAGGTGAGGATACTGACGCCCGACCGCCAGCAGATCGTCGCGCTCTCTCAGCCGGCGGGCTTCGAGATCGAGCGCGGCGGCTTCGCCGGCAACATCAACTTCTTCTTCAACGTCACCTTCCCCGCCGCGGGCGAGTACTGGGTGCAGACGCTCGTCAACTCGAACCTCTTCCACGAGCAGACCGTCCTCATCGCCGACGCCTCGCGGGCGACCGAGTCGGCGACCGAGGCGGTCAACTGACGAAGCGGAAACCGGAAAAGCGAAGGGCGGAAGTTCGACGGCCATGCGTCCGAACTTCCGCCCCTCGCGTCTCTACTGCGTCTCATGCGGATGAGAGGGATCGAACCTCCACGACCTCACGGCCACAGGCTTCTGAGACCTGCGCGTCTGCCAATTCCGCCACATCCGCGTGCGGGTGAACGTCCGAGATATTAAGGAGCGCGGCGAGCGGGTGTCAAGCACGCCACCCGGAATGACGGGAGGCAGCCGCGACGCGCGCGTCGCGGCTGCCTCCCGTTTGCCTGACCCCTCCGGCGGGCGACTTTAGTAGCCGCGGTAGCCGTCGGCGTAGCCGCGGGCGAAAGCCTCGCGGAAGTACTGCTGGTAGAGCGAGCGGTCGCCGAGGCGCGAGCTGTAGTCCTTAGACGCGCTGCGGTAGGCGCTCTCGTCGCGGAAGTCGTAGCGGTCGTTGTTGCTGCGATCCCTGCGGCCCTCCTGCATGCCCTCGTTGTAGCCGGCGTTGAGCGCGGTCTGGCGGAGCTGGAAGGAGCCGCCGTAGTTGCCGTAGTTGTCGTTGGTGCGGTAGCCGCCGTTGTTGCCGTAGTAGCCGCCGTTGTTGCCGTAGCCGCCGTTGCGCTCGTAGCGGTCGTCCACGCCGTCGCGGTTACGATCATAGACGCTGCCGTTCTCGTAGCGGTCGTCCACGCCGTTGCGATTGCGGTCGTAGACGCTGCTGTTTTCGTAACGGTCATCGACGCCGTTGCGGTTACGGTCATAGCGGTCGTCGCGGCGTCGGTCATAACGGTCGTCGCGATCGTCGCGGCGTCGCCCGCGCCCGTCCACGCGCCCGTCGCTGGCGTCGTGGCAGTTGACGAACTTGTCGCACTTGTCGCCCCAGCGCCAGTTGCCGCGCCCGCGACCCTGCTGCGCGAGACCCGCCGCGGGCAGCGCCAGCGCGAAGCCGAACGCGAGAACGATTGAGCGTGTCACCGAATTCCTGTTCATATTATTCCTCCCACCTCCAGCTCGAAACTATTTGTGAGCCGCGACGAACATCGCCGCGCCGCCCGCCCCGCTCGACCGCCTCGCCGGGCGGTTCCGCCCTCAAACGGATTCAATCGCCGTGCCAGTGCGCGGGGCGGGGCGTAAGTCGTTGATTCGTGGAGGGGGGCGCGGGCGGGCGCGCTGTCGACGCGCGATACGGTGTTCGTAAAAACCGTATGGTGTGCGGACGCGCCGCGTGCGAGAGCGATCCGCGCGCTCGGATTATTGCGCCTTTGTTGCGGGCCGGCGAGCGCGCTTGTTATAGTTCGCGCCAATAGATGAGCGCGGTCGAAACAGAATCGGGGCCGGGCGCGGACTCTCTGCGCGGGCGAATCGCGGAAGTCCGGGGCCGCATAGAATCTTCCGCGCGGCGCGCGGGGCGGGACGCGGGCGACGTGACGCTCGTCGCCGTCAGCAAGACGCACCCGGCGAGCCTCGTCGCGCGCGCCGTGGAGGCGGGCGCGCGCGACCTCGGCGAGAACCGCGTGCAGGAGGCCGACGCGAAGTTCGCCGAGATCGAGCGCGGGGCGGAGAGGCGCGCGCGCTGGCATCTCATCGGACACCTGCAATCGAACAAGGCGCGCCGCGCCGTCAAGATCATCGACGTCATCCACACGGTCGATTCGGTCGCGCTCGTCGAACGGCTCGAACGACTCTGCGAGGAGGAAGGGCGCGCCGAGCTTCAAGTCCTCGCGCAGCTCAGCCTCGCGGGCGAGGCGACGAAGGCGGGCGCGGCGGAGGGCGAGTTGCCGTCGATCGTCGAGCGCGCCGCGGCCTGCGCGCGCGTGCGGCTCGTCGGCCTGATGACCATGCCGCCCTTCGACGAGGACGCGGAGAGCGCGCGACCGTTCTTCCGACGCCTGCGCGAACTGAGGGACGAGTGGGGCGCGCGCGGGGCGTTCGCGCGGGGCGCGGGCGAGCTGTCGATGGGCATGAGCCACGACTTCGAGATCGCCGTCGAGGAGGGCGCGACGATGGTGCGAGTCGGCACAGCGATCTTCGGCGCGCGCGAGAAGCCGAGAGGGTGACGGCGCGCCCGCTCCCTCCCTCCGAGTGGGCCGGGGCGTCGCCCGGGGCGCGTCACCGCCGGCCACCGTAAAAATTTATGACACCGCTCGAACTCTTCTTCGGCAGGCTCATCTACTACGCGAACGCCGCCATCGTCGGCGCCACCGTCGCCTTCATCGTCCTCATCCTCGTGCGGGTCGCGCTCAACTACGCGGACGTGAACCCCTTCAGCCGCCCCGTCCACCGGCTGCGGGGCATGACCGATCCGTTCCTCACGCCGGTCAGGCGCGGGCTGATGGGCTTCGGCTTCAAGCCCACGATGGCCCCGCTCGTCACGATCCTGATCGCCGTCCTCGTCGCGTGGCTCGCGACGAAGCTCGTGACGGACGTGCTCGGCACCATCGGCGGCGCGCTCTACGCCGCGCGTCTGGGCCGTCTGGTGGCGGTCGTCGGCACGCTGCTCTACGGCTTCCTGAGCGTCTACTCGCTGCTCATCTTCGCGCGCATCATCTTCTCGTGGGGCATGGTCAGCCAGCGCAACCGCGTGATGCGCTTCCTCGTGAACGCGACCGAGCCGCTGCTGGGGCCGCTGCGGCGCATCATCCCGCCGCTCGGCATGATGGACATCTCGCCCGTCGTCGCGTTCCTCATCATCTGGCTCTTCCAGAAGGCCATCGCGGAGACGCTCATGAGCTTCTAGGGCCGACCCCCTTGCGTTCGGAGCGACCGAGATGCTGCGACTCACCGAGTCCGACGGCTCCGTCACGTTCGACGTCCGCGTCGTGCCGCGCGCCTCGCGCACCGAGGCGGCGGGCGAGCACGGCGGCGCGCTGCGCGTGAGGGTCGCCGCCCCGCCGGTCGGGGGCGCGGCGAACGCGGAGCTAGTGCGCTTCGTCGCGAAGTCGCTCGGCGTCCCGGCGCGCGACGTGGAGGTGGTCGGCGGCCTCGCGTCGAAGTCGAAGCGGGTGCGCGTGCGCGGCGCGTCGCGCGCGGCGGTCGAGGCCCTGACGGCGGGCGGGCGCGGGTGAGCGTGTTGCGGCGCGGAAAATGCGCGTGATATATTCGCGCCGCTTCAGTTCTCCGCGAAACAAAACTCATCCGAGGAATCGATACACAATGTCTGGACATTCCAAGTGGCACACTATCAAGCACAAGAAGGGCGCGCTCGACGCCAAGCGCGGCAAGGTTTTTACGAAGCTCATTAAGGAGATCACGGTCGCGGCGCGCGTCGGCGGCGGCGACCCGGACGCCAACGCGCGCCTGCGCAAGGCCGTCTCCGACGCCAAGGGCTCGAACATGCCGAACGACACCATCGCGCGCGCCATCCGGCGGGGGACGGGCGAGGAGGAGGGCGTCTCCTACGAGGAGATCACCTACGAGGGCTACGGGCCGGGCGGCGTCGCCGTGATGGTCGATTCGATGACGGACAACCGCAACCGCACCGTGGCCGAGATACGCCACATCTTCGCTAAAAACGGCGGCAACCTCGGCACCTCGGGCGCGGTCAACTGGATGTTCGAGAAGAAGGGCTACATCGTCGTCGCGAAGTCGGCCAAACCCGAGGACGAGCTGTTCGAGATCGTCACCGACGCGCGCGCGGAGGACCTGCGCGACGACGAGGACAACTGCGAGATCATCACCTCGCCCGACGACTTCGACGCCGTGCTCGAAGCCGTCAAGAAGTCGGGCCTGGAGCCGGAGGCCGCCGAGATCGAGCTGCTGCCGAAGGAGTACAAGCGGCTCGAAGGCGTCGAAGCCAAGCAGATGCTCAAGCTCATGGAGTCGCTCGAAGACCACGACGACGTGCAGAAGGTCTCCGCCAACTTCGACATCAGCGAGGCCGACATGGCTTCGGCGTGACGGGCGAAGCGTGACAGGCGACAAGTTAACTCTTGTCCGACTTGTCACCCGTCACCCGTCACCTGTCACGATGATTGTTCTGGGCATCGATCCGGGGAGCGAGACGACGGGCTGGGGCGTCGTCGAGGGCGACGCGCGCCGCTACAAGCTGGTCGCCTTCGGCACGGTGAAGGCTTCGCCGCGGGAGCGTTTCGCGGCGCGGCTGTTAAAGATTTCGGACGGCGTCGAGGCGATCATCGAGCGGTTCGGGCCGGACGCCTGCGCCATCGAGGACGCGTTCTACGCCGTCAACGTGAAGACGGCGATCAAGCTGGGTCAGGTGCGCGGGTGTCTGCTGCTGGCGGCGGAGCGCGCCGGGTTGGAGATCGGCGAGTACGCGCCGCGTCTCGTCAAGTCGACGGTCGTCGGCTACGGCGGGGCGGAGAAGCATCAGGTGCAGGAGATGGTGCGCGTGCTGCTCTCGCTGAAGGAGGCCCCGCAGCCGCACGACGCGGCGGACGCGCTCGCCATCGCCATCACGCACCTGCACCACGCGAACCTCGCGGGCCGCGTCGAGCGTCAAGCGCCGCCCGCCCGCGCGCGGCTCGAAGCGATGCTCGCCGCGAGCCCGCGCCGCCGCGCCCCTCGCTGAACGAGTCTCGGAACGGATTCGGGCGCGCGCCGCACTCACCCGGCGTCGCCCGGAAAGTCTTTCTCTCAACCTCACACTCACACGAAGGAGGACTCACCATGCCTTCAGCCCTCACGCGATCCCTGCCCTCGACTCTCACGCGTTCTTCTCTCCCGACTCTCACGCGTTCTTCTCTCCCGACGCGCGCGCGCCCTTCGCCGTCAACTCTCACGCGCTCCTCAACGCGTCCGGGAGTCAGACTTTCGACCTGTGCGCGCGAACTACTCTCTCTCCAACTACTCGCGCCCGCGAACGGTCAGAAGTTTGACGCGGTGTTTTCTCCGCGGCTCGCCGTCGCGGCCTCGTTGTGGCTCGCGCTCTGCCTGTTCGCGCCGCACGCCGCCGCGAAGGGGAAGCGGCGCGCGTCCGCGGGCGGTCGCGCCGCGGTCGTCGTGGACGAGCGTTTGTCCGCCCTGCGGGACGAGCCGGGCCTCGCGGGCGCGCCCTCGCGGCGGCTCGGCCTCGGTCGCGCCGTCTCGCTGACGGGCGCGCGCAGGGAGGCGGACGGCGTCGCGTTCTATCAGGTCGCCGTCACGCGGCGGACGCGCGGCTGGCTCCAGTCGGAGAGCTTCGCCGCGCCCGCGCGCGCCGGCGACGACGCGCGGCTCGCCCGCCTGATCAAAGCTTCGCGCGGCTTCGAGCGCGTCGAGCGCGCCCGCGTCTTCCTCGATCTCTTCCCGCGCTCCGGGCTGAGGGCGGAAGTCCTGCTGCTTTACGGCGACGCGGCTGAGGAGGCGGCGGCGACGCTGACGCGCGCGGCGTCGAGCCGTCTCGCGGAAGACCGTCTGCCCGAAGGCGGAGCGCCGCTGCACAGCTACTACCTCAATTTCAACGGGCTCGACCGCTACCGGCGCAACGGGATCGCGTTCGTCTTCGACCGCGCGAAGAAGCAGTTTCACTACGACGGCGAGAGCTGGCGCGAACTCATCCGCGGCTTCCCGCGCAGCCCCGAGGCGGCGCAGGCGAGGCAGCGCTTAGACTCACTCGCCCGCGCACGCCCCCGAACTTGAGGGGCGCGGGGGTCGCCGTCAAACATTCTCCGCCGACTTACTCGTAACCGCCCTCGCCGCCCGCGGGCGCGGCGGCGCTTGGCGCGCCTACGGTGTCCGCCCGCGGCGGCTTTTCGTGCGTTAGCAAATAGGGACGACTTCAGAAGACACGCCGCGCGCGCGGGCGCGGGCGGCGAGGAGTTGCGCCCCACTAATCAGACTTGGAGGTACGCTTATGTATAACCCGGTCAGCCGGAAGCCCCTTTCGCCCCGCAGGCTCTCGGTCGTCGCCGCGCTCATCCTGATGCCGTTCGCGTTGTCGTGCGGGGCGGCCCCGAAGTTAGCCGCATCCGACATGAACCCGGGTGTGCCCGGCGCATCCGCCGACGCGTCCGCCGATCCGGCGGGACAGTCTGCCGACGCCGCCGCCCCGCTGCCGCGCAAGTCGCCCCCGCAGGGGATGCTCGAAGTGCCGAGCGGCGGCGTCGGGCGCATCCTGACCTCTCGCATGGAGGGCACCCCCTCGGCGCGCAAGATGCTGACGGCTCTGCGCATCGGCATCGAAGGGTATTTCGACGCGCGGCCCGTCATCACCGCCGCGTTCGCCGACGGCGCGGACGAGAACCTGCAAGCCGCCTTCACCGCCAGGCTCGGCGGCGCGCCCGTGCGCGGCGTAATGGCGATCCGGATGCGCGGCGAGTCGGGGCAGGCGACGCTCGTCTTCGACCGGTGGGCGGCGTTCCCGCAGACCTTCGCGCGGCTCGCGCAGGCGGTCGGCGGCCCCGCCGGCGGCGGCGGCGGTGGCGCGCCCGCGCCGGTGCGCCTGACGCCCACGCAGTTGCCCGACGGCAGCGGCCAGATCGGCCTGCCGCCCGGCTGGCGCATCGTCAACTCGTACAAGGGGACGGTGGATGCCGTCGGGCCCAACGGCGAGGGGATGTCTTTGGGCGGCCCTAACGCGGTCAACAGCCGGGCGGCGGGCGGGCTCTACCCGACCGTCCCGACGGTAGATTTCAGCAACCCCGTCCGGGCCTTCCTCGACTTCGCGGCCTTCCACCGCCAGCAGATCAGGATCATCGACGCGCGCCCCGTCCAGATGCAGGCCGCCGGGAGCTGGGCCTTCGTCCGCTACCAGGCGTCGGTCAACGGGCAGGTCGTTGACGGCCTCGGCCTCTTCGGCATCCAGCCCGTAGATCAGATTCAGGGCATCCTCTACATCTCCTACGCCGCCGCCCCCTCGCGGGTCTTCAAAGAGTCGCTGCCCGCCATGTGGGCGGCGTGGCAATCGTGGGGCGTGAGTAACGCGGTTCTGCGGGAGCGACTGACCAGCGCCGCCGCTTCCCTGCGGGAAACGGGCGACATCATCACCGGCTCTTACCAGAACCGGCAGGACACCAACGCGCGCGTGAATCAGGCGTGGAGCAACTACATCCGCGACGAAGGGCTCTGGCGCGACCCGTCCGATCCGAACACGCACTACCGCATCCCGAACGCCGTGCTGCCGCCCGACGGCAACACGGGGAGGCTGGAGCCGGTGCCGCTCAAGGACATGCAGCCCTGAGCGCCCGGCGCGCCCGGGCCACGATCACCGCCGGTGTCGCGTCCGACGGCGGCGCGCGAAAAAGTCTGTTGCAAAAATAATCGCGCGCGGTTAGATTGTCGGCGTTCAACCGAAACAGTCGCAGGCGGCGGAGTTCTCCCCACGCGCGGGCGTGATTCGACTCCCACGTCTCTTCAGACACGGCGGAGGTAAACATAGGTGCCTACAGGAACATGCCCGGAATGCGAAGCAGACGTTTACGTCGACACGGACGCCGACAAGGGCGACACGCTCTCCTGCGAGGACTGCGGCACGGAGCTTGAGGTCGTCGGCCTCGATCCGATTGAGCTTGACATCGTCGAGGAGGACGACGACGCCGAGGAGGACGACGACGAGGAAGAGATCTAAGACCCCGCGCGGCTGAGGCGCGGCGGGTTCATGACGAGGGCGGCGGGCGCAGATTCGTTCCGGGCGGACGAGTCAGCGCCGCGCCGCCCTTCGCGTTTCGGGGAAAGTGGGCGGGGAAGTGGCGGCGGGTGAAGGGCGGCGCGCGGCGCGCCCTCACCCGCCCTTCTTGTAGCCGGGGCGGTTCTGCCGGATGGTGAAGCCTTCGGGGGCGGTGACGCGAATCTGGTGGAAGCGCCCGTCGCGCCGGTTCTCTTCGGGCGGGTAGAAGGCGAGCACGTAGGTCGAGATCAGCTCGTCGGCGAGCGCCTTGAAGAACGGCTCGAAGTCCTTCTGATCGGCGTAGACGTTCGCGCCGCCCGTGCGCTCGACGAGGCCGCTCACGTCCATCAGCGTCGGCAGCGGCTCGCGCTGCTTCTGCGCGGGCGCGAGCAGGGGCGAGGTCGAGGGCAGCGTCAGCGTGTAGATGCTCACGCCCTCCGCGTTGGCGCGCTCGATGACGGTCTCCGGGGCGACCGTGTCGCCGACGGGGAAGCCGTCGGTGACGACGACGACGGCGCGCTTGACGGGCTGCTGCGAGCGCGTGCGCGGGGCGCTGCGCGTGAGCAGGCGGACGGCGTCGTCCACGGCGTCGTAGGCGTGGGTCGAGAGCCCGTTCTCCTCGCGCGCGAGCTTCGAGAAGGCGCGCTCCAGCTTGTCGAGGCTGTTCGTGAAATTCTGGAGGACGTTGACGCGCATCCCGAAGGTCGTCACGGCGAAGACCGAGTCGCGGTCGTAGAGCCTCTGCGCGAAGGTGCGGAGCGACTGGCCGATGCTCTGCATCTCGCGCGGCGTGAGGCTGCCCGAAATGTCCACGGCGAAGACTATCGCCACGGGGCGGCGCGCGCCCTCCCTCCGCTCGACGTTGAAGAAGGCGATGGGGCGCTCGACGCCGTCCTCGAAGAGCTTGAAGTCCTGCTGCCGGAGGTTGCGCACGGGGCGGCCACCGCCGTCGCGCACGTCAACGTCGACGAGCACGAGGTTCGTGTCCACGGTCAAAACTTCCGCGGGGTCTTCGGGCAGCACTTCCGCCGCCGGCTCCCGGCGCGGTCGCTGCGGCTGCGCCTCCTGCGCCGCGGCGGATTTCTGCTCGCCGCTCTGCTTCTGACTCTGCGTCGCGGCGGGGAGGGAGCCGAGAAGAGTTGTCGAGACGAGGGCGAGGCAGAGGGCGGCGAGTCGGGCGGGCGCGCGCCCTGAGTGGCGGTGCGTCGTCGCGGCTGATTTCGGTAACTGCTTCATCCGGGAAATAAGATGCGATTCGTCACGACGCCGTGGGGCGGGGTTTCCGAAGACGGCGCGCCGTCGTCCCTTTCTGAATCCGGATTATAAGCGGCGGGTCGCGTTCCCGCCAGAAGGCGCGGGGGCGCGCGCGGGCAACAGCGGGCGGGCGGGCGGGCATCAACTCCGAGCGCGCCCCGGACGGTGACGGCGCGGGCGCGTGTGCGTGTATAATCCACGGGTTTGAGGGCCGCCCCGCCCGAGGGCGGCGCGAAAGGTCGGTCGGAAAGTTTATGTCGAAGCGTAGATCAATCGTCGCCTGCCTGTCGGCGTTGCTGCTGCTCGTGTCGTCGGCCTCGTTCGCGCAGAAGAAGAAGGCGCAGCCGACGACGGGCGGCGTGAAAGGTAAGGTGCGGGTTGACGGCAGCGCGTCGCCCGGGGGCGTGCGCGTCTCTCTGCGGCGCGGCGAAGAGGAGGTCGCCAACGCCGAGACCAACGGCAAGGGCGAGTTCGAGCTGGGCGGCATCGCGCCGGGCACGTACGCGCTGCGCTTCCAGAAGGGCGGCCTGCAGACCGCCGAGCTGAAGCCCTACGAGATCAGGGCGGGGAAGACCGAATCGCTCGGCGAGCGCGTCTTCCTGCCCGTGGACGAGGGCTCCATCGCGTTCGTCAAGGGCGTGGTCTTCAGCGCCGAGGGGCGCAGCGTCTGGGGCGCGCGCGTCGAACTCGCACTGGTGCGGGCCGACGGCACGCTGAAGAAGATCGACGGGCGCGTCTCGAACGAGTCGGGCGAGTTCTCGTTCCGCCTCCAGCCGCAGCCCGCGCGCTACCGCGTGTCGGCCAAGGGCGACGACGGCGAGGCGGCCAAGGAGGTTCAGGTCGAAGGCGCGATGGTCTACCGCGTCGCGCTCTCGCTCAAAGCGCCGTGAGGCGTCGCGGTTTTCGGTTTTGAGTCTTCAGTTTTCGGCCTTGAGTAGTGACCTAATTTGATTTTCCTCTGTGCCCCCCCCGCGTCCTCCGTGACTCTGTGGTGAGGTCAGAGACTTAAGCACTCACCACGGAGACACAGAGATCACGGAGGGGGCACAGAGAAGAATTTAAATTAGGGCACTACCTAGCCTTGACGACACCGCCCCGGCTGAAAACTGAAAACTGAAAACTCTCTTATGACCGAAGAGTCTGAGAAAACACGGAACGGGCGCGGAGAGTTTCTGACCGCGCGCCAGCTCGCCGGGGTCTTGCAGGTGAGCGAATCGACCGTGCGCAAGCTGGCGCGCGAGGGGCGCATCCCCGTCGTGCGCCTGACGCCGCGGCTCGCGCGCTTCAACCTCCAGTCCGTGATGCGCGCCCTCGACGGCGGCGCGCCGAAGCCGGGGGCGCGGCGCGGCAAGGCGCACGCCGACGCCGAGCAGCAACTCCCCTTTGAAGACTTGATGTGAGATCGGGTCGCGACCCCCTCAAAACCCCGAGGGGCGTAATGGTGTTGGAAGGGCGGGGCTCGCCCCCGCCCGACGGTCGCGAGCGAGGTCGCTAAACGAGAAGCGCGGTCATCCGGGAACGGAATGACCGCGCTTTCCTATTCGCGCTCTCGCGCTCACGCGGGAAGAGACAAGCCCTCCCCCTGCATTTTCAGAAGTCCCCTACGTCCTCTTCCTGACGGCGCGACCGCGCGCGCCGCGCATGAGTTCGTTCATCGCGACCCACTTGCCGTCGCGCTTGACGTAGACGCGCGGCTCGGTCGGCGGGTACTTGCGCGCGAAGGCGGGGTTGGCCGCGAGCAGCGGCTGGACGGTGGCGCGCTCGCCGGTCGTCACGCGCCAACTCCCGCCCTCGCGGACGAGGTACTGGCGCAGGACGATCTTGCCGTCGCCATCGAACGGGGCGCGGGCGCGGGCGTAGACGACGGAATCGACGACGGCCAAGTCGCCCGCGACGCGAACCGCGCCGATCTCAAGGCGGTCGAGAGCGTAGAGGTTGCGCGAGCGTTCGAGGGCGGCGGTGAAACGCTCGCGCGTGATCTTCTTCTGCGCCGCCGAAGGCAGCACGTCGTAGAGCGCGCCGTATTCGCCGCCCTTCAACTGCGAGAACGCGCGCCCGACCGTCGCGCGCACGTCCGACTCGTCGGACGCGGCGCGCGCCCGCGCCCCGGCGAAAGAGTTTGAGAGCGCCGCCATCGAGAGCGCGAGAACCAGCGCGCCCGACGCGAGCCGGGCGCGCGGGAGCGGCGCGCTACGATCTCGCCCGCCGCCCCGGCTCGTCTTCTTCGCCGTTCGCGTCTTCCTCGTCGAACCCATCAGCTCCATTTGTTTCGTCAACCTCGTCCGTCCCTTCAAAGTAATCGCCGCCGTCGTCATCGTCATCACGCCGGGCGTCGTCCGGCTCGTCTTCGATGACGAGCGCGCGCAGGCGGTTGCGCTGATCCCAGAACCACGCGACGACGCCGAGCGTGGCGGCGACGAACGCGCCGTCCGCGCCGACGGCGAGCCAGAGCGCGAGCGCGATGATGATGAACGCGCCCGCGACGAAACTCCAACGCCGCCGCGCCAGAAGCGAAGCGGCGGCGAGGGCGAGCGGTGTCGCGGCGAGCAGGGCGGAGAAGTTTCCTCGCATCTCACGCGCCCGCGGGCGGCGCGGACGCACTCCATTCCTCGACCGCCTTCGGGCGGCGCGAGAAGCGTCGCCGCGCGTACCGCCACAGCAACGCCGCGGGTAAGAGTAGCAGGACGGCGACCGGAATCAGAGCGACGGCGAGGCGCACGACGCCGAGCACGATGGAGGCGGCGAAATCGACGCCCTCGCCGAAGGCGCGGCGGACGCCCGCGAAGAAGCCCGTCGCCTCGGCGGAGACTAGCGGGGCGGGCGGCTGGAGCGTGATCTTGATCGTCGAGAGGCTCGACTGGTTTTCGAGGAAGCGGCGGCGGCCTTCGAGCCGCTCGACCTCCGAGCGCACCTGCGCGAGCTGCTCGTTGACTTCGAGCGCGTCCGAGACGCGCTGCGCGCGCTTCATGATCTCAAGTATCTGCGTTTCGAGGGCGCGCTGCGCGCGCAGGCGCGCTTCGAGGTCGATGAACTCCTCGGTCACGTCCCTGCCGGAAACCTTCTCCTGCGTGACGCGCCCGCCGACGCCGCGCACGGCGCTCAAGACCGAGTCGAACTGCGACGACGGCACGCGCATCTCGACCGAGACGACCCGCAGCCCGCGCGAGCCGCGCGCGCGCTCGTCCTGCCGCGACTCCGACGTGACGACGAAGCCGCCGTGCGACTCGGCGACGGAGGCGAGCGAGCGCTGCGCCTCGACGGGCGATTCGAGCTCTATCGTCAGGTCGGCGTTGCGGATCACCTTGCGGTCGGGGACGACCGTGATCGGCGACTGTTGGCCGTTCGCGTCGAAAGAAATTTTTTGCGGCTCGTACTGCTTCGCCCGCGCGGAGAAGGCGTCGTTGGCCGCGGCCTGTCCCACCATGCCGGTCTCGGTCGCCGCCGCGGGCGTGTTGACGGCGGCGGGCCGCGCCTGCTCCGCGTCGGGGCGCGCCGCCGCGTTGCGGCTTTCGGAAACGTCGCCGCCGCGCCGCTGATCGTCCCGCGCGGGCGCGGAGGCGCGCTCGCAGGCGGATGAAGAGAGAAGGAGCGAGGCGAGAAGCAGGAGAGCGCCGAAGTGTCGCATCGTTGAAGAACCTCCGTCCGGGTGAAAGATCGTTCTGCCTGTGAGAACGGGCGGAGGGGCAAAACTTGCGCGGGGTTTCGGCCCGACGCCGCGTCGCGGGAACTCCCGGCGGGGTAAGCGGGGTAAAGTGAGGGCGGCGGCCCTAGCCGTAGGTGCGGGGGCCGTCCCGGCCCGCCTCGACGCCGCGGTTAGAGGGGCGCGGTCTCTTTCCGCGCGCGACCGTGCAGGATTTCACCGGCGCGCGCGAGCAGGCGTCGGAGCCGGCGGGCGATCTTCGGGAGGAGCCACAGGGCGACGAGCAGGAAGACGAGGACGACGAAGAGGACTGCGAGCGGCTTGACGACGGCGAGGACGATGGCCGAGACGGCGACCACGTCTTCCGTGAGCGAGAGCGCCCAGTTCGTGAACGGCTCGGGGCTGACGTTGGCCGCCGCGCGCAGGGTCGCCTTCGTGCCGTGCGAAGAGAGTGCGAGCCCGCCGCCGACGAGCAGGGCGACCGTGCGCGCCGCCGGGTCGAGCTGCGCCGTCGCGCCGTAGGCGAGCACCGCGCCCGCGGGGACGCGGATGAAGGTGTGGACGGCGTCCCAGACCGTATCGACGTAAGGGATTTTGTCGGCGCAGAACTCGACGGCGTAGAGCGCGACGGCGACGCCGATGACCCACGGGTTCGCGAGCACCTTGAGATCGCCGGGCAGGTGCGCGAGCCCGTAGCGTTCGAGGAGGCCGAGCGCGGCGACCGTCGCGTAGAGGTTGATGCCCGACGTCCACGCCGAGCCGAGCGCGAGGCCGAGTATCTGGATCGTGTTCATCGCCGCCCTCGCGCCGCCGCGCCGCTACTTCTCCTCGACCGCTTCGGCCTCGCCGCCCTCGTCGTCGCCCGCGTGCTTGCGGTCGGCGCGCTTGATGCCGAACTTTTCGAGCCGGTACTGGAGCGTGCGGAAGGTGAGGCCGAGCAGCTTCGCCGCCTTCGTGATGTTGTGGTCGGTGCGCTCCATCGCCTGCATGATCAGGTTGCGCTCGAACTCCTCGAAGGAGATGCCTTCGCTGGGGAGCTTGAACGCGCCCTCCATCACGGGCCGCGCCTCCTGCCTCACTTCGAGCGGCAAATCTTCGACCGAGATCAGATCGGTCTCGGCGAGCAGGATGGCGCGCTCGATGGCGGATTCGAGCTGGCGGACGTTGCCCGGCCACGCGTAGTCGAGCATCACGGCGCGCGCCTCCGGCGTCAGCCCGCGGATCAGTCGCGACGTGTTGCGCGTGTGCTTCTTGAGGAAGAAGTCGATGAGGACGGGGATGTCGTCGCGGCGGTCGCGCAAAGGCGGCACGTCGATGGAGAGGACGTTGATGCGGTAGTAGAGGTCGTCGCGGAAGCGACCGTCGGCGACCATCGCGCGCAGGTCGCGGTTGGTGGCGCAGACGACCCGCACGTCGATCTTGATGGGGCGCGTGCCGCCGACGCGGCGGATCTCGCGCTCCTGAAGCGCGCGCAGGAGTTTGGCCTGCATCGAGATGTCCAGCTCGCCGATCTCGTCGAGGAAGAGCGTGCCGCGGTCGGCCACCTCGAAGAGCCCCTTCTTCTCGGCGTGCGCGCCCGTAAACGATCCCTTCTCGTGGCCGAACAGCTCCGACTCTAAAAGGTTCTCGTTGATGGCGGCGCAGTTGACCGCCTGAAACATCTCGCCCGCGCGCGGGCTTTGCGTGTGGATCGAGCGCGAGATCATCTCCTTGCCCGTCCCCGATTCGCCGCGGATGAGGACGGTCGAGGACGAGCGCGCGACCTTGAGGATCATCTTCTTGACGGTCTCCATCTCCTGCGACGCCGAGATGATCTCGACGTCCAGGGCGTCGAGCTTGGAGAGGGCGCGGTTGATGGTCTCCAGCAGCTTCTCGCGGTCGTAGGGCTTCTCCAGGTAGTCGAACGCGCCGCGGCGCAGGGCCTCTTTGGCCGAGTCGATGGAGCCGTGGGCGGTGAGGAGGATGACGATGATCGAGGAGTCGTAGGCGAGCAGCTTTTGCAGCAGCTCGATGCCGTCGATGCCCGTCATCTTGAGATCGGTCAGGACGAGATCGAAGCGGTGCTCGCGCGCGATCTTCAGGGCCGCCTCGCCCGAAGAGGCGGTCGTCACGTCGTACCCCTCAGCCGAGAGGATCATCTCGAGGATTTCCCGCTGCGACTTCTCGTCGTCCACGACGAGGATTGTTTTGCGTGCCATAAAGAACCGTGACGGGTGACGGGTGACGGGTGACAAGTAAATCCGAATCCGTTTTGTAAATCCGAATCGGCCCTGCTTGTCACCCGTCACCCGTCACCTGTCACCCGCCTCCGTTGGTAGTGTGACCGTGAACGTCGTGCCCTCGCCGGGCCTGCTGGTGACGGTGATCGTGCCGCGGTGATCGTCGGTGGCCTTCTTGACGATGGCCAAGCCCAGGCCCGTGCCCGTGTCCTTCGTCGAGTAGTAGGGCTCGAAGACCTGCGAGAGGTTCTCGGTCGGGATGCCGACGCCGGTGTCCGCGATTTCGACGCGCACGCGGCCCCGGCCTGCGGGCGCGAGCGTCACCGTCAAGACCCCCCCGCCGCGCCCCGCGCCCTCGATCGCCTGCACGCCGTTGATGATAAGGTTTGTGAAGAGGGAACGTAAAGATTCCGCGTCGCCGACGACGCGCGGGAGCGCCGCCTCCTCGACGACGCGCGTCTCGATGTTCGACTCGGCGGCCTGCGCCTCGACGATGCGCAGCGCGTCGTCGACGATCTCGCGCACGTCCACGCGGCTCATCTTCAGCTCGGCGGGGCGCGAGTAGGTGAGGAACTCGGAGATGCGCGCGTTGATGCGCTGCACCTCGGTCTTGAGCTGCGCCGTCAGCCGCTCGACGACGGCGCGCTTCTGCGGGTCTGAGGGCGCGAGCGAGGTGCGGAGGTGATCGAGCGAGAGGTTGATGTAGTTGAGCGGGTTCCTGATCTCGTGGGCGATGGCCGAGGCGAGGCGACCGACCACCGCCGAGCGTTCCGCCTGGTTGAGGCGGCTCTCCACGTCGCGCAGGCGGCCTAAGCCCGCGAGCATCTCGTTGAAGACCTGCGAGAGCGCGCCCATCTCGTCGCCGCGCGTGGCGGAAGAGACGCGGAAGTTGAACTCCCCGGCGGCGACGCGGCGCGCCGCCGAAGACAAATCCTGAATCGGCTGCGTGAACCGCCACACGAGGAAGCCCGCGACCATGATGGCGAGGAGCATGACGACGAGCGTGGGCAGCAGCGCGCTGACCGTCTGCCAACGGCTCGCGCTGCCGGGCGTGTCCTGCTGCATGCCGAGGACGACGATGATGTAGTTGACGCCCTTGTCCGTCCTGACCGGGATGACGAAGGCGCGGCGCTCGCCCGCGATGGGCAGGCGCTGCGTCTGCGCGGACGAGGGGAGGAGGTGGCGTATGTCGTCGGTGGCCTGCCCGGTGTCGACGATCCTGTTCGGCAGCGGCACCTCCGAGAGGGAGAAGTAATGATAGGTGCCGTCGTCGAGCGTGCGCGGCTTGTAGGCGGCGTCGAGGCTGTCGTCGACGCGCCCGTCGTCGCGCACGACGAGCACGTTGATCACGCTCCGGTGTTCCTGCCGGAGCGGGGTCTGGTGCTCCTTATCGATGTCGTCGAGGTATTTGTCCTTATACGGGAAGCTTTCGAGGGCCAGCGCGACGCTCGCCGCGAGCGCCTGCTCCTGCTTGGCGATGGTGCGCGCGACGCGCCGCTCCTCGCTGTAGTTGAGTAGAAACTGGACGCCGAGCGTGGAGACCAGCAGCAGCGCGAGCACGAGCAGCAGGCGGACTCGGAAGGTGTTGAAGAGGCGTGTCACGCTTTTCGGCTGAACGATTTTGCGACGCGCCCAGTTCAAGTTGAACGATAGACGCCGGAAGTTAAGTGGAACGAAATTTAGGGTGTTGCCCTCGCCGCACACGGATGTTATAGTCGCGACTGTCTCCAACGCAAACCCCTCGGAGACATTGGGGGCTCGTCTCTCCCGCTCGCCTGCGACAAGAAGGATTGCCGGACCGAACTCAACTCAAGGGAAGTTTGGAAGTAACGACTTGCGAAAGCGTACTTTCCAGAGACGAAGTCTTACCGCCGCTAACGGACGCGCACCTCGCCCCGTGCGCCACCATTAAATTCTGCATCTAAGAGTTGCCGCCGCGCGGGCTACGCCCAATCAGCCTCGTGGTCTCTCTGAAGTTTTACCGTGAGAGGATACAGCGCATGAGCCGAACACCCCGTTCCCCCTTCCTCCCCTTCGTCGTTCTCACGCTCCTTTTCCTGAGCGCCTTCGCCGTCAACACCGACGCCGCCTCGCGCGGCAAGAGAGCAGCCAAGGCTGCGCCCGCGAAATCTTCGCGCGCCTCGAAGGGCCGCGAGAGGAGCGCGCGCGGGGGGAAATCCTCCGCGAGGGAGGCGCGCGCCGAGCGCCGCTCGCGCGGGCGCGCGAATGACCGCGCGTCGGCGCGCGAAGAGGCGCGCTCGGCGAGGGGCGGCAGGCTCTCGAAGCGCGAGCGTCTGGCGATGGCGCGGCGCGAGGCCGAGGAGCGCAGGCGGCGCGCCGAGGCGGCGCGCCGGGCCGAGCTGGCGCGGCTGGCGGCCATCGCCCGCCAGCGCGCGCTCGACAACGCGCTGCGCGAAGAGGTGCGGGCCGACATCGCGAAGGACGACACGACGGGCGAGGACTTGGAAGTGCGCCGCGCCGCCGTCAACGCGCTCGGCAACCACGCCGGCTCGGTCGTCGTGATGAACCCGAAGACCGGGCGCGTCTACACCATCGTCAATCAGGAGTGGGGCGTGAGGCGCGGCTTCAAGCCGTGCTCGACGATCAAGCTCGTGACCGGGCTCGCCGGCCTCACCGAGGGCGTCATCGACCCCGTCGCCGAGAACGCCTCCTACGGCAACCGTATGAACCTGACCGACGCGCTCGCCATCTCGCACAACGGCTACTTCCAGCAGGTCGGTCGCGCGGTCGGCTTCGAGAGGATGTCGTCTTACGCGCGCCAGTTGGGCTTGGGCGAGCCGACGGGCATCAACCACGCGGGCGAGTTCCCGGGCCGCCTCCCGCTCTTTAAGAACGACGTGGGGATGCTGAGGATGAGTTCGCACGGCGACGACATCGAGGTCACGCCCGTGCAGCTCGCCACGCTCGCCTCGGTCTTCGCCAACGGCGGGACGCTCCTGACCCCGCACCTGCCGCGCACGCCCGAAGAGGATTTGAAGTTCAAGCCGGAGGTGCGCCGCCAGCTCAACGTGCCGCAGGAGAGCCTGCGCCGGATGATGCCGGGGATGATCGGCTCGGTGAACTACGGTTCGGGCCGCAAGGCTTACGACCCGCAGCAGACCATCGCCGGCAAGACCGGCACGTGCATCGGCTCGGGCGGCGTGTGGGTCGGGCTCTTCACCTCCTACGCGCCGGTCGAAGACCCGCAGCTCGCCGTCGCCGTCGTCGGGCGCGGCACGGACGCGCACAGCCACGTCCCGGCGGCGATCGCCGGGCAGATCTACCGCACGCTCAACTACCGCTTCGGCAAGCACGGCGGCAAGTCGCCCTTCGCCCTGACGCCCGACATGCTCGCGCCCAAGCCGAAGATCGATCCCTCGACCATCGCCGACACCGACGACGAGGAAGAGAAGACCGCCGCCGACGTGGCGACCGCGCCCGCCACCGATCCGTCGAGGCCCGCCGACGGCGGCGCGCCCGCCGCGAACGGGACAGTCAAGCAGGTGCTCATGGCGGTGCCGCAGCAGGCGCAGCCGCGCCCCGCCGCGACGCCCGCCGCCAAGTCCGCGGCGAAGGCTACGACGCCCGCGTCGGGCGAGCAGGCGACGCCCGCCGACGGCAGGCCCCGCCGCGTCAACACCAAGAACCAGTAACCGGGTTATCGCCTCGTCGCCGACGAGGTTGTAACTTCGTTGCGTGGAACCGCGCGCCGCGCCCCGGTGTCTAAAGATGCCGGGGCGCGGCTGCGTTCGGGCGTCGCCGCACGGCGTGGCGGGCCACAGTCGGCGTGCGTGCGACGGCACGCTTGACACGCCTTCGCGGCCTGTAGCAGTATCACCGACGTTCCCCGTGGTGGTTTTTAGTCCCCGTCAAATTCCGTTTCCGTATGTCACTCCCCCTGCCTGCGAGACCGTAAGGGCGGGCGCGGCACGCGCGCTTCAGTCGGCAACTGCCGACACAGCGCCCGCATCTGAAATTTGAGTCGCGGCGCTTGCGAGAGGCGAGGCGCGAGCCCCCACGAAGGATCGAAGAGATTTCAAAGACGATTGCTCCGGAGGAGTTAAGCAACCGATGAAAACCCTGAGCCGACTTTTAACGCTCGCCGCGCTCGCCGCCGCCTTCGCGCTTCCCGCGCTCGCGCAAGACCCAGCCGCCTCCCCTGCCGGCCCCTGCGAGGAAGCCGCCAAAGGCGAACTCTACAAACAGTATTACGACGTGAGGAAGACCGATCAGCCGAAGGCTTACGAGTTCGGCAAGCAGTACCTCGCCAAGTACGAGAGCTGCCCCGACAACTACACCACCTCGGTCAAGAAGTTCGTCACCGCCTACGAGAAGGCGACGCTGCGCGTCGACTTCTTCAAAGCCTACGACGCGAAGGACGTGGCGAAGCTCAACAGCCTCAGCAAGCAGCTCCTCGCCAACGATCCGAACGACGTGGCGGTCGCGATGCTCACCGCGTGGGGGGCCTACCAGAACATCGCGAAGAACCCCGGCAGCGAGGCCGAGATCGTCGCCTCCACGACGAGGGCGCTCCAGATGATCGAGGCCGGCGGCGAGCCCAAGAACCTCGAAGACAAGGTCTCGTGGCTCGCGTTCGCGAACAAGGAAGACGCGCTCGGCTACCTCAACTACGCGCTCGGCCAGTTGATGAACGCGCAGAAGAACTACGCCGAGTCCGTGAAGTATCTGGTCAAGGTCGCGCAGTCTCAGAGCAAGGCGAGGGAGGACGCGGGCCTCTACTCGCTGCTCGCCTTCGACTACTCGAAGGAGCGCGAGCCGATGACGGAGCAGTACAAGACGATCACCAAGAACTTCACCGTCGAGACGCCCGAGAGCCAACTCCTCCTGCTCAACATCAATCAGGTGGTCGACCGCGAGATCGACGCCTACGCGCGCGCCGTCGCCTTCAGTACCGTCCCCGCCGATAAGGCCAAGTTGATGGCAGTCCTGACCGAGCTTTACAAGTCGCGCCACAACAACGCGGACGCGGGGCTCAACGAGTTGATCGCGGGCATCAAGGCGCAGCCGCTCCTGATGACGCAGCCCATCACGACGCTGCCCGCGCCGACCCCGGCGGCCACCCCGGCCACCGGCACGGGCGACGGCGCGGCGGCCAACGGTCAGGCGGCCCCGGCGGCTTCGCCCGCGGCGACGACCACCGCGACGACGCAGGCCAAGCCCGCGCCCGCCGCGCCCGCGAAGAAGAGGCCCTAACGCCTCCCGCACGACCGCGCACCGTCCCGCGAAGAACGCCGGTCGCCCACGCCCCTTTAGGCGTGAGCGACCGGCGTTCCTCTTTCCCGCTGCGCGCGCGTCGGGCTTGACGAACGGGCGCGCGTGTCGGCAATCTTAGCGCAGACGAAAATATGTCGCGCGGGCGCGAGCCGGGGGAAGCCCTCCTTGATCCGAAGTAAGACTGCGAACGCACACACCGGGCGCGGCGGCGGCCTCGCGCGGGCGGCTCTGGCCGCGCTCGCCGCCGCCCTCTTTCTGTCCGTCTGCCTCGCCGCCGCGAGCCCCGCGTTCGCGCGCCGCCCGCAAGTCAGTCAGCCGCCGCAGCCGCAGATCACGCAGGCGCAGGCGGAGCTGTACGAGCGTTGGCGCACGAACATCAACACGAACCAGCCGGTCGCCTTCGACGCGGGCAGCGCCTACCTCGCCAAGTACCCCGATAACGAGTACGCGGCGCACGTGCGCCGCTGGGTCGAAGCCTACGCGCGCGCCTACCGCAAGGTCGAGTTCCAGCGCCTGTTCAAGGCGCAGCGGTTCGCGGAGCTATTCCGCACCGGCCAGCTCGTCCTCGCCGAAGAGCCCGACGACCTCAAGACCGTCGTCCACCTCGCCTACGCGGGATACCTCGCCGGTGGCCGCGGCGACGACTCGTTCGCCGCCGCCTCGCTCGGATACGCGCGCCGCGCCGTGCAGTTGATCGAGTCGGGCGCGAAGCCGTCCGACTGGCAGCCCTTCGTCGATCAGCCGGACGCGCTCGGCTACCTCCACTTCGTCATCGGCGAGCTGACCTTCAAGGACGATCCCGCCGCCGCCGCGCAACTCTTCCGCAAGGCGCTCGCCTTCGAGACGACGCTCCGGCGCACGCCCGTCATCTACTCGCGCCTGGCCGCCTGCTACGTCGTCGTCGAGTACGACCCGCTCTCGAAGGATTACACGGCGCGCTTCGCCGGGAAAGACCCTTCGGACGAGAGCCGCGCCGAGCTGGAGAAGATCAACGCCGTGGTCGATCGCGTCGTCGAGTGTTACGCGCGCGCCGTCGCCTTCTCGGGCGGCGACGCGAAGTACGCCGACGCCAAGCGGCGCTGGTCAGACGAGTTGACGCGCTTCTACAAGTTCCGCCACGACGGCTCGACCGAGGGCCTCGACGCGCTCGTCGCCGCCGCCGCCACCAAGCCGCTGCCGGAATGACTCACAATTTTTCGGTCGTCGTACTGAACTGATTTTCCCTCCGTGCCCCCTCCGTGCCCTCCGTGCCTCCGTGGTGAGGCACGGATCACAAGCACTCACCACGGAGGCACAGAGGGCA
>DASVQC010000006.1:0-21763 GCA_036389335.1 Pyrinomonadaceae bacterium | reverse complement strand
CGGAGCCGTTCGAGACTCCGCGACCGCTCCGACGTGTCGCCACTCTTTAGTCGCCGTCCGCGCGGGCGGCGGGGGCGTCAGCCCTGCGGCTGCGGCGGCGCGACGACGCCCTTCGCGCCGGCGAAGTCGTAGGAGATGTGTAGGCGCAGCGCGCCGTCCTTGATCTCGGCGCGCACGTCGCGAGCCTGCGCGCGCACCGTGCCGCCGCTCGCCTGCACGGGCACGTTCAAGGTGAGCTGCTGCCCGCGCATGATGACGAGCGGGTTGACCTTCTGGTTGATCGCCGTCTGCACGGCGGTCGTGACGAAGGGCTCGACGATGGGCGAGGCGCCTTCGAGGTTGACGCTGAGGACGTTGATCTGACCGTAGAGCGTCTGCTGCTCGCGGTTGAAGGAGAGCGAGATGTTCGCCTGCGCCGCGCCCTTGAAGTTGAAGCAGCCCGCGAAAGGGATCTTGTCGGACGCGCCGTTGAAGGCGAGCGGCGCGTTGATCTCGCCGTTCTGCAAACTCACGGTCGTGCGCGCCCCGCTCCCCTCCTGCGTGATGTTGATCTGGTTCGCGCAGCCGCCTTGCGCGTTGACGAAGAGCGGGTCGCGGAAGCCACCCGGCGTGAGAGCGCCGATCTTGAAGGCGGGCGGGTTGAGGTCGCGGAAGATCGTCGAGAGCAGCGTGTCGAAGAACTTCTCGTCGAAAGTTAAAACGAGTGTGCCGGGCGGATCGCCCCCGGCGTCCGGGGCTTGGACGGGCTGCGCGCCAAGCTTCGACTGCTTGGCGCGCGGCGCGCCGACGAAGAAGTAGAACGTCAGCGCCGCGCCGAGGACGAGCCCCACGAGGATCGTGAGAAGGTATCGCATCGCTTTTTATCCCCGCTTCGATCAGCTATCTAGTCGGAGACGGCGAAGCGCCGCCCGCGGGCGTCGTCGTCGGCGTCACGAGGGTCGGCGGCGCCCCGCCCTGCTGCCCCATGTTGCTCATCAGGAACTTGAAGGCGCTGGCGGCGATGCTCACGTACTGCTGAATCTGCTCCTTCGTGATCTGCGCGTAGCCTTGCGGCAGCTCGAAGCTCGCCGCGTCCACGGTCGTCGTCAGATCGCGCAGCTCCGCGACGACCCTCGCCTGCGACGCGCCCGCGACGTTGCCCGTCGTCTGCCCGAAGGTCTCGACCTTGATCGGGAGTCCAGTGTCTTTGTCCACGTAGATGAAGTTCTCGGCGCGCACGTCGCCCGCCTGCGTCGTGGTGTGCCCGGCGGCGGCGTAGCGGTACTTGACGACGCTGCGACCGTTGACCGTGTCGTCGCCGACGCGCGTGACGCCGGGGCGCGACTTCATCTGATCGACCATCTGCGCCGGGGTGAACGAGCGCACGTCGAAGCCGGTCGTCTCGCGCCCCAGCTCCACGTACTGCTTCTTCGTCGGCAGCAGGAGGTAACGCTTGTCGGCGCGGTCGAGGAAGACCACGTCGCCGATGGCCGGGAGCCCCGAGATCGAGTAGCGGCGGTTGTCGCCGCTGCGCGCGATCTGGATGTTCGGCGTGCTGATCGCCTGCCCCCTGTCGGTCGCCGCCTGCGTGATGACGAGCGTCGCCTGATACTGGCTCGGCTCGCGCGACTCGAAGGCGTTGGGCGCGGCGGTCGAGTCGTTGGCGTTCGCCGCGGCGGACGTGTTCGACGAGTTCGTGTTCGCGGCGTTCGTGTTCGTCGCGTTCGCGTTCGCCGCGCCGGGCTGCGGCTGGCAGGCCGCGCCGGAGAGCGCGAGGGCGAGCGCCGCGGTCAAAAGTTTTTCGGCGTGCATGGAGCGCATGGCAAGTCTCCTCCGTCGGGGAAAGAATCTACGAGAGCGTTTCGTCTGTCGTGCAGGGGATGAACGGCGCACAGCATAGCTCAAAAGCCGTAAACCGTAAACCGTGACGGGTGACGGGTAAGAAGACGTGACGGGTAAACGGTGACAGGCGGCGGGTAAAAGCCGTGGCGGGTAAACGGTGACAGGTGACAGGGAGAAATTGTTTTCACCTGTCACCTGTCACCTGTCACCGTTTACGGTCTTCTGCCTGTCACGCCGGGGCCTACTCCTTCTTGATGTAGCTCTTGTGCACCCAAGTCGATTTCTTGGTGGTGCTGCGGGTCTCGAACATGATGTTCGACTTGGTCTCGCGGGTGACGAGCTGGACGCGCCCGCCGACGGTTTCGTCCTGCGTGGGCGCGCCCCGCTCGCTGTCGGAGATGAGGCCGCGCACGTCGGCGTCCGAAGGCGGCTTGGCGCTCTCGTCGCGGCCCGCCTCGGCGAGCGCCTCGACGGCGTTCGACTTGAGCAGCCCGCCCCAGAGCTTGCGGAAGAGCGCGTGCGAGGCGTAGACCTCCGCGCTGTTGAGCTTGCCGTTGACGGAGAAGGCGTAGCCGACCGCGTCCGGGTGCTGGTCGACGACGCCGGCGAGCGCCTTGACGTACTCGTCCGCGGTCGCGCGCACCTTCTTGTTTTCGAGCGCGAGCTGGAGGCTCGTGGGCGAGGCCGCGTCGTTGACGACCGCCCCGACGTTGCGGCTCAGTTTCGACTGCGCCTCCTCGACCTTCTGCCAGACCTGCCCCTGCGAGCGTGCGCTGCGCGCGGCGAGCTTCAAATCCTTAGTCGCCGCGCGGTCGTTCGAGGAGCTGAAGTGCGCCGACGCCTCCGCGCCGCGCTTCGTCCAGCGACCGTGCTCGACGCAGAACGCCGAGATCGCGATCCTGCCCGAGCGCGCGGGCACGATCAGATCGACCGAGAGCATCCGATCCTGCTGCCCGCCTTTGACGATGTCGCCCGACTGTACGAAGACCTCCTCGTCCGAGAGGTTCTCGATCGCCAGCTCGTTGACGTTCTTCGTCTCGTAGACGACGACCTTCTTCGCGGCGAGCGCCTCGGAGAGCGTCAGGAGGTTCCTGCCCTCGCCGCCGTCCTTGCCGTGGAGCAGGAAGACGGAGAGGTTCTTGTAGGTGTAGGGGCCGGAGACTTTGTAGTCGGGCGGGCTGGCGGCGTTGTTATCGCTGGGCTTCGGTCGTGTGACTTGGGCGGTGGTGGCACAGGCGAGGGTGAGTGCCGCGGCGAGCAGCGCGGCTCCGCAGAGGCGCGCGCTTATGCGTGTCTTCATGTTCGTTCTCCTCGATACTGTCAGAGCTAACGTTTCGCCAGTGGGCTCTGCTGTCTTGAACGAGGGAAGCGCAGACTTCTTGCGTGGGACGCGCGGCGCGCGGCGCGGGGTTGCTCGGGAAAGGTGGGCAGAGGGAGGGCCGGGCGGGGGGGGAGGTTCACCGCGGAGGCGCGGAGTTCACGCGGGGGGCGCGGGGGGTTGAATGGTTTTCCCCGCGCTAACTCTGCGCGATCCCCGCGCCCCCGCGGCGAACATCAACGCGAGTGGCTGTGAAGTTAGAGCTTGGAAGTCTCTTCCTCGACGTAGGAGGTCGGCGCGTCGGCGTGCGGGACGAAGCAGCGGCGGCAGCGCGCCTCGTAGGCGTCGGACGCGCCGACGACGACCTGCCCCTCGACCTGCACGGTGCGCTGCGAGTAGTTGGCGGGCTGTCCGCAGCGCACGCAGATGGCGTGCGTCTTCGTGATGTACTCGGCGACGGCCAAGAGCTGCGGCATCGGCTCGAAGGGCTTGCCCGTGTAGTCCTGATCGAGCCCGGCGATGATGACGCGCAGGCCGCGCCGCGCCAGCTCGTTGGCGACCCCTACGAGATCGTGGTCGAAGAACTGCCCCTCGTCGATGCCGACCACGTCGGTCTCGGGCCCGACCTGCGCGAGAATCTCGGCGGCGGTCTCGACCACGCCCGACTCGTGGCGCATCTCCGAGTGCGAGACGATGTGATCGCGCGAGTAGCGGTTGTCGATCAGGGGCTTGAAGACCTGCACGCGCTGGCGCGCGATCCGAGCGCGGCGCAGCCGCCGGATCAGCTCCTCCGACTTGCCCGAGAACATCGAGCCCGCGATGACCTCGATCCACCCCGGCGCGTTCCGCTGGTGGACGCCGCCCGCCAAATGATCCTCGTTACCCTGTGCGATGAACTCGTCCATAAAGAAGCTGTTAGCTGTTAGCTGTTAGCCGTTAGCCATTATGCGAACAATTGAGTGACTTACGCCAACCGCCGGAAGTGGCGACGGCAAATCTGAAAGCTAACAGCTAATCGCTAACAGCTAATCGCTCTTAAAGATTTCCGCGTTGTAGAACGGGGCGAACGCGGCGACGAGCGCGGACTCGAAGCTCTGCGCGCGCGTCAGAAGCTCCTTCGAGATGACGCCCCACGCGCCCTGCCTGCTCCGCACGTCGCGCTCGCCCGCCACCTCGTCGATCACTTCGCCCAGCTCGCGCCTGCCGACGACGACCTCGCGGACGACGTGCGCGGGCACGGCGACGGACGGGCTGATGCCGAAGTGACCGCGCCCGCCGTCGGTCGCGTAAGCCCACCCTTGAAGGAAAGTGTGGCGCTCGCCGTCGAGCGTGACGGTGTGGAAGCCGCCTTCGAGCCCGACGTAGAGGTGCGCTGTCCCGCCCTCCTGCCGCAGGAGTTTTCGCACGGCGTGCGCGCGGTTGCGCGCGCCGCGCATCAGTTGCGAGTCGGTCAGGGGCATCGCGGGCACGCCCGTCTCGACATCGCGCGCGACGATCTCGGCCCTGTCCCAGCCGGGATCGACCTCGGAGATGCGCGCGCAGGCGGCGCGCACCGCCAGCAGCTTGGCTGATCGAACCGAGCCGACGGCGATCCGCAGTACGTTCATCCGGGGAGTGGCGCGGGAGTTGGGCGCGGGCGGGGCGAAGCGGCCCGCCGCCGGGCGCGGCGCAAGCTATAGCAGACTCGCGGCGGGCAAGTCAAAGAGAGCCCCGCCGCGCCGATTTCGACCCGCTTGACATTGCGCGCGGCGGTTGCAATGCTTCCGACATCGAGACAACGGGGAGGGCGCGCGCCGGAATTTCGCGCGCGATCTTCGAGGAGGACTTAAGAGCCGTGCCCGCGAGCGATCTGATCTACGACTGGAACCGGGTCGAGCCCGCCTTCGACGCGCCGAACCGCCCCATCAGCTTCGACGACGAGACGCTGCGCGACGGGCTCCAGTCGCCCTCGGTCTGCGAGCCGCCCGTCGAGCGCAAGCTCGAACTGCTCCACCTGATGGACGCGCTCGGCATCGACACGGCGGACATCGGCCTGCCCGGCGCGGGCGGCACGCACGCCGCGGGCGTCGAGCGCCTCGCGCGCGAGATCGTCGAGCAGCGGATGCGGATCCGCCCCAACTGCGCGGCGCGCACGCACCTGAGCGACATCAAGCCCATCGCCGAAATCTCGCAGCGCGCCGGCATCGCCATCGAAGCCTGCACCTTCATCGGCTCCTCGCGCATCCGCTCGCTCGCCGAGGAGTGGACGCTCGACCGGCTCTTAAAGTTGACCGAGGAGGCCGTCGCCTTCGCCGTCTCCGAGGGCCTGCCCGTGATGTTCGTCACCGAGGACACGACGCGCGCCGACCCCGACACGATCCGCGCGCTCTACACGGCGGCGATCCGCGCGGGCGCGCGCGCCGTCTGCGTCTGCGACACCGTCGGCCACTCGACGCCCGACGGCGCGCGCGCGGTCGTCCGCTTCGTCAAACGGATCATCGACGAAGAGGGCGAGAAAGTCCGGCTCGACTGGCACGGCCATCAGGATCGGGGCTTGGGCGTGATCAACTCCATCGCGGCCATCGAGGGCGGCGCGGATCAGGTGCACGGCTCGGCGCTCGGGGTCGGCGAGAGGGTCGGCAACGCGCCGATGGATCAGTTGCTCGTCAACCTGAAGCTCTTGGGTTGGATCGACAACGATCTGACGAGGCTGAAAGACTACTGCGAGAAGGCCGCGGAGAGCTGCGGGTGGACGATCCCTCTGAACTACCCGGTCTTCGGGCGCGACGCCTTCCGCACGGCGACGGGCGTCCACGCCGCGGCGGTCATCAAGAGCTTCCGCCGGGGCGACGCGGAACTCGCCGATCTGATCTACTCCGGCGTGCCCGCCGCGCAGTTCGGCCTGCGGCAGGTGATCGAGGTCGGGCCGATGAGCGGCAAGTCGAACGTCGTCTACTGGCTCGAATCGCGCGGGCTGGAAGCGTCGGACGAGCGCGTCGCGCGCATCTTCGACCGCGCCAAGAGCGCGCAGGGCGTCCTGAGCGAAGAAGAAGTCATGCAGCTAGTTTAGTGACAAGTGACAAGTGACAGGTGACAAGTAATACGGGTCACAGGTGACGGGTGACGGGTAAAATATCTTTCTTACTTCTGACCTGTCACCTGTCACCTGTCACCTGTCACTTCCGACCTGTCGCCTGTCACGCTCCTGCTAAGTTATGGCCAGTCCCACCGCCGCATTCTCAGCCGAGCGGGCCGTCGGCGATCTCTTGAGCGAAGAGCGCGTGCGGCGCGCGTTCGAGTTCTTCGCGGCGCGCGCCGAAGAGATCACGGAGGAGCACGCGGCGCTGTGCGCCATCCCCTCGCCGCCGTTCGGCGAGGAGGCGCGCGCCGAGTACTTCGCGGCGCGGCTGCGGCAGTGCGGCCTCGCCGAAGCGCGCCTCGACGCCGAGGGTAACTGCGTCGCGCTGCGTCGCGGGCGCAGCCCGCGCCCGCTCGCGGTGGTGAGCGCGCACCTCGACACGGTCTTCCCGGCGGGGACGAACTTCACGGTGCGGCGCGAGGGCACTCGGATGCTCGCGCCCGGCATCGCCGACGACGGCTGCGGCCTCGCCGCGCTCCTCGCGCTCGCCCGCGCGCTCGGCGAATCCGGAATAGAGACGGAGGGGTCGCTGCTCTTCGTCGGGACGGTCGGCGAGGAGGGCGAGGGCAACTTGCGGGGCGCGCGCCATCTCATGTCGGGCGGCGAGTGGGCCGGCGCGATAGACTTCTTCGTCAGTCTGGACGGCCCCGGCGTCGAGCGCATCACGCACGCCGCGGTCGGCTCGCGCCGCTACCGCGTGAGGTTCGCGGGCGCGGGCGGCCACTCGTGGGGCGACTTCGGCGCGGCGAACCCCGTGCACGCGTTGGGGCGCGCCGTCGCGCGACTCGCGGCCTACCCCGCGCCGCCGAAGCCGCGCACGAGCTTCAACGTCGGGCGCGTGGAGGGCGGCACGGGCGTCAACGTCATCCCGCGCGAGGCGTCGATGGACGTCGACCTGCGCTCGGAGTCGCCGGACGAGCTGCGCCGCCTCGACGCCTTCTTCCGCCGCGCCGCGCGCGAGGCCGCCGGCGACGAGAACGCCTCGCGGCGCGCGGGCACGCCGCCCGTCGAGCTGGAGCTGAAAATGATCGGCGACCGGCCCGGCGGCGAGACCCCCGCCGACTCGCCGCTCGTCCTGCTCGCGCAAGCCGCCACGCGCGCCGTCGGCTACCAGCCGCGGCTCGACTCCTCTTCGACCGACTCGAACATCGCCATCTCGCTCGGCGTCCCCGCCGTCACGCTCGGCGCGGGCGGTTCTTCCGGCTCCTCGCACACCACGGAAGAGTGGTACGACCCGCGCCAGCGCGACCACGGCTTGAAGCGCGCCCTCCTCGTCGCCCTCGGCGCGGTCGGGCTGGGGTAGCGGTTAGCTATTAGCTGTTAGCTGTTAGCTGTTAGCTGTCAGCCAGACCCTTTTGCGGTGAGTTGAAAATAGAAGGGGGGAGACAGTCGTGTCGGACTGTCTCCCCCCTTGATGTTTAGCTAACAGCTAACCGCTATTAGCTAACCGCTAACTGCTAACCGCTATTAGCTAACAGCTATTAGCTAACAGCTAATTAATCGGAATGGTGACGACGGTCGAGCCGGCCTTGCCGGGGGCGAAGTGGCGCGAGCGCGCGACGCGCACGGCGGTCGAGGCGTAGGCTTCCGCGCCGGGGCTCGTGCCGATGGCGGCGGCTTGCGTGACGCGCCCCGCGTCGTCGTAGGTGATCTGCACGCGCACGGTCTTCGCGCCCGCGGGCGTAGCGGGCTTCGGCGGAGCGCCGGTCAGAGTCTGATCCTGCCCGGCGTTCTTCGCCGCCTCCTCGCGGGCCTTGCGCGCCCGCTCGCGCGCCTCGCGCTGCTGCTGCTCCCTGCGGGCCGCGGCAGCCGCGTCCTCAGCCGCCACCGCGTCGGAGGCGTTGACCTGAAGGGGCGCGTTGGCGGCGTCGCCCGCGGCGGTCGAGTCTGTTTGCGCGGCGGGCGCGCTCGTCGCCTGCGGCTGCGCGGCGGCGGGCGCGTCCTTGCGCATGAGCTTGCGGCTGACGGGGATCGCCGCGACGGCGCAGACGAGCACGAGCGCCGCGGCGACGCCCGCGATCATCGCCTTGCTCCTGCCGCCGGTGGCGTTGGCCGCGTCCACCGTCATCGAGAGCGGGGAGCTGTTTTCGATCACGCCCGGCGCGTCTTCCTTCTCCGGCGCGGCACTCCGGGCTGACTTCGACTCTTCGACGCATTCGAGGTACTCGCGCGTCGCCTCGTCCAGATCGTCCTCGCCGTTGAAGACGTCGAAGTCGGGCATCGCGCCCTCGTCTATGCGGCGCAAGCCTTCGAGCACGACGCTCGCCCACGACTCGTTGATCGTGCGGCGCGAGGAGGCCATGCCGGGGTTGAAGTCGAAGGTCGCGCTCGCCAGCGTGAGCGCGAAGAAGACGGCGTCTTTGCCGTTGAGCGCGCCGACCTTGGCGTCGACCAGCTCGCCTTCCTTGATGAAGAAGACGCCGGGGGCGAGCGGGTAGTCGATCTTGAGTCTGCCGGTCTTGCGCTGGTTGCAGAAGAACTCGATCAGCTCGCTCAGGTGGAGGTCGCTTAACTGTCCGTTCATTGACATGGTGGTTTTCCGTTGGTCCCTCGTCTGCGTCTCGTGCGCCGGGGCGCTAGAACACGAAGTTGTAGTTGATCGAGCCGGTGATCTTCACGGGCTGGCCCGACAGCAGCGTGGGCGCGAACCTCGCCTGCATCGCCGCGCGCTCAGCCGCCTCGCGCAGCACCTCCGGGCCGGTCATGGCTTTCGCCGAGATGACCCTGCCCGAAACGTCTACGACGACCTCGACCGTGACCATGCCCGTCGTGCGCATGCGGCGCGCCATGTCCGGGTAGGCGGGCGGGGGCAGGTTGATCGCCCTGCCGTTCAGGACGCCGCCGGAGACCGGGCGCACAGGGGCCTTCGCGGCGGGCTTGGGCGGCGGCGCGTCGTCTTCGACCCTCACGACCGGGGCGGCGTTGTTAGCGGCGACCTGCGCGCTCGGCGCGTTGATCGGCGCGGCGCTCGCCGCCGGGGCGCTCGGGGCGACCGACGGGAGGCCCGCCAGCTTCTTCGGCGCGGGGGCGGCCTGCTGCGTCGGCTGCGGCTTCGGCGCGGCGGCGCTCGCACTCACGTTCGTCGGCGCGTTCGCGCGCGGGGCGGCGTCCGCGGCCTGCGGCGCGGGCGTCTGGCCGGGCTGAAGTTTCTTCGTCACGTTGTCTTCGAGGAAGTAGGCGAGGAAGCGGAAGGTGACTTCGGTCGGCTCGAAGGTCAGCTTGCCGTTCTCGACGACGGCGACGGAGGTGAGCATCTTCGTCCAGTTGCCCATCGGGTCGAACTCGTATTCGTACTTCTCCTTCGAGAGCACCGACCCGTCGGCGTTGAAGAGCGTCATCTCTATGATGTTGCCCCGGTCGTCGTAGCTGTAAACCTCCCGGCCCGTGAGCGCGCCGCCCGCGGCGAGGAAGTAGGCGTTGTCGATCTTCGTGCCCCTGATGTCGTAGGTCGCCGTCTCCAACACGTTGCGCTGCCCCTCGACCATCTTGCCTTCCTTGAAGACGAGCTTGGCGTTCTCGGTGCGGACGCGGCGCACGGCCCCTTGCAGGCCGTCGCGGTCGCGGTCGGTCTCCGCCGCCGGCGCGTGGGCCGAGGAGGCGAGCACGACCGGGGCCGGCGGGGCGGACTGAGCGCGCGCCGTCGTCGCGGCGGCGAGCGAGGAGGCGAGCAGGAGCAGCGTGAGAGAGAGCGGGGGAGTCTGTTTGAGCATGGGTTTCACTCCGGAAGAGAAGTTTGGTTCGACGCTGGTGGGTCTCCCCGGCGGGTCGCGCCCGTCGCCGCCGCCGGCGGGCGCGCGTGAGAGCTTCCGGGCGCGCGCACGCCCCGACGGCACGAAGCGGGAGGCGACTGTGAGGAGGGAATTCGTTTGTCTGACTTGACGGACGACGATCGGTGGGGCGTGTCTGGTTGGATCGTCGAAGAGCCCTTCGAAACGCTGCGCGGGGCAGCAAATTCAGTATCACATAAATAAACGCGGCTTGTCTAGCACCTTGTTCCGACGCCCGCGCAGCCGGAGTCCGGGCCTAAAAAGTGGAGTTTTAGAGGGAAATTTGAGGATTTCACGCCCGCCTGGCGAGGGCCGGTGGGGACGCGCGCGCGCGGCGAGCTGAGCCCAGCGCCTCTTCAGCTCGCGAAGATCGAGGCGGTGCGCTCCGCCGCGAGCACCGCGCGCGTCGCGCCGTAAACTTCTTCGACCGTGATCGAGTTGATGTCGCGACCGTAGATGACGCGGTGGCGCGCGCCCACGGGCTCGTAGCCGTCGCGCGTGGGGCGACCGACGATGACGACGACCGGCGTGCCGACGGCGGCGGCGACGTGGACGGGCCCCGTGTCGTTCGAGACGAGCACGCTCATGCGCGCGAGCGCGCAGGCGAGCTGCGGGATGTCCACCTTCTCGACCACGACGGTCGTGCGCGAGGGGAACGCCGCGCGAATCTGGCGCGCGCGCTCTCTCTCTTCGGGGCCGAGGAAGACCACGGTGCGCAGCCCGTCGTTGCGCGCGACGCGCTCGGCGATCTCGGCGAACCTCTCAAGCCCCCACTCGCGGCTCGGGTTGCCCGCGCCCGGGAACAAGCCGACGAGCAGCGCGTCCCGATCCGCCTTCAACTTCCTGAACAACTGATCGACGGCGCGCTCGGCCTCTTCCCGCAGCGGCAGGCGCGGCGCGCGCGAGACCTCGCCCACCTTGAGCGGCGCGAGCACGTCGAGGTATCGCTCGACCGCGTGCTTCTCGCGATCCTCGACGGGGGCGGCGGGGCGGAAGTTCGAGAGGAAGTCGAGCGAGCGGCCCGGGCGGCGCGAGTAGAGCCGCTGCGGCGCGCCGGAGAGGTAGCCGAGCAGGTTCGTCTCCGACAGGCTGTGCAGATCGACGACGAAGTCGAACCTGCGCCGCCTGACCTCTTTCACGATCTGCGCGATCTTAAACACCGAGGCGGGCGCGAACCCGTCGCGCAGCGCGACCCTGTCGACGACCAGCACCTCGTCCGCCGAGCCGGCCAGCTCGACGATCTGCCTGCCGGGCTTGCCGACCGCGACCGTGATGCGCGCGCGCGGGAACCTCTGCCGGAGCGCCGCGAGCGCGGGCAGGCTCAGCATCACGTCGCCCATCTGGCCGAAGTCGATGACGAGGATGTTACGCGGGTCGAGGCTCATGCTTAAGAACAGTACGACGCCGGCGTGCGTTTCGGTCGGAAAGATTTTAACCGGGGGCGCGGGGCGGGGAAAGCGCGTGCGCGCGGCGTCCGGGAGCGCGAAAAATATTTCCGGGCCGCCCCTTCCGCCCCCGTCTCACTTGCCGTGCTTTTTCAGCACGACGGCCAGGCTACAGATGAAGTCCGAAGGGATGTAGACCTCTATCTCGTAGGCGGCGTAACCGGGCGACGTGATCCGCAGCGCGTACTCGCCCGCCATGACCGACTTGATGTCGTATGAGCCGCGCTCGTTCGTCTCCGCCGTGTAAGAGGTCTCGCGGTTATACTCCGTGCTGCCGCGCAGTTCGATCTTGGCCCGGACTTTCTTCTCCGCCAGATCGTCGTAAGCGACGCCCTCGAAGGCAACGTAGCCGCGCACCGCCCCGCGCCCCGACTGCGCGGACACGACCGCGCCGGAGCACAACAGCAGCGCCAACATGAACAGCACGGACGAACGCCCCGATCCAGAAGTTGTGTGCATGAGCATTCTCCCGAAGCGTTCCGCCCCGGCACGGCTCGCCCGCGCCTTGCGCGCACGCAGGCACAGTCACCGCGCCGCGGCGTCGAGCGTGTAGTCGAAGGTGTAGAGGTGCTTGCCGCCGACGATGTCGATCTTCATCTCGCCCGCGAGGCCCGCGAGCTGGCCCGTGCCGGAGTCGGGCACGACGGTGACGGAGAGCCGCTGCGCGCCGCGCCTCATGGTGCCGGTGTGTTGGAGCGCGAACGTGCCGCTGCGACCCGCTATCGTCCCCGTGACCTGCTCCATCGCGACGTAACCCGCCGATCCCTCGACCGGCGTCATGAGGGTCAGCATCTCGCCCCTGCTCGTCGCTTCCAGATCGCCGCTGAACCGTTTGTTAATCGTCATCCTGCCGACGCCCGACGCCCCTTCGCCCGCCGCCTGCGGCGTCAGCTTGACCTCGAACGTGCCGCTCGCATGAGCCATTCTAGCCTCCTTTTGCGCCGCGACCGGAGCTTGCGACCGTGTCCGGGTTCTTGCGACAGGGCCCACGTAGAGGCACAGAACTGTGATGACACAGACGCTCGCGCGGAAGCGGCCTTTCATAGTTTCTCCGTTCATGTTCGTGTCGCTTGGGGCCGGCATGCGCCCGGTGGACGGTTCAAGGCAGCAGGCGGCTGAGGAGGTCGATGAGCCAGTCGAAGTCGATGGGCTTGGTGAGGTAGGCATCGCAGCCGGCGGAGAGGGCGTTGGCGCGGTACTCGGTCTCGTGGTGAGCGGTCAAGGCGACGATGAGGGTGTCGCGCATCTCCTCGCGCTGGCGCAGCTCGCGCGTGGCGGCGATGCCGTCGAGCACGGGCAGCCCGATGTCCATGAGGATGATGTTCGGTCGCTCCGCGAGCGCCTTCGAGACGCCCTCCGCGCCGTCCACCGCCTCGACGACGCGGTAGCCGCGCTTCTCAAGCTCAAGGCGCATCAGGTAGCGCGTGTCCTCGAAGTCCTCGACGACGAGCACCGTCTGCGTCGCCGCGTCCTGCCCCGCCGTGCCCGTCTGCGCTGTCTCGCGTCCCACTGTTCCCCTCTCGCGAACTTCGCGTCAGCGAAAATTGATGATGAACTTTCGCGCGCCGCCGTGGCGTCGGCGGTAGTGTTGACCATTTTAACGCACGGGTCAACCGCCGACGCGAAGCCGCAGCGACGCGCGGCGCGCGCAAGCGTACGGACGGGCGCGCGCGGCCCGAGTACGAAGAATTTCGTTGACAGTACGAAATTGTTCGTAGTATGGTGGCGGGCGTCCGGGCCGTGCGCCGGGCGCGGGAGGTGGGGAGTGGGGAGGAAAGAGATGCCGAAGCAGAAGGCGCCGCGCCCGACCGACGCGGAGTTGGAAATCCTGAGCGTGCTGTGGCAGCGCGGCCCCTCGACCGTGCGCGAGGTGCACGACGAATTGAGCGCGCGCAAGCCGACGCTCTACACGACCGTCCTCAAGTTCATGCAGATCATGACGGAGAAGGGGCTCGTCGAGAGGGACGAGCGCGAGCGGGCGCACCGCTACCGCGCGCGCCTGCCGCAGGAGCAGACGCAGCGACAGCTCCTCACGCACCTGCTCGACCGCGCCTTCGAGGGCTCGGCCTCGAAGCTCGTGATGCAGGCGCTCTCCTCCAAGCGCACCTCCGCCGAAGAGCTGTCGCAAATCCGCCGGATGCTCGACGACTTCGAGCGAGGGGGGCGCTCATGAACCTCCAGTCGATCCTCGGCCACGCCCTCGTCCAGAATCTCGGCTGGACGCTCGCGCACTCCGCGTGGCAGCTCGCGGCGGTCGCGGGCCTCTTCGCCGCCGCGAACGCGTCGCTGCGGCGCGCTTCTCCTCAGGCGCGCTACTGCGCCGCGTGCCTCGCGCTCTTCGCCATGCTCGCGCTCCCCGCGTGCACGTTCCTCGCGCTCAACTCTTCGGGCGCGTCCGTCTCGACCGGCACGCGCGCCTCAGCGCCCGGCGACGCGCGGCCCGCGCACGCCGACGGCGCGGCGGGCGCAGCCTCCGCGCCCGTGAAGCCGCACGCGCGGGCGGGCGAGGCGCTCGACGACGGCGAGGGGCGGGCGACGCTGCGCCTGTGGGCCGAAGGGCGCATCGCCTCGCTTCTGCCGTGGCTCGCGCTGGCGTGGATGTGTAGCGTCGGGGTGCTGCTCGCACGCCTCGCGGGCGGGTGGCTTTTGAACCGCAGGATCAGGCGCGAGGCGGGCGCGGCGGCGCAGTTGCACGGCTGCCGCGTCGCGCTCGCGCGGCTCGCCGCGCGCCTCCGTGTGACGCGCGCCGTGCGGGTGTGCCGCTCGGCACTCGTCGAAGTGCCGACCGTCGTCGGCTGGCTGCGGCCCGTCATCCTCGTCCCCGCGTGCGCGCTCGCGGGCCTGAGCGCGGCGCAGCTCGAAGCCATCATCGCGCACGAGCTGGCGCACGTGCGTCGGCACGACTACCTCGTCAACCTCTTGCAGTCGCTCGTCGAGACGCTGCTCTTCTTCCACCCGGCGGTCTGGTACGTCTCGCGCCGCGCGAGGGCCGAGCGCGAGCACGCCTGCGACGACCTCGCTGTCGAGGCGACGGGCGACGTGCTCGTCTACGCGCGCGCCCTCGCCGAACTCGAACAGCTCCGGCGGCCCGCGCCAGTCTCCCGGCTCGCGCTCGCGGCGAGCGGCGGCTCGCTCGTCGGGCGCATCCAGCGCCTGCTGAAGCCGCAGCCCCGGCCCCCCGCCGAGCGCGCGCCAGCCGCCGCCGCGCTCCTCGCCGCGCTCGCCCTCGCCTTCGCGCTCGCGGGCGCGCAGGGCGCGGTCGCCTCGCGCGGCGCGCACGCGAAGGATCGCGCCCGCGGGGCGGGGCAGGACGCGCGTCGCCGCGTCGCCGTCACGTTCGTCACGCTGCCGATGGTTCACACCCCGTACGTGCCGCGCGCCGAGAAGGACATGCGAAAACTTCTCGCGGGCCTGAGCGCGAACGGCGTGCGCGCCGTCGGCTTCGTCAACGCGGCGCAGCTCTACCGGGACGGCGTGCAGGACGAGTCGCGCGTCAACCTGCTCCGGATGTGGCTCGACGCCGGGATGGAGCTGGGCTCCGAGGGCTTCGCCCACCCGAACCTTTACGGCACGCCGCTCGAAGACTTCGAGCGGGACGTGCAGCGCGGCGAGTACGTCACCTCGCAGCTCGCCGCCGAGCGCGGGGCGCGCCTGCATTACTTCAGCTACCCCTACCTGAACGTCGGCCCCGACCGCGAGACGAAGGAGTCGTTCGAGCGGTTCCTCTCCGGGCGCGGGATGCAGGTTCACAAAGTCACCATCGACAACTGGGACTGGCTCTTCGGCAAGGCGTACGCCGACGCCCGCCGCGCCGAAGACGGAGAGGCGATGCGCCGCATCAGTGACGAGTACGTGCCCTACATGGAGCGCGTCTTCGACTTCTACGAAGGGCTCTCGCGCGACACGCTCGGCTACGAGCCGCCGCAAGTCCTGATGCTCACGGCCAACGCGCTCAACTGCGAGAAGTTCGAAGAGCTGGCCGCGATGCTCAAACGGCGCGGCTACTCGTTCGTCACGCTCGACGAGGCGATGCGAGACCGCGCGTACCGGCAGCCCGACACCTACACGGGCGCGTGGGGCATCTCCTGGCTGCAACGCTGGGCGATGGCGCGCGGGCGCGAGTTCCGCGAGGAGCCGCCGCCCCCGCCCTACGTCAAACAGTTCGACACCTACGCGGAGCAGCGGCAGGGCGTCAACGCGGAGAGGAAGTAGGCGGCGACGCGCGGCCCCCGACGCCTACGTTTAAACCGGAAGGGAGTGAGCCATGAGACGCGCCCTCGCCATCGCCTTGATCGTGTGTGCCGCCCTCGGCGCGGTCGGCGGGCAGACGAAAGGGAAGCGTTCTTCGCGCGACGAGAGGGTCGCGGCGGGGATCAAGCGGCTGGAGCGGGCGTGGCTCGTCGAGTCGTACGGCGACGGCAACAGCATGGCCGATTACGACCGCATCGTCGCCGACGACTTCACCATCACGCACAGCAACGGCAGGCTCCTCGACAAGGCCGAGAAGCGCGCCGACATCCTCGCCAGCCGCAACCCGAACCCCTCGCCCGGAACGGTCTTCCGCATCGACGACGCGAGCGTGCGCGTGCGGGTCTACGAGGGCGCGGCGATCTCGACCGGCCACATCGTCGAGAAGTACCCCTACCAGGGCCGTGACATCGACGACCGCGTCCACTTCACCAACACGTATCTCAAGCGGCGCGGGCGCTGGCAGGTCGTCGCCTCGCAGCTCACGCGCGTCCACCAGCCGCCGCGCCGGCAGTAGGCGCGGCGGGCGAACCGTCCACAGGAGGCGAATCGGATGAAGCGAACGGCCCTCATCATCCTTCTGGTCGCCGCGTCGGCGTCGGTCGCACCCGGCCAGGGCAAGTCCGCGCGCCGCGTCGCCGTCACGTTCGACGACCTGCCGCTGACGGGCGACGGCGGGCGCAGCTCCGGCGAGCAGGTTTTGGAGAACGCGAGGAAGATCGTCGCCGCGTTGAAGGCGAACGACGTTCCCGCCGTCGGCTTCGTCAACGAGGGCTCGCTCGGCGGGGCGGCCCAACGCGGGGCGCGCACCGACGCGCTGCGCGTGTGGCTCGACGCCGGGATGGAGCTGGGCAACCACACCTACTCGCACAAGTCTTTCTACAGGACGCCGCTCGCGGCCTTCGAGCGGGAGGTGATCGACGGGGAGCCCGTCACGCGGCGGCTGCTCGCGGAGAAGGGTAAGCGGCTGCGCTACTTCCGCCACCCGTTCCTCAACACGGGCCGCACGCCCGAGGCCAAGCGCGAGTTCGAGAAGTTCCTCGCGGGCCGCGGCTACCGCGTCGCCCCGGTCACGATCGACAACTCGGAGTGGATTTTCGCCGTCGCGTATTCCGACGCGCTCGCGGGCGGCGACGCGGAGAAGGCGCGCCGCGTCAGCGAAGGCTACGTGCCCTACATGGAGTCGATGTTCGAGTTCTACGAAAACCTCTCGACGGAATTGTTCGGCAGGGAGATCCCGCAGGTGCTGCTCGCCCACGCGAACCAGTTGAACGGCGATCACTTCGCGGAGGTGATCGAGATGATGCGGCGGCGCGGCTACACGTTCGTCTCGCTCGACGACGCGCTCGGCGATCCGGCCTACCGCAGCCGCGACGACTACGTCGGCCCGGTCGGCATCTCTTGGCTGCAACGCTGGCTCGTCACGCGCGGGAAGGAGTTCCGCAAAGAGCCGTACCTGCCCGAATACATGCGGCAGTTCGACCCCGATTACAGCGGGTCTGACTTCAAGACGCGCAGGGGCAGGTGAGGCGGCGCGGGCCCCTCGTCGGGGTGGCGGCGTTCGAGTTCGGAAAGGGAGGCCGCGCGCGGGCCGTTTGCTGTCTCGCACGCGCGCGCTTCCCCGCCGGAGGGCGGCGGACTTTCGAGGGGATTGACCCGCCGCCCTTCATCTCTCGCCGGTTGTCGTAGAATCGCGCGACACTTTAACGCGGCGCGTGGCCCGACGACGTCGGACGGGCCACGCGCCGGAGGGGGGAACAGTGAGGCCGACAGGGCGACTACTTCTGATCGCGCTCTTCGCGGCGTCGTGCGCGGGCGTCGCGCCGGGCCAGGCGCGGAAGGCGGGTAAGGACGAGGCGGCGGTGCTGGCGGCTGATCGCGCGTGGGCCGACGCGGCGGCGCGCGGCGACGCGTCCGCGCTGGAAAAACTTTTCGCCGACGACTACATGATCGTCGGCCCCGACGGCTCGGTGGGCGACAGGCGGCGCGAGATCAACAACCTGCGCGCCGCGCCCGACGTCGTGACCCACTACTTCCGCACCGAGGACGTCGAGGCGCGCGTCTACGACGACGCGGCGGTCGTGCGCGGTCGCGCCGTCTGGAAGGTCAACTTCAAGGGCCGGGAGATCGACAACAACCGCCGCTACACGAGCACCTACGTCAAACGGAAGGGGCGCTGGCTCCTCGTCGCGCAGCAAATCTCCGGCAACATCCCGCCGCCCGCGCCGCCCAAGTGAAGGCGGCGATTTAACGGTCGGCGTCGAGATCGCAAAATCCCCCTTAGCGACTTGCCCATTTGCGTGAGAATAAATCATCACGCAAAGGGGCAAAGTCGCTAAGGGGGATTTTGCGATCTCTTCTAAGCGCGCCCGGCGACCTCGCCGGTGCGCGTGTCGACGCGGACGCTCTCGCCCTCCTTGATGAAGAGCGGGACGCGCGCCGTGATGCCGGTTTCGAGCGTAGCCACCTTCGAGCCGCCGCCCGAAGCCGTGTCGCCTTTGACGCCCGGCTCGGTCGAGACGACGGTGAGTTCGACGAACGGCGGCAGTTGGAGCGAGACGGGCTCGCCGTTGTACTTCAGAACTTGCAGCGTCGCGCCCTCCTTCAAGTAGCCGCGGTCGTCGCCGATCTGCGCGTCCGTGAGCATGAACTGATCGTAGGAGGACTCGTCCATGAAGTGGCAGCCGTCGCCGTCGGCGTAGAGGAAGGAGGCGGGGACGACCTGCACGTCGGGCTCGGCGAACTTCTCGGTCGCCTTGAAGCTCTTCTCCTGCACGGAGCCGGTCAGCAGGTGGCGCAGGCGCGTGCGCACCATCGTCGCCGCGCCGCGCGCCGTCGGCGACGCGAAGAAGACCTCCATCACGGTGTAGGGCTGACCGTCCACCGCGATCAGCATCTTCCGCTTCAGCTCGTTCGCGCCGATGAGCGCCATTTTACGTTCACCTCTGAAAAATTATGTTCGGGCGGGACGCGCCATTCTACAAAACCGACGTGGTTTCAGCCAGCGAGAGGCGCGCGGCGAGCGGTTAAGTTCGATCCGGTGCGCGGCGTGAGTCAGACTCGCCGCAGAGGCGCAGAGGGGGCGCAGAGGGGCGCAGGGGAAACATTCTCCCCTCCGCGTTAACTCTGCGTGATCTGTGCGTCTCTGCGGTGAGTCTTAGTTGTGCGAGCCTAGTGCATGTTGAACGCGCCGCCGCGCGGCTCCGGCTCCATGTCGGGGCGCGTCGAGTCCTGCACGACCTCGTGCATCTCCAGCACGTTCGCCTTGGTGAAGGCGTCCTTCGGCAGCGTGCCCGACTGCGCGTGCCCCCTCGCGAAGGCGTCAGAGCGCACCCACGCGAGGAAGTCCTGACGGCTCTGCCAGACGGTGAAGACCACGTAAGGGTCGCCCTCGTTGACGGGGCGCAAGACCTGGTTCGAGACGAAGCCGGGCATCTTGTCCACGAGCCCCGCGCGCTCGCGGAACCTCTGCTCGAAAGCGTCCGCGTATTCCGGCTTGACGTAGATGCGGTTGGCGACAGTGATCATTAATTCCCCCTCTGTGTCGGATGAGTCTGGTGCGTTGAAGCCCCGGCCCGCGCGCGCGGTCGCGCCGGGCCGCGCCGGTCATTCGTCGCCGCGCGGCTTCGCGCGCAGTTGCTTGACCTGCGAGCGTTGCGCCTTCTCGCGCAGCGTGCGCTCCTTCGCGCCGCGCTTCGGGCGTGTCGGCACGCGCTTCGGCGCGCGGTAGTTCAGCCGGTCGATTGCCTCGCGCAGCTTCTTGACGCAGATCGCCTTGTTGACGTGCTGGCTGCGCTCCTGCTGCGAGGAGACGACGACGCCGGTCGGCAGGTGACGGAGCCTGACGCCGCTCTCCGTCTTGTTGACGTGCTGCCCGCCCGGCCCCGACGAGCGGAACGTGTCCACCTCGCACTCCCTCAGCAGCAGCTCGTCGGATTCCGGTAGCGTGATCATGATCCCTCGCCGCCGCTTAAGCGAACGCGCGCGCGTGGTTTATGCTCCGCACTGTGTTTGCACCTCGGGCGACGCGAAATTATCAGGTTTCGCCCCGCGCGGCAAAACCTGTGCGAGCGCGATGAGAAGATTTAACTTGCCGAAGCTCTACGCGATCACGGACGCGCGCCTCTCCGGGCTCGCGCACGCCGAACAGTTGCTCCGCCTCTCCGAAGGCGGCGCGACCCTCGTCCAACTGCGCGAGAAGCACGCGAGCCCCCGCGAGTTCCACCGCGGGGCGGGGGCGGCGCTGGAAGTCGCGCGCGCGCGCGGCGTGACCCTCATCGTCAACGACCGCGCCGACGTCGCGCTCGCGCTCGGAGCGGACGGCGTGCACCTCGGTCAGGACGATCTCTCGCCGGCGTCGGCGCGCCGCCTGCTCGGCGACGACTTCGTCGTCGGCTACTCGACGCACAGCCTTGAGCAGATCGTATCAGCGTCGCGCCTGCCCGTCGATTACGTCGCCTTCGGGCCGGTCTTCCCGACGCTCACCAAGGAGAGCCCCGACCCGGTCGTCGGCCTCGAACTCCTGAGCCGCGCGCGCTCGGCGCTCGACCCGTCGATCCCGCTCGTCGCCATCGGCGGCATCACGCGCGCGAACGCCCGCGCCGCCCTCGCAGCCGGCGCGGACTCGGTCGCCGTCGTCGGCGCGCTCCTCTCCGAGCCCGCCGAGATCGCGCGTCGCACGCGGGAATTACTGGGAGAGTTGGGCTGAAACTGAGAACTCGCCGCGGAGGCGCGGGGGCCGGACGGTGAAGTAGGGACGCCGAACGACGGGCTTGAAGCAGCGGCCCCCACTTGGTCGTCCGGCGTCCCTGCCTTCGCCGTCCGGCCCGTATTCGCGGTTAATCTTCGGCCCGCAAAAGTTTTCGCTTGCGTTAAGCCTCCCGATTAGAGAGAATGTTTCCGGCGCGCGAAGCCTTACAGCCCGTCGCGCCGGCCCCGCGAACTCACTCCCTCTCAAGCATTTCACCGAAAAAATCTTCCCGCCGAAGGTGGAGTAACTACCGGCATGAGTTTCTTCGATCTGCCGCCCGTCATCGAGCGCATGCTGCTCGTCTCGGACAAAATCAGCGATCTCAACTTCTCCGTCGGCCAGCAGCCGCAGGTCGAGGTCAACGGCAAGCTCACCTCCGTGCAGCCGCTCGGCCTGCAAAAGCTCTCGCCCTACCAGACCGAGATCATCGCGATGTCTTTGATGGAGGGCAACTCGGACGCCGCCGCGCGCCTCGCCAACACCGGCTCGGTCGATCTCTCTTGGTCTCTGCCGACGAAGATTCGCTTCCGCGTCAACATCTTCCAGCAGCGCGGGACTTACTCCATCGTGATGCGCGTGATCCCGACCGAGATCCCGTCCATCGAGACGCTGAGCCTCCCCAAACATCTCTCCGAGATCACGAACCTCCGCAACGGCATCGTGCTCGTCACCGGCCCCACGGGTTCGGGCAAGACCTCGACGCTCGCCGCCATCATCGACCGCATCAACAACGAGCACCACTACCACATCGTCACCATCGAAGACCCCATCGAGTTCCTCCACATGCACCGCCGCTCGACGATCAACCAGCGCGAGATCGGCACCGACACCAAGGACTTCCCCTCGGCCCTGCGCGCCGCGCTGCGCCAGGCCCCGAAAGTGATCCTCATCGGCGAGATGCGCGACTACGAGACGACCGAGATCGCGCTGGAGGCCGCCGAGACCGGCCACCTCGTCCTCTCCACGCTGCACACCATCGACGCCTCGAAGACCGTGGATCGCATCATCGGCCTCTACCCGAAGAACGAGGAGCAGGTCATCCGCACGCGCCTCGCGCAGACCTTCCGCTACATCATCTCGCAGCGGCTCATCCCCTCTGCCGACGGCACGGGCCGCGTCCCCGCCGTCGAGGTGCTCAAGTCCACGCCGCGCACGCGCGAGTATCTGCAGAACGGCGAGAACGAGGGCAAGACCCTGCTCGACGCCATGCGCGACAGCCGGCTCGACGGGATGCAGGACTTCGACACCGTGATCAAAGACATGATCGAGCGCAAGGTCGTCTCGCTCGAAGACGGC
>DASVQC010000005.1:0-8014 GCA_036389335.1 Pyrinomonadaceae bacterium | reverse complement strand
CGCCAGCGCGTCGGCGTCCGGCGCGTGCGCCCCGCCGCCGACGACGCGGATGAAGTAGTCTTCGAGCGAGAGCGGCGCGCCCTCGCCCCCGGCGGCGACGGCGCGGCGCAGCTCGTCGAGCGCGCCCGACGTGACGAGCCTGCCCTCCGAGATGATCGCGATGTGCGTGCACAGCCGCTCGACGATCTCAAGGACGTGTGACGTGAGGAAGACCGTCAGGCCGCGCCCCGTCAGCCGCAGCAGCAGGTCTTTCAGCGTGCGCGAGGCGACCGCGTCCACGCCCTCGAACGGCTCGTCCAGAAATAAGACCTCCGGGTTGTGGATGAGCGCGCACGCCAGCGACAGCTTCTTCTTCATCCCGTGCGAGTATTCGACGACGAGCTTCTTCGGGTCTTCGTCCAGCTCCATCAGCCCCAACAGCTCCGCCGCGCGCCGTGCCGTCTCCTCGCGCCCGAGCCCGTACATCCGCCCCGTGAAGTTGAGCATCTCCGCGCCCGTCAGGCGCTCGAACAGGTTCAGGTCTTCCGGCACGACCCCGATCCTTCGTTTCACTTCCAGCGGCTCGCGCGCGATGTCGAAGCCGAGCACGCGCGCCTCGCCCGACGTGGGCGCGAGCAGGCCCGTCAGCACCTTGATCGTCGTCGACTTCCCCGCCCCGTTCGGCCCCAGAAACCCGAAGAACTGCCCGCGCTCCACACGCAGGCTGACGCGATCCACCGCCGCGTAATCCCCGAAGCGGCGGACGAGGCCCGAGGTCTCGACGGCTGGCGCGTGCTCGTGCGTTGTCGTCATCAGAGCACTTTGTACGCGCGCGCCGAGCGAGCGGTCAAGAGGCGGCGGCGATCTTGTGAGTAAGGAATGAAGAGACTCGCCGCGGAGGGCGCGGGGGGGCGCGGAGGAAAACTTTGCCTCCCCCGCGTCCCTCCGCGCCCTCCGCGGTTAAAAATTTTCCTCTACGCTCAGCCGCGCAGGAAGGGCTGCGCCTCGTCGGCGCGGACGTAAGGCGGGAAGGCGCGGTGCGTGCTCATCAAAAAGGCGTGGCTGCTCGCGCGCAGGGCGTTGCCGTGCGTGGCGAGCAGACGCATCATGCGGCTGAAGACGGACGCGCCGTAGTAGTAGCCGTCGTGGCAGGAGACGAGCACGTCCGCCGTGTGGCGCACGCGCGGGCGGTGGAGAGAGTTGTAGAGGTTGGCGAGCGCGTCGGGGTAGGTGTGCCCGGCGGTGCGCTCGAACCACGCGGCGTCGGAGGCGAGACCCCGCGCGTCCAGCTCGCCCGCCCCGCCGAGCACATTCTTGACGGCGGAGAGCCCGAGCGGATCGCCGCCGAGCTGTTCGTAGGCGAAGCGCACGCCCGCGCCGCCCTCCTCGCGCAGGATGCGCGCCGCGCCCCGCGCGCCTTTGACGACGACCGCGTCCGCGCCGTCGCGGTAGACGCTGAAGTCGACGCCTTCGAGCGTCGCGAGCGCGGCGGAGACGAGCGCCGGGTCGGTCTCGTCCGAGCAGTAGACCGCCGCGTAGCCGCACAGGCCGAAGCCGGGCGCGGCGACCGTCTGTTTGCCCCGCGCGCGGAAACTGTCTTTGACCTCGAAGCCGTTTTTCCGCAGGTGCGTCTGCAAGTGGATGCGGCGGTTCTCCTGCAGGTTCATGCCGTGATCGGAGAAGAGCACGATCTCGGTCTCGCCGCCGCAGGCGTCCTGCACCTCGCTGAGAATTTTGTCGAGCGAGGCGAGCGCGATCTTCAACCTCTCCGGCCCGCGGCAGTGCAGGAGCCCGTCCGTGGCCTTGAGGAAGGCGAAGAAGTCGCGCCCGGCGGGCGCGGCGCGGAAGCGTTCGCGGAAGCGTTGCATGTCGGCGCGCCACACGGTGTCGGGCGCGGCGTAGATCAGGAACTCGAAGGGCAGCGGCTCTTGGTAATCCAGCTCGTCCATGTAGGACGACGGGATTTTGTCGGGCGTGCGGCGACCGATGTACTTCTTCACCCCGCCGCGCATCTCCTTCGCGTCGCGGTTGAAATACAGGCTCTCGTAGCCGAGCGGCGGCGTCGCCTTGAACATCGACGCGAGCGCGACGTTCGTCATCGTCGGGAACGGCGAGAGCAGACCCGACGGCTCGTGGAACCGCTCGAAGAGCCCGCGCGACTTGACCTCGCGGATCAGTTCCAGCGGCACGCCGTCGAGGCACAGCAACAGCCTGCGCGCCCGGTCGCGTCCCGCGACGCGCAACGGCGCGCGGCGCGACTCCCGTTCCTCGCGCCCCGCGATCCGATCCCCGCGCGCGAGTCGGTCGGCGTGCGCGCCCGCTTCGCCGACGCGCGGGGCGTGCGCCAACCGCCTCGGCAAGTTTCCCTCGCCCTGCCCGAACGACTCGCAGCAGACGTCGGGAATCCGAACCCCGCCCTCTTTGCCCGCCTCGTAAGTTCTCATCACAAACCTTGTTCGCTTTCGGTTAATTCTCGTTCGCCGTCTTCGCGCCCGCCGCCGCCCCGCTCTCCATCGCCGTCTCGCGCTTGCGGTACGGCTCCTTCAAGCCCTGCTCAGCCGCCTCGTGCGCCTTGTAAACGTCGGGGCGCGCGAGCACGGCTTTGTACTGCGCGAGGGCGTCGGCGCGCTTGCCGGCGAGGTCTAAGGACTGCGCGGCGCGCAGGTGCGCCATCGTCGCGAGCGCCGCCTCCGCGTTCGGCGTCGCCGCCGCCGCCACGAACTCCTTGGCCGCGCGCTCCATCTGCCCCGCCGTGTAGAGCGCCTCCGCGTACTGGAAGTGAATCTGATCGATCTGGCGCGCGACCGCGCCGCGCGATGACTTCTCGTTCAGGAGCGACTCGAAGGCCGCGAAAGCCTCCTGCTCGATCTTCGCGGCTTCGGTCGGGTTCGTCGCGCGCAGTACGGCGGCCTGCGAGACGAGCGCGTCAGCCGCTTCGAGCTTGAAGATGTAGTTGCGCGGGTACTTCGCCGACAGCTCGCGCGTGACGGCGGCGGCGTCGGCGAAGCGGCGCTCGCGCTTGTAGAGCGGGATGAGCATCACGCGCGCGTCGTCTTTAGCCCAGTTGCCTTCGCGCGTGACGCGCTCAAGGGTCGCGATGCCCTTCTTCTTCGAGCCGCTGAAGCCGCCGACCTTCGCCATCTGCCTGACGAGCCACGGCAGATCGCCCAAGATGTACTGGTACATGCCGACGGTCAGCTCGGCGTCGTGGTAGTTCGGATCGAGCTTGAGCACCTTCTGGTGGAGATCGACCGAGTCGTTGCCGTCGCGGAGCGCGCCCATGAAGCGGCGCTCGACCGCGCCCTCGTAAGCCGCCTTCAGGCCCTGCGTCGCGCCGAGGAAGTAGAGTGCTTCGACGTCGTCGGGGTTCTTCTTCAAACGCGCCTCGGCGAGCTGCTTGGCCGTGCGCGTCAGCTCGCGAAACTCGGCGACGGTCTTGGGATCGTCCTTGTCCTCCTCGCCCTCGTAGAACGAGTCGGAGTTGTAGAGGCCCGACTGCAGGCGGCGCGAGTTGTTCAGCGTCTTCAGCCACAGCGCGGCGGCGAGGTACTGCACCCCGCCCGGATGATCCGGGAACGCCGCCGCCATCTCCCTGAAGCGCGCCGTCGCCGTCTCGTAGTCGAGGTTCATCAGCGCCTCCGACCCCTCCGCCCTCAGCCGCTCGAACCGCGCCCGGTCGAACGACGCATCCGGCGCGTCACCCTTCGCCGCCTCGGCCCTCGCGCCCGCGGGCTTCGCCGCGGCCTGCCCGTGCGCGACGACGTAAGCCGCCAGCAGGAGCACCAGAGCCACGACCGACGCCTGCAACACGAGCAGCGCACCCGACACACGTCGCTTCATCACACACCTCTCAAATCGATCTCGGAACGAACCTCGCCGCCGCCACTTCAACGCCACTTCCCGCGCCGTCACTTCCTGACCTTCTCCGCCGCCGGCTCCGGCTTGGACGGCGTCTGCGCGCGCACCTGCGTGAGCTTCTCTATGACGCGCTCGGCCATGTCGGGCGCGCCGAGGTTGCCGTCCCAGATGATGCGGCTGCCCGTGGCGACGATGACCCCGGTGCGCTGGTGCGCGAGCGTGAAGGTGTACTTGTAGGTGAGGACGACGTGGTCGATGGTCAGGACGAGGTCGGCGACCCGCTCGTCGTCGACGAACGAGAGGTTCCACGCGGCCAACTCCGGGCGCTTGTTCAGCTCGTTGACGAGCTGCTCGGGCTTGAAGTAGTTCGAGTAGCTGCGCACGAAGATCGTCCGCGACGCCAGCAGCGCGTCCACCGGGCGCGAAGGCTTGACGACCACCGAGCCGGGGCCGCGCGCTTCGAGCGGCAAGACCGGGCGCTGCGGCACCGAGACCTGACTCTGCGGGATGGGGAACGGCGCGTTAGAGGCGACCGTCTGCGTCGCCATGGCGACCTGCACGCCGACCGAGCGCACCAGCCCGATGATGGCGCTCATCGGCACGGCGTAGCCCGCGCCCTGCGCCGTCAGGAGGCCGAGCGCGCGCCCCTTATCGTCAACCAGCGCGCCGCCGACCGCGCCCGCCGGGACGTTCGCCGTGAACCTCAGCACGCGGAAGCCGCGCCCCGCGCCCGGCACGTCGTCGGCGATGCTGACGGAATTGAGCAGTCCCCAAGGCACTTCGCCCGACTCGCCCGTCGCGGTGGAGACCACGGCGACGGGCGTGCCGACGATTGCCTCCTCCACCGCCACGCCGCCGAGCGGGTAGAGCCCCGCGGCGGGGACGCGCAGGACGGCCACGTCGCGCCGCTCGTCCATGACGACGAGCGCGGCGCGGTCGAACGTCTCGCCGTTTCGCAGGCGCACCTGTATGTTGCGCGCGTCCTTGACGAGGTGGTAGGCCGTCAGGATGAGTCCGTCGCCGCGCGCGACGAGCCCCGATCCGACCGGCTGCGCCTGCCCGTCCGCCTCGACGAGGATCGTCACGACGGCGTCGAGCACGCCCGCGCCGAACTGCTGCCTCTGCGCCGAGCCCTGCGGCGCGAAGGCCCGCGCCGCCGCCGCCGCCGAAAAGTACGGCGCTACGCCGAGCGCCGCGCACAGAATCACCGCCCGCGTTTTATTGCCCATAATCACCCCACAGACCTCTCAAGCGCGGGCGCGCGGGCGAACCTCACGCCCCGTAAGACTCCAAATACTTCACGCCCGCGCCCGTGTTGAAGATGACGACGCGCTCGTCGCGCCGCACCTCGCCCGCGTCGATCAACTTCCGCAGCGCGGGCAGACAGGCCGCGCCTTCGGGCGCGACGAACAACCCCTCAGCCGCGCCGATCTCGCGCGCCGCCGCGATCAACTCTTCGTCCGTCACCGCGACGGCTGTTCCGCCCGAGGCGCGCAGCGCGTCGAGGATCAGAAAATCCCCGATGGCGCGCGGCACGCGCAGGCCCGACGCGGTCGTCTGCGCGTCGGGGAACTCGTCGGCGAACCGCTTGCCCTCACGAAACGCGCGCACGATGGGCGCGCAGCCCGCGGCCTGCACCGTCACCATGCGCGGACGTTTCGAGTCGATCCAGCCCATCTCTTCCATCTCGTCGAACGCCTTCCACATCCCGATGAGGCCCGTGCCGCCGCCCGTCGGGTAGAGGATCACGTCGGGCAGCGTCCAGTCGAACTGTTCGGCGAGTTCGTAGCCCATCGTCTTCTTGCCCTCGACGCGGTACGGCTCCTTCAGAGTCGAAACGTCGAACCACCCTTCCGCGTCTTTGCGTCTTCCGACTTCCGCGCCGCAGTCGGTGATCAGCCCGTCCATCAGCGTGACGTGCGCGCCGGTCTGCTCGCACTCGACGACGTTGGCGCGCGGCGTGTCTCGCGGCATGAAGATGTGCGCTTCGAGCCCGGCGCTGGCGGCGTAGGCCGAGAGCGCGCCCGCGGCGTTGCCCGCCGACGGGACGGCCACCTTACGCACGCCCAGCTCCTTCGCCATCGAGATCGCCGCCGTCATGCCGCGCGCCTTGAAGCTCTGCGTGGGGTTCAAAGACTCGTCCTTGACGTAAAGCTCGCCCAAACCCAGCCGCCCGCCGAGCCGCGCGGCACGAAGCAGCGGCGTCCAGCCTTCGCCGAGCGAGACGACATTTTCTTCCCGCTCGACGGGCAAGACTTCCCGGTAGCGCCACAGACTCGAAACCCTCTCGCATAAGCTTTCCTTCTTCAGCGTCTCCGCCGCGCGCCCCAGATCGTAGCGAACCAGCAGCGGCTTCCCGCACTCCACGCAGAGGTTTTGCAACCGTCGTGCCTCGTGCCTGAGGCCGCACGCGGCGCACTCAAGGTGTGTGACGTTCATCGAAAACGGCGTCCTTTCCGGGTTTTATGAAAAACTTTGCGTCGCAGGTTGACGCCCGACATGATACGCCCGCCGCGAAACCGCTGTCAGGTGGAGCAAACATCTTGCACCCTCTGCGGGCGTCGCATGACAGGTAAAACCGTGAACCGTGACAGGTGACAGGTGACGGGTAAGAAGGCGCAGCGGCTGTGACAATTTAGAGGGCGGCGGGTGGCGGGCGGGAGATTTTTGTTTTAACTTGTCACCTGTCACTTGTCACCCGTTACCGCTTCTATGATCCGCCTGATCGCACTCGACCTCGACGGGACGCTGCTCGACTCGCGCGGGCACGTCTCGGAGCGCAACCGCCGCGCGATCTTTGACGCGCGCGGGCGCGGCGTCCACGTCGCGCTCGTCACGGGTCGTCGCTTCCGCGACGCACGCCCCGTCGCGCTCGAACTCGGCCTCGACGTGCCGCTCGTCGCGCACAACGGCGCGCTCACCAAGCACGCGCGCACGCTCGAAACCGTCGCCGCCGTGCTGTTGCCCTTAGAGGCCGCCAGAGAGACTCTGCGCGTCGCGCGGGCGCACGGCGCGGACGCGCTCGTCTCGGACGACCCCGACGGCGCGGGCGTCCTCGTCTACGATCACATCGACGCCGACGACCGCCCGCTCAACGAGTACGTCCGCTGGTCGCGCCGCATCCACGGCGAGGATGCCGTACGCGCCATCCGTCAGGTCGCATCGCTCGAAGCGTATCTGGATCACGCGCCCGTCCACATCACCTTCTCCGGCACGCAGGTCAAGACGGAGCGGCTCGCCGAAGCCTTCGCCCGCGAGCTGGGCGCGAGCGTGAAGCTGATGACGACCGTCTACCCGCGCATCGACTTCGGCCTCGTCGACGTGATCCACCCCGAAGTCTCGAAGGGCACGGGGCTCGCCGCGGTCGCCGCCGAGCTGGGGGTCGCGCGCGAAGAGGTGATGGCGGTCGGCGACAACCACAACGACCGCGAGATGTTGGAGTACGCCGCCACGCGCGTCGTCGTCGGCAACGCCGAGCCCGCGCTGCGCGAGCTTGAAGGCGTCCGGGTCGTCGCCCCGCACGACGAGGACGGCGTGGCGGAGGCGATTGAAAATTTTGTTCTAGCAGAAGAAACCGTGAGGAGTTGAAAATGGCAAACCGCATCGCGAACATCAAGACGAACAAGGGCACGATCCGCTTCGAGCTGTTGGAGGATGAAGCGCCTCGGACGACGGACAACTTCATCAAGCTCGCCGAGCGCGGCTACTACGACGGCGTCATCTTCCACCGCGTCATCAAGGGCTTCATGATTCAGGGCGGCGACCCGACGGGGACGGGACGGGGCGGCGAGTCCGCCTCGGGCGGTCGCTTCGCCGACGAGATCAACCGCTCGTCGCCGCTCTACGCGGGCGCGTACAAAAAAGGCACCGTGGCGATGGCGAACGCGGGGCCGAACACGAACGGCTCGCAGTTCTTCATCATGCACGCCGACTACCCGCTGCCGCCGAGCTACTCGAAGTTCGGTCAGGTGATAGAGGGGCAGGAGGTGGTTGACGCCATCGCCACGACCGCGACCGCGCCGGGCGATAAGCCGCTCCAAGATGTGGTGATGGAGAAAGTGACGATTGAAGAGCAGGCGTGACGGCGAGGGAGGTGACGGCTGAGGGTTCGGGCGGGTCGGCTGCCGCGTGCGGCGTGCGGCGGCGCGGCCCGCGCCGCCCCACGCCGCGTACGCGG
>DASVQC010000004.1:0-92913 GCA_036389335.1 Pyrinomonadaceae bacterium | reverse complement strand
TAGTCGCGGTATGACCGGACGTGTTTTAGTCCTGAACGCCTCCTACGAGCCGATCAACGTGTGCAGCGAGCGGCGCGCGGTGGTGATGATCTTCAAGGGCGTGGCGCGCATGGAGGAGCACAACGGGCACATGCTCCACTCGTCGAAGATCACGATGCACGCGCCCTCGGTCATCCGGCTCACGGAGTACATCCACATCCCGTTCAAGAACCGCTCGCTCTCGCGCAAGAACATCCTGCTGCGCGATCACTCGACCTGCCAGTACTGCGGCAGCCACCTGCCGCCGTCGGAGCTGACGCTCGACCACGTCCACCCGCGCTCGCGCGGCGGCGAGTCGTCGTGGGACAATCTGGTCGCCTGCTGCAAGCGTTGCAACCACCGGAAGGGGAGCCGGACGCCCGAAGAGGCGGGGATGCATCTGGTGCGCCGCCCGCGCGGCTTCTCGCTCCACGTCAGCCGCCAGATCATGCGCTACCTCGGTCGCGCGGACGAGACGTGGCGCAAGTACCTTTTCTACGAGTCGAGCCGGGGCGAGAATAACTAACCGGGCGCGCGCCGCCCGATCAGGCCGGAGAAAATTTTATGACTAATCAATTCACACTCGGATTCAACTTCGGCGGGCAGGAGATGCTGCTGATCCTGCTCATCGTCTTCCTGCTCTTCGGGGCGAGCCGCCTGCCGCAGCTCGCCAAGGCTTTGGGGCAGAGCAAGCGCGCCTTCCGCGAAGGCATCGACGAGGCGGAGGCCGAGGAGCAGCGCAGCCGCCTGAAGGCGGGCACCGCGTCCACGGCGGAGCTTAACAGCATCGACGACGAGGCGCTCTTCGAGGAGGCGCGCCGCCGCGCCGCGCAGAAGAGGGTCTCCGAGAAGGGCTAGCCCCGGCGCGCCCCGACAACTCGCGCGCGTAAGGCGGGCGTTTGATCTAAAGCGGATCGCGGCGGCGTACCCCTGCGAGCGCGGGCATCCCGCCCGCGCCTGTGCGTGCTTTAGCGCGCCGGAAAAACTTAGCGCCGCCGCTCAAGTCGATCTTGAGCGGCGGCGCAACTTCTTTCCGCGCTCCCGCGCTCAAACGGCAGGCATCTATAAACGTCCGGCCCCGCCGGGCCGCGGATGCCCGCCCTTTCCTGACTTCAGCTTACCCTCATCCCTTCCTCACGTCAGTGGGCCTTACGCCCGACGACGAGCGTGGCTTTGATCGAGAGCGTGAAGTCGCCGCCGCCCCTGTCCTCGTCGATGATGCGCGCCACGGCGTCGAGGACTGCGGCGTGCGCCGACTCGTCTTCGAGCGGTTCGAGCCAGCCGCGCATGAGGAAGTCGCGCACGAGCGGGGAGGCCAGAAACTCCTCGCCCGTCTTGTAGTCGAACTCCTCCGCGTTCGTCCAGGAGCGCACGTCGTCGATCCCCTCGCGCGCGGCGAGCTGCTCCACGTCGGAGACGGTCGGCAGTTTGGTGATCAGCTCCCCGACGAGCGACGCCTCGTCCTCGTGTCCCGCGCCCGCGAGCGCCTCCCAGTAGACCGAATAGAACTCGCCGTAGCTCGACGCGGTGGCGACGCCGAGCGCGACGGTCGCGCCGGGCGCGGCGACGCGCGCCATCTCGGCGATCATCTCCGGCAGGCGCTCCGGCGCGACCATCGACGCGTCGCCGATGACGAGGTCGAACTGCTCGTCCTCGAAGTCCAACGCTTCGAGCTGCGTCGGGCGGAACTCGGCACGCGCCTGCAACTTCGCCGCCGCGGCTTTGGCGCGCGCCAGCTTCAAACGCTCCTCGCTCTCGTCCGCGCCGACGAGCGTCGCGCCCTCGCCCGCGCGCTCGGCGATCTTCAGCGCGTGCCCGCCCGTGCCCGCCGCGACGTAGAGCGCGCGCGCCCGCTTCGGCAGCTCCACGTGCTCGTCGATCATCCCGGCGAAACGCTCGCCCCAGTCCGGCGCGACGTAGAGGTCGTGCAGGAATGCCAGCTCCTTGTCGGTCTTGCTCATGGTTAAAAGCTGTCCGTGGTCAGTTGTCCGTGGTCAGTAGTCAGTAGTCAGTAATTCATCACCACTCGAAGAAGTTACCGAACGTGATCGGTTAGGCTCGTCACGTGAGTTAAGCTCACCGACCGGCCACGAACAACTGACCACGGACTACTGACTACTGACCACTGACTACTGACAAATCCTCATTCATCGTTCATCGTTCCCACTTCATCATTCTCCTTGAAATACTCCCTGCCCTGTAGCTTCTCCGGCAGGCACTTCATCTCCTCGCGCGCCGCCGGATCGCTGTGGGCGTAGCGGTAGCCGGAGCCGTAGCCGGCGCGCTTCATGAGGGGCGTGACGGCGTTGCGGAGGTGGAAGGGGACGGGCTCGCGCGCCGTCTCCTGCGCGTCGGCAGAGGCGGCGAAGTAGGCGCGCTTGACGGCGTTCGACTTGGGCGCGCGCGCGAGGTAAATGGTCGCCTGCGTGAGCGGGTAGAGGGCTTCGGGCAGCCCGATGAGATCGGTGATCTGGGCGGCGGCGTTGGCCTGCACGATGGCCTGCGGATCGGCGAGCCCCACGTCTTCGGAGGCGAGGATGCAGAGGCGGCGCGCGATGAAGAGCGGATCGGCCCCGCCCTCGATGAGCCGCGCCAGCCAGTAGAGCGCGGCGTCCACGTCCGAGTTGCGCAGGCTTTTGATGAGGGCCGAGGCGAGGTTGTAGTGCTCCTCGCCGCCCTTGTCGTAGGCGTAGCGCGCGCGGCCCACCGTCTCGGCGACGGTCTCTTCGGTGACGCGGCGCACGCCCCGCCCGTCGGGCGCGGTCGATTCGACGGCGGCTTCGAGCGCGGAGAGGGCGACGCGCGCGTCGCCCGCCGCGGCGCGCGCCAGTCGCCGGACGGTCTCGTCTTCGAGCCTCGGCTTGAGGCTGGCGAGCCCGCGCGCCTCGTCGGCGAGGGCGCGCCGCAGGATCGCCTCGATGTCGTCCTCGCCGAGCGGCTGGAGCATGAGCACGCGCGAGCGCGAGAGCAGCGCGCCGATGACCTCGAAGGAAGGGTTCTCGGTCGTCGCGCCGACGAGCGTCACCGTGCCGTCTTCGACCGCGGGCAGGAGCGCGTCCTGCTGCGCCTTGTTGAAGCGGTGAATCTCGTCGACGAAGAGGACGGTGCGGCGGCCCGTGCGCCGCGCGTCGCGCGCCGCGGCGATGGCCTCGCGCAAATCTTTGACGCCGGAGAAGACCGCCGAGAGCGCGACGAAGTTTGCGCCCGACTGCCCGGCGAGCAGGCGCGCGAGCGTGGTCTTGCCCGTGCCGGGCGCGCCCCAGAGGATGAGGGAGGGGAGCGCGCCCCGCCCCTCGATGATGCGGCGCAGCACGCGCCCCTCGCCGACGAGCTGCTGCTGCCCGACGAACTCGGCGAGCGTGCGCGGTCGCATCCGCTCGGCGAGCGGCGCGTCGGGCGTCGCGGCGTCGGGGGGCGGCGCGTCGGCGTCCGTCTCGGGGAACATCTCGGCGGTCTTGCTGCGTCGAGGCATGGCGGAAAAATCCTTTTGACTCGCGGCGCGTCGCCGTGGCACATTTGCGCCCTACGCGCGCCGCCGTGAACAGTGTCGGACTCTTTTGGGACGAGATTAGCATAACTCCGCGCGGGGGAGCCCGCGCCCGGCGCGGTTCCCGCGGGGCGTCTGACGGAACGTTCGCGGCGGGACGTTCGTATAGGACTGCGAGCGCGCGGGACGGGGAGTTTTTTTAACGACGCGCGGAAGCGGACGAGAGGTGAAGAGAATGAAAGACGTTGTGAGGATCGTCGGGATCATCTTCCTGGCGCTGTTCGTGCTCGTGGTGGTGATGCCGCTGGTGCTGGCGATCGTCGGCATCGCGGTCGGCGGGATCATCACGCTCGCCGTGATGCTCATCAAGCTCGCCGTCGTGTTGGCCGTCGGCTACCTGATCCTCGTCGGCATCCGCGCCCTGATGCGTTAAGAGGGAGGGCGAGGCGAACGACCGCGCCCTCGCCCCGGAGAGTTTTGGAGAGCCCATGTACTGTCAGACCTGCGGAGCGGAAACCCAGCCCGGCCTGAACTACTGCAACCGCTGCGGCTCGCCGGTCAGCGCCGCGACGGCTCACGAGGTCGTCGTGCCCGTCGATCTCACGAGCCCCGTGCGGTGGGTCAGCGCGACCATCGGGCTCTCGTTCCTGATCGGGCTCACCATCATCTTCATCACGATCGCGCAACTGGCCGCGTCGGGCTTCCAGCGCGACGGCGTGATGGCGATAGCCTGCATCAGCCTGATCATGCTCGGCGTCGTCGAAATCTCGCTCATACGCCTGCTCGCGCGCGTGCTCGGCGTGGACAGGGAAGGCGGCCCGCCCCGGCAGTTGAAGCGCAAGCGCGGGAAAGAGATCGCCGCGCCGCAGCCTCAGTACATCCAGCCCGCCGCTAATTACGCCGCGCCGCCGACGAGCGTCACCGAGCACACGACGCGCACCTTCAGCCCCGCCTTCAGGGAGCCGCGCACCTGAAGCGTTAAGAGCGCGAGCCGCGCCTGTTAGATCGCCGTCCCTACTCACGCCCGTCGTCATCCCCGCCCTTTCACAGATCGTCCGTTAAAACCCGTGGCGTCGCGACCCTTGTAGGTGCAGGGCTCGCCCCCGTTCGTTCTCGTTGCTGAGGGAACGTGCGGGGGCGAGCCCTGCACCGACAGTCTTGCCAGTCCCCATGCGGCCCATTTTCCCGCCCCGCAATCTCTTCACAAGGAAATCGTAACCGAATCGTCTATTGACGAGGCTATTTAAGGTCGCTTCCTCAAGTTTGGCTCAAGTCCCCGCGGGTATCCTCGACTCACTGTTACAGCCGAGCGCCGCCCGCGGGCGATCCTATTTTGACCTGTCGGTGAGAACGGGGGACGTATGGGACTCAATTTGCACACGCTGACTACCAAGAAGAAGGGACAGATCAGGTTAGCCCTCGCGATCCTGCTGGCGGCCATCTGCGTGACGCCCCTCGCCATCACGCAAGCCGCCAACCCCGCCGCGGGCACGCTCGCGCCCACCGTCAACGCGACCGTCACGTGGGCGGGAACCGCCACCGGCAAGCTCGGCGCGAACACGCAGGAGGCGGACTGCACCGAGGGCGCGGACTGCGACACCTTCACCCTGACGCTCTCCGGCAACCCGTCCGACTGGGCGGGGCGGAAGGTGCACATCCAGATCGACTGGACGAACCCCGCCGACGATTACGACCTGCACGTCCACAAGGGCTCGAACAGCGGCCCCGAAGTCGCAAGCTCGGCGGGCTTCGGCACGGCGAACGAAGCGGTGGACATCGACCCGACTGATCCGAACGTCGGCACGGGCGTCTTCACCGTCCACGCCGTCTACGCGACCGTGCCGAACGCGGCGGCGGATCAGTATCACGGCACGGCGAAGGTCAACGCCGCGGCTGTGACCTCGCCGACGCCCGCGCCCGCGCCCGTCGGCACGGGGGCCGCCCCGCGCTTCCAGAACTTCATCCCGCAGCCGAGCATCCTCGCGCAGACCGCCAACAACGGCACGGACGCGGGCGAGCCCTCCATCGGCTCCAACTGGAAGACCGGCGTGGCGATGTTCATCTCGCGCCTGACGACCTTCCGCGTCACCTTCGACGACTCTTGCCCGACCTCGCCCTCGGCGACGTGGGCGGTGAAGAACGCGCCCAACAACGCCACCTCGCTCGACCCGATCCTCTACACCGATCACGGCTTCGACAACGTGAACCCGCAGGTCGGTCGCACCTTCTCGTCGCAGCTCTCCGGCACGACGAGCCTGATGGCCTTCACCGACAACGACGGCGACACCTACACGCCGAGTCAGGGCGGCAGCCTCGTCTCCGGCGTCGATCACCAGACCGTCGGCGGCGGCCCCTTCCACGCGCCCGTGCCCCTCGGCGTCACCTACCCGAACGCGATCTACTACTGCTCGCAGTCGGTCGCGGAGGCCAACTGCGCCCTCTCGGTTGACGGCGGTCTCACGTTCGGCCCCGCCGTCCCGATCTACGGCGTCAACGACTGCACGGGTCTGCACGGCCACATCAAGGTCGGCCCCGACGGGACGGCCTACGTGCCGAACCGCGGCTGCGGCGGCAGCATCCCGTTCCACGAGGACGGGCAGCAGGCCGTCATCGTCTCCGAGGACAACGGCATCACGTGGAGCACGCGCACCGTGACGAACAGCCGCGCGGCGGCGGGCGACCCGGCGGTCGGCGTCGGCAAGGGCGGCAAGCTCTACTTCGGCTACGCCAACGCCGACTCGCAGGCGGCCATCGCCGTCTCCGACAACCACGGCATCACGTGGCACGACATCAGGGACGTGGGCGCGGCAGCCGGGATCAAGAACGTCAACTTCCCGGCGGTGGTCGCGGGCGACGACAACCGCGCGGCCTTCGCCTTCCTCGGATCGTCTGCCCCCGGCGACGGCGGCGACCGCAAGTTCGACGGCACGTGGTACCTCTACGTGGCGACGACCTACGACGGCGGCGCGACGTGGCAACTCGTGAACGCCACTCCGAACGATCCCGTCCAGCGCTACGGCAGCCACCGCGGCGGCGGCTCGCCCGTCCACCGCAACCTGCTCGACTTCATCGGCATCGACGTGGACAAGCAGGGGCGCATCCTCGTCGCCTACGCCGACGGCTGCTCCGGCGCGGCGTGCGTGCAGGCCCCCGACGGCGCGACCGGCAACGCCTACTCGCAGCTCGCCGTCATCGCGCGCCAGTCCGGCGGTCGCCGCCTCTTCGCCGGGGCCGATCCGGCGACGCCCACGCTGCCCGGCGCGCCGCTCCTAACCGTGGGCCGCGACGGCGGCGTCGCGCATCTTTCGTGGTCGCAGTCCGACGACGGCGGCTCGGCCATCACCGGCTACAAAATCTTCCGCAAGCCCGCGGGCGGGGCCGAGACGCAGATCGCGTCCGTCGGCGCGGTCGCGAAGTACGACGACACGACCGCGACGGCGAGCGTGACCTACTCTTACCGCGTCGTCGCCGCGAACGCGCTCGGAGATTCGTGCGGGAGTAACGAAGTCGTCTCGAAGCCGCAGGGCAACTCGTGCGCGGGGCTGGTCGAAGTGATCGACCCGTCGGGCGATCAGACGAGTGCTCCGGCCAACCCCGATCTCGACATCCAGAACGTCGCCGTCTCCGACGAAGTCGTCGGCGGCGTCGAGAAGATCACTTTCAGATTGAAGGTCGCGAACCTGAGCACGATCCCGCCGAACCGGCAGTGGCGCGTGCTGTGGAACTACCCGATCCAGCCCGCCCCGAGCGCGCCGGGCGAGACGCCCGCGCCCTTCACGGGCCAGTACTACGTCGGCATGAACTCCGACGGCGGCGTCAACACTTTCGAGTACGGCACGGTGACGACCGTCGAGGCCGTCCCGGCGGACGCGGCGCAGCCGAACAAGATCGGCGCGGCGGACGCCGGCAGCGTCGATCAGGCGAACGGCATCATCAGCATCACGGTCGCGGGCAACAAAGTCGGCAGCGCGAAGGCGGGCGACATCATCGGCAGGCTCGTCGGACGCACCTTCGCCGGGAACGGCAACCAGACCGTCCGCTCGACCGCGGCGATTGACACGACCGGCAACGCGATCCAAGACCCCTACACGGGCTTGAGCTACCTCCTCGTCGGCAACACGCAGTGCAGCGTGGCGGAGACGCCCACGCCCACCCCCACGGCGACCCCGACTCCGACGCCGACCGCCACGCCGACGCCGACGGCGACACCTACACCTACACCTACACCTACACCGACGCCGACCGCTACTCCGACTCCAACGCCGACGGCCACGGCAACTCCGACGCCTACTCCGACTCCGACTGCGACTCCGACTCCAACTGCGACGCCGACGCCGACGGCGACGCCCACGCCCACGCCGACGAGCACGCCGACGCCTACTCCGACGCCTACTCCGACGCCCACGGCGACGCCGACGCCCGCGCCGACGCCGGGCTCCGAGCCGACGACCTTCCAGTTCAGCCAGACGACGCAGTCGGTCGGCGAGGCGGCGCGAAGCGTCGTCATCACGGTGACGCGCGCGGGCGCGGCGGGCGGCGCGGGGTCGGTCGATTTCACGACGAACGATCCGGCGCAGCCCACGCGCTGCGATCTGGTGAACGGGCTCGCGAACCAGCGCTGCGACTACACGACCGCCATCGGCACGCTGCGCTTCGCGCCGGGCGAGACCACGAAGACCTTCTTCGTCTTCGTCACCGACGACAACCACGTCGAGGGCAACGAGACCTTCACGCCCGTGCTGCGTAACCCCGTGGGCGGGTTCCTCGGCACGCCCTCCTCGACGACCGTCACCATCGTCGACAACGACCCGGCGGCGTCGAACTCGAACCCGATTGACGCGAGCGACTTCTTCGTGAGGACGCACTACGTCGATTTCCTCTACCGCGAGCCCGAGCAGCAGGGCTTCGACGACTGGATGCGGACGCTGCAAAAGTGCCCGCCGGGCGACAAGACCTGCGACCGCGTCTCCGTGTCGGGCAAATTCTTCGGCTCTCTGGAGTTCCAGCTCAAGGGCTACTTCGTCTACCGCTTCTACCGCGTCGCCTTCGGGAGGCTCCCGCTCTACGAGGAGTTCATACGCGATCTGCGCCGCGTGACGGGCGAGACGACCGAGGAGGTCGAAGCGAGCAAGAGCGCCTACGCGGAGGAGTTCCGCAGCCGCGCCGACTTCAGGTCGCGCTACGACGCGATGACGAACGAGCAGTTCGTGGACGCGCTACAGGCGACCGAGGGCGTGCAGGTCTCGAACGGCCAGCAGCTCAAGAGCGACCTGAACGCGGGGGCGAAGACGCGCGCCGACGTGCTGCGCGCCGTCGTCGAGAGCGGGGAGGTGAGCGCCAAGGAGTTCAACCCCGCGTTCGTGCTGATGCAATACTTCGGCTACCTCCGGCGCGACCCGGACGAGGAGGGGTACAACAACTGGCTGCGCACCATCAACGCCAACCCCGACGACTCGCGCTCGATGGTCAACGGCTTCATGAACTCCATCGAGTACCGCCTGCGCTTCGGCAAGCCGTGAGGCGCGGACGCCCGACGGCGGACACGAAAAAGAGGTCGCCCGCGACGGTCGCGGCGACCTCTTTCGTTCGCCGTCTATTCAGTCTCACTCCCCCAGACGCGCGGGGCGCGACCGGCTTCAGGCGTTGAAGCGGGAGCGAGCCAGAACGCCGCCGCCGCGCGGGCCGACGTGCGGTGAGGTCGGCTGACTTTCGCCACGCAGCCGACCCCCCTTTTTGCCCGCCCGATGCTCCCGCCCCGCCTGAAATATTTATTGACTTCAATAACATTCTGGAATATTTTGCCCGCGCTTCCCGTGCGCTTGACCCTCTGACGAGTCTCTTTCACCCGACAGCCCTTCTCAACCCTCAGCACGTCAACCCCCCAAAGGAGAGCCGCCATGTCCCCCAACGAATCTTCCGCCGCCCGTCATGGAAGACGGCGCGCGCGCGTTACAGCCAAAACGTCCCGTCGCACGACGCCCCGCCCCCGCACGTCCCCCTCCCGGCGCGCGCGCGTGCTGAAAACCGCGGCGGCGTGCGCGGTCGCGTTGCTCTCGGGGGCGCTGCTGCTGCGATCCGATCTCTCGATAGGCTCGGCGCAGAAGAAGGTCTCGGTCGTCGAGGGCGGCGCGGCGGCGGTGGCCGCCGCGAACGGCTTCCGCCAGTTGCAGCCGTGGGAGTTCGCGGCGATCAGCTCCGCGCCCGTGGGCGGCGGCGCGCAGGCCGCCAACGCCGACGCCTCGCAGCTCTCCGTGCAGACAGCCGACGGGCAGCTCTACGCGCTGACGCAAACTACCGGCGGCGCGACCGCCGTCGTCGCGGGCGCGCCCGGCGTGAGCACCTTCGTGCGCGAGGGCGACGGCGTGACGGCGCAGGGCTCGCCCGCGGGCGACGCGGCGGCGAAGATCGACGAGCGGCTGAAGAAACTCAAAGGCGGCGACGACGCGGAGACGCCCGTCATCATCCGCTTCAACCTCTCCTTCAAACACTTCTACGAGCAGGCGAACCGCGGCGTCGCCGTCCGGCAGCAGAAGCGGCGCGAGTTCGACGGCGCGAAGGCGCACCTCGGCGGCCTGCTGAGAGGTCGCGGACGCCTCGGGCGCGACCTGCTCGTCGTCAACGGCGTCGCGGCTCGCGTCAAGCCGTCCGCGCTCGACGCGCTCGAAGCCGACGAGACCATCGCGAGAGTCGAGCCCGACGGCGTCTCGCACATCACGCTCGACACCTCGGTCGACGAGATCCACGCGCGCGACGTGTGGTCTTTCTCCGACGGCAACAACAACCCTCTGACCGGCGTCGGCGAGCGCATCGCCATCATCGACACGGGCGTCGATTACACGCACCCCGATCTCGGCGGCTGCCTCGGCGCGGGATGCAAAGTGATCGGCGGCTGGAACTTCCTCAGCGGCGGCCCCGATCCGATGGACGACAACGGGCACGGCACGCACGTCGCCGCGACCGCCGCCGGCAACGGCCTGCTCAAAGGCGTCGCGCCCGACGCCCGCGTCATCGCCTACAAGGTCTGCAACTCCGCGGGCTCGTGCCTCAATTCCGACATCATCGCCGCCATCGACTACGCCACCGATCCGAACCGCGACGGCGATCAGAGCGATCACGTTGACGTGGCGAGCATGAGCCTCGGCGGCCCCGGCAACCCGGGCGACAGCCAGAGCGCGGCGGTCGATAACGCCACGGCGGCGGGCGTCGTCGTCACGGTCGCGGCGGGCAACAGCGGCCCCGGCGCGGGCACGATAGAGTCGCCCGGCACGGCGCGCACGGCGATCACGGTCGCCGCCGCCTGCAAGGCGGCGCAGGTCGGCGCGGACAGCCGTTGCGCGACCCCCATCGCCTCCTTCAGCTCGCGCGGGCCGCTCGTCTTCGGCGAGGAGGACATGCAGAAGCCCGACCTCGCCGCGCCCGGCGTGCTCATCTGCGCCGCGCGCTGGGCGAACGCGTTCGCGGGCTCGCCCCTCTGCTTCGACGACCAGCACGTGCGCATCTCCGGCACCTCGATGGCGACGCCGCACGTCGCGGGCGCGGCGGCGCTCGTCCGCCAGGCGTTCCCGACTTACGATCCGTCGCAGGTCAAACAACTGCTCAAGAACAGCGCGCGCAGTCTGGGCCGCCCCTACGACGAGCAGGGCGCGGGCGAGATCGACGTGCGCGCCGCCATCCCCGGCAGCAACAAGATCAACGCCTCGCCCAACACGTGGGAGGCGTTCACCGATCAGACCGTCCAGAACACGCAGATCGACAACTTCTTCACGGTGACGCCCGTCGATCCGTCCATCTCCACGCTCGACCTCTCGGCTAACCTCAACGTGCCCGGCGTCACGCTCGACTTCAGCAAGACGACGCTCAACGTCGCCGGCCAGACGACCGACGACTTCTTCGCCACCATCCACGTCGATAACGACGTGGCACACTCCGGCAACTATCAGGGCAGCCTCGTCTTCTCGGAGGGCGGCGTGACGAAGGGCATCATCCCGCTCACGCTCCACGTCGGCGCGACCGTCGGCGTCTTCCCCTCGCCCGTCGATTACGGCGTCGACAACCCTTCGCTCGCCTCCTGGACTTCTCAGCCCGGCGAGATCACTGTCGTCAACTTCAGATCGGACGTGAGCCAGACGCTGACCGTCACGCCGCCCACGTTCCCGGCGGGCGTCACCTTCAACGCCCCGACGACGATCACCATCCCGCCCGACGGCTCGTACACCTTCGAGACGACCATCTCGGCTGACAACTCCGTGCTCCCGAACGGCAGCTACTCCGGTCAGCTCCGCTTCTCGAACGCCACGACCGACGCGGGCGTCAGCGCCAAGTTCACCAAGTTCTACGCCCTGAGGATCGAGGGCGACGAGAACAGCGAGATCGTCGGCGCGCTCGCGCTGCTGCACAACCGCACCGACTCGCAGTCGACCTTCGGCTTCCAGTCGTTCGACGCGACGGTCTACGAAGACGCGCCGGGGCCCTACGATCTGATCGTCTACTTCCCGCGCCTCTCCGACGCCTCCGGCGTGCACGACTACGCCGTCTTCAAAGAGGGGATCGATCTCTCCGCGGGCTCGGCGACCGTCACGGTGCTGCGCGCCGACGCGACCGTCCGCACGAAGCTGAGCGCGACGGCCCCCAACGGCTCGCCCGCGCCCGCGCTCGGCAATCGCAGCGCCAACGACCGCTACCTGAACACGGGCATCGGCCTGATCCGCATCATGACCGGGGCCGCCGACGCGACCGCCAACTTCACCTCCCCCGTGAGCGCCAGCTATAAGCACGACGACATGTTCGAGGCGCGCCGCCAGCCCGAACTCGTGCACGACTACTACTACGAGGGCTACGCCGGCATCAGCGCGGATCGCACCTTCACCAACACCGCCGCCGACTTCAAGACGGTTCAGGTCAAGTCCGACCCGAACGGCGTGTCGGGTCAGCAGCGCCCCATCTTCCGCGCCTGCCTGCCCGGCGGGACGACCTGCATCTCCAGCTTCGATCCGGCGGTCACGCTCGCCGCGCCCGTCACGCAGACCGTCCGCTCGCTGCTCCCGCCCGGCACGTACCTGTCGCAGGACTCCGACCAACTGCGCACGGGCTGCCCCGCCACGGGCGCGTGCCCCTCGCAGTACCAGTCCGCCTACTTCGATCTCGCCTCGCAGGTGCGCCGTCCGTGGGCGCGCGACGCCGCCGCCTACCCCGCCTGGCAGAACGGGACGATCTACAACGGACTCGGCCCCTCTTTCTGGTCTGCGAAGTTCGCCAACTCCGCGGGCACGGTGCGGCTGCTGCCTTACTACGGCCTCACCTTCCAGTCGGCGTTCCTGCGGCAAGACTTCGCCTTCCAGCAGTACGACGCCGTGCCGTTCGCGATCACGCAGAACGGCGCGGCGGTCGCCTCCGGCTCGCTCCCGGCGGTCAACTTCAGCTTCTGGTCTTTCCTGCCTTCGATGAGCGTGCCGTCGGGCGCGTACCAGTTCGAAGTCGCCAGCTTCCCTTACGTGAACCGCGGCGTGAGCCTGACCGCGAAGGTCAAGGCCAACTTCAACACCGCGCTCGCCGATCCCAACCCGCCCGCGCTGACGCAGCTCAAGTACACGACGAACGGCGTGCCGAGCGACGCGCACGACAGCAGCGCGACTAATCAACTCAGCTTCGCCTTCGACCCGGTCGGCGGCACGCTCGCGCAGGCGAGCGCGGCTTTCTCCGGCGACGGCACGACGTTCACGCCGCTCGCCGTCGCGCCGAGCGGCGGCGGCTTCGTCGCCGGCGTGCCCGCCGTCCAGTTCACCAAGCTGACGCTGCGCGTCACGGGCACCGACAGCTCCGGCAACGCGCTCGAATACACCTTCGAGCTGCCCGCCATCAACCCCTCCGCCAACGACACGCAAGCGCCGACGGCGAGCATCACGTCGCCGACCAACGGGCAGCAGGTCACCGCCGTGACGACCGTGCAGGTCGGCGCGACCGACAACGTCGGCGTCTCGACGGTCGAGCTGTACTTGGACGGCTCCCTGCTCGGCACGAGGACGAGCGCGCCCTACTCGTTCAACTGGAACACCGACGCTTCGAGCGAAGGCGCACACGCCTTGCAGGCGAAGGCCTACGATCCTTCGGGCAACGTGGGCACGTCCGCCGAGGTCACGGTCAACGTCAAACACGACGTCGCGCCGCCGACCGTGAGCATCACGTCGCCCGCGAACGGCGCGACCGTCAACGGCACGGTCGCCGTGCAGATCGGCGCGGCGGATAACGTCGGCGTGACGCAGGTCGAGCTGTACCGGGACGGGGTGCTGATAGGCACGAAGACCGCCGCGCCGTACTCGTTCAACTGGGACACGGGCACGGTCGCCAACGGCGCTCACAGCCTGACGGGCAAGGCCTACGACGCGGGCGGAAACTCTGCCACGTCAGCCGCCGTCAACGTCACGGTGCAGAACGATCTCGTCGCCCCGACGGCGAGCATCACGTCGCCGACGAACGGACAGATCGTGAGCGGGACGGCGACGGTGACGGCGGGCGCGACGGATAACGTCGGCGTCACGAAGGTCGAGCTGTACGCCGACGGCGCGCTCGTCGGCACGAAGACCTCCGCGCCGTACACTTTCGGCTGGAACACCGATCCGCTCGCCGAGGCGAGCCACACGCTCCAAGCCAAGGCTTACGACGCGGCGAACAACGTCGGCAACTCCGCGACCGTGACGGTCACCGTCAAGCACGACGTGACGCCCCCGACCGTCGCCCTGACCGCGCCAGCCGCGGGCGCGACGCTGACCGGCACGGTCACCGTCTCGGCGAACGCGGGCGACGACAAGGCGGTCGCGCGCGTCGAGTTCTACCGCGGCACGACGCTGCTCGGCACGGACGACGCCGCGCCCTACAGCGTCCAGTGGAACACGAGCGCCGAGGTGCCCGGCGCGTACAGCCTCACCGCCAAAGCCTTCGACACGGGGAATAACAGCGCCACCTCGTCGGCGGTCGGCGTCACGGTCGCCGACAGCGCCGCGCCGACCGTCGCGATCACGAGCCCGGCGAACAACTCGTTCGTCACCAAGAAGAGCACCGTCACCATCACGGCGACGGCGACGGACAACGTCGGCGTCACCCGCGTCGAGTTCTACGTCAACAACGTCCTGAAGTGCACGGACACGACCGCGCCGTTCAACTGTGCGTGGGCGGTGCCGAACGGCGCGGGTCAGGTGTTCACGCTGCTTGCCAAAGGCTACGACGCGGCGGGCAACATCGGCGCGTCGGCCTCCGTCTCCGTGACCAGCAGATAGGCGCGCGGGGCGCGAAGATCGGTCTTCGCGCCCCGCGATTTTTCCCAACCCGGCCAACAGTTCTCCCGCGGCTCAGACGTTGAAGCGGAAGTGCACCACGTCGCCCTCCTGCATGACGTAGTCCTTGCCTTCGAGTCGGAGCAGGCCCTGCTCGCGCGCGGCGGCGTAGGAGCCCGCGCGCATGAGGTCTTCGTAGGAGACGATCTCGGCGCGGATGAAGCCGCGCTCGATGTCCGTGTGGATCGTGCCCGCGGCCTGCGGCGCGCGCGTGCCCCGCGGGATCGTCCACGCGCGCACCTCCTTCTCGCCCGCCGTCAGAAACGACATCAGGCCGAGCAGCCGGTACGCGCTCCGGATCATCCTGTCCACGCCCGACGAATCGACGCCGTGCGACTGCAAATACTCGCGCCGATCCTCGGGCGAAAGCTCGACCAGCTCGGCCTCGATCTGCGCGGAGATGACGACGCACTCCGCCGACTCCTCCGCGGCGAGCGCCTCGACGGCGCGCACGTGCGCGTTCTCTTCGGGCCGGGCGATTGACGCCTCGTCCACGTTGGCCGCGTAGATGGTCGGCTTCATCGTCAGCAGGAAGAAGCCGCGCGCGACGGCGCGCTCGTCGTCGGTGAGCGCGACGCTTCGCGCGGGCTTGCCGTCGGCGAGCGCGGGCAGGAGTTTGTCCAGCACCTCGATCTCGGCGCGCGCCTGCTTGTCGCCGCCCTTCGCGGTCTTCTGCGCGCGCTCGCGGCGGCGCTCGGCAGAGGCGAGGTCTGCGAGCGCCAGCTCGATGTGGATGGTCTCGGCGTCGCGGCGCGGATCGACCGTGCCCTCGACGTGGATCACCTGCTCGTCCTCGAAGCAGCGGACGACGTGGACGACCGCGTCGGTCTCGCGGATGTTGGCGAGGAACTGGTTGCCGAGCCCTTCGCCCTTGGACGCGCCGCGCACGAGCCCGGCGATGTCTAAGAACTCGACCGTCGCGGGGACGATGACGGTCGTCTTGACGAGCTTGGCGAGCGGCTCCAGCCGCGCGTCGGGCACGGCGACGACGCCGACGTTCGGCTCGATGGTGGCGAACGGGTAGTTGGCGGCGAGGGCGGACGACTGCGCCGTCAGCGCGTTAAAAAGCGTGGACTTGCCGACGTTGGGCAGCCCGACGATCCCGGCCCGGAGCATGTGACACCTCTCAGAAGATTGTTTAGCGCGGGGATGAAAAGAAGACTTTAAGAAGACGGGGCGGCAAAAGTCAAAAGAGGCGGACTCCCGAACGTCACAAGGGGGAGGAAAAGTTGAAAGCGGGGGCCGGGGGCGCGCCCGCGCCCCGAGTCTTCCTCACATTCCGTCGCCCGCGCGCGGGGCCTTTATTTCGGCGGCGCGGTCGAGCCGTCGATGAGCGGGCGCAGCTCGCCGACGATCTGATCCGTGTGGCGGATGCTGCGGAGCACGACGGTGAGCGCCTCTTCGGGGAAGCCGGATTCGAGCGTGAAGGTGTAGCCCGCGAACACGTCGCCGCCGGTGTCGGCGCCGTAGTAGAAGAATTCGTCGGAGCTGAGTTGGAGCAGTTTCCGCATCAGCCCCACGCCGTTCTTCGCCTTATCGATGTTGACGTACCCGTCCTTGTAGTGCGGGAAGAAGCGCAAGCCGATGGTCTCGTCCGCGGTCACGCTGACGATGATCTCGATGCCGTTGCAGTTCGTGAGCCCCGTCTCCATGACGCCGACGAAGTTGTAAGGCTGCTTCGTGCTCTGGCGGAACGCGACGCCCACGTCCTTGCGAGGCCCCGCCGTTTCGAGCAGCTTCCGCAGCCTCTCGCGCGTGGCGTCGCGCGCGGCCTGCTTGTCCGCGGCCTGCGCCGGGCGCGGCGCGGGCGCGGCGATGTTAAGCGGGGCGAGGGCGGCGAGCGCGGCGATGCAGAGAATGATCTTCATGAAAGAGAAGACCTCCGTTCGGAATTTTGGCATACGCGCGAGGGGTGATAGGCGCAGTGCTTGTACGGCAAAGCGTGCGCGAAGTCAAACGCGCGGCTGAAAGCGCGTTTGACTTCGCGCGCCGGGAGAGCGGACGCCCGAGGCGCGGGGAATTAACTCGCGTAAAATTCCGCCCCGCGCAGCGCCGCGGCTTTTGCACTCGAACACGGTTGTTCGCGTATAATCTCGCGCGTAAGTTTCGACCGCCTGCGCCCGACGAATTCTCCGTGACGATCTTCGCAAGCATCCTCGCGCTCGCCGCCGTCTGCGGGGGCACGCTCGCCACCTACCTCTACGACGAGGGCGCGCACCCCGCCGCGCGCCTCGCCGCGGGCGTGCCCACGGGACTCGCCGCGCTCGGCCTCGCCGGCTTCGTCCTCGCGTCGTTCACCGGTCTCAACGGACTCTCGCTCGCGCTCTCCGCGCTCGTCGTCGCCGCGCCGCTCGCCTTGCTCGCCCGCGCCGACGCGCGCGCCCGCGTGCGACACGACGCGCGGCTGCTCGGGCTCGATCTGCGACACGCGTTGTCGCGCCCGTCGCTGCGCGCGACCGCGCCGCTCGTCCTCATCGTCTGCTCGCTCTTCCTGTTCTGGGTGGTGTACGAGCGCGCGATGTTCGAGCGCGGCGGAGCGATCTACACGGGGGTCGATAACAACCTCGGCGATCTGCCGTTCCACCTGAGCATCATCACGAGCTTCGTCCACGGCGAGAACTTCCCCCCGACGCACCCGGAGTACGCGGGCGCGCGGCTGACTTACCCGTTCGTCGTCGATTTCGTCGCGGCCATGTTCGCGCGCGCGGGCGCGACGTATGAGGGCGCGCTCTTCTGGGAGAACCTGCTGCTCGCCGTCTCGCTCACGGGGCTGCTCTACCGCTTCGCGCTCGCGTGGACGGGTGATCGGCTCGCGGCGTTGTTCGCGCCCGCGTTGACCGTCTTCAGCGGCGGGCTCGGCTTCGTGCGCTTCTACCGCGAGGCGGCGGCGAGCCCGCGCGGCTTCGCGGACTTCCTGTGGCGCTTGCCGCACGACTACACGATCACGTTCGACGGCGCGTACCGCTGGGGCAACGCCGTGACGACGCTCCTCGTGCCGCAGCGCGGGCTGCTGCTCGGCCTGCCGCTCGCGCTCGTCGTCACGACGCAGTGGTGGCTGGCGGCGCGCGTTGAAGACGACGCGGAGACGCGGGGGCGCGGCGACGCGGAGGCGGAGGACGCGACCGAGAGGGGGGCGGGCAAGGGCGGTCGTAAAAAGAAGAAGGCGCGGGGCGGCAAGCAACTGGCCTCGGTCCGCGGCGGCGCGCATACGGAGACGAAAATCTCGGCGTCCCCGCGCCCCCCCGCCGCCGCGTCTTCCGCCTTCCTCGCGCCTGCCGACCGGAGGATGCTCGGCGCGGGCGTGATCGCCGGGATGCTGCCGCTCGTACACGCGCACAGCTTCGTCGTCGTGATGCTCGTCGGGGGCTGCCTCGCGCTGACGCTGCCGCGTTGGAGGGCGTGGAGCGTCTTCTTCGCGGCGGCGTTTCTGCTCGCCGCGCCCGCGATGTGGTGGGCGACCCGCGGCAGCGCGGCGCGACCGGCGAGCTTCTTCGCGTGGCAGTCGGGTTGGGATCGCGGCACGCAGAACCCGGTCTGGTTCTGGATCAGGAACACGGGGCTCTTCATCCCGCTGCTCGTCGCCGCGCTCGCGTGGCGCGGGCGCGCGCCCGTCGTGCCGAAGCGGCTGCTGATCTTTTACCTGCCGTTCACGATCCTCTTCGCCGTCTGCAACGCCGCGAAGATTTCGCCGTGGGTGTGGGACAACATCAAAGTCCTGTTCTACTGGTACGTCGCCTCCGTGCCCGTGGTCGCGCTCCTGCTCGCGCGCCTGTGGCGCACGAACGCGGCGTTGAAGTTGACGACAGCCGCGCTGCTCGTCGCCCTCACGCTCGCGGGCGCGCTCGACGTGTGGAGGGTCGCGACGGCGGCGTCGGAGCAGAGGGAGTTCGACCGCGACGGCGTGGCGTTCGCGGAGCTGTTGAAGCGCGAGACCGCGCCGCGCTCGCTCATCCTCCACGCGCCGACTTATAATCACCCGGTCTACCTGTCTGGCCGCCAGTCGCTGATGGGCTACGGCGGGCACCTCTGGTCGCAGGGTGTCGATTACGCGGCGCGCGAGTCGGAGGTGGGCCGCGTCTACGCGGGCGCGTCCGACGCCGAGCAGGTGCTCGCCAAATACGGCGTCGAGTACGTCGTCGTCAGTCCGCTCGAACGCACGGGCCTGCGGGTCAACGAACAGTTCTTCACACGCTTCAAGAAGGTCGGGGAGACGGGTGCCTACCAGCTCTACAAAGTCGCGCGACCGTAAGGCGAAACAGCGCGCCGAAAAGAACGCGGACTCGCGGGCGAGCGCCGGCAAGGCCGCCGCCGCGCCGCCGCCGCCCGCCGCGCCGACCGCCGCGGGCTCCGAGTTGTCGGAGGGCGCGTGGCGGATCGGGTGCGCGGCGGTGCTCGCCGTCGCGGCCCTGCTGCGCGCCTTCTCGCTCGAACTCAAGCCGCTGCACCACGACGAGGGCGTCAACGGGTTCTTCCTGCTCGGGCTGCTGCGGCAGGGCAAGTACCGGTACGACCCGACCAACTACCACGGGCCGACGCTCTACTACTTCACGCTCCCGCTCGCCTCCTTCGCCGCGTCGCACCAGTGGCTCGGCACGTGGGTCTTGCGCTCCGTGACGGCGGCGTTCGGGCTGGCGACCGTGTGGCTCGCGCTCTGCCTGCGCCGCTACGTCGGGGCGGTCGGCGCGCTCGCCTGCGCCGCGCTGCTCGCCGTCTCGCCCGGCATGGTCTTCTTCTCGCGCTATTACATCCACGAGATGCTGTTCGTCTTCTTCACGCTCGGCATCGTCGTCGGCGCGCTCCGCTTCTACGAGGGCGAGCGCGACGCCGCGCCGGGCGGGCAGGCAGGAGACCGCGGCGGCTTGACGGGGCTGCTCGTCGCCGTCTTCTCCTTCGCGCTCGTCGCCATCTCGCTCCTGACCGTCAAACACTACGCGACGTTCACGCGCGCGTGGGCGGTCGCGTCCCTCCTGCTGATCGCCGTCTGCCTCGCCGCGCTCGTCGCGCTCCTGAGGCTCTACGACGGCGCGCGCGCCTACCACCTCGCGCTCGCCTCGGTCTCCGCCGCGCTGCTGTTCGCGACGAAGGAGACGGCCTTCATCACGGCGGGCGTGCTGCTGATCGCTTGGGGGATGGCCTCGCTGTGGGTGCGGCTCGTTGGGCGCGCGGGGCGGGCGCGGCCCGCTGAGCCGAAGAGGAAGGGGCGGGACAAGCGCCCCGCGGGCGCAGGCGAAGGCTTCGCGCACGCGCCGCTCGGCCTCGTCGAAAGATTCGGCGGCTGGACGCACGCGCTCTTCCTGCTCGCCGGGGCGGTCGCCATCTTCCTCTTCGTCAACATCCTCTACTACTCCTCGTTCTTCACGAACCCGAAGGGCGTCTCCGACGCGGTCGAGGCCCTGTACGTCTGGCGCAAGACGGGCGAGAGCGGCTTCCACGGCTACCCGTTCTACAAGTATTTCGAGTGGCTGGTCTTCGGGGACTACGGCGGCAAGTGGCGGTTTGGCGAGGAGGCCCCGCTCGTCATGCTGGCGACGCTCGGCGCGCTGCTCTCGCTCTGGGAGACGCGACGGCGCTTCCCGCTCTTCGCCGCGCTCTGGGGCTTCGGGCTCTTCGCCGCCTACTCGATCATCAAGTACAAGACGCCGTGGCTCGCGCTCAGTTGGCTCCTCCCCTTCGCCGTCTCCGGCGGCTACGCGATAGACAGACTCTACCGCGCGCGCGGCTGGCGCGTCGTCTCCCTCGCGCTGCTCGGCGCGTGCCTCGCCGTCGCCGCGTGGCAGTCGTACCAGATCAACTTCGTCCACTACGACGACGACCGCTACGCTTACGTTTACGCGCACACCAAGCGCGACTTCCACGAACTGCTCGCGCAGATGGACGCGATCACGGCGCGGACGGGCGACAAGTACGAGGCGGGCATCAACGTCGCCGTCGAGAATCAGGAGTACTGGCCCCTGCCGTGGTACGTGCGCGACTACAAGCACATCGGCTACACGGGGCAGGTCGGCGAGACGACGGACGCGGTCATCCTCGTCAAGGTCGGGCAGGTGCCGGAAGTCGAGCGGCTGCTCGGCAGTCGCTACCAGAGGGTCGGCGGCGACTACGAACTCCGGCCCGGCGTCACCCTCGCGCTCTTCGGGCGGCGCGATCTCTTGGCCGGAAGGTGATCGCCGTCGGCGGCGGGTCGACCCGATCCCGAGTGAGGGCGAGGGCGTTTGCGCCGCCGGGCGCGCGCCGCCGCGTCGGGTTAAACCCCGCGCCGCCAGAGAGTAAAACGCCTCCGGCTGAGGCTTTTGTTGACATCCGCGCCACGCCCACATATAGTGTGCTCTCCCACGCCGCGCTCTATCGGCTGTGCTTATTAGAGAGACGCACAGCCGCGTAGGAGTAGCCCAAGCCGACGAAAGCCACACGCATGTTCAAACTTCAGCGACTCGAAATCACGGGCTTCAAATCGTTCGCCGACTACACGGAGCTGGTCTTCACGGGCGAGGGCATCACGGCCATCGTCGGCCCGAACGGCTGCGGCAAGTCGAACGTCTCGGACGCCATCTCGTGGGTGCTGGGCGAGCAGCGCGTCAAGCACCTGCGCGGCTCCGACATGAAGGACGTGATCTTTCAGGGCTCGCGCAACCGCGCGCCGAGCGGCATGGCCGAGGTCGTGCTCCACCTCATCCGCGACGAGACCACCGGGGAAGAGGCCGACATCGAAGACATCGACTCGACGCTCGAAGAGATCGACGAGCACGGGGAGCAGATCGAAGCCACCCTCGCCCCCGAACTCCTCGGCGACTCCGCCGGCGACGCCGCGCCCGCCGCGCAGACGCCCGAAGCGGTCGCGCCGGTCGCCACGGGTGGCGGCGCGACCGACGCTTACGTCGACGAGCAATCTCAGACAGCGCCCTTCTCAAGCTCCGCCGATCTCGTCGCCGCCTCGACCGATCTCGCCGCCGCCGGGGCGTCCGCGCCGGAAGTGTCGGCGGCGAAGTCTCGCCAGCACTCGAAGCGCCACTGGCGTCCGCGCCGCCTCGCCCTCGGCTTCGCGCCGGGCGAGACCGTCTCGGTCGCGCGCCGCCTCTACCGCGACGGCGAGAGCGAGTACCTCCTGAACGGTCGCGCGTGCCGCCTGCGCGACATCCAAGACCTTTTCTCCGGCACGGGGCTGTCGGGCGCGCACTACGCCATCGTCGAGCAGGGGCGCATCGGGCAGATCCTCTCCGCCAAGCCGATGGACAGGCGCACGCTCATCGAGGAGGCGGCTGGCATCACGAAGTTCCGCGTGCGACAGCGCGCGGCTGAAGCGCGGCTCGAATCGGCGCGCATGAACCTGCGCCGCGTCTCCGACATCGTCTCCGAGATCGACCGTCAGGTCGGGAGCCTGCGCCGTCAGGCCGCGAAGGCGCGCCGCTACCGCTCGCTCAAGGAAGAGCTGCGCGAGCTGCTGCGCCGCGTCTACGCCGCCGAGGAGCGCACGCTCAACCTCTCGCTCGAAACCCTGCGCGCGCAGCTCGACGCGGCGGGCGACGAGGAGCGCGCCCTCGCCTCCGAGCTTGAAGACCGCGGCGAAGAGACCCGGAGCGCCACGGCCACCGCGCGCGAGCGCGAGGACGAACTCGCCACGGCGCGCGCGGCGGTCGCCGACGCCGCGCTGCGCCGCGACCGCCGCGAGCGCGAGCGCGCCTACCGCGAGGAGCAGGCCGAATCGCTCGAACAGCGCACCCGCGACGTCGAGTCGCAGGTGGAAGCCCTGCGCGGGCGGCTGGCGAGCGTGCGCGCCGAGGGCGAGACTTTGCGCGCGGGCGAGACGCGCCTGCGCGACGAGAGCGAGCGGAGCGCCGCGTCACTCCGCTCGGCGGAGGCCGACTACGCGCGGCTCCTGAACGAAGTGCTCGACGCCGAATCGCAGATCGAGTCGGCGCGCGCGGAACTGTTAACGCACACGGCGGTCGCCGAGCGCCTGTCCGAGATCGGTCGCCAGCTCGAAGCGACGCTCGAACGGCTCGCCGCGCAAGCCGAAGGGCTGGAGCGCGAGGGCGAGCGCGCACGCGCCGCGCACGCCGAGTTCGAGTCGAAGGCCGCCGCCTTGCAGATCGAGATCGACGCCGCGCGCGGTCGTCTCGACAAACTGCTCGTCGAGCGCGAGGCCGCCGCCGTGGGCGTCGCCGCCGCGCGCGGCCTCGTCTCGGCCACGCTCGACGAGTACGCGCGGATGCGCGAGGACGCCGCGCGCGTGCGCAACCGCCTCGAAACTCTCGCGGAGCTGGACGCCAAGCGCTCTCTCTACTCGCAGGCCGTCCAGCGCATCTTCTCGGACGAGCTGTTAGACGAGGCGGAGCGCGATCCGTCGAAGGACTTTCACACCGTCGGGACGCTCGCCGACATGCTGAGGGTCGAGCCGCAGTGGGAGCGCGCGGTCGAAGGCATCTTCGGCGGCTACTTGCAGACCGTCATCGTGCCGACGCCGGACGACGCGGCGCGCGCCGCCGCGTGGCTCGCCGCGAGCGGCGCGGGGAGGGCCACCTTCCTCGTCGCGGGGATTCAGGGCGCGGGCGTGGACGACGCGGAGGCGGGCGAACTCTACTCGCGCGCCACCGTCGCCGATCTCGGCGCGCGCGACGTGCGGCTCTCGGACGTGCTCGGCGCGCCGCGCGAGCTGCTGACGGTTTTGAACCGGACGCTGCGGCGCGAGATGGGCGCGCGCATCGTCGCGAGTCTGGAAGAGGCGACCGCGGGCTCCTACGAGACGGGCGAGCTTTACGTGACGCCCGACGGCGAGTGGGTCTCGGGCGGCCAACTCGTCGGCGCGGGCGGCGCGGCGCAGGTCGACGAGGCGACCGGGCTCTTGGCGTTCAAGCGCGAGATGCGCGAGCTTGAGACGCGCGCCGCCGATCTCGCCTCGGAAGTCGTCTCGGCGGAAGACTCTCTGAGCGCGGCGCGCGCGCGCCTCGTCGAGCTGGAAGAGACGCTGCTTTTGTTGAACGAGCAGATCGGCAGGGAGGAGCGCGAGCAGGTGGCGCGCGAACTCTCGGCGGCGCAGCTCGCGCAGGAGGTCGAGCGCGCGGCGCGGCACACGCGCGTCGTCGCCGAAGACGCGGCGCGGCTCGCCGAGGAGCGCCGGGAGATCGGGGGGCGGCACGCGACGCAGCGCGCGGAGCTTGAGGCGGCGGAAGGCTCTCGGCTCGCGGCGACGCTGGCGGTCGCGGCGGCGGGCGAAGTCTTGGCGGAGGCGCGGCGCAGGGCGGAGGTCGAGAGCGAGCGGCTGAGCGGCGAGCGCGCGGCTGCCGCGGCGGCGGCGGAGCGTCGCCGCGCGACCGCCTCCGAATTGCGCCGGACGGAGGCCGAGTCGGCAGACCTCGAAGCGCGGCTCGAACGCCACGCCGCCGAGATCGAGGAGATGCGCGCGCGCCTCGCGGAAGTGAGGGGCGCGCTCGCCGAGATGGAGGAGAGCGCGGGCACGGTCGAGAGCGAGGCGGAGCGTTTGCAGACCGAGGTCGAGCGCGCGACGGGACGCTTGGGCGCGGCGCGCGCCCGCGCCGACGAGCTGGCCGAAGAGTTGAGCGGGCTGAACCGCCGCGCGGCTGAAGCGCGCGAGGCGCGCGCGCAGTTGGAGATCAACCGCGCGGAGGCCGCCGCGCGTCTGAACTATTTGCGCGAGGCGTGCGTCACGGAACTCTCGCAGACGCTCGAAGAGATCGTCGCGGCTGACTCACCCGACGCGGAGTTCGATCTCGAAGCGGGGCGGGCGCGCGTCGAGGAGCTGCGCGCGCGGCTCGAAGGCTTCGGCGCGGTGAACCTGATGGCGCTCGAAGAGCTGGGCGAGGCGGAAGAGCGTTTCGTCTTCCTCACCACGCAGCGCAAGGACATCGAGGACGGCATCGCTTCGACCGAAGAGGCCCTGCGCGAGATCAAGAAGCGCTCGCGCGAACGCTTCCGCCACGCCTTCGAGGAGATCAACCGCAACTTCGGCCAGCTCTTCGTCGAGCTTTTCGGGGGCGGTCGCGGCGAGATGAGCATGATCGACGCCGACGACATCCTCGAATCCGGCATCGACATCGTGGCGCAGCCGCCCGGCAAGCGCCTGCAAAACGTGCTGCTGCTCTCGGGCGGCGAGAAGGCGATGGCGGCGCTCGCGCTCGTCCTCGCCATCTTCCGCTACAGCCCCTCGCCCTTCTGCCTGCTCGACGAGGTGGACGCGCCGCTCGACGAGGCGAACATCGGGCGCTTCACGGCCAAGATCGCCGAGATGGCAACCGAGACGCAGTTCCTCGTCATCACACACAGCAAGCGCACGATGGAGACGGCGCGCGCGCTCTACGGCGTGACGATGGAAGAGGCGGGCGTCTCGAAGCTGGTCTCGGTCGCCTTCGAATGAGTTTGAAAAGGACACTCACAGGGTTGACGCTGATCGCCGCGCTCGTCTCGGGCGCGGCGATTGCCACTCCGGCGCAGAAGCGGAAGGCGGCGGCGGCGCGCAAGCCGTCGCCGCAGGCGAAGCAGTCGGCCCCCGCCGAGGCCGCGCCCGCGAAGAAGAACGAGCGGGGCGACGAAACCGCCGCCTCGCAGCCGGGCGCGACCGCCGCCGCCGCCACGACCCCCGAGCCGGTTAAGAAGAACGCGGAGGCGAGGGGCGGGGCGGGGCAGTCGCCCGATCAGTCGGGCGCGGCGGCGAAGGGCGGCGAGAAGGCGGCGGCGGCGGACGGGGTCAGCTACGCCTACGAGTTCGCGCAGCCGGAGTTCGACGTGCGCCGCGTCGTCGTCGAGCACGACGCGGCGGGGCACGGGCAGATCACCTTCGAGCGTAAGAACGAGGAGCAGCCGTTCACCGAGCCGCTCGACATCACGCCGTCGGCGTTCGCGCGCATCGTCTCGGCGTGGGAGGCGCTGAAGTTTTTAGACTCCGCCGAGAGCTATCAGGCGGAGAAGCAGTTCCCGCACCTCGGCACCTACCACCTGCGCATGAGGCGCGGCACGCGCGAGCGCACGACCGAGTTCAACTGGACGAACAACGAGCAGGCGTCGGCGCTCGTCAAGGAGTACCGCCGCATCACGGAGCAGCAGCTCTTCGTCTTCGACATCGACGTCGCGCGCCAGTACCAGCCGACCGAGACGGTGAGGGTGCTCAAGCGGCTCGAAATCCTCCTCGACCGCGACGGGGTCTCCGACAAGACGGCGCTCGCGCCGCTCCTCACAGACCTCTCCACCGACGAGCGCATCCCGCTCATCGCGCGCAATCATGCGACGCGGCTCCTCAAACGGATCACGAAGTAGGCGATGAAGCACGCCAGACGGGGCGGGCCCGCGACGATAAATCGCGGGCCCGCCTGTTTAGAATCTGACTTCCCTAACAGCTTCCAACAAACAGCGCCTGACGAGACTTTCTCAACCGCTCCCCGGCGAGTGCTTCTTATAACAGAGAGTGAACGTCGGGCCGATCCGTGGGCGGACTCTAGTCAGCCGCGGTCGCCGTCTGCTCGGCGGGCGCGTCCGCCTCGGCGGCGGGGGCGGGCGTGAAGCGGACGCGGCGGATGCGGTGTCTATCGACGCGCTCGACGGCGAAGGTCGCGCCCTCGTGATCGACGGTCTCGCCGGGCTTGAGGATGCGCCCGGCGCGCGCGAGCATGAAGCCGGCGACGGTCGTGTAGCCCGCCTCCTCCGGCAGCTTCAACTTGAAGTGGCGGTTGGCGTCGCGCACCGCCAGCATCCCGTCGAGAAGGTATGTCCCGTCGGGCTGCTCCGCGATCTGCGCGCGCGTCTCCTCGTCGTACTCGTCGTTGATCTCGCCGACGATCTCTTCGAGCAAGTCTTCGAGCGTGACGATCCCTTCGATGCCGCCGTGCTCGTCCACGACGAAGGCGATGTGCGTGCGCGCCGACTGCATCTGCGCGAGCACGGAGCCGAGGCGCGCCGCCGCCGGGACGAAGAGCGGCTGGTGCATCATCCGCTCCACGTCGAACTGCTCGGGCGCGCTCTGCCGCAGGCACGGCATGATGTCTTTCATGAAGAGCACGCCGACCACGTCGTCCAGCCGCTCGCGGTAGACGGGCAGGCGCGAGTAGCCCAGCTCGCAGAAGGCGCGCTCCGCCTCTTCGAGCGTGGCGGTGACGGGCAGGGCCGAGACCGCCGTGCGCGGCACCATCGCCTCGCGCACCTCGGCCTCGGAGAAGTCGAAGACGCGGTTGATGAGCTGCCGCTCGCCCGCCTCGATGTGGCCGCTCTGGTGCGAGATGTCGACGAGCTGCTTCAGCTCCTCCTCCGTGTAGGTCGAGGCGTGCTCGGCGGAGGTGTGCATCCCGAAGAGGCGCACTACGCGCGTGCCCGCCCAGTTGAGCGCGCGGATCGGCAGGCTGAAGACCTTCGAGAAGAGCACCATCACCGACGAGGTGAAGAGCACGACGCGCTCGGCCCTCTCGATGCCGAGCATCTTCGGCACCTGCTCGCCGAAGACGATGTGGAACGCCGTGATGATCGAGAAGCCGACGACGAAGGCGACGGCGTGACGCCACACTTCGGGGAGCCCGGCGAGCGGCATTTCGAGGACGTGCGCGACCGTCGGCTCGCCGAGCCAGCCGAGGCCGAGCGAGGCGAGCGTGATGCCGAGCTGCGTGGCGGAGATGTAGGCCCCGAGGTTGTCCTTGAGGGCGAGGACGCGGCGGGCGCGGGCGTCGCCGCCTTCGGCGAGCGTGGCGATGCGCATCCGGCGCACCCCGACCATCGAGAACTCGGAGGCGACGAAGAAGCCGTTGGCTAAGACCAGCAGAAAGACGGCGAAGATTTTCAGCGCGACGATCATCTGTCAGAGGGAAAACCCGCTTCCATCCTCCGGGCGGCCCAATCTCGCGTAACGTTCGTTGGGGCTGACGATAGCTTATTTCGACCGGGCGCGGCGCGTCAACAAACGAACGAGTAGTGACTTGATTCCGGCTTTCCTCCGTGCCATCTCTGTGATCTCCGTGACTCCGTGGTGAGGTAAGAGACTTAAGCACTCACCACGGAGTCACGGAGGACACGGAGGGGGCACGGAGGAAAATCGAATTAGGACGCCGCCAACGAACGGCGCAGTAAATTAGTGCGAAGCCGCTTCGCGCAGCAGGCGGCAGAACTCGACGACGCGGTTCTCCGCCCAGAAGCGATCCTCGCCGCGCGCGCCCCCGTCGGCCAGAAAGCCGACGTGCCCGCCGCGCCGCGTCGCGAGGAAGACGACGCAGGGGTTCGCGCCGAGCGCGGGGCCGCGGAACGAGTCGAACGGGACGAGCGGATCGTCTTCGGCGTGGACGACGAGCGTGGGGACGCGGATCGAGGGGACGAATTGCAGCGCGCTCGAACGCGCGTAGTAGTCGTCGGCGTCGCGGAATCCGGCGTGCGGCGCGGTGTAGTGCGAGTCGAAGTCGCGGATCGTGCGCACGAACTTCAGCCGCGCCGTGTCGTAGCGTTCGGGGTAGAGCTCGGCGGCGCGTCCCATCCGGCGCTTGAGGCTGCGGATGAACTTCCGGCTGTAGAGAAAATTCTGCCGCCGGGAGATGGCGTCGGCGCAGGTCGAGAGATCGAGCGAGGGCGAGACGGCGCACACGCCTTTGAGGGCGCGCGGCGCGCCCGCGCCCCACTCGCCCGCGAGCTTCAGACACTGGTTGCCGCCGAGCGAGAAGCCCGCGAGGAAAATCTCCGCGAGCCGGTCGCGCGCCGAGAGCTGTTCGACGACGGCGCGCAGGTCATGCGTGAGCCCGCTGTGGTAGAGCGTGGGCGAGAGGTGCTGCGTGTCTCCGCAACTGCGGATGTTCATGCGCAGCGCGTTGAAGCCCGCGCGGTGCGCCTTCTCGGCGGTGCCGAGGACGTAGGTCGATTCGCTCGACCCTTCCAGCCCGTGTACGAGCAGGAGCGTCGGCGCGGACTCTCTCCGCGCCTGCCAGCGGCAGCGCACGAGCACGCTGACGTTGGCTTCGGTCTCGAAGAGGCGCGGCTCGTCCGCCGCCGCTTCGCGCAGCAGGCGCGCGCGGCGCGGGAAGGCGTAAGCCGCGAGCGTCTGCGCGTGCCCGCTCTGGAAGAGGCGGTGCGCCGTGAAAGGCTTCGACGCGAGGCGGCGCGCGACCGCTTCGAGGTCAATCGCTTCGCGCGTCATCGGGCGAGGCGCGGCGGCTCCTGCGGCAACGGGTCGCCCACGGGCCGGACCGGGTCGGGCTCGGTGACGGGCGCGCGCGGCGTCGGAGAATCGGGCGGCAGCGGCAGCGGCTCCGGCTGCGAGGGGTCGGGCGCGACGGGATCGTGCGGCGCGACGGGCGGCAGCTCGGGCTGTATTTCGGTCATGGCCCGGTCGGGCGCGGTGTTCGTTGTGGGCATTTTAGTCGTCGATAGTCTTCGGCACGGTTGTCGTCATCGTGGTCGTGGGAGTGTTCGGCGCGATTGTAATCGTTTCGACTCAGCCCGGCGAGTCGGCGCGCTCGGTTGTTCGTTGGAGGTCGGCGACGACGAAGCGGATCATGCGGTAGGTGACGCGGTAGGGGAGCGCGTCGCGCAGGGGCTTGAGGCGTTCGGCCCCATGCTGTGCGACCGCCTGCTCGATGAGCGCGCGATCCGCCTCCGAGACGTGTCGGGAGAGATCGAAGGGGCGGCCCTCCGTGATGCAGTCGGCGAGGTGCTTCTCGACGGTCATCGCCGTCAGGCCGCGCTGCTCGCAAATCTCCTCGATGGTCATGCCCGCGTTGTAGAAGGCGTAAGTCTCGTCCACGGTGGAGACGCGCTTCGCCGTTGCCGCCGCCGCCGCGCCGGTCGCGCCCGACGAGAACGACGCCGACGAAGACCCGGCGCGCGCCTGCGCCGCGGGGGCGAACGACGGGAGCGCGAGTTTGATCTGGGCGCGCTCGCGCATCACGTCGCTGCCCGCGGCGGTCAGTTGCACGGTCGGGTAAGCGCCGCCCGTGACGCGCAGCGCGCCCGCGGAGACGAGCGCGTCGACGTAGAGCATGATCTCGTCCTGCGTGAGGTCTGAGAGGATGCCGTAGGTGGTGAGCCGGTCGAGGCCCGACTGCGCGATCTTGGCCGAGCGCGAGCCGCGCAGCGTGGCGGCGAGGACGCCCTTGCCGAAGCGGCCCTCCATGCGCGCCGCGCACGCGAGAATCTTCCTCACGCACAGACGCTCCGCCTCGTTCAGCTCGCGCGCCTCCGTCACCGCGAAGTCCGCGTCGCCCGCGCCGGCGGGGAACGCGGCGGCGACCTCACCTTCGAGTGACGCGCGCAGCGCGGCGGAATTGGTCGCCGCCGACTCGGCCTCGCGCAGCCCGCGCGTGCGGCGCGACTGATCGTCCAGCTCGTACTCAAGCTCGCGGCCCGCGGGCGTCTGCTCTCGGAGTCGCCGGTCGAGTGCGCTCGCGGGGGCGACGGGGACGGCTTGGGGATCGCGCGGCGCGTTCGCCCTCTCGCCGAGGCAGTTGCCGCACTTGCCGCAGGTCGGGGCGTGCGAGCGGTCGCCGAAGTAGTCGAGGATGAAGGCGCGGTAACAGTCTTCGGTGTAGCAGAACGAGATCATCTCGCGCAGCTTGCGTTGTTCGAGCGCGGCGCGGCGCGCGAGGTCTTGGGGCCGGACGTTCAGGCGGCGCGCGGGCCGCTCGTCGAGCATGAGGACGCCCCGCGTGCGGCGCGCGGGCTGGTACGAGATGACGCCCGCTTCGGCGAGCGACGAGAGCGCGCGGCGCGCGCCGTTCAGATCGAGTTCGAGCGATTCGGCGAGGTCGGCGACGTTCAGCTCCGTGTCGGCGCGCTCGTTCACGTCGTGCCCGCCGAGCAGGGCGAAGAGCATGAGCTTGTCGCGCGCGCTCCGCTTCGCGCCCACGGTCTCGCGGGCGAGGTGCGAGGGCATCAGCAGCCGCACGGACGCGCGGTTCTCGGCCCCCGCGCCGCGCTCGATGTGCCCCGCCTTTTCGAGGGTGATGAGCGCCGACTGCACGGCCATCTCGTTGCGGACGGCGGCGCGCGCGGCGATCTCCTTCGTCGAAAGCTCGATGCGCCGCTCGCCGGTCGCGACGAGCGCCTCGTAGACCTTGGCGATCAGTTCGGGCGGCGGGTAGGAGCCTTCGATGAAGTAGTCCTGCGTGCGCTTGTCGGCGTAGTTGAAGAGCAGCGCGCAGGCCGAGGGCAGCCCGTCGCGACCGGCGCGACCGATCTCCTGATAGTAGGCCTCGATGGAGCCGGGCATCTGGTAGTGCGCGACGAAGCGGATGTCGGGCTTGTCGATGCCCATGCCGAAGGCGTTGGTGGCGACGATCATCTGTCGCGCGCCCGACATGAACTGATCCTGCGCGCGCACGCGCTCCGAGTCCTCCATCCCGGCGTGGTAGCCGACGACGCTGAGCCCCGCGTCCTGCAGGCGGCGCGCGACCTGCTCGACCGACTTGCGCGTCGAGGCGTAGACGATCCCCGACCCGCCCGCGGCGGCGAGCGCGCGGATGTGCGTGATCTTCTCGCGATCCTTCTGCGTGTGGACGACCCGCAAAGAGAGGTTCGGGCGGTCGAAGCCGGAGACGAACGCGCGCGGTTCCCTCAGGCCGAGCTGCTCGATGATGTCGGCGCGGACGTAAGGCGTGGCCGTGGCGGTGAGGGCGACGACCTGCGGGCGACCGATCTGCTCGATGGCGTGGCGCAGGCGGAGGAAGTCGGGGCGGAAGTCGTGCCCCCAAGTCGAGACGCAGTGCGCCTCGTCCACGGCGAAGAGCGAGACGTTCGCGCTCTGCAGGGCCTCGACGAAGTGTGTGCTGCGGAAACGCTCGGGCGCGACGTAGACGAGCTTCAGCTCGCCGCGGCGGAGGCTGCGGATGCGCTCCTTCTGCTCCTCGAAATCGATGGAGCTGTTGACGAAGGTGGCGGGCAGGCCCCGCGCGCGCAGCGCGTCGACCTGATCCTTCATCAGCGCGATGAGCGGGGAGACGACGACCGTCGCGCCCTCGCGCATCAGCGCGGGGAGCTGGAAGCAGAGGGATTTTCCGCCGCCCGTCGGCATCACGACGACCGTGTCGTGGCCTTCGAGGATCGAGTCGATGACCTCGCGCTGCCCCTCTCGGAACTCCGCAAAGCCGAAATGTTCGTGGAGCGCGCCGAGCGCGCCGTCCGTGCGTGTCGTCATCAGCGTGAGCCTTCCGGGGCGCGTTCGAAGGGTAATTTTAGCGTAGCGCGCGGCGGGTGTCACACCGGCAACCGCGCGGGCCCGCGGGCTTGTCACGCGCTCGCGGCGCGTCGTAATCTCGCGGGGGATGAAAGAGGGCGGTTGGAAAGCGCGCACGAAGCGGGAGCTGATGATCGAGGTGTGGGAGCACCTCGACTGCGAGACCGTGGGCGCCGAAGAGCTTGAGAAGATCGTGGCGGCGGTGAGGGAGCGGTTCGACGGCGGCGCGGTCGAGAGCCCCGCCGTGATGGCGCGCCTGCTCGCCGACGAGGGGGCCGAGCTGCGCCACGCCGAAGTCTTGGAGATGGACGCGCGCTGGCGCGCCGCCGATCCTTACGAGCCGATGTTCCGCAACGTCCTGCGCTTCTCGGACTTCGAGCAGGCCGCCGCGTCGATCAAGCGGCTGGAAAACTTACGCAAGCAGTTCGCGCGCAAGAAGGACGCCGAAGGCGCGCGCCGCGTGCGCGAGACGGCGCTGCGCGGCAAGCAGCGCGCGCAGATGATCGCCGCGAACAAGTCGGTGGACGCGCGCAAGCGGGCCGAGAAGGAGGAGATCGCCAACTGGTTCACCGTCTGGCTCCAGACGCCCGAAATCTTCGACGACTGGCTCTCGCTGCGCCGCGACGCGCCGGACTTTAAGAAACGCTTTCGCGAGGACGTAAACGCCGGAGAGAGGGCAAAGTGAGTTATGAGATGACGACTGCGGAAGATATAATCGACGAATGGAGTTCGAGTGGAACGCCGTAAAAGCCGCACTCAACTTAAGAAAGCACGGCGTTTCGTTTAAGGAAGCGGCAACGGTCTTTGGCGACCCGCTCGCGATCACATTCCCCGATCCTGATCACTCCTCCGAGGAGAACCGTCTCATCACCATCGGGCTTTCGGAGCGGGAGAAGTTGCTCATCGTCGCGCACGCCGAGCGAGGAGAGACGATCCGCATTATCAGCGCGCGGGCGACGACGCGCGGCGAGAGAAAATTATATGAAGAAGAAAGTTGAAGAGCCCGCCGACGAGTTGCGGTCTGAGTATGACCCCTCTTCGCTGAAGGGCGGGGTGCGCGGCAAATACGCGCGCCGCTACAGTGAGGGCACGAACCTCGTCTTGTTAGCGCCGGACGTGGCTGAGGCTTTTCCGAGCGATGAAGCCGTTAACGAAGCCTTGAGGTCGCTGATAAAAGTTGATCGCGGCGAGCCGCGCCGGCGGAGTTCTCCCAAGAGGAGTTGAAGATGAGGAAACCAACCGCAATCATGCTCGTGGCTTTCTTTCTGCTCCCCGCCGCGCCCCGCGCGCGCGCCGACGAGGGGATGTGGACGTTCGACAACCCGCCGCTGAAGCAGTGGAAGGAGCGTTACAACTTCGAGCCGACGAAGGAGTGGCTCGACAACGTGCGGCTCGCGTCCGTGCGCCTGAACGACGGCGGGTCGGGCTCGTTCGTCTCGCCCGACGGGCTGCTGATGACGAACCAGCACGTCGCCTCGGGCCAGCTCTCCAAAGTCTCGACCAAGGAGCGCGACTACACGAAGAACGGTTTTTACGCGCGCACGGCGGCTGAGGAGTTGAAGTGCCCCGATCTTGAGATCAACGTGCTCGTCTCCTACGAGGACGTGTCGAAGCGCGTGCAGTCGGCGGCGAAGCCGGGCGCTTCGAGCGCGCAGGCGGCGGAGCAGCGCAAGGGCGAGATGGCGGCCATCGAGAGGGAGTCGAACGAGAAGACGGGCCTGCGCTCGGACGTCGTCACGCTCTACAGCGGCGGCGAATACTGGCTCTACCGCTTCAAGAAGTACACGGACATCCGCCTCGTCTTCGCGCCCGAAGAGCAGATCGCCTTCTTCGGCGGCGACTACGACAACTTCACCTACCCGCGCTACGACCTCGACTTCGCCTTCTTCCGCGTCTACGAAGGCGACAAGCCGCTGCGCACCGCGAACTACTTCCGCTGGTCGAAGTCGGGCACGACCGAGGGCGAGTTCGTCGTCGCGCCCGGCAGCCCCGCCTCGACGAACCGGATGCTGACGCTCGCGCAACTTAAATACCAGCGCGACGTGGGGAACCCCTTGCAGATGCAGGTCTGGGCCTCGCGGCGCGACGCGCTCGCGCGCTACGCCGCCGGGGGCGAGGAGCAGGCGCGGCGCGCGCAGGCGACCCGCCGCTCGCTCGAAAACTCGCTCAAGCGGCTCGTCGGCCAGCAGGAGGGCTTGAACAACGCGCGCTCGTTCGCCCGCAAGGAGGAGGACGAGCGCAAACTGCTCGCCGAGATCGCGCGCCGCCCGGAGTTGCAGAGCAATTACGCGCCCGCGTGGGCCCAGCTCGAAGCGGCTTACAAGGAGCTGCCGGCGATGGCGAAGCGGATCGCGTTCACGACGCTCACGCCCTCGCGCCTCGGCACCATCGCGTCGCAGCTCGTCCGCTACGCCGCGGAGACGACGAAGCCGAACAGCCAGCGGCTCGACGAGTATCGCGAGAACCGCCTCGAATCCCTGAAGCTCACGCTGCTCTCGCCCGCGCCCATCTACCCGGACATGGAAGAGGCCGTGCTCGCGGCGTGGCTCGAAGAGGCGCGGAAGACCTTGGGCGCGGACGATCCTTTCGTCCGCGCCGCGCTCGAAGGCGCGACGCCCGCCGAGGTGGCGCGCCGCGTCGTCGCCGGGACGCGTCTCGCCGACGTCTCCTTCCGCAAGTCTCTGGTCGAGGGCGGCGCGGCGGCGGTCGCCAAGTCGGACGATCCGATGGTCGCGCTCGCGCGGCGCGTCGAGCCGATCTACCGCGAGCTGCGAGCGTGGAACGAGCAGCACATCCTCAGCGTGGAGACGGGCGCGGGGCAGAAGATCGCCGAGGCGCGCTTCGCCGTCTACGGCAAGTCGGTCTACCCGGACGCGACCTCCAGCCTGCGCCTCTCTTACGGTCGCGTGCTCGGCTACGAGGAGGACACCACGCTCGTCCCCTACAAGACGACCTTCTACGGACTCTACGAGCGCGCGCGCGCCTTCGACGAGAAGCCGCCCTTCGAGCTGCCGGAGCGTTGGCGGCGGGGGAGGGACAAGATCGACCTCGCGACGCCCTTCAACTTCGTCTACACGGCGGACACCATCGGCGGCAACTCCGGCAGCCCCGTCATCAACCGCGACGCCGAGATCGTCGGCCTCAACTTCGACAGCAACATCCAGAAGCTGCCGAACCGCTACTGGTACGTCGACGACCCGGAGGGCGGTCGCGCCGTCGCCGTCCACTCCGCGGCCATGATCGAGGCGCTGCGGAAGATGTACGACGCCGGGAAGCTGGCGGACGAGCTGACGGGCGCTCGCTGACGAAGCTGGCCCTCGAAAGCGGCGTTAGATTCTAGCCCGCGGCGCGTGCCGTGGGAGCGAGGCAAGAGATAAAAGTTTGAGAGCCCCTGAGTGGGGCGAAAGATTCTCAACTCGAAAATCTTTCGCCCCACTCACGGGCTCTCGTCATGACCGATGCCCCTTATCGGGCGGGCGTCTCTTACTGGAAGAGCTTGCCCGACACGGTGAAGAGGTTAGTCTGGACGGTGTTGATGTTCGTGCCGCCGACGTTCGGCCCGGCGATGCGGAAGAAGTTATTGCTGAGGGGGCTGCCGGTGACGGCGTGCGGGACGTTGGGGTCGCCGACGTAGCCGATCGGCGCGACCGGCGCGACCAAGGGGTCCCACTTCAGGAAGACGCCGATCTTGCCGTTGAGCGCGGTTCTGAAGTCGCAGGGCGACGCGCCGCAGCCGATGTCCTCGGTCGTGTTAATCGAGCCGTCTTCGTCGGCCACGAGGGTGAGGACGCCGAAGGGGTGCGTCACCGTGTAGGTCGCGCCAGCCGTCACGCCGTCGATGCGGACGCGCACGCGGTCGAAGCTGATCTGATTGCCGATGGTCGCGTCTTCGGTCGTGAAAGCCGCCTCCTTAGCCAACGTCAGACGACCGCTCCCGCCGTTGGGCAGATCGATCTCCGCCTCGCCCGACCACCAGAACGCCTCGCCGGGGAAGTTGATGAGCCGGTCGTTGACCGAAGCCGGTTGGCCCGCGATGGGCAGCGTGGCCGGGCAGAGGTTGGCGTCGAGGCACGGCCCGAGGCGCACGCCCTTGTCGTCCTGCTGCCAGAGCGGGAAGCCGATGCGCGCGTCGACGGGTCCGACGTCGCGGTTGGGGACAGCCGGGTTGAGGCCCGGCCCGCGCCTCGCGCCTCACTTCGTCAGGACATCCAGAATCTGATTCGCGAGCGGCGTCAGCCGCGTCTCCTCGACGTTGACCATGATGACGACGGCGACGCCTTTGTCGGGGGCCATCTGGAGGATCGTGCTGACGCGCTGCTGCGCGCCGCTGTGCCCGACGTAGCGCTGCCCGCCGACCGAAGCCACGCTGAAGCCGAAGCCGTAGTTGGTCGGCTTGCCGTCGCGCGTCTGCTGCGAGGTGTACATCTGCTCGACCGTCTCCCGCCGCAACACCTTCGCGGTCTGCAAGGCGACGGCAAACTTCGCGAGGTCTTCGACCGTGGAGACGAAGCCGCCGCCCGGAACTTTGTAGCTGTTGTCGGCGAGCGGCGAGTTGTGCAGCGTCCCGTCCGCGCCGCGCCGGTAGCCTTGCGCGCGGTTGGGGATGAGGTCTGAGACGCTGTCGATGCGCATCCTGTCCATCCCCGCGGGCCGCAGCACGTTCTCGCGGACGAAGTCGGCGAACTTCTGGCCCGACGCGCCCTCGACGGCGCAGCCGAGCACGCTGTAGCCGAAGGTCGAGTAGCCGTACTTCGTGCCCGGCTCGAACAGCAGGGCGTCGTCTTTGAACATCGCCAGCCCTTCGCTGATGGAAGGGTAGAAGCGGGTGGAGTCGAACTCCTCGTCGCTCTTGTAGTGGCGGATGCCGGAGAGGTGCCCGAGTATCTGGCGCGCGGTGACGGGCCACTGCTTCTGCGGGAAGGCGGGGCAATACTTCTGTACGGGCGCGTTGAGATCGAGCTTGCCCTGCTCGACGAGTCGCATCAGGGCGACCGCCGTGACGGGCTTCGACACGGAGGCGAGCCGGTAGACGGTCGCGGCCTTGGCGGGGACGAAGTTCTCCACGTCGGCGAAGCCGTACCCGGCTGACCAGCGCAACTGGTTGTCGGTGACGACGGCGACCGAGAGGCCGGCGATTGACTGCTTCGACATCTCGGAGGAGATCAACTGCTCGATCTGCTTGATCTTCTCCGGCGCGAGCCCCTGCGCCTGTTGCGCGCGGGCGGCTGCGGGGAAGAGAAGGAGGAGGACGAAGAGGGCGCGGGCGTGCGAGCAGGTGATCACGAGCGGTCTGGGTTTCAAGGCGTTTCCTCCGGGCGTGCGCGGGCTTTCGTGGTAAGACGTTCGGGCGCGCCGGAGCGTTTCAAAACTGTTCGGGCGGCGCGCGCGAGGCGGATTCTGTCACGCCGTAAACAGCCGGGACGGCGAAAAGTTACGGCCTTCACCACGGAGGCACAGAGGACACGGACGGCGCACAGAGTCAGGATCGATCCTGAAAATAAAATCCGGATCGGTCTATCCTCTGTGCCCCCTCTGCGTCCTCTGTGCCTCCGTGGCGAATCCTATCCCCGCCTCCACTCAAGATCGGGCCGAACCGCTACCCCGAGACTCCGCGCCTCACTTGTGAACCGGGTACTTCGGGCGCTTCGGCAAGGCGGCGGGGTTCTTCGCCACCTCCGCGAGCGCCACCTGCACGGCGCGTTCGAGCTGCGGGTCGCGCCCGGCCATCAGATCGCGCGGCGTGAACTCGACCTCGTAGTCGGGCGCGACGCCCGCGTTCTCGATGCCCCATGAAGTGCCGTCGGGGTTGTAGGCGGCGCGGTTGGGCAGTTGCACCTGCCCGGCGTCGAGGAGCTGCGGGGTGAAGACGTAGGGGCCGATGCCCGCCCCGAACGTGCGCGTGCCGACGATGGGGCCGACGCGCGCGAGCTTGTACATGAAGGCGAAGGTCTCGGCGGCTGAGCCGTTGCGCTCGTTCGTGATCAGAACCTTCGCGGCGGGGCCGGGGTTGACGGGCGTGGGGATGTCGTCGCCCTCGCGGAACCTGTAGTAGTAGATCGGCTTGCGCAGCAGCCACTCGATGAGGTAGTCGGGCGTGATGCCGCCGCCGTTCTCGCGCTGATCGATGACGACGCCGGCGCGGTCGGCGTAGGCCGTGAGCCCGCGGATGAAGTCCGACGTGTTGCCGCCGTAGTTGGCGACGTAGATGTAGCCGAGCTTGCCGCCCGACAACTGATCGACGCGGCGGCGGTTCTCCTCCGCCCAGTTGGCGACGCGCAGGCCCGTGTCGTTCGTGACGGGGTAGACGGTGAGCGTGCGCGCGCCCTCCCCGCCAGCCGAGGCGGCGACCTTGATCTTCACGGGCCGCTCGGCCTTGTTCTCGAAGTAGCTGTAGACGCTGCGGCTCGCGTCAACATTTTGATCGTCGACGGCGATGAGGTATTCGCCCTCGCGCACCGAGACGCCGGGGCGGTCGAGCGGCGCGGCGGCGGTGCCGACCGCCGCGCTGTAGGGCATCGAGCGCAGCACGCGCTTGAAGCGGAAGCGACCGTCGGCGACCTCGTAGTCGGCGCCGAGGAGCCCGACGCGCACGGGCGGCGAGGGCGGCGGCGGCGCGTCGCCGCCGCCGACGCCGAGGTGGCTGATCGAGACGTGGCCGAGCATCATGTTCATCAGCGCGTTCAGGTCGGCGCGGCGCGTGACGGTCGGGAGGTATCCGGCGTAGTGGCGTTCGAGTTCCGCGAGGTTCTGCCCGTGGTGGTTCGGATCGTAGAACCAGTCGCGCATGATGCGCCAAGACTCGTGGTACATCTGCGCCCACTCGGCGCGCGGATCGACTCTCACTTCGAGCTTGCGGAGATCGAGCTTGCCCTCGTCGGGCTTCGGCGCGGCGTCCGCCGGGACGAGGAAGGCGTCGCGGCCCTTGAAGTAGAGCAGCCTCCGCCCGTCGCGCGAGACCTCCGCGCCGTTGATCTCTTCGACGAGGCGGTCGAACTTGTTGGGCTTCGTCAGATCGTACGCGTAGAGCGCCTGCGAGGGGCCGCCGAACGCGCCGCCGCCCGACCTCCACTCGTTGACGAGCACGAAGAGCGCGCCGGGCCTGCCCGCGAAGAGCTGCGCGTAGTCGCGCGGCTGCGCGGGGAGATCTATCGCGCGGCCCGCGAGCCCGTCGAAGTCGATGCGGACGGGCGCGGTCGGCGCGTCAAACTTCGCGTCGGGGTTCGCAGCGCCCGTCGGCAGGAGCGGCGCGGGGTCGTCTTTCGAGAGGACGAGGGCGTGGAGGCGGCGCGTCAGGGTGGGGCGCGCGAGGACGCCTTGCAGGACGCCCCAGCCGTACTCGCTCGTGCCCGCGTTCGGGCTGGAGACGAAGTAGAGGTACTTGCCCGAGGCGTCGAAGACGGGCGACTCGGTGTGCGTGAGCCCGTCGGTCACCTGATGCACGGCGGCGTCCTGCGCGTCGTAGACGAAGACGGTGCGGACGCGGTTGTGCAGGTGCTTGGAGTAGGCGAGCCAGCGGCCGTCGGGCGACCACGCGGGGAACCACTCCTCCTGGAATGAATAGACCGAGCGATCGACCTGACGCGCCGCGCCCGCCGCGGCGTCGGCGACCCAGAGCGCGAGGCGGTGATCGGTGAACGCGAGACGCCGCGAGTCGGGCGACCACGTCAGCTCGCGGTAGAAGGACGGCTTCGGCTCGACGGCGATCTTTTTGATCGCGCCCGTCCCGTCGGCGGCGCGGACGTGGAGCTGATATTCGCCCGACTCGTCGGAGAAGTAGGCGAGCCACTTGCCGTCGGGCGAGAGGGCGGGCGAGCGTTCGGCGACGCCGGGGGTCTCCGTCAGGTTGCGCGATTCATTCTTCGCGGGGTCGAAGACGAGGGCCTCCCCGCGCGCGCCGATGACCAACTGTCCGCCTTCGGAAGAGAGCGCGGCGGTTTCGAGCGCGCGCCAAGGGTTCGCGGTGCGCGGCTTCAGCTCGGAAGTGTCGGGCGAGGCCGAGACGGGCACGACGCGCGTCTCGTTCGTCTTCAGATCGTGCAGGTAGAGACGCCCGTCGCGCACCATCAAGACGGCGTCGTCGCAGGCGGCGGCCCAGCGGACGCCGTAGGTGGCGAACTTGGTCAACTGCTGCGTGCGCCTCGTCGGGAGATCGTAGGCGTAGAGGTTGGCGGCGTAGTCGCGGTCGGAGACGAAGTAGATTTTGTCGCCGAGCCACATCGGGAAGTAGTCGTTGTAGTCGCCGACCGGGAGTTTTTCGAGCGCGCCGTCGCGCAGGGAAGTGATCCAGATCATGCCCCTCGCGCCGCCGCGGTAGTAGCGCCAGTCGCCGGGCGTCGAGCGCATCGGCGTGTAGGCGATGCGCGCGCCGTCGGGCGAGAACCAGCCCATCTGCGCTTTGGGGAGCGGCAGCTCGGCGGGGAGCGGCGCGCCCGCCGCCGGCGTCATGTAGAGGCGCGAGTCGGGCAGGCGGTCGGAGTTGAAGAGGACGCTCTTGCCGTCGGGCGTCCAGCCCACGGCGAAGTCGCCCGAAGGGTGGAACGTCAGGCGGCGCGCCTCTCCGCCCGCCGCGGGCGCGACGTACACGTCCCAGTTGCCGCCCAGGGCCTGCGAGTAGGCGAGCTGCGAGCCGTCGGGCGAGAAGGCGGGGAAGCCGGTGGACGCGCCCGCGGGGGCCGCGAGCCGCCGCGCCTCGCCGCCCGCGCGCGGGACGAGCCAGAGATCGCCCGCGTAGGTGAAGGCGATCTGCGTGCGGCTGACGGCGACGCGACCGATGAGCATCATCGGCGTCGACCTCGCGCCGGGCTGCGCGTGCGCGGGGGTGAGCAGCGTGGGGAGGAGGAGCAGGGAAGCGAGTAAGACTTTCGGCATGGGCCATCTCTCTTTCGTCGGGCGAGTGATTCACGAACGAGCGGGCGGCGAGGCCACGGCCCCCGCCGCCCCGGTTGAGAACGGAACGCGACGGCCCGAATTATAGACGCGCCGCGCGGCGCGGGTCTTGGAAGGTTGAAAGCTAGCTTGGAAGGGATTGCTGCGCGCCGCGGAAGAGGGCGCGGTACTGGGCGGGCGTGCGCGCCGTCGCGCGCTTGAACGAGTTGGTGAAGTGGCTCTGATCGTAGAAGCCTAGGCGCGCGGCGATGGCCGAGAGCGGCAGGTCTGTCTGCGCGAGCGCGCGGCACGCCTCCTCGACGCGCAGGCGGCGCGCGTACTCGCCCGCGCTCGTCCCGAAGTGGCGGCGGAACTCGTGCGCGAGGTGGACGGGGTGGACGCCGACGCGGCGCGCGAGCGCGGCGAGCGAGAAGGTCTCCGTCAGGCTCTCGCGCAGCGCGTCGCGCGCCTCGGCGAGCCACGCGGGCGGGCGCGCGCGCCGGGGCGTGCGCGCGTAGGTGCGACCGGCCTCGGCCAGCAGCTCAAGCGCGAGCCCTTCGACGGCGAGGGCGGAGAACTGATCGGCGGCGCGGAACTCTTTGTAGAGGCGGAGCGCGAGCGACTGGGCGGAGCCCGCGGCGAACTCCTTCGCGCCCTCCCAACCGACGCGGCACTCGCGCGCCCTCTCCAGCCACGCGCCCCCGACCTCGACGCGGAAGATGCGCACCTCCGCGTCGTGGAAGGCGACCGAGTGCGACTCTTCGGGCGGGCGGCAGACGAGCGTGGCGGGGCGGCAGTCGAAGCGGCGCGACCCGGCGGTCTCCTCGTAGCCGCCGCTTAAGACGAGGCTGAAGGAGGCGGGGGCGTGCGCGTGGCGCGGCATACGCAGGCGCGCGGGGTAGGCGGTCTCGGCGAGGCGCAGGCCCGCCACCTCGCGGCTCGCGAGCGTGCGCGTCTGGGCTTGCGTGCGGGGCTGCTGCATCCGGAGTCTCCGGGTTGTCGGCGCGCGGCGCGTGGGACGATTACGGGGGAGTGGCTACAGAGACGAACGATCCGGCTCAGCAATCATTAACGTCGCGCGGCGCGGATTTGTTGCCCGGTCTAAGAAGGGTAATTATATAGTCGGCGCACCCGGGAGTCATCCTCGGTCAATCGTACGCTCTAACTCGCGGCTAACCCGAAGGTTACTCTCTTTACCGTCCGGCAAGCGACAATGAGTGTTCCGCGATGCGCGTATATTTCGCCGCCGCCCTCCAGTTGACGACGACGGCGTAGCCGACTTGATCCGCATTCAACCGCAGGTCTCTCAGCGGGTCGCCCTCGAACGCCTCGGCGGACACCACCATGCTCCTCGACCGTTGAACCTTCCGGTACCAGAACAGCCCGTCCCTGTAGCTGTCACGCGCGCCCGACAGGTGGTAGAAGGCCGGGCTACGGGGCATCGAAGCGAGCAGCAGAGACGCGGTGCTCAGGGCGTCGGCGACCTCCGCGTCCGTCCTGTCGGGGCCGACCTCGGACGCGGCGCGGCCCTCCTGATAGTCGGCGTACGTCGGGTAGTTGTTAATCAGCCGCTGGAGGGGCTGTAGCTTTTCGACTATCCGGGCGACGATCACCCGGTCGTTTTCTCTTGCGGCCTTCATCGCCGCCAACGCGCGGACGGTTTCGGCGTCACCCGCCCCCCTGTAATTTTTCACGACGGCCTCGGCCCAGCGCGCGTGCAGGCGCGCCTTCGAGAGGAGCAGTTGCCGCGCCGTGCCGCCCCGCAGGTCGAGACACAGCGGCAGGTAAACGTCCCGCCTTTCGTTTTCGCAGTCCGCCTTCGACGCGCCGGCGGCGAGCCACGCCCGGCCCACCCTCGCGTATAAAAACGCTGCCGTGTCGAGGTCTGTTTTCAGGTCGCTCTCGCGCATGTCGGCGACCGTGACGAAGAGGCCGGGGTAAAGTTCGGCGGCGAGGGCGTGGTACGCTTTCGGGTCTTCGCCCGACGTGGCCGCCCGGTCCAGCGTGGCGAGTTTCGCCAAGACCTTCTCCGCCCGCCGGACGTCCTTCTCTCGGAGCGCGGGCTGCGTGGCCGCGCCGGGGATGTCCGCGGCCAGCACGTTGAGCGCGAGCCCGACGAGCCCGGCGGCGCACAGCGCGGCGCGCGCGGCGGGGCACGCCGCCCACCGCCGTGAGGGCCTTTCGCTCATGCGGGTGTCAAGCGGCCACACGTCTAAACCTCTCGCCGACAGCTCGGGCAGTCAGTTCGTGGACGCGCGCCAAGTCGGCATGGGTCAGCCGCAGCACGGCGAGGCGGTGCGGGGGCAGGGCGTCGAGATTCGCCACCTCGTCGGGGTGGTCGGCGTGGGCGATGGCGTCGGCGACGTGCAGCAGGAGAGATGCCGGATCAATGACGAGGTTGATGTCGTGGTGAGTCTGAATGGTGTGGGACAGGGCGTGGGGGGCGTTGCAGGCGTCGAGTATCCATTGCCCGATCTGCGCGTGATCGACCCCGAAGGCGGCGACTTCCTTGTCCGTCCGGAAGGAGTGGCCGAGCCAGATGATTTTCTCTGCCTCTTCGGGGAAGAGAGAGCGCAGCAGAGCCTCCCCGAGATCGTGGAGCAGCCCCACGGTGTAGGCTTCGTCCGGGTCGAGCGTCCCGCCCATCTCCGCCAGCAGCATGGCCGCCGTCGCGCAGCGGAGCGAGTGATCGCGTAACTCGTCCGCCTCGTGGCTGACCGCCCCGCCCGCGCGCCCCCGCGAGATGATGTCGCGCAACGCCCCGGCCCCGAGGCGCGCGCAAGCCGCGTACAAACTCGCCGTGGTTTCGCCGCCGGCCCGCCCGGCGTTCGCCGCGCGCAAGACCCCGGCGGCGAGCGCCGGCTCAGACTCGACCACCCTCACCAACGCTTCGGACGGCAGCCTCCACAAGTCGGGCGGGGGCGCGGCGCAGAGGAATTGAGACCCGAAGTCGCCCCGCCTGATGCTGCCGCGAATCTGCACCAGAGCCTCCAACTCGCAGAACACCCGGACGACCTCCGGGTCGAAGTGTGTCCCCGCGCCCTTCCTCAACTCCGCGACTGCCGCCTCGTGCTCGACGGCGTCGCGGAACGGGCGCGGGCTCGTCATCGCGTCGTAGGCGTCGGCCACGCGGATGATGCGCGAGGCGAGGGGTATCCGCTCGCCCGCCAGCCCTTCCGGGTAGCCCCCGCCGTCATAATTTTCGTGGTGGTGGCGCACCGCCGCCGCCGCCTCTTCAAGCTCCGGAACCTTTGCCAGCATCCGCGCCCCGCGTTCGGCGTGCAGCCGGACGACGGCCTGCTCGTCTTCGCTGAGCGCGGCGGGCTTGAGCAGGATCGCGTCGGGCGTGCCGATCTTGCCGACGTCGTGCATCAGGGCGGCCAGCGAGAGTTCTTCGAGGAGCTGGACGCCTAACCGCATCCGACGCCCGATGGCGACGGAGTAGCCGCTGACGCGCCGGGCGTGCCCGTAGACGTAACAGTCTTTCGCCTCCATCGTGTCGGCGATCACGCGGATGACCCCTTGGGTCGTCGCCCGCAGTCGCCGCGAGAGTCGCTTGTTCGCCTCCTCCGTCTCGTGGCGGGCCTTGTTAATCGTGTAGTGCTGCAAGGCGCGGGTCACCGTCAGGCGGAGATCGGCGGCGTCCCACGGCTTCGTCACGCAGCGGTAGACTTGACCGCAGTGGGCCGACTCGCTCAGGGCTTTCAGGTCGGCGTCGTCGGTGAGGACGATCCTGACCATGTGCGGGCGCATCGAGGCGGTGCTGGTCAGCAGCTCGATGCCGGTGATGCGGGGCGTCCGCTGGTTGGTGATGAGCAGCGCCACGTCGTGCTGTTCGAGCAGCCGCAGGGCGTCCTCGTCCGAGGACGCGGTGACGACTTGGTAGTCGCGCCGCAAGAGCTGTTCGAGCAGCCGCAAGTTGGCCGGCTCGTCGTCCACAAGCATGATTTTGAAAGTCATCCGAGCGTCACTCCTTCCACACCACCCGCCGGGAGGCATTGCGAAAACTGTTCCGCGCCCGCGCGCCGGGCGGGCGCGACCCCGCGCGCGGAATTCCCGCGCGTTGCACACATTTTGAGGCGTCTATTGTGGCGGGGATGATTTCCGGCGCGCCCAACGCCTGAGCGTAGCTGTCCGGATATTGACACTCGACGCCGCCCCGTCATGTTTTCGACAGCGCGCAGCATCTCCGGCCCGGATGCCGCGCCGTCAAGGCCCTTCACGCCCGGAAGGGATGACGACGTGGAATCGGGCGGTGGGATCGAAGGCACGAAGGGCCGCGCCCGCCGTTTCAAAAACCCGCGACCGGGTTGAAACGGCGGGCGCGGCCCCGCGTGAATGATCCGTCGGTTTGCTTGAAGTCGCGCGCCGGGGGAGGACGTTCTCAGGCCACGAGCGTCACCCGCGGATCGGCCTCCCGGCACTTCTTGCGGCGGGTGATCTCCTGCGCGACGTCGCAGATTTGCGACATCGAGAACGGCTTGGTCAGCACCCACTCGACCCGCGCCGCCTTCTCCTCGTGCGCGCTGACGAGTTCGCCCCATCCCGTGATGACCGCCAGCGGCACCTGCTGATCCCGCTCGTCGATGAGGCGCAGCAACTCCCACCCGTTCATGCCGGGCATCCCGAGATCGGTGAGCACGGCGTCGAACTCACCCGCCTCGAACTGCGCGAGGGCCTCCGCGCCGCTGGCGGCGAGCGTCACCTCGGCCCCCTCGTCCCCGAGTAGGTCGCGCAGCAACTCGCGCACCGGCTGCTCGTCGTCCACCACTAGTATCTTCGTCGCCCGGCATCTCTGATTTTGTGCGGCGGTCACTTCCGCCGCGGCGTCGCCGCCCGCCGGCAACGCGGCGCACGCAACGAGGGGGAGCGTGATCCGGAAGGTCGTGCCCCGCCCGACCTCCGACTCGACCTTGATCGTCCCGCCGTGGCGGCGGATGACGCCGTAGCTCACGGACAGCCCCAGCCCCATGCCCCCCACGCCCTTCGTCGTGAAGAAGGGGTCGAAGACGCGGGAGAGAACTTCCGGGGCCATCCCCGCGCCGTCGTCTTTGACGACGATGCAGATCTTCTCGTCGCACCGCTCCGCCGCGAGCGTGAGATGGCCGTCGCCGGGCATGGCGTCCACGGCGTTGAAGATCATGTTGACCAGCACGTCGCGCAGCTCCGACTCGTCGCCGAGGACGTACGCGCCCGAGCGGTTCACCACCGTCAGGTCGATGTAGACGCCGCGCGCCTGCGCGCCGTCCTTCCAGCGCGGGCTGGTCATCTCGCCCACGTCGAGCAGGAGTTGATCGACGGAGACCGTCTCGAAGTCGCGATCCTGCCGCTGGCGCGCGAAGTCCTGAATGCGCTTGACGGTCTTCGCGCCGTCGCAGGCCGACTTGACGATGAGTTCGAGCCCGCGCCTCGTCTTCGGGTCGGGCGTGTACTTGAGTATCAACTCCGCCCGCCCGCGGATGGACGCGAGGCAGTTGTTGAAGTCGTGCGCGACGCCCGAGGCGAGCGAGCCGACCGCCGACAGCTTCTCCACCTGCGCGAACTGCACGCGGATGCGCTCCTGCTCGTCGATGTAGCGCGAGAGCTCCTTGACGTGCTTGCGCGCCTGCTCGGCCTGCGCCTCGGCGACCTCGGCGTTTTTGAGATGCGTCTGGTAAGCGAGGTAGACGACGGCGACCATCGGGAGGATGAGGACGACGGAGTAGAAGCCGGTCACGTTGATGAGCCGCGCGCTGACCATCGCGGCGGACGCGCAGGCCACGGTCGTGACGGAAAGCCAGAGGTAGGAGGCTTTCCACGTCCGCCAGACCGGCTTGCCGTCCCTGAGCGCCTCGCGCGTCGCCGCCAGCGCGGAGTTGACCGCGTACTGCGTCAGCGCGACGGCGCAGAGGAAGCCCGCGTTACGGGCCGTGAACTCCTGCGTGACGACGTCGGGGATGTGTTTGAAGAAGGCGCGTCCGGCCCACACCGCGGCGAGCGCCGAGCAGCCCATGATGCCCGCGTTGAAGAAGACCGTCAGCCACGTCTTGGTGAAGCGCAGGGACGAACAGAACGCCTCCACGACGGCGAGGACGACCGCCGCCTCGCCGCCGTAGAGCATCATCGTCAGGAAGATGAAGGTGTCGGCGGCTGACACCTCGCCTTTGACGCGCGGGATGCTGACGACGGCGCGCGAGCCGACGCCGACGGTAATGGCGGCCAGCACGGCGAAACTCCAGTCGAGTTCGGCCCACCGCAGCCTCCAGAGGGAGACTAAGCACGCCGCCGCGCCCGCCGCCGCCGCCAGAACCATGAACCTCGCCGTCGCGCGCCCGCGCGCCGCGCGCGCCTCCATCTCGCCACATTCGTTCATCGCGTTATCCATCGCAGTCGTTTGTAGCCCGCATCTCGGAGAGATTTCAGTCTCCGCCCGCGAGCGTGTCGGTCGAGACCGTGGAGTCGCTCGCCATGATGCCGTCGCTCGCCATGATGCCGTCGCCGCCGAGAACCCCGTCGGAGGCAAGTATTCCGTCGCTCGCCATGATGCCCGTGCCGAGGAAGAAACCGCCGCCGCCGAGCGGCTCCCCGTCGCTCGTCAGGATCGAGTCGCTCGCCATGATGCCGTCCGTGTACATCGTGCCGTCGCTCGCCATGATGCCGTCGCTCGCCATGATGCCGTCGCCGAGCAGGCTGCCGAGGTCGTACACCCGCTGGTAGCAGGTCACGAGCCCGACGCCGGTGACGAAGGTGTGCCCCGCGACGACCCCGCCCGCCCACGGGAACTGAAACCCCGCGATGGTCGTGGAGTGGGTCGGCGCGCCCGCCGTCAGCAGCGGGTCGCCGAGCGCCAGGCCGCTTGAGAAGTCGGCGCGAACGAGCAGGGCGAGGCGGACGGCCCCTTCGACGTTCAACTGCCCCGCGCCCTGCTCTAAGGTGTTGAAGCCCGCGACGGGCTGCGCCGTGTACATCAGAATCGTCTTCACCATGTTCGGCGTCAGGTTCGGGTTGACTTGCAGGAGCAGCGCGGCAGCGCCGGAGACGACGGGCGCGGCCATGGAGGTTCCGCTCAGGCGCATCATCGCGTGGTCGTCGTCGCCGTCGGAGTAAGCGGCGAGTTCGGGGTGCGCCGTGACGAGGGCGTTGTCCTTCGACTGGGCGGCGACGAGTTTGTTGCCGGGCGCGACGAGGTCGGGCTTGATGAGGTTGTCATGGTGGACGCCGCCGCCGGCGTCCGTCCAGTAGCTCCTGGTCGGCCCGCGCGAAGAGTAAGTTGCGACCCCATCGTCCGAGCGCGAGTCGGTGTCGAAGGTGTTGGTCGCGCCGACCGTGATCGCCGACGGCTCGATGCCGGGCGAATGGATGAGTCCGTAGACCTTCTGCCCGTCGGCGTTCTTCCCCTCGTTGCCGGCGGCTGCCACGACGACCACCCCTGCGTCCACCAGGGTGCGCACGGCGAGGCACAGCGGGTCGTTGCGGTAAGAATCGACGGCTGCCGTGCCGAGGCTCAGGTTGACCACTCTGATGTTGTACTGCTGGCGGTTGTCCATCACCCACTCCAGCGCGCCCAGCAGCCCGGAGGTCGTCCCCACGCCCTGCGAGTTGAGCACGCGCAGGTTGACGAGGGAGGCGTTCGCGGCGATGCCGGTGTAGGCGCCGGAGGCGACAGAGTCGTTGCCCGCGGCGAGGCTGGCGACGTGAGTGCCGTGGCCCAGAGGATCGTCCGCCGGAATCCCTTCACCGGTGAAATCGACGTCGGCCACGACGCGGCTGTCGCCGTTCTGATCCCGCAGGGACGCGTGGGAGTGGGAGATCGAAGAGTCGACGACGGCGATGCCGACGCCGGAGCCGTCGAGCGTGTAGCCGCCGCCGCCCGAGCCGGGCTGCGTGCGCACCGCATCCGCGCCCGTAGTCAGCGACACGTGTCCGAGCGGGCGGGCGGGCCTGTCCGGCGAAACGTAGGCGACCTCCGCGAAATCGGCCAGAGCCTTGACGGCGGCGGCGGGCAACTCCACGGCGGTCGCGCGGAAGCGACCGAAGCCCCGCCGCACGCGCCCCCCGCGCCCCGCGATGAAGCCTTCGAGGCGCGCACTCGGGAGCCCCTTAGATTGAACGATCACGCCGACGCGGTCGTCGTCGCTTCGCGCCGCGTCGGCGCGCGCCAACAGGTCCGGCGATATTTTCCCGGCGCGGGCCGGAGTCGCCGCGTGAGCGTCGGCGGGCGGCGGGGCGGTCATGCCGACGCACGAAGCCAGCAGCAGCGTGAGGCACAGCAGAGTTTTCGTCACGGGGGAACTTTTGATCCGCATTATTTGTTCTCCATGTCCGGTCGGGCGGAGGGTTGAAGGCTCACGAGAGTGTGAGGCGGGGCCTGCCGTGCAATTCCCGTGCAGCGTCGTCCGGAAAGGGGAAAGCTCATCTCTGGGGGTTCGGGAGCGGCGGAACGCCGCGAATACCGCGGCGCGGTTGAGTGGGCGGGCGGTGAGTGTGCCCGGTTGACGGCCCGAACGCCGGGCCGCCGTCGGAACGCTGACGGCGGGCGCGGGGCAGTGTCAAAAACTTGACGGCGCGACTCGCGCGGGGCGTCTTACCCTTTCCCGGCCCCGGACTCTTCCCGCCCCGTGTCGATCTTCAGACGCTTCAGCTTCTCGACGAAGGTCGTGCGCTTCATGTTGAGGAGTTGGGCGGCGCGCAGCTTGTTGCCGCCCGCCTTGGAGAGCGACTGCAAGAGCAAGTCGCGCTCCACCTTCGTGACGAGGGCGTCGAAGTCGACGCCCTCGCCGGGGATCGTCGGGGGCGGCGTTTCGTCATTCGGGGCGGTGACAGACATGATCTCCGCGCCCGCGCGCACTTCCTCGGGCAGGTCTTGCAAACGGATGTCGGTCGCCGCGCCGGTCAGTGCGGCGGCGCGCTCCACCGCGTTTTGCAGTTGCCGCGTGTTGCCGGGCCAACCGTAGCCGGTCAGCGCGCCCCACGCGTCGTCGTGGATGGTCTTGGCGGGCAGCCCCGTCGCCGAGCAGAACTTCGCGAGCAGGTGTTCGGCGAGCGGCCTGACGTCCTCGCGCCGCTCCCGCAGCGGCGGGAGGCGCAGGTGCATGACGTTGAGGCGGTAGTAAAGGTCCGGGCGGAACGTGCCCTCCTCGATCCGCCGTTCGAGGTCGGCGCTGGTCGCGGCCACGACGCGCACGTCCACCTTGACGGTGCGCGTCGAGCCGAGCTTTTCAAACTCGCGCTCCTGTAGGACGCGAAGCAGCTTCGCCTGAAGCGGCAGGCTCATGTCGCCCACCTCGTCGAGAAAGAGCGTCCCGCCGTCGGCCTGCTCGAAGCGCCCCGCGCGCGCGCCCTGCGCGCCCGTGAACGCGCCCTTCACGTGGCCGAACAGTTCGTCCTCAAGTAACTGCTCGGGCACGGCGGCGCAGTTGAGCGCCACGAACGCTTTCTCCCGGCGCAGGCTGAGTTGGTGGACCGTGCGCGCGATCACCTCCTTGCCCGTCCCCGTCTCGCCGGTCACGAGCACGGTCGTCGGGAACGGCGCGATGGCGCGCACCTGTTCGAGCAGCTTTCGCATGGCGGGCGCGACCGCGATCAGGTTTACCGTCCCGCCGCCGGGGACGCCGAGCGCGACGGAGCGGGCCCGCGCCACCCGCCGGGCGGCGACGCGAATCGCGCTCAGCATCTCGTCCAGCGCGAAGGGCTTGGTGATGAAATCGGCTGCGCCGCGCTTCATGGCTTCGACGGCGATGTCGATGGTTCCGTAGGCCGTGATGACGATGGGGAGGATGCCGGGCTGCAGCCGCGGGCAGTGCCGTAAAAGGTCGAGGCCGGACATCCCGGGCAAGGTCACGTCGGTGACCATGACGTCGAACTGCCCCGACCCTAGCCGTTCCACGGCGGCTTCGGCGCTGGAGACGCCCTGTGCGTCATAGCCCTCCATCGCCGCGGCCTCCAGCAAGACGTCCCGAAGGCGTTCGTCATCCTCTACGATGAGGATTTTGACACTCATAAATTAGATGAGGCTCGGACCCGCCCGCGTTGAGGAGCGGACGGACTATTGACAGAGTACCCGCCCGGTGATGCCTTTGTAAACAGCGCGGCATGACCCGATCCGGGCATTCAGGTTGGGCGCGAGACGAAAGTGCCGTGGGTGGGCGCGGTGATATACTTCAGGCAGGCGGTGAAAGTCAGCCCCGGGCGGTGTGAGACCGCTACGAGCGGTAATTGCCGGCTCTCATGGTGTTAGACCGCCACTGGCGGTAATAGTCGGCTCCAGTCGAAATAGAACGCCACCGGCGGTCTAATGAGCGTTCGGCGCTTCTCTTTTCATTGGCAGTATGCCGTGTACAACAATGAAAGTTTATTTTATGTGGGCTAACGCACGGACGGATGAAAAGTCGAATGATTAATATCAACGCACAAGTCAGCGAGACTTGCCTCTCAAGAGATGTTCGGACTTGGGGGGTTCACCCGACTACACTCTGAAACATTCCGAAGGTAAGAGATACAATCTCGAAAGAAGAAAAAATATGTCAGCCGCCACGACGACCTCCCCCACGACGACCGCAACCGTCAAATCATCCTCGCTCGGCCTGAGCTTTTCCAGCAGCTCGGTTTCGGCTGGAGAATTCATCACCTTTCTGGATCCACTTACATCCATCAATTTAGCATTGGCTGGCGATGGAAATGGAAATTGGAGGGCAATTATTTCTTGCCCATATCCGGGTACACAGTCTTATCCTAACGTCCCCGTCGGGCCTGGGGAAACATTACAGATCGGTACTATCAACGGTGTTTCCTATTCCATAGCATTCTCGGACGAACCTGGCAAACGGATTTTTTCGGCTATCAGAGCTACTATCACGGGAATTGAGTCTCAGTAAGGGACAAAACAGCCACTGAGAAACTTGGCAGGATTTATGCCAAGCGATACCAGATAGTGAATTAGGGAGATGCCGCCCGCGGGGTTCTTTGCTCTCTCCCCGCCCGACGGGTTTGTCGCGCTCTGCGACCGATTACGGCTGCGTGATGGCGAACGTTAGGGACGCACGCGGCTCGTTTCTGCTGGCGTGTGGAAGGCGAGCGCCAGAGTGGTTGCGCCGAGCGGGCTACCGAACAAGTCATTCCACCTGACCGCCCGATGGCATACCTCTCGAGATGCTTCCTTGTGTCGGAGGTTGAATGCCATTCGCGGGCGGCAGGTGAATGCCAGCGTTAGGTGGCATTGTTGAGTGGTAGGAATGAAAGCATCCGGAGTGTCCGAAATTATCGAGCGTGAAGTTGCCGGGAACTAGTCGCTCTCTAACGCTCACGGGGTAGATTTGAAGCGGTCCTTAATCGTGCCGCCTGTGAAGCGCGTCTATGAAGATAGCTTCAAGGAAGGCGAAACGCTGGGACTGTGGCTTGTCCTCGAAGAGATTCCTGAGAGTAACTCAGGATATAAGATCGTCTTCGACGAGGCGTCGGGCACGTTCGGGCTTGCGATTTCAGGCGCACAAGACAATGACGTATTTATCGGCTTTTATGGGACGTTTCTCGAAACGCTGGAAGGCATGTAGCTCCTGGCACGCCGCCTAACAAGGGGGTGAACCGGACTCGCAATAAGCGGCTCTCTCATCCTCAATCTCTTGCGCTCGCCGGTTATCCCCGGCGTTGGGCTGCTTTCTCGTGCAGCTACCAAGCACTATTGAGGGCGTCGCCTTAACAGAAAGGGAGCTTTATCGATGACTTCTAGAAAAATCATACTGTATGCCCAATTCATCATCTGCTACCTTTCCGTCTTCATAGCCCTGTTGCTGATTCTACCCGCGACTGTTCACAGCCAGGGCACTAAAAGTCTGGTGCGCTCTCCGGAGTGTCCCTTTATTGAAGAGGAGACCATACTCGAACTAACCGATCTCAAAGTAGCGGGCACGAAGGTTCCCTTCGACCGAGCGTTTGACGCTGATGACTATTGGCTGAAAACAGTCGTCCTTAGAGTGAAAAATGTCGGTCATAAGCCTATAGCTGCAATCGTATTAATCTTCGGGTTGTTGGAACGTACCGATGAAGAACTGCCCATGTATGCCTCATTCGATTATGGCTTACAGTTTGTTCAGAGTAAGCATGTTGCATCTAAGCAAGCCCGATCTAAGCTGCCTGTGCTGATACAGCCGGGGGATGAGACTGAGCTTACTGCCGAGGGCTGTAGACCGTATGGACTGAGGGAAGTTGATCGCTTACTAGCGAGAGAGAAACAAAAGAGTGTGTCATTCAGTCTTGCCGCGGAATTAGGCAGGCACTTTCGCAAGGCAGAAATAATGAGTGCAGAGGTACGATTCACCGATGGCAGTGTCGGCCATGCTCAACTCCTTGTGAGGTCAAAATGTGAAGTTAAGTGATTTCATAAGCTAGGTTGAACGCTTGGACTAAGAGCGCCGCCCAACAACTCATCGAACCGGAGCGCGAATAGCGTTGCTTTCGTCGTCAACTTGTCCGCACCGACGTTGTGTGCGCCCGGTTAATTCGAGCGTTGGGCGCTTCGCCTTAACGTATGCTGAGGGAAAATCGGGCGGAAATGTTCGCAGGGGAAAATCTTATGAAGCGGATAATTACAATCCTGATGCTTTCGTCTATATCCTTTGCCTTCATACAAGACCCTGGTGTGAGGGTCAGTTTCTCTCCCGAATCCGAGAAATATGCTCAAGCTACGAAAGAGTATCAGGACATCTGGAACAGTGAGGGCAAAAGAATTATTGAAGCTATGGAGAGAGTTTCAGGGATAAAATTTACCGAAAATGATATACGGGCGATCGTTTATGAGGGCGTAAGTTGGTCCGGATTCGGTAACGATCCGATGAAGCTGAGGGCGAGTTACCCGCCGGGTGTAAAGAAGGCAACGTTGATCCATGAGTTAGGGCATAGGCTCCTCGCCCGCCTCCCGAAGACGAAAGAGATGGACGAGCATAGAGTCCTTTTCCTTGCCCTGTATGACATTTGGGAATCGCTGTATGGCAAAGATTTCGCCGATAAAATGGTCGAGGTGGAACGGAAGCGGAGGGGGCTATACGATTATGAGTCGGCATGGAAGTGGGCGTTGTCTCTGAGCAAAGAAGAAAGGGCTACAAAATTCAAGGCGTTAAGAGAGTTGGCTAACAAAGATAAAGCTTCGCTTTGAATCGACGCCGCGCCCAACAAGTCATTCCGCCCGGCCCGCGCCTGCTTGCCTCTCATCATCGTCGGGTGGCTTCTTCGGCGGCGTCTTTAATCGTGGCGCGGGCGGGTGAATTCCGGCGTTGGGCGGCCAGGAGCGTGTGCGGTAGTGTAGATGACTTACAGTAGAAAGGAGAGTGTCATGACTAGAAAGCAAACTCCCGACGGGAAAAAGGTGCGCCTCTACCCACCCCCATCGAAAAACTTCGACCCGTTCGCCGCCACCAAGAAGGACTTGATGAGGCACGGGCTACCGTTGCGACCTGACCCCCAGACTCAGCCGGGGATGGCCGCGCTGTGGGAGCGGCAGGCAGCCCGCTACCGCAGCTTCGACCATCTCGAGCCGCGGCTCGACACCACAACGGCGGCCAAGAAGGCAGTCACCGCCGCCGCTCTGGGCCCGGACCCGATCGAGTCGTGCGGCTACCAGCTCTTCAGCTCCTCGGCACCGTTCACCGCCCTGTTCGTCACTTGGACGGTGCCCGACCTGCATTTCACCCCTAGCCCGGTCGGCGTCAACCACTTCCATACCTTCGTCGGTCTCGGCTTCCTCGACCTCCACGTCGAGATGACCGTCGACTCCGCGCAGAACGTCACCAGCCGGATCTTGGCGGAAAGCATCGGGCTGATCAACCTGCCGGTCCGCCCCGGCGATGTGATCAGCGGCGCCCTGTGCCTTCAGACCAACCAGGCCGGCACAGCGGCGTACTTCCTCGCCAACGAGACCACATCGCAGACGATCAACTTCGCGGTCGACACCGGGTTCCCCCCTGCCGTCACCATCAACGCGGGCGTCACTCGCACCTCGCCCCTTAACCAACCGTTCCCCCCGCTGGCCAGCTTTGGGGTTGTCTACTTCGACGAAATCAGCGCCTACACGACGAGTGGCCCTCGGTCGCTCATGTCGGGCGAGGCCATCACCATGGTCGACCGGAACGGTAGGACCCTCGCCAAGCCCGTCAGGCTCAACGACTTCGCCTTCAAGACCGTGTTCGTATCGGCCTGATCGCCCGGCTGGGGGTCCGAGCCCGATGAAAGTATGGCGGTATCGGCTGTACAATCGGCGGTGCCTTCAATCCGGCATAGCCGCCCAACAAGGCATTTGCAGCGGACGGCCAGGACTCGCCGGTTTTTGAGGTGGGTCTTGGCACTTTGAGGCAGTCCTTTAGTCAAGGCTTCGTGGCCGCCGCTGAAATGCGTTCCGTTGGGCGCCCAACAATCGCGTGCACCGGAGCCGCCGGAGCGAATTTCGTATGGTTTCTTTCAGTGCCTCGTGCCGTCCCGGTGACGCGGGGCGTTAGATGCCTTACGGTTGTGCCGGTGGGTTAAGCGAAGCATCAGGCGTGTCGACAGCAAAACGCCTGAACGCGCCGTATTCGAAAGTTATTTTTCCTCCCAACAGGAGTTCAGGCTTTTTGTCGGCCCCCGTACGTCCTCGGCTGTAGATAGTAACCACTATCCGCCGCGGAGTTAAAAATCCGAAGCTGCTGTCGGCGTAGTCGAGGTCAAACCTATACAGGACGAGGGGACGGCTTAAAGAAGGAAGCCGGAGCGTCACTTCCCTCACTTCCCGCCTGAGTCGCGCCGTCCCGGCATCCAGCCATAACCGCCCGCGGAAAAACACCTCGGCGCCTTTTAACGGAGACGGTAGCCCTGAGAGATCGGACTTGAAGTCAGGCATTGGCGAAACTTGCTGGTACTCAACCACGACCGCATCGTGGCCGTTAACCTGCTCGCGCCCGGCGGGCGTGAACTGAAAAGCCTCGCGTACCTTCTCACCCAGCGGCAGCCCCTGGTTGAGGGTCATGCCGTAAAAACTATGCCCGAGGTCATACCTCCGGCTCTCGCGGCTAATCCGGTCGAGTTCTTTCGTCACCGAATCCGCCTTGGCCGACTTGTTCAGGAGGCTCACCATCCTCGCCTCCCGCTTCTTTACCGCCACGCCGTCAACCGACTTCACGTCGCGGTACTCGACCATTTGAGTCGGGTCCAGTTGTGACTGATAGATTACCAGGTCAGAAGCGATCCGCCGTTGCTTCTCAAGTTTGCCCCGCTCGTCATACTCTTCGACTTGTTGCTCCTCTTCGGCAGTCAGGTCTTTAAACCTGGCCGTGTATTCGCTCATGCTAATGCCGGCCCTCCGAATAAGATCTTTCAACTCAGCCGGGCTCGGCTCGGAACGGGCAGGCTGCTGACCGAAGGATAGGCCGGCGTTCGTCAGCGAGAGTAAAACTAGTGAGTAGAGAATACGCCTGAGCATTTTATGAGCCGGCGAAAATACAAGGTAAAAGGCCACCATTCCGCCCGGGAGGCAAGTGTACAATGGTGGCCCGGCACCTAACAACGGCATGCACCCGACCGCCGACACGACGGCTGTTAAGTTCCGATAGCGGCCCGGGGCGGCGTGTGATGCCGGGCGTTAGGCCGTACGAGCTGAGATATAAAAACGATACCAATGCTGATTAGGCTCATGGCAGGGCGTCGGAAGTGGCACACGCCGCCGGGGGCCGCGACCTCATTCGTACCTGAGCGCGATCAGCGGGTCGACCTTCGTCGCGCGCCGCGCCGGCAGGTAGCAGGCGAGCAGGGCGACCGACGAGAGAGCGAGCGTGACGAGCGCGAACGTCACCGGGTCTGTCGGCGTCACATGGTAGAGCATTCCGGCGAGCACGCGCGTGGCCGCCAGCGACAGCGCGAGCCCGATCCCTAGGCCGGCGAGGAGCTGGCGAGAGCCCTGGCCGACGACGAGCCGCAGCACGTCGCGCGGCTGCGCGCCGAGCGCCATGCGGATGCCGATCTCGTGCCGCCGCTGCGTCACCGTGTAGGACGTCACGCCGTAGATGCCCACCGAGGCGAGCGACAGGGCGAGCGCGGCGAACAGCCCCGTCAGCAGCGCGCCGAAGCGGCGGTGGGCCACCGACTCGGCGACCAGTTCCGTCATCGGACGGACGGCGGGTACGTACTGCCCTGCATCCGCCGCCCTGATCGCGTCGCGCACGCCGACGCCGATCCCCGCGGGGTTATCCACCGCCGTGCGCACGACCACGCTCATGTAGGACTCCGGGGCCTGCGAGTAGGGGACGTAGAACTCCGGCCCGGCCTCCTCGTCGAGCCCGGCGTGGCGTACGTCGCCGACGACGCCGACGATCTCGCGCGGCTCCTGTACATCCCTCCCGCCGCCCGCCCGCTCGATGACGACGCGCTCGCCGAGCGGGTCGCGGCCCGGGAGGAAGCGGCGCGCGAAAGTCTCGTTGACGATGACGACGGGCGGCGCGCCTTCGCCGTCGTGCTCGGTGAACGCGCGCCCGCGCGCGAGCGACATTCGCATCACGCGGAAATAGTCGTGACTGACCGCCCGGTAGTTGGCGCTCGGCCTGTCCCCCGGCGGCGGGGCCTCCCGCCCGAGGACGAGGAAACTGTTGCTCGACTCCGCGCCCCCGAACGGCAGCGGGTAGATCGCGGCGGCTGATTCCACGCCGGGCACGGCGCGCACACGCTCGACGATCTCGGCGAAGTGTGCGCGCCGCTGTTCCGTCCCGGGGTACTTCGTCTTCGAGAGTGAGAGCGCGGTCGTCAGCACGCGGCGCGCGTCGAAGCCGGGGTCGACGCCGCGCAGGCGCACGAAGCTTTTGAGGAGCAGCCCCGCGCCGGCGAGCAGCACGAGCGAGAGCGCCACCTCCGAGACGACGAGCGCCGCCCGCAAGCGTGCGCGGGCGGCGCCGGCGGACGCGCCCCGCTCGCCCTCCTTAAGCGCCTCATGCAACTCGACGCGCGACGCTTGCAGGGCCGGGGCCAGCCCGAAGGCGACGCCGGTCAACCCCGTGACGGCGATCGTGAACGCCGTCACGCGCCCGTCGGGGCTCACGTCCGTCAGGCGCGGGAGGGCGACGCCGGCGCCGCCGACGATCAGACGGACGCCCCAAACCGCGAGCGGCACACCCAGCCCCGCGCCCGCGAGCGAGAGCAGCACGCTCTCGGTCAGCAGTTGGCGGACGACGCGCAGACGGCTGGCGCCGAGGGCCGTGCGGACGGCGATCTCGCGGTGGCGCGAAGCCGCGCGCGCGAGCAGCAGGTTACCCACGTTGGCGCAGGCGACGAGGAGCAAGAGCCCGACGGCGCCGAGTAGCACGAGCAGCGGCGCGCGCACGCCGCCGACGACCGACTCGTGGAGCGAGACGAACCGCGTGCCCAGCCGGGAGCCCGCGTCCGGGTACTGCCGTTCGAGCCGGTCGCCGATGACGCGCATCTCTGCCTCGGCTTGCCCGGCTGTCGCGCCCTGCTTCAGGCGCGCCAACACACGCAAAGAGAACGCGCCGCGGCGCTCGGCCCACTCGCCGAGCGACGGCGCGAGCGGGCGCAGGTAGTCCGTCCTGATCGACTGCGCCGGGAAGACGAACCCTTCGGGCAGTACGCCGACGACGATCGCGCTGCCCGCCGCCCCCCGGTTGAGCGGCTGCCCGATAACGCCCGGATCGGCGTTAAAGCGGTTCCGCCAGACGTCGTGGCTGATAAGGATCACGGGCGCGGCCCCCGGCTTATCCTCCTCGCGCGTGAAGGCGCGCCCGAGGGCGGTGCGGACGCGCAGCAGCGGGAAGAGATCGGCGGTCACGTTCGCGCCGGAAATCAACTCCGGCTCGGCTTCGCCTCGCCGCAGCAGCATGCTCGACTGAGTGTAGGCCGCGACGCGCTCAAGCGCCTGCGTCTGGTCGCGCCAGTCCAGAAAGTCAGGGTAGGAGACGACCGTGCGCGCCCCCGGATCGTTTTTCTCACCCACCGGGGTGACTAGGCGTGCGGGCTCCGGATAAGGCAGCGGTCTTAACAGTACTGCGTTGACGACCGAGAAGATGGCGGTGTTGGCCCCGATGCCGAGCGCCAGCGTCAGGAGCGCGGCGATGGTGAAGGCCGGGTTCTTGCTCATCGCCCGGGCGCCGTAGCGCAAGTCCTGTAACAGTTCCTCCAGCCACCGTGTACCGCGGGCGTCGCGGCACCCCTCCTTCACCTGCTCCGGGCCGCCCAGAGCGAGGCGGGCCCGCCGGCGGGCCTCCGCGGGGCTGTGGCCCCGCGCGATCAGGTCACCCGCATGCTGGTCCAGATGAAAGCGCAGTTCCTTTTCCAGCTCCGCTTCGCTCTCGCTCCGGTGAAACAGGCGACGCCACCACATCATCCCGCGCCTCCTTCGGACAGTTTGAGGATCAGTCCGACGGCCTCGGCCAGGCGCTGCCAGCCCGCGGCCTCCGTGTCGAGCTGCGCCCGCCCTCTCCGCGTCAGCCGATAGAACTTGGCCTCCCGCCCGGTCTCTGTCGCCCTCCATTCGGCCACCAGCATGCCGCGGTTCTCTAGCCGGTGCAGGGCCGGGTAGAGCGAGCCTTGCGGGACCTGAACCACGCCGCGCGACGCCTGTTCGAGGCGCTGCGCGATCGCGTACCCGTGGACGGGGGCGAGCGCGACGACTTTCAGGATCAACAGATCGAGCGTGCCTTGCGGGAGATCCGACTTCGTACGGGTCATCGTGTTACCTCGTGCTTCTACATATTAAGCCGACCACGTGTAGAAGTGCAAGGTATCATTTGGTGGTCGGGGGTTTGAGATGTTTGGGGCGGCGTTAGTTAACGCGACGGTAAGATTGTCGCCCTGTCAGAGTCAGATGACAGTTGTTATGTAGCAGGGTGCGTGGCAGAACAAGCTTCAGACGCGAATGGCGGGTTGTGTACGTTGAGACGCCGGGAGACGTGCTGCCGCGTGTGGGCGGGCGCTCGAAGGATCGCAGCCGCTACCGGACTGGGGAGAGGTCAAGGCACAAGAACTATCGACCTTTCCGCAACCGGGCGATCATCTACGCGTTGATCGAGACGGGTTTCGTCGCTGGCGACAATCAAACTCATTCGTACCGCAGGGCGATCAATGGATCAACTTTCGTCGCCCGCCGCGCCGGGATGTAGCAGGCGAGGAGCGCAACGGCCGTGAGGAAGATCGCCACCGCGGCATAGGTCGGCGGGTCGATGTCGGAGACGCCGTAGAGCAGACCTCGCATGAGCCTCATGCAAGCAGCCGATATGAGCAGCCCTACGAGCGTTCCGGCGACCGCGAGCGCCAAGCCGTCGGCGAGGATCATCCGCCGCACGCGCCCGCGCCCCGCGCCGAGCGCCATGCGGATGCCGATCTCCTTCGTCCGCCCGGCGACCGAGTAGGCCATCACCCCGTACAGGCCGACAGCCGCGAGCAGCAGCGCCAGCGCGCCGACGGCAGCCGAAGCCCAGATAACAAGCTTCGTCTCGCCCACGCGCCGCTCGATCAATTCGTCGAGCCGGGTCATGACCTCGACGGAGAGTTCCGGGTCGACTGCACCCGCGGCAGCTCGCACCGCCTTCGAGATCGTCGCCGGATCGCCCGCGGCGTGGACGATGAGGTGGGTTGCCGCGCCGAACTCGCTCTGCCTGATCTGCCTGATGGGTCTGTACGCGAAGTAGCGCGGACGCTCCGAGGGCCAGATGTACTTGCTGTCCCTGACCACGCCGACGACCTCCATCGACTTCGGCTCCCCCGTCATCAGGTCGCGCTCGACGAGCCTTCTGCCGAGCGCCGCCGGCCCGCCGCCCCGCGCGAGGCGGCGGGCCAACGTCTCGTTGACGACGACCGCGCCGGGGGCAGAGGCGTCGTCCCGCTCGGTGAAGTCGCGCCCGGCCAGGAGTGGAATACCCATCGTCTCGAAGTAACGGGTGTCCACCGTGTTCAGGTAGAGCGAGCCGGGCTGATCGAGCGCGTAAACGGACGCGCCGTTCTCCGTGAACACGTCTTCGGCCTGCCGCCCGGGCGCCTCCCCTTCGACCTCCAACGTAAGGACAAACGTGGCCCCGGCCAACGGCACGATTTGCGCCATCGTGGCGGAGCGGACGCCCGGCACCTCGCGCACCTTGCCGAGCAACTGTTCCCCGACGAGTCTCTGCCGCCGCTCGTCGTAACCGAGACCCTCCAGATCGACTGCCGCCACGTAGCGGTCGGCGACGGGGAAGCCGTAGCCGGAAGTTTCGGCCAGGCGGATGCTCCTGAGGAGAAGCCCCGCCGGTATCAGCAGGAGCGCCGAGATTGCGACCTGCGTCACCACCAGCGCGTTGCGGAAGGTGAGCCGTCGGCGTCCGGGGGCGCGCGCCGCCGTCTCGGCTTTGAGGTCGGAGACGACGTCGGACTTGGAAGCCTGTAGCGCCGGGATGAGACCGAAGGCCACCCCCGTCGAGACCGCCAACAGCAGCGCGTAGAGGAGCATCCGCCAGTCGATGCTCAGATCGAGTGCCAGGGCCGACACTTCGGCTGGCGAGTGCCGGTGCATGAGAGACAGCAGAAGCTGGCCGACCCAGCGCGACAGGATCAGCCCCGCCGCCGCCCCGAGCAGCGAGAGCAGGAGGCTCTCGGTCAACAACTGCCGCACGATGCGCCGCCTGCTCGCCCCCAACGCGAGTCTGACGGCTATCTCGCGCCGGCGACCTGCCGCCCTGCCGAGCAGCAGGTTCGCGACGTTGGCGCACGCGGCCAGCAGCACCAACCCCATCACCGCCAACACGGCGGCGACGCCCAGCCACGACTGCTGCCGGTCGTGCGGCCCCATCTCGACAGCCGTCGCCCGCGAGACCGCGCGCGGCGTGGCGGGCTGCCCGCCCGGGTCGTCGGTGAAGAGTCTTACCTTCCGGACTTGATCCTGCTGCGCGGCGACGACCTCAACCGCGGCCTGCGCTTGCGCGAGGCCGACGCCCGGCCCGAGCCTGCCGATCACATGCACCTGATAGCTGTCCGGGTTCGTGATCCTGTTGGCTTCCGGGCGGAGCAGGGCTTCCGCCGCGAAGGGTATCCACAGGTCATGGCGGCGGCCAAGCGAGACCCCGGTGAACTCCGCCGGGGCGACGCCGATGATCGTGAGGGGCACGCGGCGCAGGCGGAGCGTCTTGCCGACGACGGAGGGGTCGGCGCCGAATCTGCCTTGCCACAGGCCGTGGCTGATGACCGCGACGGCGGACGCGCCGGGCCGCGCGCCCTCGTCGGCAGAGAAGGCGCGCCCGAGCGCGGGGCGCACGCCCAGCACGTCGAAGTAGTTGCCGCTGACGAGCGCGACGTCGGCGCGCGCCGGAGAGTCGCCCGCGGCCAACTGGAAGCTGTCGAAGTCATAAGCGGCCAGCCCGCGGAAGACCGGGGCGCGCTCGCGAAAAGCCAGGTAGTCGGAATAGGCGGGGAGGTTATCGTCCTGAATGCGAACCAGTTCGGCGTTGTCGGGCAGCGGGAGAGGCCGCAACATCACGGCGTTGACGAAGCCGAAGACGGTGGCGTTGACGCCGACGCCGAGGGCCAGCGAAAGGACGCTCACGAGGGTGAAGGCGGGATTCTTCGTCATGACGCGCAGGGCGTAGCGCAAGTCCTGAAGCAGATCCTCTAACAGGCGCACGCCGCGCGTGTCGCGACACTCCTCACGGATGCGCTCCGCCCCGCCGAACTCCACGAGCGCCGCGCGCCGCGCCTCCTCCGGGCTCATCCCCAGGGCGACGTTCCGCTCCGTCTCCTTCCCGACGTGGAAGCGCAACTCCTCGTCGAGTTCGGCCTCCATCTCCGCCCGCCTGAATAGGGCGCGCGCCCGCCTCGTCAATGCTCTCATCATGGGGGTTCTCGGTCGCCTCAGTTCAGGAACTCTGCAGGATCAGCGCCACCGCCCGGGAGAAGCGCTCCCAGCTCTCGGTCTCGGCTGCGAGTTGCCGGTGCCCGACGGGCGTCAGTCTGTAGAACTTCGCCCGCCGGTTGTTGTCGGAAGCCCCCCACTCCGAGGCGACCCACCCCTGCACCTCCAGGCGGTGGAGCGCCGGGTAGAGCGAACCCTGATTGACTAAGAGGGTTTCGCGCGAGAGCTGCCGGATGCGCTGCGAGACGTCCCACCCGTGCGCGGGGCCCGGCTGGAGGGTCTTCAGGATCAGGAGGTCGAGGGTGCCCTGGAGCAGGTCGGTCTTCTTGTTCATAAGCCTCCTGTAGAAAATCTACAAGACGGCTTATACACCCGCCTCTTGTAGAGTGTCAACAGGAAGCGGCGCGGCTCGTAGCACGGCGATAAGAACGTAATAATTAATTGTCGGCGGTGGTGATCCTCAACGACTGACTCTTTGAGTTCAGACCACAAGACGCAGGCACGCAAGAGCGTGTGAAAGGGGTGGGTCCGGCGCGATCTTGAAATCGTGCGCCCGACCTCAAGACGTTGAGGCCGAGTTTCCGGGGATTTGCTTTGACAAAAAAACTCCGCGACCGGTTCTGACCTTCACCACGCGAGCGGCTCGCCGTCGCGGAAGAATCCGCCCGTCGGCCCGCCGTCCGGCAGCGTCGCCGCCCACATGACACTCGCCGCGCCCTCTTCGACCGTGCGCGGCGCGTCCGGGCCTCCCATCTCCGTGGCCACCCAGCCGGGGCACACCGAGTTGACGAGAATGCGCGAGGCGCGTAGCTCGTCCGCCAGCATGCGCGTGAGCGCGTTCAGCGCCGCCTTCGAGACGCCGTAGGCGGGCGTGCCCCCGCCCATGACGGTTAACGAACCGCTCTCGCTCGACACGTTCACGATCCGCGCGTGTCCGCTCTTGCGGAGCAACGGGATGAATGCCTGACACACGCGCCACGCGCCGAGCGTGTTCGTCTCGAACGCCTCGCGCACGGTGTCTAAGTCGGCATTCTCGGCGCGCTGCCACTCGTCGTAGAGGATGGCGGCGTTGTTGACCAGCACGTCGAGCCTGCCGAACCTCTCTTCGACCAGCAGCTTCGCGGCCTCGACACTCTGCCGTTCGGTCACGTCCAACTTAACGGGGGTGATCTTCAGCCCGCTCTGTTGCAACGAACTCGCTGCCTTCGCGCCCTTCTGTACATCTCGCGCTCCGAGAATCGTCTCGAATCCCCGCGCGGCGAGTTGCCGCGCGACTTCCAGACCGATCCCTCTGTTGGCTCCCGTGACTAAAGCAACTCTATCCATGGTCTCACCTTGACGCCGCCGGCTCCGCGTTACTGAGGTTGCCGCCGGCAGTACCGTCCGCCTTCCAGCCCCACAGAAGAAATACCCAGAATATTATAGAGAGCGAGAGCGCGACGTAAGTCCGCGCGTTGGGGAACGTGAACACGATGTCGAACCACGCGTGCAGCGTCACGGCGACGAGCAGCGACTTGCCCCGTTCCGCGGCCTCCCCGAAGAGCCATGAGAGGACGATGCCCACCGGGTAGAAGATGGCGAGGAACAGGACGACGTGCTTGAGAGAGCCGTGAGCGGTGCGGTTCGTGAAGTGCCAGAACTCCCAGAGGACGCCGATCAGCACGTACCTCTTCCACGGGCTCAGGGGGCGCAGGGCGTCTTGGAGGAAGCCGCGCCAGCCCAACTCCTCGCCGAGGACGGTGAAGAGCGTCACCAGTCCGAGCGCCAGCGTGCCCAAGCGGTTGACGCTCCCGTCGGGCAAGGGTACGCCGACGGCGGCCGCCAGTAGAATCGGCACCCCGTAGAAGGCCAGACTCTTCGCGGGTGAAGTGCCCCAGAACGTGATCGTGCGGCGGTGCGTCTTCCTGAAAATGTTGAGGGACAGGAGTGCGGCCACGCCGGGGCCCCACATGACGAGGGCGTTCTTGAGGATGAAGGTCAGAGGGGAGGACGGCGGGATCGCGGGGAACCGCCAGCCGTACCAGCTCTCGGGGTGGACGTCCCTCCACCAGAAGAAGGGCCACGAGAGCGCGCAGGCGACGAGGTAGTAGAAGGCGACGGCGCGCCAGTTCACCCTCTCTCGTGCCGCGACTTCTTTCATCGATCCATCTTACGGGGCGTCAGCTTAAAAGGATGTTTTCAAAATACCCCCTCATGCGCTCTTACGAGGATGCTTTGGCGGGGGCGGGCCCTGCAATTAGCTTCCGCCGGACGGAACATTTTGACGGTTGTGGAGGCAGCGACTCGCTACAGAGGAGGCGAAGTTAATCGTGCGGCGGGCCGGGGCGGGCGCGCTCGGAAGACGCCGGAAGGCTAACCGAACAACTCGTCAACGCCCACGGCGAGCCCCGCGACGGTCGGCGACTCGGCGCGCTCGCCGCGACCGAACCGCGTGACGGTCTGATAGGCGTCGCCCGCCGCGTCCGTGTAAATCTCTACGCACCCCTCCGGCACGTTCACCACCCACGCCTCGGCGACGCCCGCGCGCGCGTAGAGCGGAATCTTGACGGTGCGATCCGTCAAGACGGTCGTGTCCGCGACCTCGACGACGAGCAGCACGTCCGCGGGCGTCGGGTGCGCGCCGCGGTAGAAATCCTCGCGCCAGCGCAGCAGCGTCAGGTCGGGCTGGGGCTCGGAGAAGTCGTCGAGCCGGATCGGGTCTTGAGTGCCGACGATGAAGTCCTTCCCGGACAGCTCATTCAATAGTCGGTTGAGGTACTTAACACAGGCGGCGTGAGGGCTGCCGATTGGTGACATCTCGAAAATATCCCCTTCGATGAGTTCGAGCCGCGCGCCCGGCGGGAAGACGCCCGCCGCGCCCATGCGCTCGTACTCGTCGGCGCTGATCCAATACTTCGCCAGCTTTCGCGACATCACGCGCTCCTTTCTGCGCCGCAGTTTATCATAAGCCCCCGCTCAGAGAATCTTCACGCGCCGTGCGAAGGAAGAAGAAGACGCCCACAGACCGAAATCCGTGGGCGTCATTCCGCGCGGCTGATCGTCTAAACCGGAAACCCGCGCTCAGTCTTCCTCTTCCGCCCTGATCCGCCCTTCGGCGCGCCTGCCCGACGCCGTCATAGCCGCGGCGTCCGGTCTTTACCGCAGACGGTCGATGGCGTCGGGCTCGATGTCCGGTACGCTATCCAGCGCCCGCTCGAATTTTTGCCTGTCCCCGCGCGCGGCACGCTCCTTCAGGTAGTCAACCGTCTTCCACGCCGCCATCTTCTCGGCGAGGGCGGAGGAGGCGAACTGCTCCAAAGTCATGTTCTCCCGCTCCGCCATCTCGCGCGCGCGCCTGAGCAACTCGGCGGGCAACTTAATTTCGGTCGTGCTCATGATGCTTCCTCCAGCCTGCTCAGAAACTCTTGCGGGGTGAGTGCCCTGATCCCGAACTTTTCAGCCCCGGCGAAGTCTTTGAGGTTGTATGTCACGATGAAATCGCTGGCGCTCTCCACCGCTAATTCTAAAATAAAATCGTCCTTAGGGTCAGGCAGGACGGGTCTCCACAGGTAGAAAATTTCTCGCAGGTTCGACGCCGCGCAAATGAAATCGAGGATGTCGTCAATCTCTCGCGGACTCAGGCTGATGCCGGAGACGGGGCGTTTGACGACATCCTCGTATTCGAGGAGAAGCGGGACGGATAAGTTAGCCTGCCAGCGGGCGTCGCCGATCGACCTCAGCAGACGGTACGACGCGCCACGCTTCGACCGTAAAGCCGCGACCAGCACATTAGTATCAATGACGATCTGAAGCACGACGAACGCAGCGGGCCGGACCGGAGCGGTTAATCCTCCTCCTCCGCCCTGATCCGCCCTTCGGCGCGCGCCTGTTCGACGACCTTGTTGGCGATCTGGCCGGGGACGGGGTCGTAGTGGGAGAACTCCATGTGGTAGCTGCCGCGGGCGGCGGTGATCGAGTTGAGCTTCGACTGGTAGTCGAGCATCTCGGCCATCGGGACGGAGGCTTTGACGACCTGATTCTTGCCGCGCATCTCCATGCCCTGCACGCGGCCCCGGCGCGAGTTGAGATCGCCCATGATGTCGCCCGAACACTCGACGGGCACGACCACCTCGACGTGCATCACGGGTTCTAAGAGCGTCGGCTTCACCTTCTCTATGGCGGCGCGGAACGCCTTGCGACCGGCGGCGCGGAACGAGTGCTCGTCGGAATCGACCGTGTGGTACGAGCCGTCGATCAGAGTCGCCTTGAAGTCCACGAGCGGGTAGCCCGCGATGGCCCCTCCGGAGGCGGCCTCGACGATGCCCTTCTCGATGGCCGGGCGGAAGTTCTGCGGCACCGAGCCGCCGAAAATCTTGTCCTCGAACTTGAAGCCCTCGCCGCGCGGCAGCGGCTCGAAGACGACCTTGCAGTCCCCGAACTGCCCGCGCCCGCCCGTCTGCTTCTTGTGACGCCCCTGCACCTCGGCGCGCGCCGTGATCGTCTCCTTGTAGGGAACCTTCGGCGGGTGCAGCGTGACCTCGACGTGGTAGCGATCCCTCAGCTTCTGCACGACCGTCTCGACGTGGAGCTGGCCCGAGCCCGACAGGATGAACTCCTTGGTCTGGGTGTCGCGCGTGAAGCGCAGGCCGGGGTCTTCTTCCAGAATCTTGTGGAGGGCGACGCTGATCTTCTCCTCGTCCTGCCTGGACTTGGGCTCGATGGCGAAGGAGATCGCGGCCTCGGGGTACTCGACCGGATCGTAGAGGATGGGCGAGGACTTGTCGGCGAGCGTGTCGCCGGTCTGCGTCTCGCGCAGCTTGACGCAGGCGATGATGTCGCCGGCCTGCGCCTCGTCGATCTTGTCGAGCTGCTTGCCCTGCATCGAGTGCAAAGCGCCGAGCCGCTCCGCCGCCCCGCGCGTCGTGTTCTGCACGGTGGCGTCCGGCTTGACGCGACCGCTGATCACCTTCATCAGCGTGATGCGGCCCGCGAACGGATCGGCGACGGTGCGGAAGACGTAAGCCGAGAACGGCTCGTCGGCGCTGTACTTGCGCGTCAGGGGCTGGCCGCCGTCCGACTCCGCGGCGGTGCGCCCGTGCTCGGCCTCGTGCGTGTTGGGCGCGGGCGCGTAGTCGACGATGCCGTCGAGGAGGCCGGTGAGCCCGACGAGCGTCGCGGACGAGGCGGCGAAGACGGGGCAGAGCTTCGAGGCCGCGATGGCCTTCGAGATGTTGGGCACGATGTCCTCTTCGGGCAGCGTGCCCTCCTCGAAATACTTCTCCATCAGCTTGTCGTCCGACTCGGCGATCACTTCGACGAGCCGCGTGCGCTCGCGCTCGACCACGTCGCGCCCGGTCTCGGGGATCGGCACCTCTTTCGGCTTGCCCGCGGCGTCGAACTCGTAAGCCTTCATGTGGACGACGTCGACGACGCCGCGGAAATCCTTCTCCTTGCCGATGGGGAGCGTGAAGGGGACGATGGCGCGGCTGAAGGTGGAGCGCGCGCTGTCGAGCGCCATGCCGAAGTCGGCGTGCTCCTTGTCCATCTGGTTGATGACCATGATGCGCGGCACCTGAAACTCGTTGGCGTAGGCCCACGCCTTCTCGGTCTGCACCTCGACGCCCTTGGCGGCGTGGACGACGACCATCGCGCAGTCTGCGACGCGCAGGGCGGGGCGCGCGTGCGCGACGAAGGCGGCGTAGCCGGGCGTGTCGATGAGGTTGATCTTGTGATCCTTGTATTCGAGGTGGGCGAGCGCGGTGTTGAGCGTGATCTTGCGCGCGATTGAATCTTCCTCGTAGTCGGTCGTGGTCGTGCCTTCGTCGACCTTGCCCCAGCGCGGCGTCGCGCCCGCGACGTAGAGGAGCGAGGCGGCGAGCTGCGTCTTGCCCGAGTCGCCGTGCCCGATGACGGCGAGGTTACGAATCTTGTCTGTAGGGTAAGATTTCATGAGAGAAGATGAACGTCCTTTCGAGTGGGATTAGACACTCAGAGAACTGCACTTCACGTCCGCGTGGCTGGCGATTGACGACGGTTGAAGGCGCGGACTCGCGCTCTGGATGTGTGTGGAATTTAGCCGAGCGCGGGCGGGAAACGCAAGCGACGCCGTGAGGGGCGGCGGGGGCGGTTGGCGTGGGCGCGTGCGGGGCGACCGGCGCGCCCCGCGAGACCGAGTCTCGCGGGGCGCGCGCGGGCGGAGGGTCATCTGTTGACGTTGCCGTTGTTGTCGCAGTTTTCGGTCTGCTCTTCCGTCACGTGCGGCGTGCCCGCGAGGGGCCCGACGCCGTCGCGACCCGGATGAGCGGGAACCTGAATCAGCGCCGTCCCGACGTTGTTGTCGTAGTTCGACTCGGGCAGCGTGTGGCAGAAGCCGTTGGGGTCTTTGAAGGGGCACGCCTCACCCTTCTTGGCGACGAAGGGCGGGTTGGCGTGGATGCGCAGCATGTAAGTCCCGGCGGGGACGACCGGCTGACCGTCGCCGCCGTCTAAGACGAAGTACTGCCCGCCGAGCGTGAAGCGGTAGGTGTCCGTCCAGCCGACGGAGATGCCCTGGTTGCCGGGGATGCCGATTGCGCCGCAGTTGCGGAACTGCCACTGCTTCGGCGGCCCGCCATACCACGCGGGGTTCGGATCGGTGTCGAGCATGCAGAAGCCGCGCTTGGCGGCCTTCCAGACCTTGCCCGTCTTGGGATCGATCAACTGGTAGAGCGCGTAGTTCTTGAAGTGGTAGTGGCCGTGGCAGGTGGCGAACTCGAACGTGCCGTCGTTGGCGTCGATGTGCGCCTGCGGATCGCCGACGACCAGATCGGCGGTGCCGACGTTGCCCGTCATGACGGTGAAGCGCAGGAGCTTGCGCACGCCGGGCGTGACCTCGCCCTCGATGACGCTACAGAAGTTCGCCGGGAGATTCTCCTCGCGGACGACCCACTGATCGCCGAGCGTCTCCTGGCGGACGACGAGGTCGGGGAGCCCCGCGGCTTGGGCGGTGGGGGCGAGGGCGTTGGTGGCGGCCGTCGTCAGGGGTGAAGACGGGTCGCCCTTGAGCCGGGGGAAGAAGGCCAGCGCGAGGGCGCAGAGGGTGACGAGGGAAAGGACGATGATCTTTTTCAAGGTAGAGACCTCCGTGGGGGTTCGTGTCGGGTTGACCGAGTGAGGGGAACGCTAACGTCCCTGTCGTGCGCCGCGTGGCGCACAGTCCGCTTGTAAAGAGAGAGCGATCTGACCGTAAGGCTTGAGTGCCGCCGGAAACTTCTCCGGCGCGGCGCGGGGCTAGGGCGCACACAATATCCGCGGGCGGGCGCGAAGTCAACGGGGGCGGGGCAGCTCCGGCGACGGACGGGCGAAAGGGGACATTAAAAACTGAAGCGCGGCGGTCTGACTCGAATGTCAGACCGCCGCGCCCGTGTATACCCGTGTGGGGAGTTTAGATCGAGCCCTTGCCGCTCGTCGAGCCCTTGCCGCTCGTCCCGCTCGTGCCGCTCTTCGTCTTCGTCGGCGTGCCGGCGCTCGTGCCGACCGTCTGCGAGGAGAGCGAGCGGAGGTACATGACGAGCGCGTCGAAGTCCTCGCGCGAGAGGTGCGAGGTCTTGCCGTGCGTGTCCTTGAGGACGCGCACGTTGTTGCCTTCGAGCGCGGGGTTGATCTGGCCGCCGACGACGAGCGGCAAAACGTTCGACGTGCCGAGCCGGTCGATCAGGGGCTTGCCGTTCGGGCCCGTGACGAACGGGCTGTCGATGCTGACCATGATCTGCCCGAGCCCGTCGCTGGCGAGCTTGCCGTCGCTGCCCTCGAAGGTGATCGGCACCTCAGTCGGCAGGTCGTTCGGGCCGCGCCGCTGGTCGGTTCTCACGGTGCGGAAGTTGAAGCCGCGCTCGCCGGGCAGCAGGAGCGGCGAGTCGGGCGGCAGGAGCAGCTCGCGGACGGTGTGCGCGAAGCCGTGGTGCAGCCACTTCGGCACGCTGTCCCACCACGTCCTGAGGTGCTTCGTGTTGCGCGAGGAGAAGTTCTGCGGCGTGCCCACGTCCTGCGGCTCGCCGAACTTGATGAAGAAGTAGTCGTTCGCCGGGCGGAAGAATGGCCCGTCGCCGTCAACCGTGGTCTCGGAGATGACGCCCGGCTCGTGGATGTTGAAGTCCTGGAAGGTGTCGTCGAGCGCGCCGTTCGTCATCTTGTTGCCGTTGTGGTGGCAGTCGGCGCAGCCCGCGCCGCCGTCGGCGACCTTCGTCGAGAAGATGCGCTTGCCGCGCGCGATCTGGGCGGCGCTGTCGGTGTCTGGGAACTGGTTGAGCGGGTTCGGGAGCTGCCGCGTCTCGTTCTGCGACCAGAGGATTTGCAGGTAGGCCATGTCGTAGTAGCCGACCTTGAACGCCTTGCTGCTGAGATCGCTGCGCCCGACGTTGCGCGAGTTCTCCTCGGTCTTGCGCAGGACGTAGTCCTCGCGCGCGTGGAAGCGATCTTCGGCGTTCGCCTGCGGGAAGAGCGGCGTCGGGTTGCGCTCGCCGAGGAGCACCTCGCCGTTGCAGGCCGAGGCGTAGGCCATGAAGTCGTTGTTCAGGCCCTCGTACCACTCGGGCCAGTTGTCGGAGATGTCCTTGTTCTGCGGGCAGACCTTCGTGCCGCCCACGGCGTTGGCGGCGACGTTCCACTGGCAGCCGTCCTGCCGCGCGTCCCAGTGGCAGAAGCCGCACGACTTCTGGCCGTCGTCGGAATAGGCGTCGGAGAAGAACCAGCGCAGGCCCACCTCCTCGTCGGTCGCGAAGAGGTTCTGGCCGTGGCCGCCGGTGGTCGGGTCGGGCGTGGAGGGCGTGACGCCGACGGCGAGGTAGCCGCCGCGCGTGACCCGCCCGTCCGCGGCGACGTTCATGAACGACACGTCCTCGGTCTGCATGTTGGCGACGTAGATGCGCCTGCCGTCGGGCGAGACCTCGACGCCCTGCGGCGTGATGCCGCCCGTGTACTCGATGTTCAGCTCGGTCAAGAGCTGCGACGGATCGGTCGCGTTCTGGTTGATGCGGAACGCCTCGACGCGCTCGTCGTGCGCGTGCGCGACGAAGAGGATGTTGTTTTTGATCGCGATCTGTTCGGGGCCGCTGCCCTTGATGATCTTCTGGGCGGCGGAGTGGTCGCCGAGATCGACGTACTGGCCCGGCGTGACGAGCTGCGAGATGTCGCGCCCCTCGTCCACGTAGCGGAAGACGAACCGGTTCGTCGCCGTGTCGAAGATGTTCAGCTCCGAGCCGATGTCGTCAAACGTCGTCGCCTTCGTCGCGTCGGTCATGACGGGCGTGTAGCCGAGCGGCTGGCCGCTGTTGCGGATGACCGTGCCGTCGGCGGTCTTGGTCGGCAGGCCGTGGCCGCTCTCCTTGCCGTTCAGCTTCGTGTTGGTCTCCTGGCCCGACACGATGCCCCAGCGGCCCGCGATCTTCACGTCGGTGGCGAGGCCGCCGAGCGGCATCACCTTGACGAGCTGGTTGGCGTCGGCCTCGACGTTGATGACGGCGATGGTGTGGCCCAAGGTGTTGGCGACGTAGAGCGTCTTGCCGTCGGCGGAGATGTCGAGGTCGCGCGGGTTGGCGCGCTCGACGTCGGCGACGCCGGTCGGGATTTCGCCGATGGGGACGAAGAAGGGGCCGGGCTCGACGCGGAAGGCGCGCACCTCGTCCTTGAAGCGATCCGTGACGTAGAGGCGCGTGCCCGCGGCGTTGAAGACGAGCTTCTCGCCGTAGAAGCCGGTCTCGAACTCTCCCAACACCTCGTCGGTCTGCGTGCTGACGACCGAGGCGAAGTTGCCGTACTGGTTGAGCACGACGAGGTAGGGGCTCGGATAGATGTCGAGGTTCAGGGGCGAGACCTTGAGGCCGATGGGGCGCAGGCCCCGCGTCTGCCCCTGCGGGCGGAGGTCGATCCACCTGAGGACGAACTGGCTGGTCGTATCGACGACGGCGACGCGCCAGTCGGGGTAGCCCTCGCGTCCGGGCAGCGTCGCGTAGAGCTTGCGACCGTCGGGCGTGACGGCGAGGGCGCGCGGCAGCGAGCGGAAGGGCTGCTTGATGTTGGGCCAGAACTCGTTGCCGCTTTTGACGACCGGGTTGTTCGGGTTGATGCGCGTGCCGGGGTCGGGCCGCCCGTCGATGTAGCTCGCGCCGAACATGATCTTGGTGAACCGTTCGAGCCCGCCGCGCTCGCCGGCGGATTCCGCGCCGAGGATGTTCTTGACGGGGTCGCTGGTGGGGCCGGTGATGATCTGGCCCTTCGAGTCGGTCTTGACGGCGGTCTCGAAGAAGCGCAACTCGAAGGGGGCCTCCTTCGTCGTCGCCAGCACGCGCCGCTCGAAGGGGGCGGACATCGTCAGGTTCGACAAACGCGCGCTGGCTTTCGACGTGAAGCTCAGCGTCGCCCAGACCGAGCCGCAGCCGACGGCGGCTGCGAGTGCGAGGTATTTCAGACGGTTCATGTTGGGACTTCTCTCCGCAGGGAATGTAGCCACCCGGCTCGCCGCGCCGGGAAGGGCTCCCGCGACCGCGAAAGGGTGTACTCACCCCCTCCCCACAACAACCCGCGTACCGCAAAACCCGCGAACCGGCTGCACGCCGCGCGAACTCGACGATTCCCCGTTAAAAACGAAGGATGCAATGCGAATATAAGATTCCGCGCCCCTTGCTACGCCGCGACCTGAGCGCGTTTTGTGCGTAGCAGGTTCACAAAATGAAACACACCCTGCGGTTAAACTGTCTCAGCGGGTAACTTAGGCGGGAATGTAAACTCGCTTCGCGGTGCTAACTTGGTGCGTAGTTTTTTGGGGTTGGTGCAAAACTCTCCCTTGCTACAAAAGCTCGGTGAGTTGATGCAAGCTGCGGGTTTTACACAATTCACTTCTACACAAAATTAGGTTGGAGGGTCTTCTTATGGACGAGATTTATTTAAGATGTCTTTACCTTTATGATTCAGCCATAATTCGACTCTACCATCTGAGGTGATTCTTGCTATGAACGGGCGACGCTGATTCTCTAAAACGCCGACGATTTTAGACATCCCTTTGATTATCGCCGCCGCGTTTTCTTCGCCGGTTGCACTGGTCTTAATAATGAAAAAAGCAGCTAAGCCATGCTCAAAAATGGCTTGCCGCTCTAATGGATTTTTCTTTATGGCTTTATCTTTAGCTAGTACGATCCATCCTTCTTCGCCGCACCTCTGCAGCCACTCAGTATCAAGCGCGTCATGCGCAAAGTAGTCGGCATGAACCTTAACTTTAATGCCGTTTTTACGAAGAGCGTCAGGAACTATTACTCTACCAAGTGACCTGTCCACAAAGAACGTATAAGGCTCAAGCCGCTTTTCGAGTATCTCCTTCGTATCGGATCGCTTCTTCGACTTGCGCTGGCGTGATGTCATAGTCCTTAGCCAAGTCGTCGAAGGTATCCCCCGCGTAGAACCTTTCTGCCACAACGTCGGTGGGGACGCCTGTGCCAACGAGGACTGGTCTGCCGAAAGAAATCAACGGATCGATCATCACTCTTCTAGGCTCATCAAAGGATGGCTCCTTTTTGAGGAAAGGGTAGAGTCGTACGGCCCCGGCGCTTATACTCCTATCGATTCGGCGTAAGTATCCTGATACAACCTCCTGCATTTCAATCTGCCCATTTTGGGAAATGTTAATTATTTGATCCAACATCCTGATGAACAGGTTCACGCCGTCCGTCTCGAAGAGTTGATCGGCAAGTGGATGCGGTGAGGGTAGTTCCTGTTCAAGAAAACTTAGAGCGTTGCGCACTCTCGGAAAAGAAACGTTTTCGAGGCGACGCATCCCACCGAGGACATGCGCCTCAACCAAATTCATGAATGATAAAATTGGGACACTAGGCTTTGGTAGTTTTATAACAGGATCAAGAAGACGCTTTCCACTCTTGGTCTGATACTTCCACCCCATTACCCAATCCCTAACTGTCCTTTGGGGAATTTTTAGATAGCGCGAGGCAGCGGGAACTGTATAAAGAGGAACCTCACGCGGGTCTGCGCCCGCGTAAGTTTTCATAACGTATTGGTTGTAATTTATATCGGTCATCATATGACCTTAAATGGGCGGAACATTGAAACTGAAAACGCAGTATACCGGATTCGCTGGTTTATTGGAATGATTATCAGAAGGTAGGGACAATGATTTCCCTACCCCAAACGGGTAGCTCCATAGTGCGCCTAAACTATAGACAATAAGACGTTAGTGCGAGAGTCTCTCTTGATGTAAAAGTAGGTGGGTAGATGCAAAAGTAAGCCGGACGGTGAGGGAAATAGTGTGACAAGTGTGACGTTTCGGCTTGTCGACTGATCGGGATCGGGGTATAAGGCGGGCGCTCGTCGTTGGGCTAACGCCATGCCACCGCGCTCCTGTGTGAAGGTGGGCGCGTGACCTCACGAAATCAAATTCGTGAGACTGAAAAGCGGCGGATCGTGCGGGGCGATCCGCTTCTATTTTCCGCGTGCTTTTGGGCGAGGTGACCCGCGCCCGAAATTTTGGGAAGTCTTTAGCGGCGTGCGTGCATCGGCTTGCTCGGCAGCTTGGCTGGTAAATCCAGTTCGTCGTCAACCAATTCATCTAAACAGAGCCCGGCGAGGCGGGCATACTTCAACAGCACGGGCAGCGGCGGCTCGCGTGTGCCAAGTTCATAACCTGAGACCGCGCTGCGGAAGTGGCTGGCGTCCAGCCCCAGACGCGCCAGCATCCCGTCCTGTGAGAGATCGAGGGCGAGACGGATTTGCAGGAGCTTCTCCGCCAGCCTTTCCGGTTTCGGGCGAGCCCGCGAGCCCATCAGGAGTTACCCCCTGACGGAGACGCCGCTAAATCCCGCTTGCCCTCCGACGCAAATGCGTCTATTCTCTGATTGCGCTGAACGGTCGCCGTGAGTATGAACCTCTCATGCTCAACGGCGATGCTCATCACTCAGCGCGTGAGTTGAGGTTTGAGCTTCGCATTAGCCGTCGCTAGTTTGGAAAGAGCGCGGCACGCAAGATAGCACAACTCGGGTCGCGCCGCCGCCCCTTGATGTCGGGCGGGGGGTCGGCTGGCGCGGGCGGGGGCGCGTCACGGCTCGCCCATTCCATTGAGGGGGAAGGGCGAGCCGACCCCCGCCACGTTCTTCACGAAGGTCTCACGATGCGCCTCACCATCCTCTACGTCGAAGACGACCGGCTCGTCGCGGGTGCCGTCCGCGGGCTGCTCGAAGCCGAGGGCTGGTCGGTCGAGTGGCACGCCGCGGGCGGCACCGCGATCAGCCGCCTCGCCGGGGCCGCACCCTACGACCTGCTGCTCTTCGACGACGACCTGCCGGGCATGACCGGGGTTGAGCTGGCGCAGTGCGCGCGCGACCTGCCGCGCTACCGCTCCACGCCGATCATCCTGCTCTCGGCTGGCGACTGCCGCGCAGAGGCCATGCGCGCGGGCGCGGACCTGTTCTTAAGGAAGCCCGACGATATTGCGAGGCTGGTCGATGCGGTGAGAAGGCTGACGGAATAATCCGTCTCACCCCTTAGTCCTCCCCGGCGTCGCACAAGAAGTCTCTCCTTCACGAAAAGTCGGGCGGCTGCAAAAAAGGAAGCGGCGCAGAGATTCGTGTCTCTGACGCCGCTTCCTTTGGGGCGCGAGCCGGGTTCTCGCCCGCTAGGGGTTCAAGGGCCGGTGCGTCGGCAGCTTGTATCGGTGCGCCGAGACGACGGCCCTTCTTTTCACTTGCCGTCTTTTTTGATGATGAATGACGGCAAGTCGATCATGAGGAACTTGCCGTTCCCGCTTATCTCGATCTGTCCGAGATCGTTGACGTTCGCGTTGATCTCGCCCTCCCCTTCGTAGCGGAACTCGCACTCCTGCCCCTGATAGCTGACGAGCACGCCCCACGTCGATTTCATGAACGGAACGTTGGAAATCTTTCTATCCGCTATGTCGAGTAAGGTGAGCTCGCCCATGCCGGGTATCGTCAGACGGAACCAGCCCAACTTCTTGAACGAAGCCTTCATTCCGGGGTGAATGCTGCTGGACTCGTTCAGCTTGTGGTAGGTCAGCGGGGTGTAGAAGTGGGACTCGACGTTGAGGGTGTAGGACATCTGATCTCCTTTCAGGGTTTGGGCTGAGGGTAGGTATCTCTAGCGAGGTGGCAGGATTAGCGTGAATGAGTGTCGGCTAAATTACCGCCGATCCCGTCGGGGCGAGGGGCGCTATTTATAACCCAACAGATACCCGCGTTCAAGCCCGCAAACAGGGGCCGCGACGGCCCGCGAAAGGGCGGCGCGGGCCGTCGCGGGCCGTGACATCAGATACCTCACAACATTTCGCGCCGGTCGGTCGTATGGCGTCTGTGATGTTATGCTGTGACGCGCGGTGGCGGACGGGGCGAGCCTTCCCACGAACGGGAGGTGAATTGTAAATGAGGTGGTACGTCTACACGGCGGCGGCGGTCGGGCTCTTGCAGCTCGCGGTAATCTGCCTGCTCGCCTTCAAATACCGCGGGCTTCGCAGGCGGCTCGACGAGGAGCTGCGCTTCGGGCGTCGCCCGCCGCAGTCGATCACGGAAGAGGCGCTGTTCCAACTGCCCGGCTCGGCGCAAGTGCCGCCGGCTCTCGAAGAGTCGAGATTCGAAGCCGTCCGCAGGGCGTCTTGAGCGCGCGGGAGGCGCAAACTGACTTGAGCGGGACGGCGAAGCGCCTCGAAGTCTACACGGACGGGCAGTGCCCGCTCTGCCGTTGGACGCGCGCGCGCGTCGAGCCGCTCGACAGCGCCCGCCGCCTCGAATGGCTCGACTACCACGACCCCTCGGCCCTCGCGCGCGCCGCCCCGCACACGCACAAACAACTCGCCGAGCAGATGCACGTCCGCCTCCCCGACGGCGCGTGGCGCAGGGGCTACGACGCGTGGCTCGCAGTCCTCGCCGTGCTCCCGAGCCGACGCTGGCTCGCCAGCGTTTTGTCAGTCCCGCCCTTCACGTGGCTCGGACCACACTTCTACAAACTCGTCGCCCGCCGCCGCTACCAAATCTTCGGCGTCCCGCCCCCCTGCGGCGACGACGCGGTCTGCGCCGTCCACGCGAAAAGGTAGGGGACGGGCCCGTCCCTGCCCGCAGAGCGGGCGGGCACGCCCGTCGTTCGCGCGCGCTCACGAGGGCGGGGACAAGCCCTGTTCTTACAGTCGTACACGCCCGCTCCGCGCGCCCTCACAGCCATCCCCGGCAAGCGTTCCGGCATCCAAATACATGCCTATATGGAAGGCGCGGCGGACTATCGCGAGATTCTTCGCGGAGTGATTTTACGGAAGCGCCGCCCTCAACATGATCTGTCAAAAGGGAAGTGGGAATTATGAATCGGAAGAGACTTTTTAACGCCATCGCGGCCCTCGTCGTCGCGGCGGCGACGCTCGCCACGCCCGCCCTCGCCTCCGACAAGCGGGCGAAGGGCGCGGGCTCATCCGCCCCCGTCGCCGTGCGTTCGCCGCTGAACCTCGCCGTGCTCGTGCAGGACGATCTCGTCACGCGCGTCGGCGGCGAGCTGAACGTGACGCGCGACTTCATCCGCGCTCTGCCCGCGGGCTCGCGCGTGTTGGTCGGCTACCTGACGGCGGGCTCCTTGCAGGTGCGCCAGCCGTTCACAGACGATCTCGAACTGGCCGCGCGCTCGCTGCGCCTGCCGAGGGCGTCGGAGTCAGCCGCGCCTTACAACCCCTACGTCGAGCTGATCGAGGCGCTCAAGAAGTTCGACGCGCAGGGCCAGAACCGCAACGCCGTCCTGCTCGTCTCCGACGGGCTCGACGTCTCTCACGGCTTCGACTCTTCGTCGATCAACAGCCTCGACCTCCGGCGCGCCGTCCGCGAGGCGCAGAAGCGCGGCGTCGCCGTCTACACCTTCTACGCGCCCGCCGTCGGGCTCACCAGCCGTAACTCGACGGCGATCAGCTACGGCCAGAGCTCGCTCCAACGCCTCGCCGAGGAGACGGGCGGCGAAGCCTTCTTTCAGGGCAACAGCTTCGTCACCTTCGACGCCTACTTCGCGCGCCTCGGTCGCGCGCTCAACGGCAACTCGACCGCGTACTAAAGCCGAAGGGCGGTAGTCATTCAAGTAAGGCGTGTGGGAGCCCGTGCTCCCGCACGCCTTCTTGTTCTAACGCGGGTTCGACGTAAGACGCACGAGGCCCTTGCGGGGCCGTCACGTCCCGACCGTCTGTATCCCGAATCCTGATCCCGAACCGGCGTCAAATAACTCTTTTTTTCTCCCGCGGACTTGTTGTAAAGTTTTCCCGCGCCGCGCGACCCTCCCGGCCCCTCGCGGGGACTTAAAGCGCGCCCGCCGCGGTCGGTCAATGAAGAGCAGCATCGAGCACTGTCTCATCGTCGAAGGCTCATACCTGACGGAGTCGGAGGCGGAACACGCCCTGCGCGATCCGTTCATAGAGGAGTGGGTCGAGGAGAAGGGCCACTTCCGCATCCACAACCTCTCGGAGATGGAGATCGCGCCCGGCGTCGTCCTCGGCTCGCTCGGCGTCGTGATGCTCGACGACGGCGTCTTCGAGATCGCGAGCGTCGATCCCGAGCACCCGCTCACCGAGCACAAGGCGCGACTCGTCGCCGAAGCACTCCGCCGCCACGACATGTTCGAAGAGATGAGCGTCGAGCCCCGCGCCCCCGACGACGCCCCGACCCAAGAGCCCGCCGCATAAACAGGATTCACCGCAGAGACGCGGAGACCACACGGAGAGATGGTCTTCCTCTATGGCCCCTCCCGTGCCCTCTGCGGCCCTGTGGCGAGTCTTAGTGTCTTTACTTACCACTCAGCGAGTCGAAAGACTGCCCCACTCCCCGCGAACTGCGCGATGCGGGCGGAGGGTGCTACACTCTCGCCTTCTGTCGCGAGCCATGAAAGAATTTCTGAACGGGCGAGTGCGCGTCGTGGTCGGCGACATCACGCGCGAGCGGGTGGACGCCGTCGTCAACGCCGCCAACTCTACTTTGCTCGGCGGCGCGGGCGTTGACGGCGCGATCCACCGCGCGGGCGGCCCCGCGATCCTCTCCGAGTGCCGCGAGTTGCGCCGCACGCGCTACCCGGAAGGCTTGCCCACGGGCGAAGCCGTCGCGACGACCGCGGGCGACCTGCCCGCGCGCTGCGTGATCCACACGGTCGGCCCTATCTATGGGCGGCACGCCGGGCGCGAGGCCGAACTGCTCGCAGACTGTTACCGCAACTCGCTCCGCCTCGCGGCAGAGCGCGGGCTCGCTTCAATCGCGTTCCCCGCCATCTCGACCGGCGCTTACGGCTACCCGCGCGAAGAGGCCGCGCGCGTCGCCTCCGCGGCGGTCGCAAAGTTTCTGGCGGACGAAGCCGCGCCGGGCGACGGCGGCGAAGAGTCGCCTCCCGCGTTGCGCGAAGTCCGCTTCGTCTTCTTCTCGCAACGCGACGCGGACGTTTTTTTACGTCATCATAAATTCACTTAGTCAGTGGTCAGTAGTCCGTTGCCCGTTGTCCGTTGTCCGTTGCCCGTTGCGTATGGCCGATAAGCTCCACAGCGGAGGCCACGTCGGACAACTGACTACCAACTACTGACTACTGACTACGGACAACTGACCACTGACCACTGACCACTGACCACCGACCACTTTCGCAGATGATGATTGACGACGCTAACCTGACGGGCGCGCGGGCGCTCCCCGATTCCATCGCCGCGCTCGCGCAGCTCTCTTGGAACTACTGGTGGAGCTGGGGGGCGGACGGCGCGGAGGTCTTCCGCGACCTCGACCCGCACCTCTGGGAAGAGTGCGAGCACAACCCGCGCCGCCTGCTCGCCGAAGTCTCCGAGTTGCGTTTGACGAGGATGGCGACCGATCCGTCCTACGTCGCGCGCGTGCGCCGTCTCGCGGAGCGGTTCGCGCGCTACGCGGGCGGCGACTCACAGACGTGGGCGCGCCGAGAGGCCGGCGCGCTCACCCGGGAGAGGCCGGTCGCCTACTTCTGCGCCGAGTTCGGCATACACAACTCCCTGCCGCTCTACTCCGGCGGGCTCGGCGTGCTCGCGGGCGATCACCTCAAGTCCGCGAGCGACCTCGGCGTGCCGCTCGTCGCCGTCGGGCTGCTCTACCACTACGGCTACTTCCGCCAACGACTGCGGCGCGACGGCTGGCAGGAGGAGAGCTACTCGAAGATCGATCCGCAGCGGCTGCCCATCGCGCTCGTCCCCGATCCCGCGACCGGCCAGCCCCTGCGCCTGACGCTTGAGATACGCGGGCGCACGGTCGAGGCGCAGGCGTGGGCGGTCAACGTCGGGCGCGTCAAACTTTATCTGCTCGACACGGACGTCGAGGCGAACGGCGAGACCGACCGCTTCATCACGGGCCACCTCTACGGCGGCGACCGCGAGACGCGCTGCGTGCAGGAGATCGTCTTGGGCGTCGGCGGCGTGCGCCTGCTGCGCGCCCTGCGGATCGAGCCGCGCGTCTTCCACCTGAACGAGGGCCACTCCGCCTTCCTCACGCTCGAACTCGCGCGCGAACTGATCGCCGGGGGGCACACTTTCCGGGACGCCGCGCCGCGCGTGCGCGAGCGCTGCGTCTTCACGACGCACACGCCCGTCGCCGCCGGCCACGACGAGTTCACGCCCGCGCTCGTCGAGCACTGCTTCGGGCGGGGCTTCATCGCGTCGCTCGGGCTCTCGGTCTCGGAGTTCGTCGATCTCGGTCGCGCCGCCCCGGACGAAGAGCTGTTCGGCCTGACGCCGCTCGCGCTCAAGATGAGTCGTTCGACGAACGGCGTCAGCCGCAAGCACGGAGAGGTCTCGCGCGAGCTGTGGCAGAAGGCCTTCCCCGGTCGCGCCGTCGGCGAAGTCCCGATCACTTCCGTCACGAACGGCGTCCACCTGCCGACGTGGGTCGCGCCCGTCCTGCGCGAGCTTTACGAGCGTTACGTCGGCGAGGACTGGGACGAGAGGGCGTGCGACGCGGAGGCGTGGGCGCGCGGCGTGGCGCGGATGCCCGACGCGGAGCTGTGGGGCGCGCACCGTCTGCTCAAGGGTCGGCTCATCGCCTTCCTGCGCGACCGGCTCGTCCACTCGCGCCTGCGCCTCGGCGAGAGCGCGGAGTCGGCGGAGCTGGCCCGCACCTTCTTCGACTCCGGCTCGCTGACCATCGGCTTCGCGCGCCGCGTCGCCTCCTACAAGCGTTGGAGCCTGATCCTCTCGGACGTGGATCGCCTGATGAACCTTCTGCTGGACGACGAGCGGCCCGTGCAGTTCGTCTTCGCGGGCAAGGCGCACCCGCAGGATCACGTGGCGAAGGAGATTCTGCAGCGCATCGCGCAGTGGAAGTTCCACCCGCAGGTGATGCGCCGCGCCGTCTTCGTGCAGGACTACGATCACGAGATCGCGCGGCAGCTCGTGCAGTCCGTGGACGTGTGGATGAACGTGCCGCGCCGCCCGCTCGAAGCGTCGGGCACGAGCGGCGAGAAGGTGGCGATGAACGGCGGGCTCAACTTCTCCGTCCTCGACGGCTGGTGGATCGAGGGCTACGACAGGACGAACGGCTGGGCCATCGGCGAGGAGAGCCCGCCGACGGGCGACGCGGGGGCCGAAGACGAGCGGGACGCCGCCGCGCTCTACCGCCTGCTCGAAGAAGAGGTCGTGCCCGCCTATTACGAGCGCGACGCGCGGGGCGTGCCCCTCCGCTGGGTGCGGATGATGAAGCGCGCGATTGAGACGCTCGTGCCCGCCTTCAACAGCGACCGGATGGTGCGCGAGTACGTCGAGCGGATTTATCTGAAGTAAGGGTATTAAAGCACTCACCACGGAGGCACAGAGAACACAGAGGGGGCACAGAGAAGGCGTGAGTCAAATCAGCTAGTCCCATTGCTTGATAATACCTATGTAATGTCTCTGTGCGATCTCTGCGCCCTCTGTGCCTCCGTGGTGAATGCTTTTCTGCGTAGCTTCTTGCGACTCCAAAACGAAAGGCGAAACCGTGAGCACCGAACGCCCGCTGTTCATCCCCGTCATCCTCGGCACGCCGCGGCAGGGCCGCATGAGCGAGCACGCGGCGCGCTTCGTCCTCGGCGAGGTCAAAAAGCGCGAGGGCGTCGAGACCGAGCTGATCGACGTGCGCGAGCTGCCGCTCTCGTCACACGACGAGGGCGGCGCGATCAAGGACGAGGGCTTCAGCCGCGCCGTCTCGCGCGCCGACGCCTTCGTGATCGTCACGCCCGAGTACAACCACGGCTACCCGGGCATGCTCAAGCACGCGCTCGACACGAATCTGAAGGAGTACGTCCACAAGGCGGTCGGCGTCTGCGGCGTCTCGGCGGGCGGCTTCGGCGGCACGCGCGTCATCGAGAACCTGCTGCCCGTCTTGCGCGAGCTGGGGCTCGTCACGATCTTCTGGGACTTGAACTTTTCCGGCGTCGGCAAGGTCTTCGACCCGGCGGGCGCGCTCCTCGACGACTCTTACGTGAAGCGCGCCGACAAATTCCTGCGCGAGCTGGTCTGGATGGCGAAGACGCTCAGGCACGGGCGCGAGAACGTGGGGATTTAAAAGCTGTCAGTTGTCCGTGGTCAGTTGTCCGTTGCCCGTTGCTCTCGGGTAAGGTCGCCGGTGGCGACGAACAAGTTAACGACGGACAACTGACCACGGACGACTGACCACGGACGAACAGCAGGAGGGCTCCCTAATGATCTGCGAAGACTGCGGGGTCGAGATGAACCACCACGCCGACAAGATCGACTACAACGCGGGGCTCGACGATCCGGCGTCGGTCGATCCCGTCTACGGGGGCGTCGTCGAAGAGGCGCACACGTGCCCGGCGTGCGGGCGGACGGAGGTGCGCGCCGCGGTCGAGTCGTAGCGAGTCGGCGGCGGGGGCGGGGCGGGCGGGTGGACAGCGCGGCGCGCGTTGTCGCAGAATCGGTCCGAGTCCGAGAAGAGAGCCGAGCCAGCGGGGAGCCGATGCCAGCCGCCGAACGAGACGCCGCACGCGCCGATACTTACCTTAATCCCGTCCACGCGCGCGACTTTCCCGACCCCTACGTCCTCAAGTTCGCGGGCGAGTACTTCGCCTACTGCACGGGCTTTTGGCGCGACGGTCGCGCTTTCGGCGTGATGCGCTCGCGCGATCTCGTCGGCTGGGAAGAACTCGCGGGCGCGCTCGAACCCCTGCCCGGCGGGCACCCCTGCTACTGGGCCCCCGAAGTTTATTACCGCGAAGGAAAGTTTCTGATGTACTACAGCGTCGGCAACGAGACGCTGATGCACGTCCGCGTCGCCGTGGCCGAACGCCCCGACGGCCCCTTCGTCGATAGCGGGCGTCGCCTGACCCGCGAAGAGTTCGCCATCGACCCCCACGCCTTCACAGACGCGGACGGCTCGCGCTACCTCTTCTACGCGACCGACTTCCTCACCCACACGCACGTCGGCACGGGCACGGTCGTGGATCGCCTGATCGACGACTTCACGCCCGAAGGCCGCCCGCGCCCCGTGACGCGCGCGCGCTACGACTGGCAGGTCTACGACCCGGCGCGCAGGGAGAAGGGCGGCGTGCGCTGGCACACGGTCGAAGGCCCGTTCGTGCTGGCTCGCAAGGGCCGCTACTACGAGATGTTCAGCGGCGGCAACTGGCAGAACGTCTCCTACGGCGTGAGCTACGCGACGAGCGACCGCGTGCTCAGGGACGACGAGTGGGGGCAGCACGCCGACGGCGAGAAAGTGCTCCCCGTGCTCCGCACGATCCCCGGAAAGGTGATCGGCCCCGGCCACAACTCGGTCGTGCGCGGCGGCGACAACTTCCAGCTCTTCTGCGTCTACCACCGCTGGGCCGAGGGGGGGCGCGTGCTCGCGATCGATCGCATGGAGTTCGTCGGCGACGCGCTCGCGGTGCTCGGCCCTTCGACGACCCCGCAGCCCGCGCCCGGCGGGCCGTGGCTCTCGGACTACTTCGAGGAGCCGCGCGCGGAGGGTTTAGGGGGTGAGTGGGAGTGCTTGTCTGGCCGGTGGTCTGTCGGCGACGGCGAGGCGCGGCAGGCGGCGACCGCGGGCATGGCCGAGGCGCGATGCGAGGCGGGCGCGCGTGGTTTCGTCGCAGAGGTGTACGCGCGTGCGCTCGGAGAGGAGGCGGGCGGTTCGTTCGGCCTGTGCCTCGCGTGGGGCGCGTCGCGGCGCGCGCGCATGCGGATCGTGCCGGGCGCGGGGCGCGCCGTCGTTGACCTGTGGGGGGGCGGGGCGTGGGCGGAGGCGGACGCGCGCTCGCTCCCCGAAGCGTTCGCCCGCGGGGCGTTTCACCTGCTGCGCGCCGAAGCCGACGGCGACTTTCTGCGCTTCACGCTCGACGACCTCATCGCCTTCGGCCTGAGCGTCGGCGCGTCAAGTGGCGGCGGGGACGCCGCGACGCCGCGGCTCTCGCTGCTCGCGGACGATTGCGCCGCGGCCTTCAAAGGCTTCACCCTCGCGCGCGGGTTCGCGGACGACTTCGACGAGGAGGGGGCGAGCCGCGCGCGCGGCTGGACGTTCGAGCGCGCCGCGGCTGAGCCGCGCGGCGAAGTAGAGGGCGCGTTCACGGGGCGTCGGCTCAGGCTGCCGCCGCTCGTCGCCGCGGGCAGGGAGACTGATGCGGTCGCGGCGGGGGCGCACGAGATGATCGTGAGTCTGAAAGTCGAGGTTGATGAGGCGGGCGCGGGGCGGTCGGAGTTGTGGGCGATCACGCCGGGCGCGGCGCTGCCTTCGGGCGAGGCCCTAAACTTTTGCCTGCGGGGCGTGGGCGAGGGCGGCTACGCGCTTTCGGTTAACGGATCGGGCGGCGCGGACGAGCGACTGCTCGCGCTGCCGCGCGGGTTCGATCCTTTCGCGTTCCAGCAGTTTCGTTTCCGCCGCGAGTCGGGGCGGCTGCGTGTGACGTGCGGGGCAGAAGTCATAGGCGAGGTGGATGCGCCCGCGTCCGGGGCGCGCGTCGGCGTCGCCGCGGGGGGCGTCGCCGCCGTCTCGGTCGATCAAGTTCGCGTGACGGCGGTGAAAAGAGGGTAAGATGAGGGCCGCGCTCTTCCGAATCCATTCCGCGCGGACGGCTGTCCGCCGACTCTCGACGAAATTATGAGCGATCTGAAGCTGGGCGCGCGCGCCGAAGACTTCATCTGGGCGAGCGGCGTCGAAGACACCTTCGTGCCGCAGACGAAGCCGGGGATGCGCGCGCTCGACGAGTACGAGCTGATGGGCCACTACGAGCACTGGCGCGAAGACCTCGCGCTGGCCCGCGACCTCGGCGTCCGTGTGCTCAGGTGGGGCGTGCCGTGGTACAGGGTCGAATACCAGCCGGGCGAGTTCGACTGGGGCTGGACCGACGAAGTCCTGCACTACATGATCGAGGAGCTGGGCATCACGCCGATCCTCGATCTCATGCACTACGGCTGCCCTCTGTGGCTCAAGCGCGAGTTCGTCAGCAAGGATTACGTCGAGGCCGTCGCCTCCTACGCCGCCGCCTTCGCGCGCCGCTACCGGCGTCTCGTGCGCTGGTACACGCCCTTGAACGAGCCGCTGGTCAACGCCCTGTGGTGCGGCAAGCGCGCCATGTGGCCCCCCTACCTGCGCGGCGATCAGGGCTACATCCGCGTGATGCTCCAGCTCGCGCGCGGGATCATCGCGACGGTCGAGGCCATCAAAGAGGTCGACCCGTCGAGCGTGATGGTGCACGTCGAGGCGGCGGGCCTGAGCCGCGCCATCCGTCAGGACTTGGAAGTGCTCGCGACCGAGGAGCAGCGGCGCGGCTACGTCGCCTACGATCTCATCACGGGCAGGGTCACGCCCGACCACCCGCTCTTCGTCTGGCTGCTCCGCAGCGGCGCCTCTCCCGACGCGCTCGCGGAGATCGCCGCGCGCCCCCTGAAGCTCGACGTGCTGGGCCTGAACTTCTACCCGCAGTGGTCGACCCAACACCTCTACGTCGATCCGAAGGGGCGGCTCGCCTACCGCACGCAGGAGGAGGACGCCGCCGGCTTCGCCGCGCTCGTCAACGACTTCTACGAGCGGTACCGCGCGCCCGTGATCATCACCGAGACGAGCGCCTTCGGGTCGGACGAGCTGCGCGCGCGCTGGCTCCAGTCGTCGGTCGCGGCGGTGAAATACCTGCGCGGGCAGCGCGTCCCCGTCGTCGGCTACACGTGGTTCCCGATGTTTACGATGATCGACTGGCGCTACCGCACCGCGACGGCCCCCGTCGAGCAGTTCCGCCTCGACCTCGGGCTCTACCGGCTGGGAGACGATCCTGCGCGGGATCGTTGGAGCCCGACGCCGCTCGTCGAGCGCTTCCGCCAGTTCACGTCCGATCCCGCGTCTTCGATCGGCGACCTCGATCCCGCCGCGCTCGAAGAGACGACGACGCGCAAGGACGACGCGCCGGAGTTGCAGCCCGCGCCGGACAGGATTTGACAGTCCCGCGCGGCTTGATTATCTTTCATGCGACGATTGAGTTAGACCGCGCGCGGGATTCGCCCCGGTCTCCTCCTTCGAGCGGGAGTGGCGCAATGGTAGCGCATTAGCTTCCCAAGCTAAGGGTTGCGGGTTCGAGTCCCGTCTCCCGCTTTTTATGATCGACAAGTTAGGGGGTAGCTTCATGCTGCCCCTTATTCTTTGTACCCGCTTTTGCGCCCGCGAACGATTGTCAAAGGCACGCCTGGTGGAATAAAAAACTACCCTGTAACCGATTCCGTAGCGTATAAAGCCCGCTAAAAGGGAAATGTGCGATGCCTAGACAGCCTCTTGCGGAAGTTTTCGGCTTCCCCATAGACAATCAGTCCGAGGAAGCGATTCGGTATAGGGACAAACGGCTTTGCCCTTTTAATAACAAAGTACCGAACTGCACGAAAGACAAAGCCAACGACCCGTTAGGGGTGTGCAGCGTTCTCGATGGCGACATGGCGGCGATTACTTGTCCGATCCGTTTCCGCGAAGATTGGCTCATCGCCGAGGACGCCGCCGCTTTTTTCTTTCCCCCTGATACTAAATGGACCAGCCTTGTTGAAGTCAGATTGAAAGACAAGGGTGGGCAGTCGGCGGGGAACATTGATGTAGTTTTAGTCTCCTATGATGATAGAGGCAGGGTCATTGATTTCGGCTCTTGTGAGGTTCAGGCAGTTTACATCTCGGGGAACGTGAGAAGGCCGTTTGAGTATTTTATGGAAGACCAAACGGGCCGCTCTAATATGGATTGGGCCAAGCAAAGCAATTACCCGAGCCCTGATTATTTGTCTTCTTCTCGGAAGAGGCTCGCACCACAGTTACTTTTTAAGGGTGGGATTTTCAAAACTTGGGGTAAGAAGCAAGCAGTCGCCATACACAGGGGGTTCTTTAATACTCTCCCGCAACTGACCGAGGTAACGCCGGAAGAATCCGACCTCGCATGGCTGGTCTATGACCTTGCACATAACCCGGCCCGTAATGTTTACGAGTTGAAACGGGGGCGGGCGGTTTACACAAAATTCGAGCCGGCGATGCTCAAGCTGACGACGTCCGAGGCTGGTTCGGTGGATACGTTCGTCGAGCACTTACAGTCCAAGCTGGACGAAAAGCTGGACAATAACCCGCCTGATGCGCCGACCTTGACTGACGTAGTTTTGAACTAAGCTTATGTCCCAATCACCCCATCAGGGGCCGCCTTCCGACGCCTTCCCTCTGGATAAGGTTGTTAATGTTGCCTCTGTGTCACAGCGCAGCCCGTTCCGGTATCCGGGCGGTAAAACGTGGCTCGTGCCACGCTTTAGAGGGTGGCTTAAAAGCCCTCCTAACGAGTTCATAGAGCCGTTTGCCGGGGGTGGTATTGTCAGTCTTACCGTCGCCGCAGAAAGACTGGCAAACCACGTAACGATGGTCGAGTTGGACGCTCAGGTTGCCGCGGTTTGGGAGACAGTTATCAATAACGGGGAGGCCGAGTGGCTCGCTAATAGAATCGTAAGCTTTGAACTCACTCCCGAGATTCTGGCGAGTACGCTCGGGCAGGAGCCAGCTTCCACACGCGAAATGGCGTTTCAAACAATACTAAAAAATCGGACATTCCACGGGGGCATACTCGCGCCCGGCTCTGCCCCGCTTAAACACGGGGAGAAGGGGAAAGGTATTAAGTCACGTTGGTACGCAGAGACATTAAAGAAAAGACTTTTAGAAATTAACTCTTTCCGTAGCCGCATCTCGTTCGTGCAAGGCGATGGTATTGAAGTTATTAAAAATAACGCTGACCGCACCGACGCCGTATTTTTTATCGACCCTCCATACACTGCCGCGGGAAAGAAGGCAGGGCGTAGGCTTTATGCCCATTCAGACTTAGACCACGCAGAACTATTTAGAATCATGGGCACAGTCAAGGGCGATTTCCTTATGACTTACGACGATGCCGACGGAGTCCGAGAACTCGCGTTGAAACATAACTTTGAGGCGAAGCTTGTTGCGATGAAAAACACCCACCACGCAAAAATGACTGAATTGCTTATAGGAAGAAACTTGGATTGGGTGAGGTAGAACCAAGCCACTAATAAAATTAGAGCTACGCCGCACCCCGCTCTTGCCTTTTAATAAAGTCCCCCGGGTGGGCAAATGCTAAATTTTTAGAAACTCATAATAGTTTCAACCGGCTTCCCGGGCTAAGGGTTGCGGGTTCGGTTCCCGCCACCAGCTTCGTTCATGGTTAGTTAGGCGACGACGGGCAAGCGCGTCGCGTCCGTTAGTAAACGGACGCGACGCGCTTCCTGGTTTATCCCTTCAAGTGCGATACTCGCCCGCACGGAAAGTTCGCAACACAACTTCAGACTCGCCGGAGAGATTCGCATGAAGAGTAGGTCGTCGCGCCGCGCATCGCTGTTAACGGCTTCGGTCGCCGCCGCTTTAACTGTGGCCTTCGCCCAACCGTTCGGCGCGCCGGTGCGCGCGGTCGTGGCGCAGTCGCCCGCCGTGGCGCAGCGCCAGCCGGTGCTTGAGCGCGACGTGCGCGCGCACCTCGAATTCCTCGCGGGCGACGCGATGCAGGGGCGCGGGAGCGGGACGCAGTTCGAGCGTCTGGCGGGCGAGTACGTCGCGGCGCAGCTCAGGCAGTTCGGCGTCGAGCCCGCGGGCGACGCGGACGCTTCCGGCCAAAAGACTTTCATGCAGACGGTCGATCTCACGCGCCCGACTTTCGCGGACGCGCCCGCGCTCACGTTCAACGCGAGCGGCGGCGGCGTGAAGTGGGCGCACGGTCAGGAGATTCTAGTCGCGCGCGCCGCGGCCCCGCGCGTCGCGGGCGCGTTGCAGAAGTTGGGCGCGGGCCAGACGCCGAAGCCGGGCGCGTTCGTCCTGCTCGGCGCGGACGAGGCGGGCGACGCGCGCGCCGTCATGTCTCGCGCGCGCACGCTCTGGCAGCAGGGCGCGGCGGCGGTGCTCGTCGCGGAGTCGCCCGCGTGGCGGCAGCGTTGGAAGGCGGGCGGCGAGCGGCTGCCGCAGCTCCCGACCGCGAGCGAAGCCGCGGAAGGCGCGGGCACGCTCGTCGTCCTCTCCACTGACGCGTACAAGACTTTGCAGCAGGCGGGCGACGGCACGCAGATCAGTCTGGAAGGCGCGCCCGGCGCGGCGCAGAAGAGCTACACATGGAACACGGTGGGCGTGCTGCGCGGGGGCGACGCGAAGCTCTCGAACGAGTCGGTGCTGCTGACCGCGCACATGGATCACCTCGGCGTCGCGGGCGCTGAGAACAGTCAATGTCGCGGCGCGGGAGGCGACACGGTCTGCAACGGCGCGGACGACGACGCGTCGGGCGTGGTGGCGGTGCTTGAGCTGGCGCGTGTGCTCGGGGCGGGGGAGAGGCCGAAGCGGACGGTCTACTTCGTCACGTTCGGCAGCGAGGAGCGGGGCGGCTTCGGCGCGCAGCATTTTCTCGCGCACCCGCCCGCGCCTCTGGCGCAGATGATCGCTAACCTTGAGTTTGAGATGATCGGGCGGCCCGACGCGAAGGTCGAGGCGGGGACGCTCTGGCTGACCGGCTTCGAGCGCTCGAACCTCGGCGCGGAGCTGGCGCGGCACGGCGCGCGCCTCGTCGCCGACCCGCACCCCGAACAGAACTTCTTCCAACGCTCCGACAACTACGCGCTCGCGCGACGCGGCGTCGTCGCGCACACCGTCTCCAGCTTCGGCCTGCACCCCGAATACCACCAGCCCGCCGACGACCTCGCCCACATCGACTTCGCACACATGACGCGCGCCATTAACTCGATGGTCGAGCCCGTCCGCTGGCTCGTCAACTCCGACTTCAAACCCGCGTGGGTCGAAGGCAAGAAGCCATAAATAATATTTACGAGGGAAAAACAGGAGTAAAAATCTTAGAGCCTAATAAAATCCCTTGCGTCGGCAAAAAAGCTCTGAGTTACCAACTTCACCAACAGAGGGGAGCTTTGTTAACAGCTCGCAATGTCTAATCCTTAAGAAGCTTTCTATATTTCTCCACCTGTTTCTTACGAGCCCCATAGATACCTTTAAGTTGCGGCGTTAAATCTATTTCAGCCTGTAAAAAATTATCGTCAACTATTTCCAATGTCCACCGGGCGGCCCCAACATCGGAAAAATAATGTTGTGTAACTGCCTCAGACTCGCGCTTCAAGAATGCATCATGCCCTTTATTTATTCTCTTTTCTACGTCATCAATAGTCCTATATCCCGCTTTAATTAACACCTCCACTAGCTCTGAAATACTTATAGCCTCTGAATGTTCTCTGTCAGGGTATTTGGAATGAAGATAGGCGCTTAAGCTATCTAAATTTATCTCTTGAATAAACTGCCTTGCAGAAGGAGGCTCCTGAAAAATCTCCACCAGTTTTTCTTGTGATTCTTGCCTTGATAGGAAGAACATTTCAAAATGTCTATCAGCAACATAAAAGAGCCCGCTTAGAGCGTAGAAATCCCGCCTTAAGTCGGTCGGAACATCTTTATCAGTTTTATAGTCAAGATAATGAGATACGTTTGCCCACGCATCCATCGCAATCGTTCTGACTTGAATTTCAAATGGAAGCTTCGCTATAGGATCATATCTTGGTCCCGAATGGGATCCCTTCATTGTTACTATGAAGTGCATAGACATATATCCAAATGATGAAACCTCTGCGCCTTCAATCTTGTCATCTTCATCTAATACCGTGAAAGAGCTTCTAATAATCTGCCCTATACGCTCAATGTCTGAAAGGAAAAGGCATATTACCCTTATGCCTACAATGTCTCTGATCTTCTCGAATGGTTCCTCGAACTGCTTCCTTTGAATCTTGCCCAAGAACGATTCAACCGTTTTCACCCTGTTCGCAACAGAATGAATCTTAATCTGGGCATCCTTTATAGCAGGTTCAAGTATGAAAAGTGCCTCATCTCTTAATTGTGCAAAGATGCGTGCCCGCTCATTAAATTCACGTCTCGCCTGCTCCAAATCCATGTTATCTCTTCCTGCCTCTCTTCTTACTCGCCTTTGAAATTGTCCCGGCTTTAGCCTTTGGCGGTCTGCCTACTTTGCGGTTCTCAACTAGCTTTAAATCGCTCTCTTTGATTAGGTGATCACGCCCGAATTGCTCGGAAGGTAAACGTCCTTCCTCTATCAACTGACGGACACGCCTAAGGCTAACCTTTAGCCGCGCTGCGACTTCACTTGTAGTCAACATTCTCTCACTCGTCATGCGCTCGTTATATAGGAAACATATTTCTTCCGCAAGGGAAGATTTATATTGACAAAACCCTTCCCCTGCGGCAGAATATCCCCGTCAATTAGCAGGTGAGAGCGTAGAAATGAGCGAGGACTTACCAAGACCGCGAATCTTAGGTAAGCCCTCTAACACCAGTAACGCTGTTGAAGGAGATACTGATGCTAAAGAATGATAGCACGCGCTCGACGCACGCCCGCCAACGACAAGAGCCGGACTTCGGCGAACCAATCAGGCGTTGGTCGAGCCTGCCCGTCACGCAAGAGAGGGCTTGTGAGTTAGTCGATCTGCTTACGAAGTACGACGACAGCGACCTCACCGACGCGCTGATCCAACTGATTTGCGGTCTCACGCCGCACCCACCTACGGACGACAAGCATATTTTAGACGAGAGATTCCTCGCGGGCTTGGCGGCACTCTCGCGCGCCTTCTCTTACACGCGGCGGGCGGGCAACGAGTTGGGCGCGTATGTCGTTCACTTGAAGTGCGCCGAGTGGGAGTAGCGGGGAAGTCATAAAAGATTCGATACCTCTTAGCGTCTTTGCGCCTTTGCGCGAACCTACTTCTCACGCAAAGGCGCAAAGGCGCAAA
>DASVQC010000003.1:0-75803 GCA_036389335.1 Pyrinomonadaceae bacterium | reverse complement strand
GGCGCGCAGGGGCGGGGAGACGATTCCTCTCGTCCCCGCCCCTGCGCGCCCACGCGCCCCCGCGTCTCTCTTTCCATCTCGCCTGCGGCTCGCCCCCTCCTAGCTCGTGACGCTCGCGGGCTCAGCCGGGCGCGGCTGCGGGTCGGGCCGGCTGGCGGGCGCGGTCGCGCCGGTCGCGCCGTCGCCGTCGTAGCGCGCGAGCGCGGCGGCGGTGGCGACGAAGCCGAAGAGCGTGAGCGCGAAGGCGGCGAGGAGCCGCAGCGAGAGCAACGTCAGCTCGACCGAGCCGGCGCTCGCGGGCGTGCGCTTGATGATCAGGAAGTAGGGCACGAGCGCGAAGACGATCATGCCGACGGCGTAGGTGAAGACCGAGCGCGCGGAGAAGGCGCGGGCGACGACGCGGTGGATGCGCCGCAGCGCGCCGCCGAGCCCGTCGCGCGCGACGGCGATCCACAGGTGGAGCGCGAGGAGCGGGAGGAAGACGCCGAGCAGGAGCAGCCGCAGCGCGGAGTAGAAGACGTAAGCCCAGCGCACGGGCGGCTTCGGTCGCGGCTGCTCCGCCGCGTCCGTGCCCTCGCCGCCCTCCTCTTCCGCGGCGGCGGCGTACCGCACGCTCGCCTCGTCGCCCGGGTCGTGCTTGACGCGGCTCTCCAGCTTGTTCATCGCCCAGACCGTGCCGACGACGAGCGCGAGGACGGGCAGGCTCACGAGCAGCACTTTCAAAAAGGCCGCGAGCGCGCGCCGCAGGAGCCCCGGCGGGCGCGTCTCCCCGACGGCGTAAGACGCCGCCGCCGCCGCGACCAAGAAGAAGAGCACGGGCACGGCGAGGGCCGCGAGCGCGGTCAGCGCGAGCTGCGCCGCCGACGCCTCGCGCGTCGTGACGAAGGTGGCGGCGGCGGCGACGAGCGCGGCGTAGAGGGCGGCGAGCACGAGGAGCGCGCCGAAGTCGCGCAGCAAGCCCCGCGCGGCGGACGACAGTGCGGAGAGCACGTTCTTGGTCATCGGTTCACCTTCAAAGTTCTGATCCGGTTTCTCACTTGCGGTCGAGGATAGTCAGCTTCCCGCTCGCCGTGTTCGACTGCACGTTCGGCTGGTACATCAGCTCGACGCGCGCCGGGGCGACGCGGAACTCGCCCGGCTCCTGCACGCGCATGGCGTACTGGAAGACGGCCTTCCCGCCCCAGAACTGGTTGAGGAAGATGGCCGTGCGCTCGTCGCGGAACTCGCGGTTGCTGTACCAGTTCGTCCAGCCGCCCTCGGCGTTGTAGTTGAGGTTGATGCCGCCGACCTCCTCGACCTGCTCGCAGCCCGCCGGGATCGGGTCTTCGATCAGGAGGTAGGGCGCGGCCCCGCCCTCGATCGTCAGGCGCGAGACGATGGTGTCGCCCGAGCGCAGCTCGCCGCCCAAGCCTTCGGTGCGCCACTTCAGCTTGTCGCCGCTGTCGTCCAAGACGAGCCGCAGGTACTCGCGCGTGATCTTGATCCCCGACGTGCTCTGCGGCGCGGTCGCCTCCTCGGTCGTCGCGAAGCTGAGCGCGGCTGAGAGGTAGACGACGCCGGGGCCGCGCTTGACGACCCGGACCTGCGTCGCGCCCCCGACCTGCTGATCTTTGCGCGTGACGACAAAACTCTTCCCGCCGCGCGCCTCGGCGGAAGTGACCTGCTGCGTGATGGCCTGCTCGCCGCCGACGTAGACTTCGAGCGCGTAGTCGGGCGACAGCTCCTGACTCACCTTCAGGTAATCGGTGAGGCCGTAGATGGCGAACGCCGTCTGCTTCGTCGACTGCCAGTAGTAGCCGTTGCGGCGGTTGGCGACGAGCCAGCGCGCGGCCTTCGGCAGGACTGCCGACTGCGGCGCGACCTGCGCGAGCGCCTTGACGGAGAGCGCGGTCGCCTCCGTGTTGTTCTCCTCCGTGAAGTCGAGCATGGGCTTGCGCTTCGACTCCCAGTGGGCGTCGAAGTCGGTCTGCGAGGCCGCGCGCTCGATCTCGGCGGCGACCGCGCGGGCGCGGTTCGCGTCGCCGCGCTGCTTGAGCAGCAGGGCGAGCAGCGCGCGCCCGTAGGGCTGCAAGCGCCCGCGGTTGTTGAACAGCTCGTCCACGTAGCGCGCGTCCACGCCGTTGCTCTCGTTGAGGGAGTAGATCATGTAGGCGCGCGTCTCGGCGTCGATCTCTTTGCCGTCGTCGGTCTTGTTCGAGATGATCAGGCCGCCGAGTTTTTCGCGCGCCTTGACGACGCGCGCGTCGTCGATCCCGTAGCCCGCCTTGCTCGCGAGGAAGAGGCCGTCGAGGACGTAGGCGGTCATGAACGGGTCGGTCGCGTCGTCGCGCCACCAGCCCCAGCCGCCGTCCTCGTGCTGGAACTTGTAGAGGCGGTCGAGCCCCTTCTTCACCTTGCGACCGATGTTGTTCGTGTCGCGGATCGAAGCCTGATCGACCTCCTTCAGGGTGTTGGCGACGATGACGGTCGGGAGGAAGCTCGACATCGTCTGCTCGGTGCAGCCGTAGGGGTAGCTCGTCAGGTAGTCGAGCGCGCCGAAGAGCGTGCTCGCCACCGAGGGCGCGGCCTCGACGCGGAGCGTGCGCCCGCGCGGATCGGCGTTCGGGGGCAGGTTGATGGTGAAAGTCTTCTCGTCGTCGCCGTCGCCGGAGAGCGTGACGGACTGGCCGTAAGTCTGTTTCAGCCCGCGCGGGACGACGGGGAGCGTGAGCTCGACGGCGTCGGACTCGGTGTCGGTCAGGGCCTTGCCGAGCAGCGTGAGATCGCCGGTCTGCGGCGCGCTGACGCGCCAGTTGATGCGGTACTCGCCGTTTCGCGGGATGTTGACGGTCTGCGTCGCCGGGTCGAGCATCTGCGCGCCGCTGACGTTTAAGGAAATCTGCGTCGCCTTGTCGGCGTTCAGGTAGTTGTGCGCGATGCCGGAGATCGTCACCGTGTCGCCCGCGGTGAGGAAGCGCGGCATGGCGAGGCGCAGGATCACGTCCTTGCGCTCGACCACCTTGCTCGTCGTGACGCCGACGCGCGTGTCGGCGGTGACGGCGCGCGCGGTGGCGCGCCACGTCGTCAGGTTGTCCGGCAGCTCGACCTTGACGGTCGCCTTGCCGTCCGCGCCCGTGACGACCGCGGGCTGCCAGAAGGCCGTGTCCTTGAAGAGTTTTCTGACCACCGGCTCGACGAGCGCCGCGCCGTCGTTCTTAAAATCCGCGAGCTGGTAGGCGCGCTTATTCTGCGCGAGCTTGATCTGCTCCTTGCCCGCGTAGCCGGTGAAGCTGAAGTTGGTCGAGTAGGCGGTGTTGACCTCGTTGTAGCGGCGACCGTAGAACTCGCGCCGGATGTCGGCGGCGTTGTCGGGCGCGATGGAGTAGATGGCCTCGTCGACGACGCCGAGGCTGACCTCCGCGCCCGCCGCGGGCGAGCCGTCGCCGTTGCGCGCGACGACCGTGTAGGAGACCGTCTCGCGCGGCTTGTACTCGCTCTTGTTCGGCAGGATTTCGAGCTTCAGCAAGCGGTCGCGCGGCGGCACGATGATCGACTCCTCGCTCGTGTACATCTCTCCGTTGCGGACGTAGGTGACGTTCAAAAAGATGTTCGGCGCGAAGCGCGACTCGATGGGCACGTCGATGACGACGGCGCGGCCCGCCGTGTCGATCTCGCGCACGGACATGACGCTCATCAGCTCGGTGGTGACGAGCAGGTGGGCCTTGTCCTTCGGCAGGAGGGCGAGGACGTGCGCCGTCTCGCCGACCTTGTAGGACTTCTTGTCGGGGACGAGCTTGATCTGATCCTCGCCCTGATAGGAGTAGTCGGTCCACTGGCCGTCGCGATCCGCGACCCAGATCGAGCCGCCGAGCGAGGTGATCTGCTTGCCGCCCTCGTTGACGACGGTCTTAATTTGAATGTCGCCGGGGCGATCCACCCGGTAGTCGAGCGAGGCCTCGCCCTGCGCGTCGGTCTGGAGCGTCGCGGAAGAGAGCTCTTTCTCGCGCAGCTTGTAGTCGGTGTAGGTGTAGCCGTAGTCGTTGCGCTCGATCTTCTCCCACGTCTGCTCGACGAACTTGAGGGTCACGCTCGCGGGCTTCGGCTTGCCCTCGTAGTCGCGCGTGTGGACGAGAACCTTGGCCGTGTCGTTCTGGTAGTAGACGAACCGCTCGGTCGAGGCGTCGGCGACCGTCGTGCCGCGCACGCCCGTGAACTCGGCGCTGCCCGTCATCTCGCGCCGCGCCGCGTCGGTGACCTGCGCTTCGAGGCGGTAGGTGTAGTCCCACGCCTGCCGCTCGCCGGGCTCGGGCACCTTGAACTCCACTTGAAGCTGGCCGTTGGCGTCGAGCTTGCCGTCGCCCTCGGCGACCATCGAGTCGCCGCCGTAGCCGTAGTAGCTCTCGCTCTCGTCCGCCGAGTCCTCGACGCCGAAGTCGTCGAGCGGGTCGGCGGGCTGCTCGAAGAAGTAAGGGTAGTAGCGCGAGCGGTAGACGACGTATTTAACGTCGGCCTTGGTGACGGGCGAGCCGAAGAAGTAGCGCGCCGAGACGGTGTACTTCATGGCCGAGCCCGCGGGGATGAACTTCTGCGGCGCGGAGACCGTGACCTTGTATTCGGGCTTCTTGTACTCCATCACCTCGAAGTAGCCGCGCGCCGAGCCGTCCTCGGATTCGGCGACGACGCTGTAGTTGCCGAGCGGCGCGTCCTCGCCGATCTCGACCTCGCCGCTGAACGTGCCGCGCGAAGAGAGCGCCACCTCCTTCTCGAAAATCTTCGCGTTGTTCGAGTCCTCGACGCTGAGCGTGACCGCGCCCTTCGGCAACTGGTAGCCCTTCTCCGTGCGCTTGCGGAGGATGCCCTTGAAGTAGACCTTCTGGGCCGTGCGGTAGACGGGCCGATCCGTGTAGACGTAGCTCTGCAAGCTCTCGCCGCCCTCGCCTTCGCCCTCGCCGCCGAAGTAGTAGGATTCGAGATCGGAGATGGCGAAGTTGCCGCCCTCGTTCGCCATGATGACGTAGGAGGGGGTCGTCCCCTCGCCGCCGCCCTCCTCGTCGCCCCCGCCCTCGCCTTCGCCCGTCTCGTCGGTCGCGGCTGCCGCGGCGTTGGCCGCCTTCTTCGGCTTGACGGTCGTGCGGTAGATGCCCTGATTGTCGGTCGTGCCCGTGGAGAGCGTGTCCTTGCCCTTGTAGATGTCGAGCTTGACGCCCGCGCGCGGCGCGCCGGTCTGGCGGTTGACGGCGTAGACCATGAGCTGGCCGTCGTGCGAGGTCTTCTCGACCATCGTCAGGTCCGTGACCATCACGATGCCGTAGGCGCGCAGGTCGCCGTTGACCGCCTCGACGACGTAGACGCCCGGCTCGCGCTTGCCGATGGGGACGGGGCGGCGGTCGTACTCCTCCGTCAGGGGCGGCAGCTTCTCGCGCCAACTGGTGACTAGCTGATCGGGGTTGACGAGCGGCACGCGCGCGTAGTCGGCGACGTTCAGGGGCGAGCGCTGCGCCTCGAACTCCTCGTCGGGGTTGCGGAACTTCTGGTTGAAGCCGCGGCGCGAGCTGTTCTTGAGCTGCGCGCGGAAGTAGTCGCGCCCCGCGCGGTAGAAGGCGAGCTTGAAGGCGCGAATCTTCTCTAAGAAGGTGGCCCGGCGCTTGCGAAAATAGCTCTCGAACTCGCTCTCCTCGTCCTCGCCGAACTGGTGCGGGTTGTCGAGCTGGCGGAAGAACTTCGCCGGGTCGTTCAGGCGGTAGACGCGGAAGTCCACCGTGTCGATGTCGCGGTAGTTGAGCCAGAGGCGCGCCCGCTCGTTCGAGCCGTAGCTGCGGTTGGTCAGCAGCGAGAAGAAGGGCTTGGCCGGCTTCGTCGGGTCGCGCTCGGTGTACTCCTGCGCGGGGAACCACTCGCCCGCCGCGTAGCCTTCGGCCAGCGCGCGCAGCCGCCAGAACGAGAACGTGAAGACCGCGAAGATGACCGCGAGGTAGATGACGGCGGACGTGAGCAGCTTTCTCTTGTTCATCTGTTTGAGCCTTGCGACTTATCGGCTGTCTGGGCCGAGCGGTGTCTCACTGCAAAATCTTCAGGCGGTAGAAGCCTAAAAAATTCCGGTTCGACGCGACGGGACGCCAGCGCGGGTCGGGGTGGTGGTCGAGGACGGCGAGCCTCACCTTCTTCACCGTGCCCTTGTCCGCAGCCGACGCGCCCGTGTGGTAGACCACCCAGTCGGCGGCGTCCTCACCCTCGACGCGCGCCGCGCCGAGGAAGATCATCACGTGGTAGGGGTACTTCTGCGCGCGCGGCTGGTGGAAGAACAGGAGATCGCCGGCGCGCGCCGCGGCGCGGTCGCGGCTGACGAACGCCGAGTTGAACTCCTTGAGCGTGCGCGCGTCGGCGAACTCCGAGAACGTCTCGTCCTTCAAGTCCGACTCGCGGAAACTCCCGAACGTGGTGCGGAAAATCTTCTCGCCGAGCGGGCCGCGTTCGAGCGTGTAGGCGCGCACGTCCGGGGCGAAGGCTTCGTAAGCCGCGCCCATGCGAGAGAGCCACCTGCGGTCGTGCGCGCGCAGCGACTCGCGCCAACTGAAGCGCACGAGCCCCGCGCAGTCGCGCTGCTCCGCGTTCCACTCCTTGCTCTGCGCGTAGAACTGCTGCTCGGCGATGCCCGTGAACCAGCGGCGGAAGTTCTCGCGGTCGCCGAAGGTCGTCAGCTCCGCCGCGTCCGGGATGCCGTCGGCGTCCGCGTCGATCGAGCCGACGACGACCGCGCCCTTCGCCGCGGGCCCGTCCTTCGCGGTCGCCGCGGCGGCGGCGGCCCGCGTCTCCTCACGCGCGCGCGCCTGCGACGCGCCGCCGCAGCCCGAGAGCGCGAAGCACGCCGCGAGGGGCAGGCAGCACAGGGCGAAGCACGCGAGGGGACGCACTGTCGGAATTGATCTCAAGGTTGAATCAAGAACCCGTGTGGCGGAATCGCGCCGGCCCGGCAGGGCGGGATTCTGCGAAGAGCCTGAATGCGCCGCATCATACCCCGACTCCCCGACTCCGTCATCATTTTTGTTCGCCACGGTGAGGCGCATTCTCCGCCCCGCGCTAATCCCGCACGACGCGGGCGCGAACGCCCGCGCCTCCGGCTGCCCTCAAAGCCGCGGACGTACCCACGCGCGCGCGCCTGTGGAATGCCACATTGACCGCGCCGGGCGTATGACGGAGGGTGTAGATCGCAGGCCGGTACGCGAACAACAGGCAGGTGATACAATGACGCCGAACGCTAGGGTCAGTCCTCCTTCTTCTATGTCGATCTTAATCGCCGAAGACAACGTGGCGCAGCGGCGCTATTTGCGCGAGCTGCTCGAACGCGAGTTCGCCGCGCACGCCCCCGTCATCGAGGCGGCGGACGGCGAGGAGGCGGTCGCCCTCGCCGCGAAGCACAAGCCGGGGCTGTGCGTGCTCGACATCCAGATGCCGCGGCTGTCGGGCGTGAAGGCGGCGCGGGCCATCTGGAGAGAGTCGCCGCAGGCGCGCGTCATCTTCTGGACGCAGTTCCCGGACGAGATTTACATCAACGAGATCAGGAAGATCATCCGCTCGGTCGAGCCCGCGCCGACCTACGGCTTCATCCACAAGAACAACCCCGAGTCGCGCTTCCTCCGCTTCGTCGCCGCCGTCCTCGAAGACGGGGCCGACATGATCGACCCGGCGTTCAAAGACTCGTTCAAGCGCCCGCTCCTCACCGAGTTCGAGGCCGAGGCGCTCTACTACCTCGCGCTCGGCCTCTCGAACTGGCTCATCGCGCGCAAGTGCAGCCTCTCCCTGCGCGGCGTCGAGAGCCGCCTCGCCACGCTCTACGAGAAGCTGTTCGTCTCGACCCCCGAGGGCACGCCGCACGAGTCCTACGACAAGCTCGCCTACAACGTCCGCACGCGCGCCTTCTTCGAGGCGCTGCGCCGCGGCCTGATCAACGCCGACGAGCTGGAGAAGGCCGAGCGCGATCTGGAAGCGTGGATCGCGCGCGACCGCCTGCGCTTCGCCGACGAGCTGAAGGCGGAGCGCAAGAAGCACTGAGCGCACGACGTTGAAAGAGTGAAAGCGGATCAAGACATTCACCACAGAGACACAGAGAACACGGGGGACGCACAGAGAAAAACTCCGCGCCCCCTCCGTGTTCTCTGTGTCTCTGTGGCGAGTCCGGCGGATCGCCGCCGCCCTCATCCCCGCCGCCGTTTAGTCGCCGCCGCACCGCTGTTATTCCTAATCTTCATCAGTTTCAACTTCCCCGGTTCCTCCGCGCAGGGCCCGAGCGAGCCGCCCGACCCGCGCGCCATGAACCTGCACCAGTGGGGCGCGGTCACCCTCTTCCACGGGCTGCCCTCGGATCGCGTGCGCGCCATCGAGCAGGGCGGCGACGGCGCGCTCTGGTTCGGCACCGACAACGGGCTCGCGCGCTACGACGGGCGGCGCACGCAGACGGTCGCCGTCGAAGGGCTCGCGCAGGGGCGCGTCAACGCTTTGAAGTTCGACGAGTCGGGCGCGCTCTGGATCGGGACGGAGGACGGCGCGGCGGTGACGCGCGACGGCGCGTGGCGCGCGCTCGAAGAGACGCGCGGGAAATCCGTCACCGCCATCATCTCGCAGGGCCGCGGGCGCGCGCTGATGACCACCTCGGCGGGCCAACTCTATAGCTGCGCCGTCAACCTCGACGGCACGGTCGGCGTGCGCGCGTTCCCCGAACAGCCCCTCAAGAGCGCGGACGCCGACAAGCCCGGCGCGCTGCGCCTGACGAGCCTCGCGCAGGGGCGCGGCGGCGTCGTCTACGTCGGCACGCACAGCCGCGGGCTCCTCGCCTTCGACGGCGAGAGAGCGCGCGAAGTCTTGAGCCGCCCGCGCCCGTTCTTCGTCGAAGCACTCGACGCCGACGCGGGCGGTCGCCTCCTCGTCGGCGCGCGCGCGCGCGGCGCGGACGGCGGGCTCTACGCGGGCGCAGAGCCCTTGCCGGAGAACGAGGCGGCGACGCTCAGGCGCGTCGGCGACCTCTTCACGGCCACCGCCGTCAGGCGCGACGCGCGCGGCGACGTGTGGGTCGCGACCGAGGGGCTGGGCGCGTACCGCTTCCGCGGCGCGCGGCAGGTCGATCACTTCACCTTCGAGAACACGGCGGGGGGCTTGCGCTCGAACCGCGTCTTCAACGTCCTCATCGACCGCGAGGGCGTCGTCTGGTTCGGCACGGACAGGGGCGTCTGCCGCTACGACCCGCAGTCGCCGCGCACGGAGACGTTCGGCCCCGACGCGGCGTCGAGCTTCGTGCGCGCGCTCTACCGCACGCGCCGCGGCGAGCTGCTCGCGGGCACGAGCCGCGGGCTCTTCGTCTTCGACGAGGGGCGCGGCGCGTGGAGCCCGGTCGCGGAACTCGCGCCCCGCTACGTCTACGCCATCGCGGAGGACGCGCGCGGTCGCCTGCTCGTCGGCACTTCCGCGGGACTGTTCGCGGATGTCGATACGCGCGGTCGCGGCGCGGGGGCCGGGAAGTTGGAGCCGCGTGAGGAGGCGGAAGAGACGGGCGGCGCGGGGGAGGGCACGAGCGCGGGCGACGATGACGCCGCGGGTGAAGACGATGGGCAAAAGCGCGCCGCCGATGCCGAGCAGAAAAAAGGCGCGGGTCGGACGGGCGGCGCGGGGGAAAGAGTTGCGGCGCGCGGCGGCGAGCGCGAGGCGGGCGAGGCGCGCGCGCAGAGGCAGAAGGCGAACGCGGGCGAGAGCGTGCGCGCCATCCGCGTCTTCCGCGGAGGGGTTTACGTGGCGAGCTACGGGCGCGGCGTCGAGCGCGTGGAGGGCGAGCGCAGGACCCTGATCTTCCCCGCGAACGGCGCGGACGCGCGGCTGCGCGAGGTGACGAGCCTCCACACGGAGGGCGACGCGCGCCTCTGGATCGGCACGGCGCGCGCGGGCGCGTTTCTGTACGAGGGCGACGAGGCGCGCGCGCTCGACGCGCACGGCTTCGAGGGGCTGCGCCGCGGCGCGGTCTGGGCGTTCGACGGCACGGCGGAGCGCGGCCTGTGGATCGCGGACGCCGTCGGCCTCTTCTACTACCGCGCGGGCGCGGGCGTCGAGAGGATCGCCGCCGACGTTGACGCGCGCGCCGTCGTCGCGGGCGTCGGAGGCGGCGCGCGCGGCGACGCGGCGCAGGCGCAGCCCGAAGCGTGGTGCGCGACGGCGGGCGGAGGGCTGCTGCGCGTGAAGATCGACAAACAGCTCGGCACGCTCGTCTCGCGCCTCGACGTGGAGCAGGGGCTCGCCTCCCCCTACGCCTTCGCGCTGCTGCGCGTGCGCGACGGCGGGGGCGCGGAAGAGAAAGCCGCCGGAGGGGCGGCGGGCGAAAGATCGGGCGCGGACGTAAACGCGAACACGGGCGGGGACGGGAAGACTGACGCGGGCGCGCAGGGCGGCGCGTCCGGCGCGGAGACCCTACTCGTCGGCACGACGCGCGGCCTCGTGCGCTACCGCCCGGGCGCGACGCCGCCTTCGCTCGTCGCGTCGCGTCTGCTCAGCCGCCGCCTGCACACGGCTGCGGAGTTGCAGTCGGGCATCAGCCTGCCGTACCCGCAGAACAGCCTCGCGCTCGACGTGGCGGCGCAGAGCAGCCGCACCTTCCCCGAGCAGTTCACCTACGCCTTCGTGCTGCGCGACGCGAAGGGGCGCGAGGTCAGGCGCAAGCTCTCTACGGACGCGCAATTTCTGATGGAGAACCTGCCGCCCGGCGGCTACTCGGTCGAGGCGCGCGCGTTCACGAAAGACTTGGTCGCCTCCGAGCCGCTCAGGTTCGAGTTCACGGTCGGGCGCGCGCCGTTCCCGCGCACGACCGTGCTGCTCGCCTCGCTGCTCGCGCTCGCCTCGGTCGCGCTCGCGTGGGGCGCGTGGCAGAACCGCAAGATGGCGCGCGCCACGGGCGAGCTGGCGGAGGCGAACCGGCAGCTCGCGGGCGCGCGGCTCAACCTCGCCAACGAAGCCGAGCGCGAGCGACGCCGCATCGCGCGCGACCTGCACGATCAGACGCTCGCAGACCTGCGCAGCCTGATGCTCCTCACCGATCAACTGCCGACGAAGACCAACGGCCAGCGCGACGCGGTCGATCCCGCGATCTTCCGCGGCGAGATCGAATCGATCTCGACCGAGATACGCCGCATCTGCGAAGACCTGAGCCCCTCCGTGCTCGACAACGTCGGGCTCGCCGCCGCGCTCGAATGGGCGCTCTCGAACGCCGCCGCGCACTGCCCCGCCGCGGAGCGTTTCGAGTACACGTTCGACGCCGACGAGGATTTAGACGAACGGCTCTCGGTCGCGCCCGGCGTGCGGATGCAGATTTACCGCATCGCGCAGGAGGCCATCACGAACGTCTGCCGCCACGCGGGCGCGCGCCGCGTCAGGCTCTCGGTCGGCCTCTCGCGCGCGGGCGAACTCTCGCTCGCGCTCGAAGACGACGGGCGCGGGGACTTCGACCCGCACGCGCGCCGCGCGCGCACCGGGCGCGGGCTCGCCGGGATACGCGACCGCGCCAGCCTCATCGACGCCGAGGTCTTCTGGGAGCCGCGCGAAGGGGGCGGCACGCGCTTCACGCTCCGCAAGGCCGACGCGGCGAAGTCCGCAGCGGGTGTCTAGTGCGGCCAACAAAACCGGGGGGCGAGGTCAGACGGGATTAAGAGGGACGCGACACGAAGTCTTAGCTCTCATGCCGACCATCTTCACTCACGCGGTCGCGGCGACGGCGATCAGCAGGTCTTGGACGCGCGGCCCCGCGCCGCCGAGGTTCTGGGTGCTGACGGCGCTCTGCGCGATGCTGCCGGACGCGGACGTTTTAGGGTTCGCGTTCGGGATCGGCTACGGCGACGCGCTCGGCCATCGGGGGCTGACGCACTCGCTCGCCTTCGCGCTCTGCGCGGGCCTTGCGGTCGTCGCGGCGGCGTTCCGCGAGGTGGAGACTTTTTCGCGGCGGTGGTGGTCGCTCGTCGCGTGCTTCTTCGTCGCGACGGCGTCGCACGGCGCGCTCGACGCGCTGACGAACGGCGGGCGCGGCGTCGCGTTCTTCGCCCCGTTCGACGCGACGCGCTACTTCTTCCCGTGGCGACCGATTGAAGTCTCGCCCATCGGACTCGGCTTCTTCACGGGGCGCGGCGTCGAGGTGATCGAGAGCGAGGTCGTGTGGGTGTGGACGGCGTCGCTCGCGCTCGTCGCGGCTGTGTGGGGCGTGAGAAAACTGATAAAGTCGCGCGCGACGTAAGTCAGGGCATAGTCAGTGAGTTAATAAGAACATTCGCCGCGGGGGCGCGGGTGAGTCGCGCGTTAAGCGTGGAGAAGAATAATGAAGATCATCTTGACGGGCGCGAGCGGGCTGGTCGGGTCGTCGCTCGTGCCGTCGCTCATCGGGCGGGGGCACGAGTTGACGCAGCTCGTGCGGCGCGCGCCGAAGGGCGCGGGCGGGGGCGTGCGCGAGGTCGAGTGGCACCCGGAGCGCGGCGAACTGGACGCCGCCGCGCTCGAAGGCCACGACGCCGCGGTTCACCTCGCGGGCGAATCAATCGCCGCCGGTCGCTGGACGGACGGGCGCAAGCGGCGCATCCGCGAGAGCCGCGTGCAGGGGACCAAGCTGCTCGCCGAAACGCTCGCGCGTTTGAACGCGCGCCCGCGCGTGCTCGTCTCGGCGTCGGCCATCGGCTACTACGGCGACCGCGGCGGAGAGGTGTTGACGGAAGAGAGCGCTGCGGGCGCGGGGTTCCTGCCGGAAGTCTGCCGCGAGTGGGAGGGGGCGTCGGAGGCGGCGCGCGCGGCGGGGATTCGCACCGTGCTGTTGCGCTTCGGGCTCATCCTGAGCGCGGGGGGCGGCGCGCTCGCGAAGATGCTGCCGCCCTTCAAGCTCGGCCTCGGCGGCAACGTCGGGAGCGGGAAACAGTTCTACAGTTGGGTCACGCTCTCGGACGTGATAGACGTGATCCACTTCGCGCTCGCGGAAGATCAGTTGAGCGGCGCGGTCAACGTCGTCGCGCCGCAGCCGGCGACGAACGCGGAGTTTACGAAGACGCTCGGTCGCGTGCTCTCGCGCCCGACCTTCTTCCCCGCGCCCGCCTTCGGCCTGCGCCTCGCCTTCGGCGAGATGGCCGACGCGCTGCTTCTGGCGAGCGCGCGCGTCGAGCCCGCAAGACTGAGCGCGGCGGGCTACAAGTTCAAGCACCCGCAGCTCGAAGGCGCGCTCCGCCACGCCCTCGGCACGGCGCAGTGACGGCGCGCGCCGCGCCGACTTATAATCAGAGCACGCGCGGCGGGCCGGCGGCGTCCGCGACCGAACGATGATTGCTTCCGATAATTTTTTGGGGGAGGGGACTGACGACGCGCCCGCGCGCGGCTTCGCGCGTTACGCGGGCTTCGTCACGGCGTTCAACCTCCTCGTCATCGTGTGGGGCGCGTACGTGCGCGCGTCCTATTCGGGCGACGGGTGCGGCAGCCACTGGCCGCTGTGCAACGGCGAGCTGGTGCCCGCCTCCGGCGTCGTCAAGACGCTCGTCGAGTTCTCGCACCGCCTGTCGAGCGGCGCGGCCCTCCTGCTCGTCGTCGGGCTGGTCTTCGCCGCGCGGCGCGTGAGGCCGCGCGGCGACCGCGTGCGGCGCGCGTCCGCAGCCGCGCTCGTCTTTATCCTCTTCGAGGCCCTGATCGGCGCGGCGCTCGTCAAATTCCGCCTCGTCGTGCGCGACGACTCGGCGGCGCGCGCGCTGGTGATGTCGCTGCATCTCGTCAACACGTTCCTGCTGCTCGCCTCGCTCGCGCTCGCGGCGTGGTGGGCGACGGGCGGCGGAGCGCGCCTTCGTCTGCGCGGGCAGGGGAAGGTGGGGTGGCTCTTCGCCGCCGCGCTCGCGGGCGCGCTCTTCGTCGCGGTGAGCGGGGCGGTGACGGCGCTCGGCGACACGCTCTTCCCGGCGCGCACGCTCGCCGAAGGGCTCAGGCAAGACCTCGCCGCGTCGTCGCACTTCCTGCTGCGGCTGCGCACGCTCCACCCGGCCATGGCCATCGTCGTCGGCTGCTACGCCGTGATGGTGGCCTCCTACGTCGGCAACTTCATGAGGACGGACGCGCGGCTCAAGCGGCTCACCTCCGCCCTGACGTTCGTCTTCATCGCGCAGGTCTGCGTCGGCATCTTGAACATCACGCTGCTCGCGCCCGTCTGGATGCAGCTCGCGCACCTACTCGTCGCAGACCTCTTCTGGATCGCGCTCGTCCTCACCAGCGCCGCCGCGCTCTCCGACGCGCCCGAGGCGCACGAAGCCGCCGCCGGGCAGACCCCCATGCGCGCGGTCGCCGGGCACACTTGAGCCGCGACGCGGAGAAAGCGCCGCAAAGTCGTAGGCCCTGGCGTGTCGCTCTCTTGTACGGCTGAGAGACGGTCAAACTGAACCTTGACAGTTGCATGTTTCATCAATAAACTCACGTCATTCAGCTAACACGGAAGCTGTACACCCGCCTCCCCACTACACTCGGGAACGCGGCGTGAGAAGAGTCAAACACGTGGCTCTCTACAGGCGAGGCGTCTTCGAAGCGCCCCTTCCAAAAAATTGAGTCCGGAGCTTTCCGACTCGCGAAATCGCCCCGCACGGGTTACTCCATGCGGGGCGTTGTCGTTTCCGGGAAACGAGGGCGGCGGGTAATGGCCCGGCTCAATCTTGATTAGGGCGTTGGCAGGGTTCGCCGCGGAGGCGCGGGGATCGCGCGGAGGGGCGCGGAGAGGACGGACTTACTCTGCGGTAACTCTGCGCGATCCCCGCGCCCCCGCGGCGAACCTCTTTCCGTCGCCTCACCTCACGTAGATCGGGTTCGAGATGATCCACGGCGTCTCGCCCATCCGCACGGGGAGCTGCGGCAGGTAGCACTCGACGCGGTAGACGCCGCGCTCGCCGACCGTCCACTCAGCGCCCCTCCCCACCTTCTCATCGACGCGCCGACCGTCTCTGACGAGCACGACGCGGCCCTCGACCGGCACGACCACCCTCAGGCGCACGCCGGAGGCGAGCGCGATCTCGTCGCCCATCGTCTTTTGTTCCGCGCCGTTCGCCGCGCCGAAGCGGAAGCCCGTGGCGTCGCAGAGCAGGTCGAAGGAGACGTAGGCGTGCCCGGCGGAGAGCGCGGCGAGCAGCGTCTCGGCGTCGAAGGTTTGGCCCGCCGGCGCGAGGACGTGCGTGCGTACGACGCGGAAGCTGCGCTCGTAAGGGTCGAGCTTGATCCGGAAGATCGATCTGCCGGTGAAGTCTTGCAGACTCACGCCGACGTTGGCGTGCGCGTCGTTGCCGGCGACGGCGACGACGCGGCGGCCCCCTGCGGTCAGCCCGTCCCAGCGGCGCAGGTTCTCGGTCGGCGATTCGTGGAACCGCGCCCAGAGCAGTTGGGGGAAGCTGCGGTAAGACCAGAGGCCGTCGAAGAAGAGCGCGAGGCGGTTGGCGCGCGCGGCGTCGGCGTGCAGGTTGTAGACCTCCATGCCGTCGAAGCCGCGCGCCGTCTGCCAGCCCCCGAACGTCTCCGGGTGCGCCACGAAGACGAGTTGGCCCGACGCCTTCGCGCGGTCGATGGAACGCTGCGTCGCGGCGACGCCGTCGTCGTTCGGGATCGCGGCGGGCGAACTGCCCTCGGGCGGCTGCGCGGCGGCGGCGGGGACGCCGAAGGTGAGCAGACGGTCGCGCTCGCGCTCGCTCGTCTCGTTGCCGGGGATGAAGAGCACGCCTTCGTGCGGGCCGGAGAGGGTCGCGGCGCGCGTGTCGGTGTAGGGGGAAGGGTGTTCGGTCATCACGACGAAGGCGAGGCCGGCGGCGCGCGCGCCCGCGACCACTTCGGCGAACGTGCCGGTGCTGTGGCCGCCGAGGAATGAGTGGACGTGGATCGCTCCGGGGTAGTCGGCAAAGCCCGCGTCGTCGGTCGCGGCGCGCTGCGAGTTGAGGGAGCGGATCGCGGCGTCGAGCCGGGAGAGTTGTCGGCGGCGGTAGACGAAGGGGGCCTGCGTCAGCGCGAAGAGGGCGAGGAGCGCGGCGAAGACTTTGAGCAGCCTTCTCATCAACCCTCGCTCTCGAAATCGACCGACGCGACGTGCTCCGAGAGGCTGCGCCCGTAGGCGGCGACCAGCACGTGCTCCGGGTGCGCGTCGTACGCGGCGAGCCCCGCGTGGTCGCGGAAGGTGGCGACGAGCCCCGTGTCGTACGAGCGCGGCAACTTCAACTCGTCGAACCCGACGACGAAGCTCTCGACGTGCGTGATGAAAGACGGCAGCCGACGCAGGCGCGCGACGTGCTCGTCGCGCTCGGCCTGCGTCACGCCCTCTCGGTACTTCCAGACGACGATGTGGGTGAGCATAGCTGTTAGCGATTAGCTGTTAGCGGTTAGCTGTTAGCAAGCAGATGGATGTTAGCGGCTGGCGGTTGGCCGTTAGCAGGCGCGCGCAAGAACTTCCGGCCCACAGCCAACAGCTAACAGCTAACAGCTAACGGCTAACGGCTCATTTCAGATACTTGTCGAACCACCAGAGCGTGCGCTCCAGCGCGTCGAGGCGGTGGCGCGGCTCGCGGAGCCCGTGGCCCTCGCGCGGGTAGCGGAGCAGGACGGTCTCGACGCCGCGCCGCCGCAGCGCCGTGTACATCTCCTCGGCCTGCGTGATGTGCACGTCGTTGTCCTGCTCGCCGTGGATGAAGAGCGTGGGCGTCTGCGCGTCGCGCACGTAGCGCAGCGGCGACCAGCGCCAGAGCAAGTCGTAGTCGTCCCACGGGAAGCCGCCGAACTCGGCGTGGATCAAGTCCTGATAAAGCGAAGTCGCGTAGAAGCTCACGAGGTTGCTGACCGACGCCGAGGAGACGGCGGCGCGGAAGCGCGGCGTCTGCGTGATGATCCAGTTGGTCATGAAGCCGCCGTAGGAGCCCCCGGTCACGCCCATCCGGTTCGCGTCGAGCCACGGGTATTTCTTGAGCGCGAAATCGACGCCCGCCATCAAGTCCTTGTAGTCGCCGCCGCCCCACTCGCGGAGCGTCCCGTCCGAAAACTTCTGCCCGTAGCCGGACGAGCCGCGCGGGTTGATGAAGAGGACGGCGTAGCCGTGCCCGGCGTAAGCCTGAAACGCGGCGTTGAAGCCGTAGCCCGACATCCCGTGGGGGCCGCCGTGGATGCTCAGGATGAGGGGCGCGCGCCCGCCGCCCCAGCGCGCGGGCCTCATCAGCCAGCCCTGCACCTCCGTGCCGTCGAAGCTCTCGAAGCGCATCTCTTCCGGCTCGACGAACGTCTCTCCGCGGGTCAGCAGATCGTTGTGCGCACTCAGCCGCCGGACGGGAAAACCCGGCGTGACCGAGAGGTAAACTTCGGCGGGCGTGACGGCGTCGGTCAGCGTAAAGACGACGGGCGAGGAAGGGGCGACGGGCCCGCGCCCCCCGCCGAGGGGCGCGGACTTTGTCGCGACGCTGAAGTTCCCGATCTGGAACGGGCGCGACGGGCGGAGGCTCTGGACGAGGTTCGTCTCGACGGGCGACAGACGCTCGGCGACGAACATCGCGCGCGTGCTGTCGAAGTCGCCGCGCCTCCGGTCGCCCCAGATCGCGAAGGTCAGTATCCTCCTGTCGGCGAGATTGACGCGGTAGATCGTCGTGCGACCGTGATCGCCGGCGAGGTAGTAGATCGAGGCGCCGTCAGCCGCCCACTGCGGCGAGCGCGCGCGCCGATCCTGCTCGGCGGTCAGGTCGCGCCTCGCGCCGCCCGCGGCCTCCGTGATCCAGACGTGCGTGTCCTCGGCGACGCTGTCGATGGTCGTCACCTCGCGCGTCGTGGCGGTGTAGGCGATCCACCTGCCGTCGGGCGACCACGCGGGCTCGTACTCGCAGCCTCGCGTCGAGGTGATCTGGCGCACGCGCCCGTCGGCGGTCGAGACGGCGAAGATGTCGGAGTTGTTGTTGGCGTCCGGGTCGGGCTCGTGGTTCGAGAGGAAGGCGATCTCGTCGCCGCGCGGGCTCCACGTCAGCGCGTGATCGTAGGTCTGCCCGAAGGTGAGCTGGCGCGGCGCGGGCGCGGCGACGTCCGTGACCCAGACGTGCGTGCGGAGCTGATCGGCGAGCGAGGTGCGCGACTTGTACTGGATGCGGTCGATGACGCGCGGGTCGCCGCCGAACTCTTCGCGCTGGTAGCTCTTGTCGGCCACCTGCGGCACGATCTGCTCCTCGGTCGCGCTGACGTAGGCGATGCGGCGCGAGTCGGGCGACCACGCGAAGGGCTCGCCCGCGTAGGTGATGAAGAAGTTGGTCGAGCGCACCGCCGCGACGAGGCGCGCCGCGCCGCCCTCGGCGGGCACGACCCAGACGCCCGGCTGATCGCCGCGCGAGGCGAGGAAGGCGAGCGAGCGGGAGTCGGGCGACCAGCGCGGGCGCGAAGGGCTCATCTCGGAGCCGACGAGTTGCGCGCCCGCGCGCCGCGCATCGTTGGCCTGCGCCACCCAGAGCGACGAGCGCGTCTCGTTGCCCGCGACCGCCGAGACCGTGTAGACGACGCGCGTGCCGTCGGGCGAAATCTGCGCGTCCGCGACGGTCGCGACCCGCAGCGTCTCGTCCGGCGTCATCCCGCGCTGCGCGCGCGCCGCGGGAGCGCAGAACAAAAAAATGATCAGAAGCGGAGCTTGAACTTTCATAAAAACTTCGCGCCTTTGCGCCTTTGCGTGAGGCTATTCCACCAAATTATTAACGACTCTCGTAATCCCATCCTTGATCAACTCCGAGCCGAAGTTGATCAACAGCCCCAGCCGCCGATCAGAGAGACGGAGATACGCCAGCAACTGTTTCTTGTGAACGGGCGCGATGACTTCCAGCGACTTCAACTCGACGATGACCCGGCTCTCCACCAACAGGTCTGCCCGGAACCCGTCATCCATTTTAATCTCGTCGTAAATGACCGGATGGGCTGTTGACGGACACGACCCTCAGCCCCGGCTCGTCAGTTCGTAGGCGAGCACTGTTTCATAAACCGATTCGAGCAGTCCGGGTCCGAGTCGGGTGTGAACTCTGAACGCGGCGTTGACGATCTCTCCGGCGATCTCATTTTCGTTCACGGTGAGGTTCTCACGCAAAGGCGCAAAGCCGCAAAGCCGGAAGGCGCGCGAAGGGTCGATCAGTTCGTGAGGCGCGCGCGGTGGCTTTGCAAAAGTTCCCAGACCTCGCGGACGTGGCGCTCGGTCGTGCGGATGTTGCCGACGGCGAGGCGGATGGTGAAGCGGCCGTCCAGTTTCGTGTGCGTGAGGAACGCCGCGCCGGAGGCGTTGACCGCGTTGATGATCCGCTCGTTGAGCGCGTCGAGGCGCGCTTCGCGCGCTTCGGCGGCCTCGCCGTCGAGCGCCGGCGCGGCGCGGAAGCAGACGACGCTCAAGGGCACGGGCGCGAGCAGTTCCCAATCCCGGGATTCTTCGACGAGCGAGGCGAAGAGGCGCGCGAGGCGGCAGTGCTCGCGGATGCGCGCGGCCAAGCCGTCCGAGCCGAAGTAGCGGATGATCATCCAGAGCTTGAGGGCGCGGAAGCGGCGACCGAGCTGGATGCCGTACTCGGAGTGGTTGCGCGCCTGCTGCCAGCCGGTTTCGAGCGTGCGGAGGTATTCGGGGACGAGCGAGAAGGCGCGGTGCAGCAAGTCCATCCGGCGGCAGTAGAGCACGGAGAGATCGAAGGGCGTGAGCAGCCACTTGTGCGGGTTCATCGTCAGGGTGTCGGCGCGCTCGCAGGCGGCGAGGACGTGACGGAATTCGGGGACGATGGCCGCCGAGCCCGCGTAAGCCGCATCGACGTGGAGCCAGAGCCGGTGCCGCTCGCACACGTCGGCGATCTCCGCGACCGGATCGACGCTCGTCGTCGAGGTCGTGCCGACGGTGGCGACGACGCAGAAGGGGATCGCGCCGCCGCGCCGGTCGTCTTCGACGGCGCGCGCGAGCGCCCCGGCGTCCATGCGAAACTCCGCGTCCGCCGGAATCTTGCGCAGAGACCGCTGGCCGAGGCCGAGCGTGATGACCGCCTTCTCGATGGACGAGTGCGCCTGCTCCGAACAGTAGACGCGCAACTGCGGCAGGTCCGCGCGACCGCTCATGCCGTCCTCGCGGATCCTCAGGCCGAGGCCCTCGCGCGCGGCGGCGATGGCGTGGAGGCTGGAGACCGAGGCGGTGTCGTAGATGATGCCGGAGAAAGTTTCGGGCAGCCCGATCATCCGGCGCAGCCACGAGAGCGCGACCTCTTCGAGTTCCTGCGCGGCGGGCGCGGTGCGCCAGAGCAGGGCTTTGGCGTCGAAGGCGGCGCAGAGCATCTCGCCGAAGATGCCGGGCGCGGAGGTCGAGGTGGCGAAGTAGGCGAAGAAGGAGGGGTGGCCCCAGTGCGTGAGCGCGGGCGCGATCAGCCGATCCACGTCGGCGAGGATCGCGTCCATCGACTCGCCCGCGGCGGGCGGCGAGGCGGGGAGTTTCGCGATCAGCTCGTCGGGCTCGACCTGCGCGAGCACGGGCCGACGCTCGACGGTCTCGAAGTAGTCGGCGATCCAATCGACCACCTCGCGCCCGTAGCGGCGGAAGTCCTCGGCGCTCATGTCGCCGAGCGGCGGCGCGAAGCCCCGCGCGTCCTGCTGGTCTTCAGTCATCTCGGTCTTCGGGGTCGCGCGCTTCAGGCCGCCAGCTCTTCGGGCGGGGGGAACTTGTGCTGCTTGCGCCCGGGCGGCCCGTCGAAGTGTTTCGAGGTCTTGTAGAGTTCGAGGTGGCCGTCCGCCGCCGCCCCGGCGACGCGCTGGCGCAGAAGCCGCATCCCGCCTTCGGCCATCGGCTCGAAACCGCGCGCGACGCCGAGGTTCTGCTTGAGCACGCGCAGCGAGTCGATGCCGCTCACGGTCGCGGCGACGGGCAGGCTCATCGCGTAGCGCAGGGCGTCGGTCGCGGCGACGACGCGCTTGCGCGCCGGGTCGCCCGTGCCGCACAGGCTCTTCATGCCGAGGGGCGCGATGCCGCGCTTGACGAGTTCGGGGAGCACGCGCTGCTCGAAGCTGCGGAAGGTGGCGTCGAGGCAGTTCAGGGGGAGCTGGCAGGTGTCGAACGGGTAGTCGTGCGCGAGCATCTTGAGGTGGATCGAGGGGTCTTTGTGGCCCGTGAAGCCGACGAAGCGCACCTTGCCCTCGCGCTTCGCCTGCTCTAAGGCTTCGACGACCCCGCCGCGCGCGAAGTGGAGATCGGGATCGTTGTCGTGGACGACCTCGTGAATCTGCCACAGGTCGAGGTGATCGGTCTTCAGGCGGCGCAGAGACTGTTCGAGCTGCCGCATCGCCACCTTGCGGTCGCGCCCGTGCGTGCAGACCTTCGACATCAGGAAGACCTCCCCGCGGCGGCCCGCGAGGGCCTCGCCCATGATCTCCTCGCTCTTGCCCTCGTGATACTCCCAGGCGTTGTCCATGAACGTGACGCCCGCGTCGATGGCCTCGTTCACGATCTTGATCGCCTCGCGCTTCGTCTTGACGAGGCCGAGGTGGTAGCCGCCGAGCGCGAGCGCGGAGACTTCGACGCCGGTGCGCCCCAGCGGTCGGCGCGGAATCTCACCCGAACCTTTACGACTGCCCATCCGTTCGTCCCCCGCGGAGTTATGGTGTGGTCGTAGATTAAGTTCTCCGGTCGCGCGTGGCAACCGGAAACGGGCGGGGCGGGGGCGCGCGATCCGGAAGGCCGGCGCACGGGCCGCGCGCGCGTGGTTGATGACGGGTGAGCCGCGCGCCCGCGCCTCGCGCCTCGCGCCCCCGTCATGCGCGGCGCGAGGCGGGCGCGCGGGGCCGCGTCGTCGATGCGTGTTGGCGAGCCTACATCGTAGTTTCGGCCAGATTCGACTTGTACTTGGTGCTCGTCTTGCGGTCGTTCATCTCGATGTAGACCCAGCTCGGCGGGATGACGTCCCTGTCGAGCGCGAACCAGATTTGGGCGAGCCCGTCGCGGCTCGTGAGGGCGCAAAAACCGTAGAGCCGTTTGCCGCCCTGATCGTAGATGTCCACCCACGTGCGCGCGGCTTTCGTGTTCTGCCCGCAGGGCGGCAGATCGGGCGCGGCGGCGAACAGCTCGTTCGGATACACGTCCCGGTTGTCCACGACGTACCTGTACCGCGTCAACTTCTTGCCGCCCGCTTCATACTCTTCCGCGCCCATGAAGACGAGCACGGGATTCGGCAGAGCGAGGGACGCGGTCGGCGCGCCGCCCTCTCGCACGGACGCCGTCGCGGGGAAGATCAGCACCCAGAGACAGATGACAACGTGAGTCAGTTTCACATCCTTCTCCTTTCGTGATCGTGCCTAACGCTCGAACCGACGCGCGCCGAGCATATAGCATTTCAACGCGGGAAGAATCAATCAAATGGTGGGAGACGGGCCGTCGAGGCGGCGGGCGGGACGGGGTGTGAGACGGCGCGGCTGGATCAGCGATGCCGCTCTTGATGTGCCTCCGCGTAAATCTTCAACGCGGCATTGATGCGACTGCGGAAATCTTCCCCCTGCGCTTTAAACCATTCCATCACGTCCGCGTCAACGTCCAAGGTGACGGAGACCTTCTTCCCCGGCACCCGCAAGCGGGCGTTCGCAAAGAAAGTCTCGTCCAGCGGCGGGATGTCCGTCGTGTCGATCTCTTCGTCTGCCATTTCACTGACCTTCGCCCAATTCGTTTCTGAGGGCTTGTTCAAATCTTGTGCGTTCATGTTTCAGTGCCTTTCGTAGAGAGATGACGCGAATCACCTCTTCTCTTTCGGCATAGGTAACAACGGCTATAAAATTCCTGAGAAACCCGATGCCTATCCAGCGATCCTCCCCGTAATCTTCTCTCGCATCGAGAGCCGCGAGCATGGGAGCGGCGAAGATTTCCCAAGCGTCGGCGAAATCCAGCTCGTGCTTGCGAATATTCTCCTTGTTCTTCGCTTCATCCCACTCAAATTTCACGGGAGAAGTTTAACCGTGAGAAGCGTCCGATACAAGAAAGCTTGATAGGCGGGAACTATCTGACCACTGATGATACTGCCGGGCGTAATATATCACGCGGAAAAGTCAGGTTGATCTTCAGTGTCCGGGCGGCGGGCGCGGAGGCGCGCGCGCGTCGGCGCGCGCCGATTTTAGTTCTCGACACGATTCGTTAAAACGGTATAATGCGCGCGCTCCCTGTCTTTACAAGCCCACACGGGAAAGTTTTGCACAACATAAGGAACGCAGACCCACAGGCCGGGGGCGCGATCCGCCGCTAAGGATGCGGCGCTCGGCGGCGCGCGGGGTCGGAGGAGAAACATGGCGGACGCAACCGGCGCGGGTGCCGAGGCGGAAGACCGGCGCGAGGGCTTCGTGCGCGGCCTCGGGCTGCTCGACTCGACGATGATCGTCGCCGGGTCGATGATCGGATCGGGCATCTTCATCGTCTCGTCGATCATCGCCCGTCAGGTCGGCTCGCCCGGCTGGCTCCTCGTCGTCTGGATCGTCACGGGGCTGCTGACGCTCATGGCGGCGCTCTCTTACGGAGAGCTGGCCGCGATGATGCCGCGGGCCGGCGGGCAGTACGTCTACCTGCGCGAGGCGTTCTCGCCGATGTGGGGCTTCCTCTACGGGTGGACGCTCTTCCTCGTCATCCAGACCGGCACCATCGCGGCGGTCGCCGTCGGGTTCGCGCGCTACACGGGCGTGCTCGTGCCGTGGGTGTCGGAGAAAAGCTACATCGTCGAGCCGGTACGTTTCGGCGGCTACGCGCTCTCGCTCTCGACGGCGCAGCTCGTCGGGCTGCTGCTGATCGCGCTCCTGACGTTCATGAACACGCGTGGCCTGAAGCTCGGCAAGCTCGTGCAAAACGTCTTCACCGTGGCGAAGACGGGCGCGCTCGTCGCGCTCATCGTGCTCGGCATCGTCGTCGGCCTAAAATCCGGCGCGGGCGCGGCGAACTTCTCCGACTTCTGGGGCGTGCGCGGCAACCTGCAGGACGTGGGCAAGGGGTTGACCGCCGCCGCCGCCTTCGGGCTCTTCGTCGGCATCTGCGTCGCGCAGACCAACTCGCTCTTCTCCGCCGACGCGTGGAACAACATCACGTTCACCGCCGGGGAGGTGAAGAACCCGCGGCGTAACATCCCGCTCTCGCTCGCCTTCGGCACCGTCCTCGTCATCGGGCTCTACCTGCTCGCCAACGTCGCCTACCTCGTCGCCTTGCCGTTCGACGCCATCCAGAACGCGCCGAGCGACCGCGTGGCCTCGGAGACGGCCAACGTCATCTTCCCCGGCCTCGGCGCGACCGTGATGGCCGTGGCGATCATGGTCTCGACCTTCGGCTGCAACAACGGGCTCATCCTCGCGGGCGCGCGCGCCTACTACGCGATGGCGCGCGACGGCCTCTTCTTCCGCTCGGCGGGCGAGCTGAACCGCAACCGCGTGCCCGCGTGGGGCCTCGTCATACAGGGCATCTGGGCGGCGGCGCTCGTGCTGCCGCGCACCGTGACGACGGACGCCTCGGGCGCGGTCACCTACGGCAACCTCTACGGCAACCTGCTCGACTACGTGATCAGCGCCGCGCTCATCTTCTACATCCTGACGATCATCGGCATCTTCCTGCTGAGGAAGAAACGCCCGGAGGTCGAGCGGCCCTACAAAGCCTTCGGCTACCCGGTAGTGCCCGCGCTCTACGTCGCCGGGGCGAGCGTCATCCTCGTCGTGCTCTTCGTCTACCAGACGGCGACGACGTGGCCCGGCCTGATCATCGTCCTGACGGGCATCCCCGTCTATTTCATCTGGCGGCGGGTCGGCGTGCCGATGGAGGGCTCGTCCGTGGACGCGATGGCGCGCGAGGACGCGGCTTGAGTAGGCGCGCCCGTCGGCGTTGCCAGAACCCTCGTCCGGCGGCAATAATGGCGGCAACAAATCAGTTTTAGCGTTCGCAAACTTCAAACGAGTGGGGAGACTGCCTGCGTCCCCCCGTCACTCGCGGAGGTTCATTGATGGCTAGTCCACTGTTCAGAACTAAACCGCTCGCCATGCTCCTCGGGGAGATGGAGGGCGAGAATCGGCTGCACCGCGTGCTCGGCCCCGTCCAACTGACGGCGCTCGGCGTCGGCGCGATCATCGGCACGGGCATCTTCATCCTGACGGGCGTCGCCGCGCACGAGCGCACGGGCCCCGCCCTCATGCTCTCGTTCGTGCTGGCGGGGCTGGCCTGCGTCTTCGCCGCGCTCTGCTACGCCGAGTTCGCCTCGATGGTGCCGGTCGCGGGCTCCGCCTACACCTACGCCTACGCGACCCTGGGCGAGCTGTTCGCGTGGATCATCGGGTGGGACTTGATCCTCGAATACGCCGTCGGCTCCGCCACGGTCGCGCACGGGTGGTCGGCGCACTTTCAGGAGTTCATCCCCATCTTCCACGAGGGGTGGTCGGCGATCCCCGCCAAGATACCGGAGATCTTCCGCTCCGCCCCGTACAACTACTGCATGAACGTCGGCCCCGACTGCCCGCACACGGGCTTCGTGCCGACGGGGTCGTACTTCGATCTGCCCGCCGTGCTGATCACGTTCCTACTCACCATCGTCCTCGTCAAGGGCATCAAGGAGAGCGCCAGCTTCAACGCCTTCATGGTCGCCATCAAGCTGGTCATCGTGCTGATGGTCATCGGCATCGGCGGCTACTTAGCCTTCACCGTCTACGGCACGAGCAACTGGCACCCGTTCGCGCCCTACGGCTACACGGGCGTGAGCTTCTTCGGCCACACGCTCTTCGGGCAGACGGCGACGACCGGCGAGCCGCTCGGGATGTTCGCCGGCGCGGCGATCATCTTCTTCGCCTACATCGGGTTCGACTCCGTCTCCGTCCACTCGGAGGAGGCGAAGAACCCGGCGAAGGACGTGCCCGTCGGCATCATCGCCTCGCTCATCATCTGCACCGTCCTCTACATCGCCGTCTCGGCGGTGCTGACGGCGATGGTGCCCTACAAGGAGATCAACATCGACGCCCCCGTCGTCGACGCCTTCAAGAGGGCCGGGCTCACCTGGATGCAGTACCTCGTCGCGGCGGGCGCGATGACGGGCATCACTTCGGTGCTGCTCGTCATGATGCTCAGCCAGCCGCGCGTCATGCTCGCGCTGGCGCGCGACGGGCTCGTCCCGCCGAAGTTCTTCGGCGACATCCACCCGAAGTTCCGCACGCCCTGGAAATCGACGATCCTGACGGGCTTGTTCGTCGCGGCGATGGCGGGCTTCATCCCCTTAAGCATCCTCGCCGAGATGACGAGCATCGGCACGCTCTTCGCCTTCGTCATCGTCTGCGGCGCGGTGCTCGTCATGCGCCGGACGAACCCGGACGCGAAGCGACCGTTCCGCGCGCCGTTCGTCCCCCTCGTCCCCATCCTCGGCATCCTGACCTGCCTGCTCCTGATGTTCTCGCTGCCGGTGGAGAACTGGTACCGGCTGATCATCTGGCTGCTGGTCGGGTTCTTCATCTACTTCCTCTACGGGCGCAGGCACAGCGTCATGTCGGGCGGCGGTGGCGGTGCCGGCGGCGGCGGCCACACGCTGCACGAGGCGGCGGCGCACGGCGTGGCGGGCGGCGCGGTCGGCGACCCGGACGCCCCGCCGTCCTCGCCCGCCGAGCCCCTCGACACGCGCATCAAGCGCGACCGTTAAGACCGAGGACGGGGCACACACGAAGAGGGCTGAGCCGTCGTTTATGGGCGGCTCAGCCCTTAAACTTTTACCGAGGCGTGATGCGACGGCGGACACGGATCGGATCGTCAGGGCGGAGCGGGCTCGCCGCCGCCGCGCGCGCGACCGTGCTTGCCGCCGCCGCGCTCGCGTGCGCCGCGCGCGTCGCGCACGCCGAGGCGGGCGCGGGCGGGGCCACGGCGGCTGCGCCGCACGGCCTTGATCCGCTGGTGCTCGTCGGCGTCGCGGCGATGCTCGTCGTGGCGAAGCTCGGCGGCGAGGTGTTCGAGCGGCGCGGCCAGCCCGCGGTCTTAGGCGAGTTGCTCGGAGGGATGCTGCTCGGCGCGCTCGCGCTCGCCGGGCTCGGCACGTTCGAGGCGTTGAAGACCGACGCGGTGGTGGGCGCGCTCGCGGAGATCGGCGTCATCATCCTGCTCTTCGAGGTCGGGCTGGAATCGAACCTCGGCGACCTGTTGAAGGTGTGGCGCTCGTCGCTGCTCGTCGCCGCCGCGGGGGTCGTCGCGCCTTTCTTTCTGGGCTGGGGCGTGGCGGCGCTGATGCTGCCCGGCGAGGCGCGGCTCGTCCACGTCTTCATCGGCGCGACGCTCACGGCGACGAGCGTCGGCATCACCGCGCGCGTGCTGCGCGACCTCGGCAGGCTCCAGACGCGCACGGCGCGCGTCATCCTCGGCGCGGCGATCATCGACGACGTGCTCGGCCTCGTCACGCTCGCGGTCGTCAAGGGCGCGGTCGAAGCGCAGGGCGCGGGGGCGAGGCTTTCAGTCGGCAGCGTCGCCGTCATCGCCCTGAAGGCGGCGGCCTTCCTCGTCGGCGCGCTCCTCGCCGGCAAACTCGTCGTGCCGCAACTCTTCCGCGGGGCGGGGAAACTCGAAGGGCGCGGCGTGCTGCTGGCGCTCTCCCTCTCGATCTGTTTCGCGCTCTCGTGGGCCGCCGCCGCCATTGGGCTGGCGACCATCGTCGGGGCCTTCGCCGCCGGGCTCCTGCTCGAAGAGGCCCACTTCGAGCGGCTGCCCAACCACACCAAGCACGACCTGCACGAGCTGCTCCAGCCCGTCAGCCAGTTCCTCGTGCCCGTCTTCTTCGTGCTCGTCGGACTCAAGGTCGATCTGCGCGCCTTCGCGCGGGCCGACCTCCTCGCCTTCGCGGCGGTGCTCACGCTCGCGGCGGTCGCGGGTAAACAGGTCTGCTCGCTCGCCGTCGCCGAGCGCGGGGTGAAACGTCTGGCGGTCGGCTTCGGCATGATCCCGCGCGGCGAGGTCGGGCTGATCTTCGCGGGGATCGGCGCGGCGCTCGTGCTGCCGGACGCGCAGGGCGTCGCCCGCCGCGTTATCGGCGCGACGACCTTCGGCGCGGTCGTCGTCATGGTCGTCGTCACGACCCTCGTCACGCCGCCCGCGCTCAAGTGGGCGATGGCGCGCGGCGGCGATCACGAAGGCGCGGGGGGCGCGTGACGCGCGCGCCGCGACACGACGGATGAAAGGGGCCGCGAACGAGCGTTCGCGGCCCCTTTCGATTTTGAACCGGCCTTAATAGTCGTTCAGGGGAGGTTGACGAAGCCGCCGAGGAAGGCGCGGGCCGAGGCCGTGTCGAGCCGGTAATCGACGTTCGTCGATTTGCACAGCGAGTCGCCCGTGATGGTCGTCGCGGCGACGATGCGCGTCTCCTTCGCGCCCGCGCCGAGGAAGTTCGGCCCGCCCGAGTCGCCGTAGCACGTGCCGCCGTTGCCGGTCGCGGGGTTCTGCGAGAGGCGCAGCCAAGCGGGGTTGACGGCGTTCAGCGTCGAGACGGCGAACTCGCGCGTGTCGAGGAAGCCGATGACGGGGCCGCCCGGCTGGTTGACCGGCTCTTGGCCGCCGTAGCCGACCGCCGTGAACTTCTGATCAGCCGGCGTCTGATCCAACTGGCCCGCGCGCGGCAGGCCCGCGGGCGTGATGCCGTTGACGGGCTTGTCGAAGACGACGACGGCGAGGTCGTGCGGATCGTCCTGCGCCTGATTGAACTGCGGGTCGAAGTAGAACGTGCCGCGGTAGAGCTTCGACTTGGAAGAGAACTTCGTGTCGAAGGTGACGGAGACGGTCGTCGTGCCGATGTTGCAGTGGGCGGCGGTGACGAAGACGGTGGGCGAGACGAGCGTGCCGGAGCAGTAGGGGAATGTCCCCGTGCTGAACTCGCCGACGAGCGCGCCGACTTCGGGGTGGCGGTTGCCGTCGGGCTGGCCGTAGGTGATGGCGAGTGCGGTGGCCGACGCGATCAGGATCGCGACCGCGGCGAGGTAGAGGGATTTGCGTCGCATGAAACTTCCTCCGTTCGGGTGCTGCTGCTGGTTGCGTGTCGAGAGCCGCGCGGGGGCGCGGCGTGAAGTGCAGGGCGGACAACTTAACCGCACAGTTCTCGCAAGTCAAACGATAAGTGGTGTGCTGAATTTGATTTTTCCTCCGTGCCCCCTCCGTGTTCTCCGTGTCTCCGTGGTGAGTCTTGATTAAAAGCATTCACCACAGAGGCACGGAGGGCACGGAGGGGGCACGGAGGAAAAATCTAATCAAGACGCTACTCGATGCTCGTCACGCGGCACGCGCGTCGATCTGAGCGCGTGGCGCGTGAAGGAGATGGGCGTTGTTTACTTGCCTCGCCAGCGGCGACGGGCGAGGGCCAAGCCGGAGAGCCCTGTGAACAAGAGCGCGAGCGACGCCGGCTCGGGGACGGCACTCGGCGTGAGCGTCCCTTCGACGACCAGATTGTCGATGCGGTTAGTGCCGGTCGAAGCGGTCGCGCCGTCGAAGACGATGCGGAAGGCCGCCAGCGGGTTGTTGTTGAGCCCCGTGATGGCGCTCAGATCGAACGCGACCAGAGCGAACGCGGCGGCGGGCGTGAAGGGCGAGCCGAAGTTCACGAACGTCGAGCCGTCGAGGCTGTACTGGAACTGGTCGCTGTTGAAGCCGGTGCCGGAGCGCAGGGCGGCGAAGCTGACGACGATGTTGCTGTGGCCGGCGGTTCCGACGCCGAGCGTCAGGCTGCCGCCGTTGTTCACGTTGCTCGCGCCGCCCTGCAAGGTGAGCCCCTGCCCCGCCGGGTCGCCGAGGCGCGCGTTGACGGAGGTTCCGGCGGAGGAGAAGTTGACGTTGGCGGCGAGGATGGTGGTGGTTAAAGACCCGCTGCCGTGATCCACGGTCAGGTTCGAGTCGTTGAAGTTCCAGACGGCGATCTCGTCGGCGCGCGCCGCCGTCGAACAGCAGAGCAGCACGGCGAGGCAGACGAGCAGGGGCGGCAGGGCGCACGGCGTGCGCCGAGCGAGTCGGTAGCTGGTGAAGCGCATACAGGTCTCCTTCGAGCGTGAGGTGAATGAACGGAGTACTGTTAAGGTCTGAGAGGCGCTAACGGGCTGAAGTCTCTTTCGTGAGGAGCAAAGGGAGCGCGAGAGGCTCGTGAGTCAGCCGCCGCGACTTAACAGTGTGCGAGAAGATATGCCAATCACGGCGGCGAGTCAATGCCCGCGCCGCGCCGCAGCCCCGATTCGATTCCGGGCGGGCGCGGAGAGGCCCGGCAGCCGCGGGGCGGGGCTTTCGCCGGGTTCGCGTGTGTTCGTCGGCGTGTGTGTAAGTTATGGTGAGGGGGCGTGGTATATTATCCCCGCACGTCTGAGAGAGCCCCGTTTTGGCTGACCGGCACGCCGCCGGCACGCCGAATTCATCGTCGGCGTTACGGGGCGAATAATCTGAAATTGGGGGCGCCGCGCCGCCGCCCGGCAGTCGGGCGGCATTAACGATCTGGACAAATAGCCGTTCGGGGAATATATAGTTACCTGCTTCCCGTCCCTCGCCGTTCAAGAAAACCCCGACGCCGTATCTTACCGCCGTTTATCACCCTACCGGTGCAACTTCTAGCGGGGAGTTCGGCTGTCGCGACGGGACGCAGGCCGCCGCCCGCGCCGCGCTATAAAGTCTTCTGACCCCGACACCGTGCCGCACGAATCCGAGGCAGGTCGCGCCAGCCCACTGGCGGGTACTCTGTCTCGCACTCTTAGTAGTAAATAAAGATTCGTCAAGGGGTACGAACGACTGCCGACCCAGAGCCGGGTCGCCGTCGCACCACGGCGCGGGGGGAACTCGCCACGCCGGTCGGCGGGGGGCGCCCGGCGAAGGATAAAAGGCGGGCTAAGTCTTTGGAAAATCACGTGTATTACGACTTTATCCGTCCTTAGAACGTCCCAGTTGCCGCCTCACAATCGAGGCTTCCCTTCGGGGTATTGCTTGACTCCGTGTCGCTTTGTCCACTGAGACTGGCGGGAGTCCATGCGTGGGGCGTCGTGTCTCCGATCAACTCCGGGGGTTCTCACCTTGAGCGAGAAGAAGGAAAAAAAGAGGAAGAAGCGGACGGCGCTCGTGCTCTGCCGCAGCGGCAAACAGTACTGGACGACGCAGACGGAGTTCTGGCAGTGGGTCAGGGAGCAGGTCGTCGTGAAGACGAAGGATCACCCGCTGACGGGCGTCTTCCGGCGCGAGGACGAGGAGATGATGATCCTGCTCAACCACACGGTGCTCAACCTCGCCGCGCCCAACCACCTGCGCGAATCCATGTCGGCGCGCCGCATGATCCGCAGGCGTTGACGCGCCGCGCGCGGGAGGCGAGGCCCGACCGACGAAACAGACTTATGAGGTTCAAATTCATGTGGCGACCGACTTCACCCCCGACCCGCCCCCGTCGCCCGCGCGCGCCCTTCCTGCTCGTCGCCCGCGCGTCGCTCGCCCTGCTCGCCGCGGCGGCGTGCGGCGCGGCGGCGCGGGCACAGACCGTCGCCGCGGCGGCAGCCGCGCAGGACGGCGACAGCTACCGCATCGGCGCGGGCGACGTGCTCGACGTGCGCGTCTTCAACCGCCCGCAGCTCTCGCGCGACGCCGTGCGCGTCGACGGGCGCGGCATGATCCGGATGCCCCTGATCGAGGGCGAGATTCGGGCGGCGTGCCGGACGGAGGCCGATCTGGCGCGCGAGATCGAGACGCGCTACCTGAAGTACCAGCGCAGCCCGCACGTAGACGTCTTCGTCAAGGAGTTCCAGTCGCAGCCCGTCGCGGTCATCGGCGCGGTGAACCTGCCCGGCAGATTCCAACTGCAACGCCCGATGCGCCTGCTGGAGCTGCTCGCGTTCGCGGGCGGCCCTTCGGAGCGCGCGGGCGCGCGCTTGCAGGTCGCGCACTCGGTCGCCGCCTCGCCGTGCGCGTCGCCGCCGGGCGCGTCAGACGAGAACGGGGCTGATGACGACGCGTCGGACGTGCTCTCGTCTTACCGCCTGAACGAGACGCTGCGCGGCGTCGATCAGTCGAACCCGTTCGTCCGACCGGGCGACATCGTCAACCTGCCGGAAGCCGAGCAGGCGTTCATCGTCGGCAACGTCCTGCGCCCCTCGACGATCGATCTCAAAGAGCCGGTGACGGTCTCGCGCGCCATCGCGATGGCGGGCGGCGTGATGCCCGACACCAAGCGCGAGAAGGTTCGCGTCCTCAGGCAGACGCCGGGGGCGGCGGAAAAAAAGGAAATCTTCGTCGATCTCGCGGCGGTCGAGAAGCATCAGGCCGAAGACCTCGTGCTTCAGGCGGACGACATCGTGGACGTGCCCGTCGCGGGCGGCAAGCGGCTGCTGCGCAGCCTCGTCAGCGGCATCTTCCCGGCGGCGGGGCAGCTCCCCGTGCAGATCATCTCCGGCCAAGTCCCGACGGCGGCGACGCGCCGCCGCTGACGTCGCGCGCGATAGTTCGGACGAGTTTCGAGGTAAGGCAATGAAAGAAGCACGCGAGTTGATCAGGCCGCCCGCGGAGGTTCGCAGCCTCGTGCCCGTAGAGGTGCTCGCGCCCCCGCAGCCGCACCAGCCCTCCTCCGGCTACTACGGCGAGATCGGCCTCGACGAGGAGCTGGGCCTGCGCAACTACTGGCGCGCCGTGCGTAAACGCCTCTGGCTCGTCGCCTCCGTCACCGCGCTCGTGACCGCGCTCGTCGCCGTCTTCATGGCGCACAAGCCCGACATCTACGAGGCGCGCGCGCGCGTGCAGGTGGACGCCGAACGCTCGAACCCCGCGCTCGGCGCGACCAAGACCGACGTGCTCGTCTTCAACGACCCGACCTACTTCAGCACGCAGCTACAGATTCTCACCGGCGACGGGCTGCTGCGCCGCGTCGCCAAGACGCTCGACCTCGAACACAACGAGGCATTCCTGCACCCGCGTCGGACGAGTTCGACGTGGGAGAACCTGACGCGCATGTTCGGCCTCGGCGGCAAGGGCAAGGGAGCGGGCGTCTCGCCCGCCCTCGTCGAGTCGCCGCTGCCCGCGCAGGTCGCGCCCGCGGCGGCGCGGGAGGACTTGCAGGAGGCCGCCCGCCTCGCGCCCTACGTCGAGGCGCTCGCGCGCGGGCTCGAAGCCGAGCCCGTCAAGGAGGCCCGGCTCAAGGTGACGGAGACGCACCTCATCGACGTGCACTTCGACCACCCCGACCCCAAAGTCGCCGCGCAGGTCGCCAACGCCGTGGCGGACGTGTTCGTCGCGACCAACCTTGAGAAGAAGACCGAGTCGAACACGACGACCGGCGACTTCCTGCAGAAGCGCGTCGCCGAGTTGCAGGCGCAGATACGCGCCGACGAAGAGCGACTGATGGCTTACGCGCGCGGCAACCAGATACTCTCGCTCGACGCCAGCCAGAACACCGTCGTGGATCGCCTCGTCGGCCTCAACAAGCAACTGCTCGAAGCCGAGAACGAGCGCAAGATGGCGGAGGCCGCCTACCGCGCCGCGCTCTCGCCCGGCGCGGCCGAGGCCCTCTCCGAGGGCGGCGCGAAGGAGGCCGCCGATCTCGAAAGCAAGCTCGCCGAGCTGCGCTCGCGGCGCGCGCAACTGCTCGTCGAGAACACCGAGGAGTGGCCCGAAGTCAAAGAGGTGACGCAGCAGATCGGCGTGCTCGAACGTCAGGCGGCGGACGCGCGCGCGCGCGCCGTCTCGACCGTCAAGACGAACCTCGAAACGCGCTACCGCGAATCGCTCGCGCGCGAGCAGGCGCTGCGCGCGGCCTTCGACCAGCAGCGCGGCGAGACGCTGACGCAGAACGAGGCGGCCATCAACTACCGCATCATCCAGCAGGAGATCGAGACGAGCAAGAACCTGCTCGACGGGCTCCTCCAGCGCGCCAAGGAGAACGAGGTCGCGCTCGCCGGCACGCTCAACAACATCCACGTCACCGATCACGCCATCCCGCCGAAAGTCCCGGTCGCGCCGCAGCGGCTCCTGAACGTCGCGCTCGCCTTCATCCTCTCGCTCTCGCTCGGCGTCGGCCTCGCGCTCCTGCTCGAACGGCTCGACAACACCATCCACTCGACCGAGGAGGTCGAGCGCCTCCTGCAACTGCCCACGCTCGTCGCCGTCCCCTCGGCGGCGAGCCTGCCGCGCGCGCGCCGCCGCCACCTGCGCGCCGCCAAAGGCGCGCTGCAAACCCGCGACGCCGACGCGGGCGCGAACGGGCACGCCAACGGCAACGGGCACGGCGACGGTCGCCTGCGCCCCGAACTCATCCTCGACGCGGGCGCGCAGACGCCTCTGGCGGAAGCCTACCGCCACCTCCGCACCTCGATCCTGCTCGCGCGCGCGGGCCGCGCCGTGCGGACGATCCTCGTCACGTCGAGCCAGCCCGGCGACGGCAAGACGACGACGGCCATCAACCTCGCGACGAGCCTCGCGCAGACCGGCGCGCACGTGCTGCTGATCGACGCCGACATGCGCCGCCCGCGCCTGCACACCGTCTTCGGCCTCGACAACCAGCAGGGCTTGAGCGCGGTGCTCGCCGGGGAGCAGAAGGCTTTCGAGATCATCTCGCTCATCGGTCGCCACCAGCCCACGGGCGTCCACGTCCTGACCGCCGGCCCCATGCCGCCCAACGCGGCGGAACTCCTCGGCTCGGACGAGATGACCAAGCTGCTCTCGTTCCTCCAGTCGGTCTTCACGCACGTCGTCATCGACTCGCCGCCCGTCGGCTCGTTCACCGACGGCGTGCTGCTCTCGTCGATGGTCGACGGCGTGGTGCTCGTCGTCCACGGCGGCAAGACTTCGCGCGATCTCGTCCGCCGCTCGCGCCAGGTCTTGCAGGACGCGGGCGCGCGCATCCTCGGCGTCGTCCTCAACAACGTCGAACTGCGCGCTCACGAATATAACTACTACTACCACTCCTGAGGCGCGCGTCTGCCGGGCGCGCGCGACTTTTTGGCCCGGCGGGGCGGCGGCGGTAATTGATCGGGCGTAGAAAACGGATGGCGACTGCGAGCGGGATCAAACTTCAGGCGGGCGCGGCGGTCAGGCGACCGCGGGCGGCGTTGCTGCGCGTCGCGCCCTCGCGCGGCTGGGTCTCTCTCAGGCTCGGAGAGCTGTGGGCGTACCGCGAGCTGCTCTACTTCCTCGTGTGGCGCGACATCAAGGTGCGCTACAAGCAGACCGCGCTCGGCGCGGCGTGGGCCGTCATCCAGCCCTTCTTCACGATGGTCGTCTTCAGCCTCTTCTTCGGCAGGCTCGGCAAGATGCCTTCGGACGGCATCCCGTACCCGATCTTCGCCTACGCCGCGCTCGTGCCGTGGACGTTCTTCGCGAATGGTCTCACCGAGTCGTCGAACAGCCTCGTCGGCAGCGCGAACCTGATCAGGAAGGTCTACTTCCCGCGGCTCGCCGTGCCCGTCGCCGCCGTGCTCGCCGGGCTCGTGGACTTCGCCGTCGCCTTCGCCGTCCTCGTCGGCATGATGCTCTACTACGGCGTCGCGCCGACGGCGAACGTGCTCTGGCTGCCCCTCTTCCTCCTGCTCGCGCTCGCCGCCGCGCTCGGCACGGGGCTCTGGCTCTCGGCCCTGAACGTGCAGTTCCGCGACGTGCGCTACGTCGTGCCCTTCGTCACCCAGTTCTGGCTCTTCGCCACGCCCATCGCCTACCCGTCGAGCCTGCTGCCGGAGCCGTGGCGCACCCTCTACGGCCTGAACCCGATGGCGGGCGTCGTCGAGGGCTTCCGCTGGACGCTGCTCGGGACGAACACCAAGCCGGGCGCGATGGTCGCGCTCTCCGCGCTCGTCGCCGCCCTGCTGCTCGCCGGCGGCGCGTTCTACTTCCGCCGCATGGAAAAGACCTTCGCCGACGTGGTGTGAGAGAAGTGGAGACGACGAGACTTGAGAGAAGGATCAAGCCGAAAGTGAGTTTCGAAACATTCACCACAGGGGACGCGGGGGCACACGGAGAAAACATGGAGACACGTTCTTCCCCCGTCTAACCCCCGCGTCCCCTGTGGTGAATCTACGGTTTTGAAACTTACTCCGGGTCTTGAAGGAAGATCGGTTTGAATAGCGACGTCGCCATCGAGGTCGAAGCCCTCGGCAAACGCTACCGCATCGGCGCGAAGCAGGAGTCTTACCGCACCCTGCGCGAGACGCTGGCGGCGTCGGCGGCTGCGCCTTTCCGCGCGGTGCGCTCGACGCTCAGGCGTGCGAGCGGCGGCGGCGCTCGCGCGCGGCGCGCGAACGAGATTTGGGCGCTCAAGGACATCTCGTTCGAGGTGAGGCGCGGCGAGGCGGTCGGCGTCATCGGCAGGAACGGGGCGGGCAAATCGACGCTGCTGAAAATCCTCTCGCGCATCACCGAGCCGACCGCGGGCTACGCCGACATCGGGGGGCGCGTCGGCTCGCTGCTCGAAGTCGGCACGGGCTTCCACCCGGAGCTGACCGGCAGGGAGAACGTTTTCCTGAACGGCGCGATCCTCGGCATGAGGCGCACCGAGATCGCCCGCAAGTTCGACGAGATCGTCGCCTTCGCAGAGGTCGAAAGGTTCATCGACACGCCCGTCAAGCACTACTCTTCGGGGATGTATCTGCGGCTCGCCTTCTCGGTCGCCGCGCACCTCGAACCGGAGATACTGCTCGTCGACGAGGTGCTGGCCGTGGGCGACATGGCGTTTCAGAAAAAGTGTCTGGGGAAGATGGGCGACGTGACCGCCGAGGGGCGCACGGTGCTCTTCGTCAGCCACAACCTCGGCGCGATCAAGGAGCTGTGCCAGAGCGCCGTCGTCTTGAAGGACGGCGCGGTCGCCTTCCGCGGCTCGGCGGTCGAAGGCGTCGCCTACTACAGCCGCGACACGCTCTCCGGCGACTCGGACGACACGCTCGCGTCTCGCGGCACGCGCTGGCGCGAGGTGAGGGTCGGCGGCGCGGGCGCGACCGACACGCCGGAGGTCGCGGGCGCGGAACCCTTCCGCGTCGAGGCGCGGCTCGAAGTCGAAGACATGTTCGTCGAGGCGCGCCTGAAGTGCCGCCTCGACGACGCGGCGGGGAACACTCTGGTCTACAACGTGACGAACAACAGGGAGCTTGAGAGCGGGGAACTCGGCGCGGGCTTGTACCGCGTCGGCGTCGAAGTGCCGCCGCTGTGGCTGAAGCCGGGCATCTACACCCTCTTCTTCAAGCTCACGGGGCGCAGGGCGACGGGCGAGGAGAGGCGTTACACGTCCGAGCGCGTGACGCTCAACGTCACGGGCCGCCTGAGCAACCACGGGCAGGATCGCGCCGCGCTCGCGCCGCCGCTGCGCTGGTCGCTCGCGAGGGAGCGCGCGGCGGGCGCGGGCTGATCGACGGGGGGGAGTTTTATTCATGAGCGACGGGGGGAGAATGCGACTCGACTTTCTGGCGACGGGCACGTGGCAGCACGTCTTCGTCAGCGCCGACGGCGCGCCGCGCGGGGAGGGCGACCGGGCGGTCGCGGCGGGCGGTGAGGCGCGCCGGGCGGGCGACGGGCCGCGCGCGTGGGTCTATAAAATCCCCGCCGCCTTCGGCTACGTCCTGCCCTTCGATCACCCGCAGCGGTTCCGGTCTGGGAAGCTCCTAACGAGGACTTCGTACGCGCTCGCCGCGCGCCTCCCGCGCGGGCGGCGACTGCTCGCCGCGCGGCTCAGGCGCAGGAGCGCGGAGAAGTTCGACGCCATGCTCGCGCTCGTCGAGTCCATGTGCGAGAGCGGCCTCTCGGACGTCATGCTCCCGTGCGAGATCATGCGCGACTGCGAAGCCGAGTTGCGCGTCGACGGCGCGGCGTTCGCCTACCGCGGCCACGTCCTGAAGCAGCGGCGCGCCGATTACCTGTTCGAGCGCAGCGAGCGTCTGCGCTCGCTCGACTGGGGCGAGATCGTCGAGGCGCACCACCGGCTCTGGCGGCACGGCGTCACGTTCGAGACCTCGACCGCCCTGCTCGGCCTGAAGAACTGGGCGCTCTTCGAGGGCGGCCTGCGCCTCTTCGACACCAGCTCGCTGACGAGCGATCCGCGGAAGGTGGCGCGCTCGCTCGCCCCGAAGGCGCTGGACAGGAGGGAGCGGTTCGCGCGCGCCAAGCAGGCGAGCGGCGACGCGCACGAGCCGCTCGTCGAGTTCTTCCGCTTCATGCGCCGGGAGATCAACCGCGGCAAGTTGGAGCAGCTCTGGCGCGCCGACGTGCGCGGCTGAAGGCGCGCGGGCGAGGCACACGGCACACGAATGACATTCTCCGCTCACCCACAGTCTTTGAGCGACCGCAAAGGCAGGCTGCTCGAGCGCGGCGGCCAGCTCTTCCGCGGCATCGAGCGCGCGCACGCCCCCTTCTACGAGGGCGTGCTCGCCTCGCCCGCGCTCGAAAGCCTCTTCGCGCTCGGCCTCGTCGGCACGCGGCGCGCCGAGATCGAGTCGGACGACTACCCGCTCGTCCTCAGTCACGAGCGCATCGACTTCGTCGCCTACTGGCCCGAGTGGCCGTCGCTCATGCTGCGCGACGCCGCCGTGATGCTCTGCGACCTCAACCTCGAACTCATGCGCCACGGCTGCGGCATCCTCGACTGCCACCCGTGGAACGTCCTCTACGACTTCACGCGCCCGGTCTTCGTGGACTTCTCGGCGGTCATCCCGCTCGAAGAGGCTTGGCTCGACGAGATGGCGGGGCGGCTGCGCAACTACTGGGTGGTGCCGCTCTCGCTCATCTCGCGGGGCCACCCGTGGTTCGCGCGCAGCTTCCGCCGCACGCCCGACGTGGGCGAGCCCTTGGACGATCTCTTCAAGCGGCGCGCGCTCGCGTGGTTCCCGCTCTGGTACGCGCGCCTGCGCCGCACGGCGCGCGCCCACCCCTCGCGCTTCTTCGAGCGGCTGCGCGCCTCGCTCGAAGACTTGTCGCTGCCGCGCGGGCCTCGCGCCGACGGCGACACGGTCTGCGACGGGCGCGACGATTCGGCCCCGCGCGAAGCGGAGGAGAGAGTTTTGCGGTCGCTGCTCGAACGACTCAGGCCGCGGACCGTGCTCGACATCTGTTGCCACGCGGGGCGGCGCGCCCTGCTCGCCGAGAGCGCGGGCGCGAAGGTCGTCGCCTTCGACGACGACGAGGAGCACGTCAACGCGCTCTACCTGAGGGCCAAGTCCGAGGGCCGCAAAATCCTCCCGCTCTTTCTGGACTTCACGGTGCCGACGCCCGCGCACGGGCGCAAGTGCGAGTTCCCGTCGTCGACCGAGCGGCTGCGCTGCGACGTCTCGCTGCTCGTCGGCGTGCTCGACCGGCTGGTCTTCCACCTCGACCTGAGCTTCCCGCGCGTCGCGCAACTGCTCGCGGCTTACACGGGCCGGCACGCCGTCGTCGAGTTCGCGCCGCGCGAGGACGGCGGCGCGCACGGGCGCGACTGGTACGACGCGGACAACTTCGTCGCGGCGATGGGAAAATATTTCCGGCTCGAAGGCGTCTTCGACTCCGACCCGCCGCGCAAGATTCTGCTGTTCGAGAAACGCTAGGGTTGTTGGAGAAACGCCGGGCCGGATCGTCGTCCTTTCGTCACGACCGATCACTGACGAACAAGGGGTCAATGCACGTCGCATTTCTTACCACCGAGTACCCGCCTCTCCCCTCCGGCGGCATCGGCACCAGCACACGCAACCTCGCGCGCGCTCTGGCCGCGCGCGGCGACCGCGCGACCGTCCTCGTCGCGGGCGCGGGCGAGGCGTTCGACGACGGCGGCGTCCGCGTGCGCTTCAACGGCGAGACGAACGTGCCGAAGGTCGGCTGGGTGTGGGACGCGCGGCGCGCGCAGCGCGAGCTGAACCGCATGATCCGGCGCGACGGCGTGGACGTGGTCGAGGCGCACGACTGGTGCGGCCCCTCGGCGGGCCTGCGGCTCGACAGGCCCTTGAGCGTGCGCTGCCACGGCGCGGCCACCTACTTCGCGCACCTGCTCGACGAGCGCGTCCGCCCCTCGGTGCGCTGGACGGAGACGCTGGCGCTGCGGCAGGCGGACGACGTGGTCGCCGTCAGCCGGTTCACGGCTGAAGTCACGCGCCGACTCTTCCGCCTGCGCCCGGAGGTCGGCGTGATCCCGAACGGCATCGACGCCGCGCAGTTCGCGCCCGCCGAGAGGGAAGAGGTGGGGCCGGAGACGATCCTCCACTTCGGCACGCTCGCGCGCAAGAAGGGCGTGCTCGATCTCTGCCGCATCTTCTCGCGCGTCGCCGAGCGCAGGCCGCGCGCGCGCCTGCTCTTCGTCGGGCGCGACGCGCCCGACGAGCGCACCGGCGCGCGCTCCACAGAGGCCCTGTGCCGGGCGTCGCTCTCCACGACAGCGCGCGAGCGGGTCGAGTTCCTCGGCGCGCAGCCCCACGACCGGGTTCAGGAGCACGTGCGCCGCGCCGCCCTCTGCGTCTTCCCGTCCTACGCCGAGGCGTTCCCGCTCGCGTGGCTCGAAGCGATGGCGTGCGCGAAAGCGGTCGTCGCCTACGACACGGGCTGGGCGCGCGAGGTCTTCGTGGACGGGGAGAGCGGCGTGCTCGTCCCCGCGGGCGACGCGGAAGAGTTCGCGCGCACGGTCGAAGAACTCCTGTCGGACGAAGACGCGCGCCTGCGTCTGGGCCGCGCGGCGCGCGCGCGCGTCTTGGCGCGCTTCACCTCCGAGACGGTCGCGCGCCAATCGGTCGAAAGGTACGAACAACTCCTGCGGGCCTGAAGCCGCCGTAAGACACCGAAGAGCCATGAGCGACGGCGACACACTCACACTCATCGTCTGCACCTACCGCCGACCGCGCGAGGTCGAGCGGCTGCTGCGCTCCGTCGCCGCGCAGAGCCGCGTGCCCGACGAGACCCTGATCGTCGACGGCTCGCCCGACGACGAGACCGAGCGCGTCGTGCGCGCCGCCATCGACGAAAACGAGGCGGGGCGCGGGGGCGTCGAAGGCGATCTGAAATACTTCCGCGTGCCGCCCGCCGAGCGCGGGCTGACGCGGCAGCGCAACTACGGCGTCGCGCGCGCCCGCTGCTCGCTCGTCTCTTTCCTCGACGACGACACCGTGCCCGAGCCCGACTACTTCGCCGAGACGCTCGCCTGCTTCGCGCGCCGCCCGCGGGCCTGCGGCGTCGGCGGCTTCATCACCAACGAGGTCGAATGGCGGCGGACGAACGCGGGCGGGGGTCGGAACGGGCGCGGCGGCGGAGGCGGGAACAGGAGCGGTAACGAAAAATCCGTCTTCCGTCTGGGCGCGTGGGAGCGGCGCGAGGCTTACCGCTGGCGTCTGCGAAAAAGTTTGGGGCTGGCGAGCGCGCTGCCGCCGGGCTGGATGCCGGAGGCGGGCCACGGTCGCCCCGTCGGCTATCTGCCGCCCGACGGCGCGGATTACCCCGTCGAGTTCCTGATGGGCTGCGCCTTCACCTTCCGCCGGGAGGTCTTCGCGCGCCACAAGTTCTCGCGCTACTTCGAGGGCTACGGCCTCTACGAAGACATGGACTTCTGCGTGCGCGCGGCGCAGCACGCCCCGCTCTACCTCTCGACGCGCGCGCGCCTCGCGCACTACCACGCGCCCGCCGGGCGACCGAGCCAGTTCCGCTACGGTCGCATGGTCGTGCTGAACGGCTGGTTCGTCTGGCGCAGGCGGCACCCGCGCCCTTCGCCCGCGAGTCGCGCGCGCTGGTGGGCGACGACCGCGCTGCTCGCCGCGTGCCAGATGGGCGACGTCGTGCGCGGGCCCGAACGCCGGCAGCAGTTGTCCGAAACGCTCGGACGCCTCGGCGGCATGGCGACGCTGCTCCTGAGTGAGCCGAAAGAGCCGGGCGGGCCGGGAGTCTCGACCGGCGCGAAAACGAGCGAGGGGGTGGTCACCCGTGCGAGCAACGCCTGACGTGAAAAATCTGCTCATCGTTTCGAGCGCGCTCCATTACCGCCACGGCGGGCGTCTGTTCGCCTACGGCCCTTACGCGCGCGAGATAGACGTCTGGGCAGACCTCTTCCCGCGCGTCCGCGTCGCCGCGCCCTGCCGCGACGAAGCGCCGCCGGGCGACTGCCTGCCCTTCACGCGCGCGAACATAGAGGTCGTCGCGCAGTTGGAGACGGGCGGCGACGACCTCGGCGCGAAGGCGGCGCAGGTTCTGCTGCTGCCACTGCTCGTCTTCGGCCTGTGCCGCGCGATGCGAAGGGCCGACGCGATCCACGTCCGCTGCCCCGGCAACCTCGGCCTGCTCGCCGTCCTCCTCGCGCCGCTCTTCTCGCGCCGACGCGTCGCCAAGTACGCGGGGCAGTGGAGCGGCTACGCGGGCGAGCCGTGGACGGGGGGCTTGCAGCGCAGACTTTTGCGCTCGGCGTGGTGGGGCGCGCCCGTCACGGTTTACGGTCGCTGGCCGAACCAGCCGCCGCACGTCGTCCCGTTCTTCACCTCGATCCTGACGGACGAGCAGGTGGGGCGCGCGCGCGAGTCGGCGGGGCGAAAGAGTTTCGGCCACGCGCCGCCGCGCGTCCTCTACGTCGGTCGCCTCTACGAAGGGAAGAACGTCGACGTGCTGCTCGACGCGCTCGGAGAGTTGAAGCGGCAGGGCGTCGAGCCGAGTTGCGACATCGTCGGCGAGGGGCACCTGCGCGCGTCGCTCGAAGCGCGGGCCGCGTCGCTCGGCCTGCGCGATCGGGTCGGGTTCGCGGGCGGCGTGGACTTCGAGCGCGTGCTCTCGTTCTACGAGGGCGCGGACGTGCTCGTGCTCGCCTCGGAGAACGAAGGGTGGCCCAAAGCCATCGCCGAGGGCATGGCGTTCGGCCTGGTCTGCGTCGGCGCGGACACGGGCTTCGTGCCGGAGATGCTCGGCGGCGGGCGCGGCGTCGTCGTCCCGCCGGGCGACGCGCGCGCGCTGGCGGACGCGCTGCGGCGCATCGTCGAGTCGCCCGAAGAGTGCGCGCGGATGAGCGCGCGCGCGTCGGCGTGGGCGCGCAAGTATTCGCTCGAAGGTCTGCGCGAGGCCCTGCGCGAGCTGTTCGCGGCGCACTGGGGAGTGTCGCTCGACGCGACGCCCCGTTTGAAAGTCTCCGACGTGCCGCTTCGGGCCGGGGAGACGGCGGGCGCGCCGCAAGTTCAGCCGATGACGGCGCGGCGGGGGACGCAACCTTTATGAACCGCGTCGGCGTGATGCACGTCACGGACACACTGGACGCCGGTGGCACGGAGCGCGTGGCGGTGAACCTCTGCAACCTGCTGCCGCGCGAACGCTTCCGCGCCTACCTCTGCACGACGCGCAGGGACGGCTCGCTCGCCGAGAGCGTGGCCGCCGACGTGGGGCGGCTCAGGCTCGGGCGCAGGTGGCGCTTCGACGCGGCGGCGCTCGGGCGGCTCGCGTCGTTCGTCAGGGAGCACGACATACGGATTCTGCACGCGCACGGCTCGGCGCTCTTCGTCTCCGGCTTGGCCGCGATGCTGCCGCCGCGCCCGCTGCTCGTCTGGCACGATCACTTCGGGCTCCCGCTCGAAACGCGCTCGGCCCTGCTCGACCGCCCGCTGGCGCGGCGCGCGCGCGGCGTGATCGCGGTCAGCGAACCGCTGGCCGACTGGTCCCGGCGAAAACTAAAAATACCGGAGGGGCGCGTGCGCTACATCCCGAACTTCGTGTGCGAGCCGCGGGACGACTACTTCCCGCCCGAACTCCCCGGCGAGCCGGGCAAGCGGATCGTCTGCGTCGCGAACCTGCGACCGCAGAAGGATCACCTGACGCTCGTCAAGGCGATGGCGCGCGTGGCGCGGCGCGAGCCGGGGGCGCACCTGCTGCTCGTCGGCGCGTCGCCCGACGCCGACTACCGGGCGCGGATCGAAGAAGAGATCGCGCGGCTCGACCTCGCCCGGCGCGTCACGCTGCTCGGCGAGCGGCGCGACGTGAGCGCGATCCTGCGCGAGTGCGACATCGGCGTGCTCAGCTCAATCGCCGAAGGGCTGCCGCTCGCGCTCGTCGAGTACGCGATGGCCGGACTGGCGACCGTGGCGACGCGCGTCGGCCAGTGCGCCGAGGTGTTGGACGAGGGGCGCGCCGGGGTGCTCGTGCCCGCGCGCGAGCCGGGGCGGCTGGCGGAGGCGATCCTCGGGCTGCTCGGCTCGCCCGTGCAGCGCGTGGCTCTGGGCGGGATGTTCCGGCGGCGCGCGCGCGGCCTCTACAGCGCGGACTCGGTCGTCTGGCAGGTCTGCGAATTCTACGAGCGGGTCTTGACCGCGAAGGGCGGGCGAGGGGACTGACCGTGTACCTTGAGGGCGCGCAGGCCGCGCAGACCATCGGCGTCAAGCACCCGCCGCGCGCCCGCGCGCGCCGCGCCGGGCTCTTCGCCGCCCTGCTCTTCGTCGCGGCGCACGCCGCGCTCGCGCTCGCCATGCGTCAGGTCTATCAGCTCGCCACGCTGCACGCGCTCGCCGTCCTCGCCGCGGGCCTCGGCGTCGCCGTGTTCGGGCGCAGGCCGATGCAGGTCGGCTACGTCGCGGCCTACATCGCGGGCGCGGAGGTGCTCTGGCGCATGAGCGACGCGCAGGTGCCGTGGGAGTTCGGCAAGTACGCGACCGTCGTGATCTTCGCCGCCGCGCTGATGCGCCTGCCGCGGCTGCGCGTGCCGGCGCTGCCCGTCGTCTACTTCGCGCTGCTCCTGCCCGCGACGCTGCTGACGCTCTCCTACCTGTCGCCGGAAGAGGCGCGCCAGCAGATCAGCTTCAACCTTTCGGGGCCGCTCGCGCTCGCCGCGTCAGCCGTCTTCTTCGCGCACGCCAAGCTCTCGCGCGAACAGCTCTCCAAGACCTTCCTGATGCTGCTCGCGCCCGTCGTCGGCATCGCGTGCGTGACACTGTTCGGCGTCCTGTCCGCGGCGAACCTGAGCTTCGGCGGGGAGGCCAACTCGGCGGCGAGCGGCGGCTTCGGCCCGAACCAAGTCTCGGCGTCGCTCGGCCTGGGCGCGCTCGTCGCCTTCTGGTTCGTGATGGACGCGCGGGCCGACTGGCGCGCGCGCGGGGCCGCCTTCGCCGCGCTGATCTTTCTGGTCGTCCAGAGCGCGCTCACCTTCTCGCGCGGCGGGCTCTACAACGCCGCCGGCGCGATCGTCATCGCCGCGCTGTTCCTGCTGCGGAACGCGCGCGCGCGCGCGACGCTCGTCGTCTTCGTCGCGCTGCTCTCGGTGGCGACTTACTTCGTCCTCCTCCCGCGCCTCGACGCCGTCACGGGCGGCGCGCTCTTCGAGCGTTTTCAGGACACGTCCCTGACTGGGCGCGACGTGCTCATCCGGGCCGACCTGGGGATCTGGTTGGAGAACCCGGTGTGGGGCGTCGGGCCCGGTCGCTCCGCGCTCATGCACCTCGCCCTCTTCCGCGACTCCGCCTCGCACACGGAGTTCTCGCGCCTCGTCGCCGAGCACGGCGCGCTCGGCCTCGTCTCGATCCTCCTGCTCGTCGCGATGGCGTTCAGGAACGTCAGCCGCGCGGGGGGCGCGACGGGCAAGGCGCTGGCGGCGTCGCTCGTCGCCTGGAGCTTCCTCTTCATGATGAACGTGGCGATGCGGACGGTCGCGCCGTCGCTCCTCGTCGGGCTCACCTTCGCGCGGCTCCTGACGGACGGCGACGCCCTCGGCGCGCCGGATCGCCGCCGCGGGCTGTGGACCTACGCGACGATTGATTCCGCCCCGGACGGCGCGGCGCGCGCGGCTGCGGCGGCGGCGGGGCGCGGCGCGAACGTGCGGAGTTTTTTCGGGAGGTCGTCGAACAATGGGTAGAGTGATCTTCTTCGCCCTGACCGCGCTCGCCGTCGTGCTGGTGGCCCTCGGCTTGGGGAGCGCGGCTGACGTCGCCGACGCTAATCTCGCCGACTTCGTCGAGTGGGACTTGTCGAACTGGTCGCCCGCGCTCGATTTCTGGTTGCAGTCAACGTCGCTCGATCTCTCCGGGAGCGTCGCGCTCGAACTCGGCGCGGGGCTCGGCGGCCTCTCGCTCTGGCTCGCGCTCAGGGGCGCGCGCGTGGTCTGCTCGGACTTGAAGGGCGCGACCGACGAGGCGCGCGCTCTACACCGCAAGTACAACGTGCAGCACCTCATCACCTACCGGGCGGTCGACGCGACGAGCATCCCTTACGCGGGCCATTTCGACCTCGTCCTCTTCAAGTCGGTGCTCGGCGACGTCGGGCGGGGCGGGCGGCGCGAGCTGCAAGCACGCGCGGTCGGCGAGATTTACAAGTCGCTCAGGCCGGGCGGCGAACTCTGGTTCGCGGAGAACCTGACGGGCTCCGCGCTCCACCGCCTCGCGCGCCGGTTCATCAGGCGCGGCTCGCTGTGGCGCTACGTCTCTCTCGACGAGATGAAAGAATTGCTCTCGCCCTTCGGTCGGCACGCGTGCCGCACCACGGGCTTCCTCGGCGTGTTCGGTCGCGGCGGTGTGCCGCGAAAACTGCTCGGCGCGCTCGACCACGCGCTCTTCAATCACGTCGTCCCGGAGCGTTGGCGCTACGTCGTCATCGGCACGGCGAAGAAGTAGCGGCGCGGCGGCTCGGCGAGACTCCGTTAAAGAAGATGTGTGGCATAGCCGGAAGATTTAACGCGGTGGCGCTCGCGCCCGACGCGGCGTGGCACGAGCGCGCCGACTCCGCGCTCGCGCACCGCGGGCCGGACGGGCGCGGTCGCTTCGCGGACGAGCGTTGCGAGCTGGTGCACCGCAGGCTCGCGCTCATCGATCTCTCGGAGACGGGCGCGCAGCCCATCGCCAACGAGGACGGCGGCGTGCGGGTCGTCTGCAACGGCGAAATCTACAACCACCGCGAGCTTCGCCGCGAACTCGAAGCGCGCGGGCACACGCTGCGCGGCACGTCCGACACGGAAGTCGTCGCGCACCTCTACGAGGAGCACGGCGAGCGTCTGGCCGAACGCCTGCGCGGGATGTTCGCCCTCGCCGTCTACGATAGCGCGCGCCGCAAGCTCGTCCTCGCCCGGGATCGCTACGGCGTCAAGGCGCTCTACTACGCCGAGCACCGCGGGCAGTTGGTCTTCGCCAGCGAGATCAAGGCGATCCTCGCGCTCGAAGGCTTCGAGCCGCGGATCGACCGCCAAGCCTGCTACGACTTCCTCGGCCTCGGCTACGTCCCCGAGCCCGCGACCGCCTACGCCAACGTGCGCGCGCTGCCGAAGGGCACGACGCTCGTCGCCGACGGCGGCGGCGCGCGCGCCGCGCAGTATCATCGGATCACGGCGGGGCCGACGCGCGAAGCGGAGGGCGGGCGCGACCTCGGGGCGCGCGTCGAAGAAGTCTCGGCGGCGCTGCTCGCGGCGGTCGAGCGCCAGTCGGTCGCGGACGTGCCGGTCGCGGCGCTGCTCTCCGGCGGCATCGACTCGTCGCTCGTCGTCGCCGCGCACGCGCGCGCCGCCGCGCGCCCGCTCGACACCTTCAACGTGCGCTTCCCCGACGCGGCCTACGACGAGACCGAAATCGCGCTCGCCGTCTCGCGCCACTGCGGCACGTCGCACCAGACCATCGACGCCGAGGGCGCGCTCACGCCCGAACTCGTCTTCAAACTCTTCCGCCACTTCGATCAGCCCTTCGCCGACACGAGCCTCATCCCGATGTACATGGTGGCGAAAGCGATCCGCGGGCGCGGCATCGTGTGCGCGCTCTCGGGCGACGGCGGCGACGAGGTGTTCGGCGGTTACGGTCGCTTCCCCCGCGCGAACCGGCTCGCGCAACTGATGAGGCTGCCCGGCTGGTTGGCGGGGGCCGCCGAGGGCGCGGGCCGACGCCTGACGGGGGTGACGCGCGATCTCGGCAGGCAGTTGAGCAAAGCCGTGCGGCTCGCGCGCGCCGGACGGTCCGACTCGTCCGTCCTGCTCGCCGGGCTCTCGAACTACCTTAGCGAAGATCAGAAGTGCGAGCTGGTGCGGGGCGAGGCGCGCGCCGAACTCGAAAGCGTCTACCGCTGCTTCGACGGCTTCCGCCCGCCGGGCGCGTCCTCTCTGGAAGAGCTGTCGCGGCGCATGACGGAAAATCTGTTCTCCGTCTCCCTCCCGTCCGACATGCTGCGCAAGGTGGACATGATGTCGATGCTCTGCGGCGTCGAGGTGCGCGTGCCGATGCTCGACGAAGACGTGGTCGGGCTCGGGCTCGGGCTCCCGCACGCGCTCAAGACCGACGGGCGCGAGGGCAAGCTGGTCTTGCGCGCCCTCGCGCGGCGCTGGCTGCCGCCGCGGGTCGCCGCGCACCCCAAGCACGGCTTCGGCATCCCGCTCGACCGCATGCTCTCGCCGGAGTTTCACTCCGCGCTGCGCGACGTGCTGCTCGCGCCCGCGGCGCGCGTGCGCGGTCTGCTGGACACGAACTTGATCGAATTCTGGCTGGGGCAACTCGCGCGGGCGCGGCGTGGCGACGCCGCGACGACGACGACGATCAGCCGCGAAGGCTTGTACCAGCGCGTCTTCATCGTCCTCGCGTTGGAGTTGTGGCTGCGAGAGCACGGACTGTCATGGTAGCGAGACACTTTCCCGAAACGGCGGACGCGACGGCGGACGCTGGAGGCGAGTCGCGCGACGCGGCGGCGCTTGAGCCGACCGCGCCCGGCGCGGCGCGGGCGCGGACGCCGCGCGTCTTCATCGCCGCGAACTTTTTGTCGTCGGGCGGCGGCAGCCGATCCGTCGTCGAAGATTTGGCGGAACGCCTGCGGGCGCGCGGCTTCGGGCTCGTCACCGCCTCGCCTTACCGCAACGGCTGGCTGCGCGGGGCGCACATGATCGCGACGGCCATCTCGCGCCGCGGCGGGTACGACGTGGCGGTCGTCGATCTCTACAGCGGTCGCGCGTTCCTCATCGGCGAGGCGCTGTCAATCGTCTTGAAGGCGCTCGGTCGCCCCTTCGTGCTCGTGCTTCGGGGCGGCGCGCTCCCCGAATTTTCCGCGCGGCACGCGGGGCGCGTGCGCGCGTGCCTCGCGCGCGCGGCGGCGGTCGCCGCGCCGTCCGACTATCTGCTCGAAGAGATGCGGCCCTTCCACGGCGCGCTGCGGCTGCTGCCGAACCCCGTCGATCTCGCGTCCTACCGCGCGCGCGCGCGGCAGCCCGCCCGCCCGCGCCTCGTGTGGCTGCGCTCGTTCCACGAAATCTACAACCCGACGCTCGCGCCCCGGGTCGTCGCGCTGCTCGCGAAGGATTTCCCCGAAGTGACGCTCGCGATGGTCGGGCGCGACAAAGGCGACGGGAGCTTGCGGCGCACGCGCGAGGCGGCAGCCGCGCTCGGCGTGGCCGACCGGATCACGTTCCCCGGCGGCGTGCTCAAGCGCGACGTGCCGGCGTGGCTGGATCGGGGCGACATTTTTTTGAACACGACCGACGTCGATAACACGCCCGTGAGCGTGCTCGAAGCTCTGGCCTCGGGGCTGTGCGTCGTCAGCACGAACGTCGGCGGCGTGCCGCGCCTGCTCGAACACGAGAGGGACGCGCTGCTCGTCCCGCCCGCGAACGCCGCGGCGATGGCGTCGGCAGTCCGCCGCCTGCTCGACGATCCGGCGCTCGCCGGGCGGCTCTCGCGCGAGGGCCGCGGCAAGGCGGAGCGGTTCGACTGGTCGCTCGTCATGCCGCAGTGGGAGTCCCTGTTCGAGTCGGTCGCCGGGCGGCGGGAGGGGGCGGCGTGAAAGTCTCTTGGCCCGGCGGGCGCAAGTTCGCGTTCACGATCTTCGACGACACCGACTGGGCGACCGTCGAACGGGTGAAGCCCGTCTACGATCTGCTCGCCGATCTCGGGATGCTGACGACGAAATCCGTGTGGGTCTTCGACGGTGAAGGCGAGGCGACGAACGGCGGGGAGACGTGCGAGGATCGCAACTACCTCGACTGGGTGCTCGGCCTGCGGGAGCGGGGCTTCGAGATCGGGCTGCACAACATCGCGCCGGCCTCCTCGCCGCGCGAGCGGACGCGGCGCGGGCTGGATCGATTCCACGAGTTGTTCGGCAGGCAGATGATCGTCCACTGCAACCACCTCGGCTGCCGGGAGAACATCTACTGGGGCGACGCGCGCCTGTCGGGCTGGCGGCGCGGCGTCTACAGCGCGCTGACGCGCGGGCGCAACCGCGGCACGTCGCGCGGCCACGTCGAAGGCGACGCACACTTCTGGGGCGACCTGTGCCGCGAGCGCGTCGGCTACGTGCGCAACTTCGTCTTCGACGAGCCGGACACGCTCGCCCTCTGCCCCGCCATGCCCTACCACGATCCGCGCCGCCCGTTCGTCAACTACTGGTTCGCCTCGTCGAACGGTTCGAGCCCGCGCCGCTTCCTCGAAAACTTCACCTACGAGAAGCTCGACGCGCTCGTCGAAGCGGGCAGCCTCTCTATAGCCTACGTACACTTCGCCGCGGGCTTCGCCGAGGGGGGGCGGGTCGACGCGGAGGTTCGCCGGAGGCTCGAATATTTGGCGAAGGCGGGCGGCTGGTTCGCGCCCGTCTCGGAGGTGTTGGACTACCTGCGCGGCGGCGAAGACACGGAGGGGCGCAGCATCTCGCACGCGGATTTGCGGCGGCTCGAAACCCGCTGGCTGGCGAGCAAGGTGCGCGGGGGCACCTCTTGACGGATTTAGGCGGGGGCCGGGGCGAGCCCCGCCCCACGGTTCGGGCGTCCGTTTCGATCTCTTTTCGGGCCGCACTTCTTTAGCATGAGCGTTCGAGGCCAAGTCAATGACGTGACCGTCCGCGAAGCCACGCCGCGCGAGGCCGAGGCGTGGGACGATCTCGTCGCGCGCTTCGAGGGCCGCCGCATCTTTCACAAGACGGTGTGGCTGCGCTACGTCGAATCTTTCTCCGGCGCGCGCGCCGTCCGCCTCGTGTTCGAGAGGGGCGGGGAGATCGTCGGCTGCCTGCCCGGCTTCCTGCTGCGCAAGGGCCTTCTGTTGCGCGTCTTCGCCTCGCCGCTCGTCGGCTGGCAGACGGAGAGCATGGGGCCGCTGTTCGACGCGGGGCGCGTCTCGCCGCGCGAGGTTTGCGCCGCGCTCGTGCCGTTCCTGAAGTCGCGCTACGGCGTCCACCACGTCGAGATGACGGGCGCGCGACTTGACGGCGAGGCGATGGCCGAACTCGGGTTCCGCGGCAGGCAGCTTTCGACTTACCGCGTGCCGCTCTTCCCGGGCGACGAGGAGCGCGCGCTCAAAAACGTCAAGGCGAAGACGCGCAACCAACTGCGCAAGGCGATCAAGCTCGGGCTGGTCGCGCGCGTCGAGACGGACGAGTCTTTCGTCGCGGAGTTCTACGATCAGACGAAAGGGGTCTTCGCGCGCCGCGGCAAGGCCGTCCCGTTCAAAGAGGATCGCGTGCTGCAATGTTTTCGCCACTTGAAGGAGGCGGGGAACCTCCTCGCCATCTCGGTCGGCCTCCCCGACGGCGGCGGCTGCATCGCCACGGGGCTGTTCATGCGCGATGGCCGAGAGCTACACCTGTGGGGCTGGGCGCACCGCGCCGAGTACCGCTGGCACTGCCCGACGGAGCTGCTGACGTGGACGGCGATGCGGCACGGGATGGAGGCGGGCTGCACGACGCTCGACATGGCGGGCGGCGGCGACGCCAAGCTGAAGTTCGGCGCGCGCGCCGACGCCACGATGCACGAGTGGATGTGGAGCCGCTACGCGTGGCTCGCGCGCGCGCGCTCGCTCGCGGAGAGGGCCTACCGCTGGCAACAGTCCGCGCGCGGTCGCCTCGCGCGCAAGCGCGCGGTCGCCGAAGGCCCTCCGGCGAACGCGGCGGCGCGCGCCGCGGCGCACGCGACCGCGCAGGCGAGTGAGCACGCGACCGATCCGTTCGCGCGCACGACGGGCGCGATCTACGCGGACGAACTGACGGCGCGCGAATCGTGAGCCGAAGGCCCGAAGCATGAACCGCAGACTGTTACAGCTCTACCACCGCTCGCCCGCGCCGCTGCGCTCGGTCGCCGCCACGTTGCGCGGCTACCAGTTGCGCTCCTGGCGCTACGGGCGCGAGACGGAGCGTCTGGTCGAGGAGGCGCTTGAGCGCGAGCGTTGGAGCCCGCAGCGTTGGGAGCGTTGGCAGGAGGACAGGCTCGCGCGCGTGCTGCACCGCGCGGCCACGCAAGTCCCTTTTTACCGCGAGCGGTGGGCCGAGCGTCGCCGGCGCGGGGATCGCGCGTCGTGGGAGCTGCTGGGGAACTGGCCGCTGCTGGAAAAAGAGTCTGTGCGCGAGCGCGCGCGCGCCTTCGTCGCCGACGGCTGCGACGTGCGGCGCATGTTCTACGATCACACGAGCGGCACGACGGGCAAATCGCTCGACCTGTGGCTCTCGCGCGAGACCGTGCGCGCGTGGTACGCGCTGTGCGAGGCGCGCCTGCGCCGCTGGTACGGCGTCTCGCGCCGGGATCGGTGGGCGATCCTCGGCGGCCAGCTCGTCGTGCCGGTCGCCAACCGCCGCCCGCCGTTCTGGGTCTGGAACTCCGCGCTGCGTCAGCTCTACATGTCGTCTTACCACCTCGCGCCCGCCCTCGCCGCGCACTACATCGACGCGCTGCGTCGCTACCGCGTCCGCTACCTGCTCGGCTACACGTCGTCGCTCTACGCGCTGGCGCAGGGCGTGCTGAGTCTGGGCCGCAATGATCTGAAGATGGACGTCGTCGTCACCAACGCCGAGCCCGTTTACGAGCACCAGCGGCGCGCCATCGAAAAAGCCTTCGGGTGCCCCGTGCGCGAGACCTACGGGATGTCCGAGATCGTCGCGGCGGCGAGCGAGTGCGAGGCGGGGGGGCTGCACCTGTGGCCGGAGGCGGGCGTCGTCGAGGTCGTGGCGGGCGGCGAAACGGTGGGCGACGGCGCGACGGGCGAGCTGGTCTGCACCGGACTGATGAACGGGGACATGCCGCTCGTACGCTACCGCGTCGGCGACCGCGGCGCGCGCGCGGTCGCGACCGACGAGGCGTGCGCGTGCGGGAGGACGCTGCCGGTGCTCGCGTCGGTCGAGGGCCGCACGGACGATCTCGTCTACACGGCGGACGGGCGGCGCGTCGGCTGCATCGACACGATCTACGGCGCGCGCCTGCCGGTGCGCGAGGCGCAGATCGTGCAGGAGACTTTGGGGCGCGTGCGCGTGCGCTACGTGCCCGCGCCCGAGTTCACGGCGGCATCGGGCGACTCGATCACGCGCGGGGTGCGCGAGCGCATGGGCGCGATCGAAGTGGTGCTCGAACGGGTGGACGAGATACCGCGCGGCGCGAACGGGAAGTATCGCGCCGTCGTCTGCAACCTCCCGCCGGAGACGCGCAGGCGCATCGAGGGCTCGGGCGCGTGAGCACGAACACGAACACGAACACGGACACGAGCGCGGGCGCGAACACGAACACGAGCGCGGGCGCGAACGCGGGCGATCAGCCGTTCGTCACGGTCGTCATGCCCGTCCGCGACGAGGCGGCGTTCATCGCGCGCAGCCTCGGCGCGGTGCTCGCGCAAGACTACCCGCCGGGGCGCGTCGAGATCATCGTCGCCGACGGGATGTCGACGGACGGCACGCGCGAGATCGTCGCGTCGTTGCAAGCGCGCCACGCGCGTCTGCGGCTCGTCGACAACCCTGGGCGGATCGCGCCGACGGCGCTCAACGCGGCGCTGCGCGCGGCGCGCGGCGAGGTCGTCGTGCGCGTGGACGGGCACTGCGAGATCGCCTCGGACTACGTGCGCCGCTGCGTCGAGTGTCTGGCGCGCGAGCGGGTCGAGGGCGTCGGGGGGCCTATCGAGACCGTGGGCGAGACCGCGACGGCGCGCGCCATCGCCGCGGCGATGAGTTCGAGTTTCGGCGTGGGCGGATCGGCGTTCCGCACCGTCAGGGATCGGCGGATGCTCGTCGATTCCATCGCCTTCCCGGCTTACACGCGGCGCGCGATTGAGAGGGCGGGGCTGTTCGACGAGGAGCTGATCCGCAATCAGGACGACGAGTACAACTACCGCCTGCGCGCGCTCGGCGCGCGGCTCCTGCTCGCGCCGGAAATTCGCGCGCGCTATTACAGCCGCGGCACGCTCCGGTCTCTGCGGCGGCAGTATTTCCAGTACGGCTACTGGAAGGTGCGCGTCATGCAGAAGCACCCGCGGCAGATGAGCGCGCGGCAGTTCGCGCCGCCGACGTTCGCCGCCGCGTTGTCGATCCTGAGTTTGCTGTCGCCGTTCTTCGTCGCGGCGCGGCTCGCGCTCGCGGCGCTCGCCGTCGCCTACGCCGCGGCCAACCTGTGCGCCTCCGCGCTGACGGCGCGCAAGAACGGGTGGCGGCTGCTGCCGCTCCTGCCCGCGGCTTTCGCGACGCTTCATCTGGCCTACGGGTTCGGCTTCCTCGCGGGCCTCTTCAAGTTTTGGAACCGCTGGCGCGACCGGCGCGGGCGAGCCGGGCACTTCGAGCCGCGCGCGCAGGGCGCGGAATAAATCAGCAGTGTCCCGGCTTCAGCATTTCTCTGTGCCCGCTCTGTGAACTCTGTGACTCTGTGGTGAGTCAGGATCAAAAAACATTCACCACAGAGGCACAGAGGGCACGGGGGGGGCACGGAGTAGAAATCAGATCAGGGCACGACCAATAAATCAGAGCTTATGAAAAATTCTAACCCCGTTCTCGAACGGCACGACACGGCGGAGGGCGTCGCTTCACGCGCAGCCGCGCTTCAAGACGTTGACGACACTTCACCCCGCGCCGCCGGCGATCCCGCGGCGGGCGTCAAAGTCCCTTTCTTCCGCCCGCAGATCGGCGAGGCGGAGATCGAGGAAGTGGTCGCCGCGCTGCGCTCCGGCTGGCTGACGACGGGCGCGCGCGTCAGGCGCTTCGAGCAGGAGTTCGCCGCGCGCGTCGGGGCGCGCCACGCCGTCGCCCTCAACTCCTGCACGGCGGCGCTGCACCTCGCGGTCGAAGCGTTGGGGCTGCGCGCCGGTCAGGCGGTGCTCGTGCCGACGATGACGTTCGCGGCGACCGCCGAAGTCGTCCGCTATCAGGGCGCGCTGCCCGTGCTCGTGGACTGCGATCCGGTGACGACGAACATGAGCCTCGAAGACGCCGGGCGGAAGCTGGCGCGGCTGAAAGAGGGCTGGACGCCGGGCGGGGCGTCGGGGAAGTCGCCCGCGGAAAAGTTGTCGGTCGTCGGCGTGATGCCGGTTCACGTGGGCGGCCTGATGTTGGACGCGGGCGCGCTCAGAGAGTTCGCCGCGCGCCACGGCCTGTGGATCGTCGAAGACGCGGCGCACGCCTTCCCGGCGGCGTGGCGCAAAGATGAAGGAGCGGCGTGGCAGCGTTGCGGCGAGGGGACGGCGGATGTCAGTTGCTTCTCCTTCTACGCCAACAAGACGATCACGACGGGCGAGGGCGGCATGGCGACGACCGACGACGCGCGGCTCGCCGAGCGGATGCGCCTGATGTCGCTGCACGGGCTGTCGCACGACGCGTGGGAGAGGTATTCGGGCGGCGGCTGGGACTACAAGATCGTCGCGCCGGGCTACAAGTACAACCTGACGGACATCGCCGCCGGGATAGGCATCCACCAGCTCGCGCGCGCCGAAGAGATGCGGCGCGGGCGCGAGGGCATCGCGCGTTTTTACTTCGATGCGTTAGGCGGCGTGGAGGAGATCGAGTTGCCGCCGACGGACGCCGACCGCATCCACGCGTGGCACCTCTTTCCGATCAGGCTGAACCTCGAACGACTCTCGATTGATCGCAACCGTTTCGTCGAAGAGTTGAAGGGCGCGGGCGTGGGCTGCTCCGTCCACTGGCGACCGCTGCACCTGCACCCCTACTACGGAGAGACGTTCGGCTGGACGCCGGAGGATTTCCCCGTCGCCTCGTCCGTGTGGGAGCGACTCGTCAGCCTGCCGATCTTTCCGGGGATGCGCGAAGAGGAGTCGGCGCACGTCGCGGACACGGTGAAAGACATCTGCGCCCGAAGACGCCGCTGAGGCGGCTACACGTAAGAAAAATTTTGATGCGCCGTGATCGACCTTCAACACGACTTGCCCTCGCCGGAGTCGTCGCGCTCTGCGCGCTGCTCGCGGCGGCGTTCGTCATCCGCTCGAAGCACGTGGGCGTCGCGCGCGGCGGGGTCAACGTCAATGCCGGCGGCGGCGGATCGTCAATCGCCGGGGCTTCCGATGCCGGCGAATCAGCCGCGCCGCCGCCTTCGCGCCCGCGGGCGACGCGCGGGGCGCAAGTTTACGCCGCGCCCGACGGCAGGTCGGACGGCGACGGGAGCAAAAACCGCCCGTGGGATTTGGCGAGCGCGCTCTCAAGGGAGTCGAAGCTCAAGCCGGGCGACACGCTCTGGCTGCGCGGCGGAACCTACAAGGGGAGGTTCAAGAGCAGGCTCTCGGGGACGGAGGACAAGCCGATCCTCGTCGCGCAGTCGGCAGGCGAGCGCGCGACAATCGACGGGTCGCTCGCGGTCGGCGGCGAGTGGACGACGTTCTGGGGCTTCGAGGTGACGAACTCGGACACGGATCGCGCGAACGAGAGGCCGACGTGCGTCGAGGTGGAGGGCGCGCACACGAAGTTCATCAACCTCGTCGTGCACGACGGCGGCAACGGCTTCGGCTTCTGGAGCTCGGCGGTGGGCGCGGAACTCTACGGCAACATCATCTACAACAACGGCTGGCGCGAGATCGACCGCGGCCACGGCCACGGCGTCTACACGCAGAACGAGGAGGGCACGAAGCTCATCCGCGACAACGTCATCTTCCGCCAGTACGGCTGGGGCGTACACGCCTACGCGGAAGAGGGCGCGCTCGACGGCTTGCACTTCGAGGGCAACGTCTCTTTCGACAACGGCGCCCCGGCGGGCGCGCGCTACGACAACATCCTCGTCGGGGGTCGCCGCCCCGCCGGGCGCATCGCGCTCATCTCTAACTACACCTACGAGACGCCGACCGAGGACGAGGCCAAGCCGAACGTGCGCCTCCACTACGAGGCGGCGAACAACAGAGACCTGACCGTGAAGGACAACTACTTCGCGAATGGCTCGCCGGTCGTCTCCGTCGCCGACTGGCTCTCCGCGACGGTGACGGGCAACACCTTCTACGGCCCCGAACGACTGCTCGAACTGACGCTCCCGCAGGGAGTCGCCGCCTCCGCCTACGCGTGGGACGGCAACACGTATTACGGAGCGGGGCGCGCGGCGTCGTTCAGCTTTCAGGGCCGGGCGCTCGACTTCGCCGGTTGGCAGGGCGCGACGGGCTTCGACCGGGGCGGCAGTTGGGGCGCGGTCGAGGCGGGGCGTCCGGCGGGCGTCAAAGTCTTCGTCCGCCCGAACCTGTACGAGGCGGGGCGCGCGCACGTCGTCGTCTACAACTGGGAGCGGCGCGAGGCGGTGGAGGCGGACGTGAGCGGCGTCATCGCGCGCGGCGCGAAGTTTGAAGTGCGGAGCGCGCAGAATTTTTTCGCCGCGCCCGTCCTCGCCGGGACTTACGACGGCAAGCCGCTGCGCCTGCCGATGGGCGCGCAGAAGATCGCGAAGCCAGTCGGCGCCGACTCCGCGCCGGCGCAGACCACGCCGGAGTTCAACGTCTTCGTGCTGCTCAAGGTGTCCTGAAAAAATGGCGCGGGCGCTCGGAACGGACCACACGAACATGGGCGAGCAACAGTTGATCGGCCTGACGGCCACGGAACACGAAGTCAAAGCGGGGATGCCGCGCCCGGTCGAGATGCTGATCGCTTTGGCCGCGCTCGTCGCGGCCTCGCCGCTCGTCGCGCTGTCGTCGCTTCTGGTCGCGGCCACCTCGGGCCTCCCCGTCTTTTTCAGGCAGGAGCGCGTCGGTCGCCGCGGACGCACGTTCACGCTCTACAAGCTGCGGACGATGCGCGCCGGCACGGGCGGCGCGCAGGTGACGGCGGCGGGCGACGCGCGCGTGACGCGCGTTGGTCGCGCCTTACGCAAGTCGAAGCTCGACGAGCTGCCGAGTTTGTGGAACGTGGTGCGGGGCGAGATGTCTCTGGTCGGCCCGCGACCGGAGGTGCCGCGCTACGTCGACAGGGGGAGCGCGGCGTGGCGGCTCGTGCTCGAAGCGCGACCGGGGCTGACCGATCCCGTCACGCTGCGCCTGCGCAACGAGGAGGCGCTGCTCGCGGAGGTGCGGGGCGACCGCGAGAGGTTCTACACCGACGCGCTGCAACCCTATAAGCTCGCGGGCTACGCGGATTACCTGCGCGGGCGTAGCTGGCGCGTGGACGCCCAAGTCTTGTGGCGGACGGCGCTCGCCGTCGTCCTGCCACACAGAGCGCCGCCGCCGACGCTCGCCGAGGTGCTGGCGCGGGGCGCAGAGGCGGCGCGAGAGTCCCCCGCCGAAGAGGCGGCGCGGATGACGACGATTTGACAGCCTACGCGAGTAGGTAGCTTGCTTCCGGGAGGCGGCACTCCGACGCGGCGTGTGCGGCACGCGTCGAAGCGCCCGAGTTTTATGAGCAACGAAAACGGAAAGAACGGTTCGCGGCTGGGGCTGCGAAAGCTGCACACCAAACGCTATCAACTCGCCGTGGACGTGGCGGCGCTGGCGTCGGCGTTCGCGCTGGCCTACCTGCTGCGGTTCGACTTCCACGTGCCGCCGGACGAATTGCAGCGGGAGATGATCCAGCTCCCCTACGTCGTCCTCGTGCAGCTCCTGGCGCTGCTCATGGCGGGCGTCTACACCTTCATCTGGCGCTACATCGGGCTGGCCGAGGTGAAGAGTTTCTTCGTCGCCGCGTGGTGGTCGTCCGTCACGCTGCTGGGGCTGCGGCTGGGGCTGCCCGAGTCGATGGAGGCGTGGCGCGTCCCGCTCTCGGTGATCCTGATGGACGCGGCCTTCGCCTTCGGCGGCGTGCTCGCCGCGCGCGTGCTCAGGCGCGTCGTCTACGAGCGGCGCGAGAAGCGGCGCGAGGACGCGCAGCCGGGCGGCGGGCACAAGCAGCGCGTGCTGCTCATCGGCGCGGGCCGCGCCGGGATGCTGGCGGCCAGAGAGATCAAGAGCCGCGACGACCTGCGCCTCTCGATCCAGGGCTTCGTGGACGACGAGTTGAACAAGCAGGGCTCTTTGATTCAGGGCGTGCGCGTGCTGGGCGGCACGGACGATCTGCCGCGGCTCGTCAAAGACCTCGACATCGATCACGTGATCGTCACGGTCGTCCGCGCCTCGCGCGAGAACTTCCGGCGCATCCTCGACATCTGCGAGCGCATCCCCGTCCGGGTGCGCGTCATCCCCGGCCTGCACGACATCCTGCAAGGGCGCGTCACGTTCACCCGCATCCGCGACGTGCAGATCGAAGACCTGCTGGGGCGCGAGCCCGTCCAGCTCGAAGAGGCCGAGGTGCGAAGTTTCCTCGCCTGCAAGACCGTGATGGTGACGGGCGCGGGCGGCTCCATCGGCTCGGAGCTGGCGCGGCAGGTGGCGCGCTTCCACCCGGCGCGCCTGCTGCTCGTCGAGCGCGCCGAGTTCGCGCTCTTCGAGATCGACCGCGAGCTGCGCGCCGCCTACCCCGCGCTCGACGTCGTCGCGCTCGTCGGCGACGTGGGCGACCGCGGCAGGATGGCCTCGATCTTCGACGCCCACCGCCCGCAGGTCGTCCTCCACGCGGCGGCGCACAAGCACGTGCCGATGATGGAGTCGAACCCGGCGGAGGCGGTGAAGAACAACACGCTCGCGACGCGCGCGCTCGGCGAGATCGCGGGCGACTTCGGCGTCGAGGTCTTCGTCCTCATCTCGACGGACAAGGCCGTGCGCCCGACCTCGGTGATGGGGGCGTCCAAGCGCGTCGCCGAGCTGGTCATTCAGGATTTGGATCGGCGCTTCGACACGCGCTACGTCGCCGTGCGCTTCGGCAACGTCATCGGCTCGACCGGCTCGGTCATCCCGATCTTCCGCGAGCAGATACGGAAGGGCGGCCCCGTCACCGTCACGCACCGCGACATGGTGCGCTACTTCATGACCATCCCGGAAGCCGCGCAGCTCGTGCTTCAGGCGGGCACGATGGGCAAGGGCGGCGAAATCTTCATCCTCGACATGGGGGCGCCGGTGCGCATCCTCGATCTGGCGAAAGACACGATCACCCTGTCGGGCCTCAAGCCCTACGAGGACATCAACATCGTCTTCACCGAGATACGAGCCGGGGAAAAACTGTTCGAGGAGCTGAACACCGCCGACGAGCACGCCGCCAAGACTTACCACCCGAAAATCTTCATCGGCAAGATCGCCCCCTACACCGAGGAAGAGGTGCGCAGGGGGTTGGAGCAACTCGCCGCGCTCTCCGCCGACGGTCGGGCGGAAGAACTCTACCGCTTCCTCCAGAGCTTCTTGCCGGAGGCGAAGCTCACCTCGCCCCGGCCAGCCGTCCACGCCGAGATGGCGGGGTGAGACCTTCAGCCGGCGGGAGCCCGAGCCACGGGCCGCGAACTCGATCCGGAACGGGAGCATTAACCGCCGGGGCGCGGGGGGCGCGGGGGGACGGACGCCGGGGCACGACTTCGCTAACCGAGCGACGCGCGCGCCTCGCGCAGGGCCTCGCGCACCCTTTCGGGCGAAGTCCCGCCCGTCTGTGATTTGGTGGCGAGCGTCGCGTCGAGCGTGAGCGCGGCGTACACGTCTTCGCCGACGAGGGGCGAGGCGGCGCGCATCTCTTCCGCCGGCAACTCTTCCAACTCGACGCCCAGCTCGATGGCGCGCAGCACGACGCGCCCGACCGCCTCGTGCGCCTCGCGGAAGGGGACGCCCTTGCGCGCGAGATAATCCGCCAGCTCGGTCGCGTTCATGTGACCGCGGCGCGCGGCCTCGCGCGCGCGGTCTTCGCGCAGGGTGACGTTACGCAGGACGGTCGCGGCCACCGCGAGCGAGGCCGAGAGCGTGTCGGCGGCGTCGAAGACGGCCTCCTTGTCCTCCTGCATGTCCTTGTTGTAGGCGAGCGGCAGCCCCTTGAGCGCGGCGAGCAGCGCGACGGTGTGCCCGAAGACGCGGCCCGCCTTGCCGCGCACGAGTTCGAGCGCGTCCGGGTTCTTCTTCTGCGGCATCAGGCTCGAACCCGTCGAGACGGCGTCGCCCAGCTCGACGAAGCCGAACTCGGTCGAGGCGTAGAGGATCAAATCCTCCGCGAGCCGCGAGAGGTGAACCATGACCAGACTCGCCGCCGCGCAGAACTCGACGCAGAAGTCGCGGTCGCTCACGGCGTCGAGGCTGTTGCGCGAGACCGACTCGAACTGAAGGGCGCGCGCGACCCGCCCGCGATCCACCGGGTAGCTCGTCCCGGCGAGCGCGGCGGAGCCGAGCGGCAAAACGTTCGTGCGCCGCCGCGCGTCGCGCATCCGCCCGCGGTCGCGCGCGAGCATCTCGAAGTAGGCGAGGCACCAGTGCGCGAACAGCACGGGCTGGGCGCGTTGCAGGTGCGTGTAGCCGGGCACGACCGCCCCGCGGTGCGCCTCCGCGAGGTCGAGCAGCGCGGACTGCGCGTCGCGCGCGCGCGCGTCGATGGCATCGATCTCCTCGCGCAGCCAGAGTCGCATCGCGGTCGCGACCTGATCGTTGCGGCTGCGCCCCGTGTGCAGCTTCCGGCCCGCGTCGCCGACGAGCGCGACGAGCCGCGACTCGATGAACGAGTGCACGTCCTCGGCGCGCGGATCGTCGAGGAAGTGTTCGTCCTCCGCGGCGCGCGCGAGCAGGGTTTCGAGGCCGCCCTTGATCCGCGCCGCCTCGTCGTCGGTCAACACGCCCGCCTCGCGCAAGCCCTCGCCGTGCGCGAGGCTCGCACGCACGTCCGCCGCGAAGAGGCGGCGGTCGAAGCCGAACGAGCGGTTGAAGGCGGCGAAGCCCTCGTCGGCGCGACCCGTGAACCGCCCGCCCCACAGTTTTTGATCCTCGGCCATCGCTACGCCCGCTCCCCCCCTTCAGTCTTTGATCTCACGCCGCGGTCGCCTGACCAACTCGCCGCCGCAGTTCGGGCAGACGAACTCCATCGCGCGCGAGCAGCCCGCGCAGAACGTGCACTCGTAGGAGCAGACGTGAGCCTCGCCGTCCACGGCGAGCGCGGCGTCGCACTTCTCGCACGCCGGGCGCATTTCCAGAGCCATGCGGCACGGGCCCTCCCGCGAAAGTTTTTACCCCGGCGGTTGCGCCGGGGCAACAAGACTGGTATTTTATGCATCTATGCACTAATTATGCAAACCCGTTGCATATACCACCATGATCGTTGAGAAGGAAAGACGGCTGCAAAAGATACTGAGCGTGATCCGCGCGAAGCCCGTCGGCACGCAGGGCGAGCTGACGCGGCTGCTGGAAGGGGCGGGCTTCGCCGTCACGCAGTCGAGCGTCTCGCGCGACATCGCGGAGCTGGGCGTCGTCAAGCGGCGCGGTCGCTACGTCGTCCCGGAGGCGGCGGGGGGGGCGAAGTCGCGCGGCCTGCTGGGGCTTCAGGCGGCGGGCGCCTCGCTCGTCGTCGCGCGCTGCGAGCCGGGGCTGGCGTCGGCGGTGGCGGTCGAAATCGACGGGGCGGCGATACCCGAGATCGTCGGCACGATAGCGGGAGAGGACACGATCTTCGTCGCCGTCGCGGACGCGAAGGCGCAGCGCGCGGCGATGAAAAAAATCTGGGGGCTGTTTCAGTAGGGCTGTTAGCTGTTAGCTGTTAGCGATCAGCCGGAAGGTTGAATGTCGGGGTGGGAGTCGCTGTTTTGCTAACAGCTAACAGCTAACAGCTAACAGCTAATCGCCGATTGCCGGGAGTGGAATGCTTAATCAGATCAAAAAAGTGGTGCTGGCGTATTCGGGCGGGCTCGACACTTCGGTGATGCTGCGCTGGATCAAGGAGCACTACGGGTGCGAGGTCGTCTGCTACTGCGCCGACGTGGGGCAGGGCGAGGAGCTGGCGGGCCTCGAAGAGAAGGCCCGCGCGACGGGCGCGTCGAAGCTCTACGTCGAAGACCTGCGCGACGAGTTCGTGCGCGAGTACGTGTGGCCGGCGGTGAAGGCGAACGCGGTTTACGAGGGCGTCTACCTGCTCGGCACGAGCTTGGCGCGGCCCGTCATCGCGAAGCGGCAGATCGAGATCGCGCGCAGGGAGAAGGCCGACGCGGTGGCGCACGGGGCGACGGGCAAGGGCAACGATCAGGTGCGCTTCGAGTTGACCTACTACGCGCTCGAACCCGACATCAAGGTCGTCGCGCCGTGGCGGGAGTGGGAGTTCAAGGGGCGGAGCGACCTGATCGCCTACGCCAAGGAGCACGACATCCCCGTGACGGCGACCGCCGAGAAGCCGTACTCGACGGATCGGAACCTGATGCACGTCTCTTACGAGGGCGGCATCCTCGAAGACCCTTGGGCGGAGCCGCCCGCGGACATCTTCCAGATGACGAAGTCGCCCGAAGACGCGAAGGCGGGGGCCGCATACGTCACCGTCGGCTTTGAGGCGGGCGAGCCGGTGAGCGTGAACGGCGAGAGGCTCGGCCCGGTCGCGCTGCTCACGGAGTTGAACCGTCTGGGCGGCGAGCACGGCGTCGGGCGGGTCGATCTCGTGGAGAACCGTTTCGTCGGGATGAAGTCGCGCGGCGTGTACGAGACGCCGGGCGTGACGATCCTACAGGCCGCGCACCGCGCCGTCGAATCCGTCACGTTGGATCGCGAAGTGATGCGGCTGCGCGACGCGCTCTCGCTGAAGTTCGCGGAGAGCGTCTATTACGGCTTCTGGTTCGCGCCGGAGTCGGAGCTGATGCGGCGCACGATCGACGAGACGCAGAAGGGCGTGACCGGCGAGGCGCGCCTGAAACTCTACGGCGGCGGCGCGACGGTCGTCGGGCGGCGCGCGCCGCGCTCGCTCTACAACGAGCGGCTGGCGACCTTCGAGGCGGACACGGTCTACGACCAGCGCGACGCCGAAGGCTTCATCAAGCTGAACGCGCTGCGCCTGCGCTCGCGCGCGCAACTTGATCGGCAAGGTTGAGCGCGCCGACCCGGATTTCCGGGGGCGGCGCTCACGAGCTTTAAGAGTCGGTGGGCGAGTCGGGAGGGGGACGGATGACAGACTTCGCTGAAAAAATTGCGCGCGTGCCTTTGTCGGTCGTCGAGGCCGAAAAGATCGGCTCGGTCACTTCCAACCTGCGCCTGCCGAAGACGCTCGCGGTGACGGGCGCGCGCGCGGAAGTGCGCGCGGGCGACGTCGTCGCCGTGCGCGCCCTGACGGACAGCACGACGTACAACCAGCTCGAACTCGTCACGGGCCGGCTCGCGAAGATCAATCCGGGCGACGTGCTCGTCGGCGCGCTCGGGAGCCGCCGCGCGCTCAAGGGCTTCGTCGGCGACGTGCCCGCCGAGATCGGAGCGGGCGACGAGCTGCACCTGCTGAACATGGGCGGCGTCGTCGGCCTCTGCACGGGACACCATTCGAGCCTGAGCGACGCGATCAGGGTCGAGGTGCTGGGCCTCGTCTGCGGCGAGGCGGGGCGGGCGCGCAACATCGGCGACGGGGCTTTGCAGCCGCGCGCGGGCTTGGGCGAGAGCGCGCCGCTCGTCGTCGTGGCGGGCGCGTGCATGAACAGCGGGAAGACCTACGCGGCGACGGAGCTGATCCGGCAGGCGACGCGCGAGGGGCTGCGCGTGGCGGCGGCGAAGCTGTCGGGCGTGGCCTGCCTGCGAGACACCTTGAACATGGCGGATCACGGCGCGGTGGCGACGGCGAGCTTCCTCGACTGCGGGCTGCCCTCGACCGTCGGCGTCGGCGATCTCGCGCCGGTCGCGAAGGCGATCATCGCGCGGCTCAACGAGTCCGCGCCCGACGCAATCGTCATCGAACTCGGCGACGGGATCATCGGCGGCTACTCGGTCGGGTCGGTCTTCGACGACGCGGAGCTGCGCGCGGCGACCGCGGCGATCATCTACTGCGCCTCGGACTACGTCGGCGCGTGGGGTGGCTGCGAGTGGTTCGCGCGGCGCGGGCTCGCCGTCGATCTCGTCGCGGGCTCCGTGACCGACTCGCCGATGGGCGAGGAGTACGTCGAGCGCGAGTTCAAAGTCGCCGCCGGCAACGCGCGGCGCGACGGGGCGCGGATGTTTCGGATCGTCGAGTCCAAAATCCAAAGTCTAACGTCCAAAGTCTGCGTCTGAGCGGCGCGGCGCGTAACGCATCACGACCAACTATTCTTTGACGGCGGCTTTGGACTTTAGACATTGGACTTCGGACATGAAACTTAAGATCGGCATCTTCGGCGGCTCGGGCTACGGCGGGGCGGAGCTGTTGCGCATCCTGCTCGCGCACCCGCACGCCGAAGTGTCGCTCGTGACGGCGAACGAGCAGGCGGGCAAGGCGGTCGGCGAGGTGCACCGGAATCTTTACGGGCTGAGCGACCTGCGCTTCGAGCGCGCGCCGGACGATCTCAAGGGCCTCGCCGATCTCGACTGCGTCTTCCTCGCGCTGCCGCACGGTCAGGCGTTGGAACTCGCGCCGCGGCTGCCCGCGGGCGTGAAGGTGATCGATCTCTCCGGCGACTTCCGGCTCCGGAGCGCGGAAGAATTTTTGCAGCACTACGGGCGCGAGCACACGGCGATGGATTTTCAGCGCGAGTTCGTCTACGGGCTGACGGAGACGAACAGGGAAGCGGTAGCGCGCGCGCGGCTCGTCGCCAACCCCGGCTGCTTCGCGACGGCGACGCTGCTCGGCCTCGCGCCGCTCGTCGCGTCGGGCCTGCTCGCGGGGCGCGTCGTCGTCGACGCCAAGACCGGATCGTCCGGCTCCGGCGCGAAGGCGGCGGCGAACACGCACCACCCGCAGCGCATGAACTCGTTCTACGCCTACAAGCCTTTCACGCACCAGCACGTCCCCGAAATCGAGCAGGAGCTGCGGAGGGCCGGCGACTGGACGAGCGAGCTGGTTTTCATGACCCACTCGCTGCCGGTCGCGCGCGGCGTCTTCGCCTCGATCTACGCGGAGACGAAAGAAGGGCTGACGGCTGAGGACGCGCGCTCGCTCTTCTCCGAGTTTTACCGCGACTCTTTCTTCGTCCGCTTAGTTCCCGGCTCGCCCGACATCAACTGGGTGAAGACGACGAACTTCTGCGACATCGGCTTCGCCGCGCGCGGGCGCAGCCTCGTCATATTTTCGGCGATAGACAACCTCGTCAAGGGCGCGGCGGGGCAGGCGGTGCAGAACATGAACCTGATGTTCGGCCTCGACGAGAAGACCGGGCTCATGCTGTCGGGGAGCAACCCGTGACGGAGGATGCGACCGCGGCGTTCGCGCCCGCGCCCGTCAAACCTCCGATCACGTTCGACGAGCTGGCGCGCATAGACGTTCGCGCCGGCACGATCGAGGCGGTCGAGGACGTTGCAGGCTCGACAAAGTTAGTCCGCCTGCGCGTCGACTTCGGCGATCACGTCCGCACGATCCTCGCCGGGATGAAGCGCGAGCGCGAGGACGTGAGCGAGATCGTGGGCCGGCAGGCGCTGTTCGTCGTCAACCTGAAGCCTAAAAAGATGGCGGGTGAAGTGTCGGAAGGGATGCTGTTCGACGTGGGCTACGCCGACGGGCTCGCGCCCGCGCTGGTCGTGCCGGAGAGGGGCGTGCCGGACGGGGCGCGCGCGGGGTGAAGACGATTACGATGACGACGACCACCAAAGTTGCGACGACGTTTGAAGAGATCGCCACGCGCGAGGAGCGGTTTCAGCTCGCGACGTACAAGAAGATGCCGGTCGCCGCGGCGCGCGGGGCGGGAGCGTGGATCGAAACGTCGGAGGGCGTGCGCTACCTCGATCTCTACGGCGGCCACGCCGTCTGCGCGACGGGCCACTGCCACCCGCGCGTCGTCGAGGCGATCAAACGTCAGGCGGGCGAGTTGCTCTTCTACTCGAACCTCGTCTACTCGGAGGTGCGCGCGCGCGCGGCGGAGAAGCTGGTGGCGTGCGCGCCCGCGCCGCTCGCGAAAGCCTTCTTCTGCAATTCGGGGACGGAGGCGAACGAGAACGCGATGCGCATGGCGCGCATGAAGACCGGGCGCGAGCGCGTCATCACGTTCACGGGGAGCTTCCACGGGCGCACGGCGGACGCGATCAGCGCGACCTTCCTCGGCAAGTATCGCGACCTCGGCAGGCCGAACGTGCCGGGCCACCTGTGCGCCGAGTTCGGATCAATCGAGTCGGTCGCCGCGCTCGCCGACGAACGGGTCGCCGCCGTGATGCTCGAACCCGTCCAGTCGATGGCGGGCGTGCGCGAGGCCGCGCCGGAGTTCTTCCGCGCGCTGCGCGGCCTGTGCGACGAGCGCGGGATGCTTCTGATCTTCGACGAAGTGCAGACCGGCGTCGGTCGCACGGGCGGGTGGTTCTTCTCCGGGAGTGAGGCGGCTGGGGGCGTCGTGCCCGACGTGGTCACGCTCGCGAAGGCTTTGGGGAGCGGCGTCCCCGTCGGCGCGTGCCTGACGACGGGCGCGGTCGCGTCCGCGATCAGGGAGAACGATCTCGGCACGACCTTCGGCGGCGGGATGCTGGCGATGGCGGCGGTCGCGGCGACGCTCGAAGCCGTCGAGGCGGACGGGATGCTTGAGAACGCGCGGCTGCTCGAATCCTACCTGCGCGTGCGCCTGAAAGAGCTGCCGCAGGTCGCGCGCCTGCGCGGGCGGGGCTTGCTGCTCGGCGTCGAGTTCAACGACGAGATCGCCGCGAAGGCCCACAAGGCCCTGCTCGAAGCGCGCATCATCACCGGCACGTCGAGCGACGCGCGCGTCCTCAGACTCCTGCCGCCGCTCTGCCTGCTGCGTGAAGAGGCCGATCTCTTCGTCGGTGCTCTGAAAGAGATTCTGTAGGGGGAGGGGCGGGCCCCGGCCCTACGATTATGACGAAGCATTTTTTGACCACCGGCGACTACTCTCGCGAGGCCCTCGAAGAACTGCTCGCGTCGGCGGCGCGCTTCAAGAGCGGCGAGGACGGGTCGCGCCCGCTCGCGGGCCGCTCGGTCGCGCTCGTCTTCTTCAACCCCTCTTTACGCACGCGCGCGTCGATGCAGGTCGGCATCTACGAGCTGGGGGGCAACGCCGTCGTGTTGGAGCCCGGCGGGACGAGCTGGACGCTTGAGCACCGCGACCGTGTGGTGATGGACGGCGACAAGACGGAGCACGTCGCGGAGTTCGTGCGCGTGCTCGGTCGCTACTGTTCGATGATCGGCGTGAGGACGTTCGCGGCGCTGAAGGACTGGGACGCGGAGCGGGCCGATCCCGTCTTGTCCGCGTTCGCGCGCCACAGCGAAGTGCCCGTGATCAATTTAGAGTCCGCGATGCACCACCCGTGTCAGGCGCTGGCGGACATGATGACCATCAGGGAGAGGCTCGGCGCGGGGCGCAAGAAAGTTACGCTCACGTGGGCGTGGCACCCGAAGCCGCTGCCGATGGCCGTGCCGAACAGCTTCGCGCTCGCCGCCGCGCAGATGGGCCACGACCTGACCATCGCGCACCCGCCCGGCTACGAGCTGGACGAAGACCTGATGCGCGAGATCAACAACGCCGCCTTCGACGCGGGCGCGACCGTCACGCAGACCGACGACGTCGAGGCGGCCTTCGACGGCGCGCAGGCCGTCTACGCCAAGAGCTGGGGGAGCAAGCTCTGCTACGGCTCGCCCGAAGACGACGTCGAGATGCGCGCCGAGCACCGCGCCGACTGGATCGTCGACGCCGCGAAGATGGCGCGCACCGACGCCGGGCTGTTCATGCACTGCCTCCCCGTCCGCCGCAACGTCGTCGTCACCGACGACGTTCTCGACTCGCCCGCCTCCGTCGTCGTAGACGAAGCGGAGAACCGCCTGCACGCGCAGAAAGCCGTTATGAAGAAGGTGACAGGTGACGGGTAGTAAGTAAAAGTCGTGACGGGTGACAAGTGACAGGTGACAGGCAAGACAACTACAAGGTTTTACTTGTCACCTGTCACTCGTCACCCGTCACGCAGGAGGGTTGATGAATCAGGCGCGACTCGATCTGCTGCGCGAGGCGCTGCCGTACACGCGGCGCTTCAAGGGCAAGACCTTCGTCGTCAAGCTGTCGGGGAAGGTGACGGAGGGGCGGGAGAACCTCGTCTCGCTCGCCGAAGAGCTGGCGCTCCTGCATCAGGTCGGCATACGGGTCTGCGTCGTGCACGGCGGGGGCAAGCAGTTGTCGGAGCTGGCGGTGCAGATGGGCGTCGAGCAGACGATCATCGACGGGCGGCGCGTCACCGACGACGCCACGCTCGACATGGCGAAGATGCTCTTCGCCGGGAAGATCAACACCGACATCCTCGCGGCGCTCAGGCAGTGCGGCGCGCACGCCGTCGGCCTCTCGGGCGTGGACGGCAACATCATCCACGCCGAGCGCCGCCCGCCCAAAGAGATCGTCAACCGCGAGACGGGCGAGCGCGAGCGCGTGGACTTCGGGCACGTCGGAGACATCCTCGAAATCGACGACCGCCTGCTGCAAGTGCTGCTCGATCAGGACTACCTGCCCGTCGTCTCCTCGCTCGGCGCGGACGCCGAGGGGCGCGTCTTCAACATCAACGCCGACACCATCGCCGCCGAGATCGCCGTCAGGTTACGGGCCGAGAAGCTGATCATGCTCTCGGACGTGGACGGGATCTACCTGCGGCCCGGCGACGCCGCGTCCAAGCTCTCCCGCCTCGCCGTCGCCGACGTCGAGCGGCTCATCTCCGAAGGCGTGGCGACGGGCGGCATGATCCCGAAGCTTCAGGCGATCACAGACCTGCTGCGCCGCGGCGTCCGCAGCGCGCACATCATCGACGGCGGCGCGCGCAACGCGCTCCTCTCCGAAGTCTTCACCGACGAAGGGACGGGCACGATGATCGTCGCGTGAAAGAGGCGGCGCGCCTTCATGACCGGCATCGACCGGCGCGTCAGACCTTCGGCGTTCATGGCTTAGGCTCCGGCCTCGCATTCTCTCGGGCCTTAGCCCTACGCTCCTTCAATGTCCGCGCCGCCACTAAATCACTCATCAAAACGTAATTGAGATTGCCGCCCTCGCCGCCGGCGAAGACGCGAATCTCGAAGCCCGAACACTTGAGAACCTTTAATTGAGTCTCCATCCCGGCGTACGCCTCCCACGCCTCCGCCGGCGGGAGGTTCGTCCCCTCGGCGACCTTAGCCACAAATTTATCGACGTGCGGCCATTCGGGGCCGTCGTAGCCGATGGAAAAAGTGGAGACGCGACCGTCGAGGAAGGAAAACATGATTTGACTGACCCCGGCGAACCTCTCCTTTGACCGATACCTGCTCGGCCTGATGGTAAGGCTGGACGCCCCGAGCGCGGTGGCCGGTCTGGACAGGCTGGCGCGGACTTCCGGGTCTTCTTTGCTGCCGGGGAAAAGTGCGAGCACTTGCTCCGCGGTCAGCCCCAGCCTGAGATCGCCTATCCCCGGGAACTGCGCCAAGGTGAGACTGCAAATTGGTTTGTCGGGGCCGCCCTTCTGAGCCGAGACGGCGGGCACTCCGATTATTAATAGCGTGATGGCAAGAAGTTGTTTCATGGCTTACACCTTCAGTTTCCCTCGTGGCCGGAGCCGCCTGACGCCCGAATTAACCGGCGCTGAGTGAGCGCCACACAAGATACATCGAAGGTAGATAGATGAAAAGCCGCCCGTCGAAGCCCCCGGTTGAATGAGTTGTTATGTGCCTTTTGCTGCTCATGAATTATCTATATTCTCTTACTTTTTTAATTTCTTAGTCATTCTTAAGAGGTCTCCAATCGAAGCATATTTGTTAAGTTTATAAAGAACGTTTCGCGCATGAAGAATTAGAGCTTGATTACCTCTGATCGCGGGGTTGTCGCTCTTGAGGGCTAAGGGGGCTATATACTTTGTATTATCGTATAAGGAACAGGATTCAATAAATGGAATCACCTCCTCATCCCTCATTGGTAAAATCCCTTTACCTCTGATGGTAAACAAACCGCTATTAGAGCTATTTAAACAGACGTACAGGAGAGTCATGGCCTCTAAAACTTCTTTGGGTAAAAAGTCATAATGCTTATAAAAGAGCTTAGATACTAGATAACGATATTCAGCACGCTGATCTAAATCCAACTGATCCCGAATATTCATGTTTGCTAGATCCGTTATAGCATCAACAAGTTCCCTCCTAACTTGAAAATACTGATCAAGCAGCCGTAATGTCACGTCTTGTCGCTGACGCACAGAGGACGTTAATAAACTTGTGAGAAGACCTAAAAACGTTCCTACAATGACCGATATGAGAGGCAGTATATAGCTGTTCATTTTTCAGATGCTTGTTTCTTTTCAATGGATTCTACAATTCCAGTAACTGAGGGATAAACGAAAACATCAACCAAGCTGAGTCTAATATTTAGCTCGCGCTCTATTTCAGCTACAAACTGTACGGCTAATAGTGAATGAAAGCCTAAGTCAAAAAAATTAGAGTTGCCATGCACTTTCTCAACAGGAAGTTCGCAAAGTTCAGCAACTTTATTCCTAACAACTTCATAAGTGCGCCTTTCGTTCATTTCAATTCCTCCTAACTCTTTGGCACATAACTACAATTAGGCCGCGCCGCGTGGCCTAATTCCTTCACATTGGGCGATGATACCGCACTTCCCGTACTGGGCTCACGGCGCGCGGGAACTCGGCGGGGAGGGCTTCGAGGACTGAAGAGTAACAGCGCCTCAGCGCGTGCCCGGCGGCGCTGATTTCCCGGCCAGCAGCAACTCTCGCATTTTAGTGTTGACCTGCCGCATCGCGCCGCCGTAATTCGACAGCACGACGATGGTGTAGCCGTCGTCGAGGAACATCTCCAGGTTCGTGTTGACGCCCGTGTCGCCGCCGCTATGCCCGGCGATCCCGTTAAGAATGTTGAAGCCGTAGCCGTAGGTCGGCGACTTCAGCTCCGGCTTGGGCGAGAGTATGGTCTGCACGTAGTTCCTCCCGACCAGCTTGCCCGCGCGCAGGGCGACGGTGAACCGCAGCAAGTCTTCGGCGGTCGAAAACCCGCCGCCCGCCGGGCCGCCGTAACCCACCTCACAGGTGTTGTTGCGGAAGACGACGCCGGCATCGCTGTACCCCTTCTCATAGCCGACGGCCAGATTTTTGTTGACCAAGTCCAGATCGTAAGCGTCGGTGTTAATCATCCCGGCCCGCTGATAGACGTTCCTCCGCACGTAGTCGTAGTAGCTCTGCCCGGTCACTTTCTCGATGACCTTGCCGAGCACGATAAAGGCCGTGTTGCTGTAAGCCTGATCCGTGCCCGGCCCGAAGGCGAGCTTATCGTCCTTAGCCAGCTTCAGAAATTCGTCGACCGTGCGCGCCCCCTCGCGCGACGCCCTGACGGAGTAGTCGCCTAACCCGGAAGTGTGCGTCAGCAGGTGTTTGATCTTGATCTTCCCCGCCGCCTCCCGGCTGGGAAACTCGGGCATGAATTTGGAGAGCGCGTCCTCGTAAGAGAGCCTGCCCTGCCCGACCAGTTGCGCGACGGCCACGCTCGTGAACATTTTGTTGAGGGAGGCCAGGCCGAATTTGGTGTCCGTCCGGTTGGGGACGCCGAAATCCTTGTCGGCCTCCCCGTAGGCTTTGTCGAAGAGGACTCTCCCGTCTTTGGCGAGCAGCACGACCCCGGAAAAAACGTCGGCGGCGGTCAACCCGGGCGTCGTGTCGCGTCCGCCGGTGCCGGGAAGAATCTATTTCGTGCTCGCGGAGTCTTTCGCGTTTAAGCCGGCGAGGAACGCCTTCGCCTCCCCGATCTCGGGCCTGACGCCATCGGCTTGGCGGCACAGCTCCAAGAGCTTCCCGTAGTAAGTCTGCGCCCTCTTCCGATCTGCCGCGAGCCGGGCCGCACGCGCCGCGCCGTAAAGCCCGTTGAACCGGTTGGGCGTACTGCGGAGCGAGGTCTCGAACTCCTGCAAGGCCGCCGACGGTTGCTTCAGCTCCAGCAGCAGCTCGCCGAGTTGCTCGCGCGCCGGGAGAATCGCCCCCGGCGTCACGGGATGTTTCTCAGTGGCGTCGTCCAGCTCCGCCGCCGCGCGCATCAGCCGGAGCGACTCTTCGTCCCTGCCTTCGGCGTGCGCCAGCCACGCGGACGCGACCTGACGCTCGATCTCGACCTGCTTGGCCCAATCATAACCGCCTTTGACCTCGCCGAGCGCCTGCCGGATGGCGGCCAGTTTCTCGACATCATGACGCGCCGACGCCGCATCATTGGTGCGCGCGGCCCCGACCGCGCGCGCGAAGTGTATGTTGGCTTCGGCCCACGGGAAGCGCTGCCATGGGAACGCCCCCAAACTGTCTGGGGGCAACGTCAATTTTGCCGCCTCATCCCACCGCCGCCGTTCGAGCGCGAAGCGCGCGGGGATAGCCGTGAAGGCGTAGGCCACCTTGAAAGTCTCCGGCTCGGCCTTCTGAATTTTATTCAACTCGTCGAGCACGCCCCGCGCACGCCCGTCCTGCGCGCCTTGCAGGTAGGCGTATTCAAGGTAGTCCATCGCGTGAAACTGCTCGTCCCACGCGCCCGACAGATGGTTCCTCACGGCGAACGACTTCGCCGACGCCTCGGCATTGAGGTTCGATTGTATCCCCTCCTGCCACAGACCGAGCCGCGTGAAGATGTGCGAAGGCATGTGCTGCGCGTGGGCCGACGCGGGCGCGATCTTCGCGTAGCCTCGCGCGGCTGGGAGCGCCAGGTGCGCGAGCGCCGGGTAGTCGTAGCTGTGTATGAGGTAGTGTGTGACCCCCGGGTGCTGCGGCTCGCGCGCCAGAACGCGATTCAAAATCTGCGCCGCCTTCTTTTCGTTGGCGTAGCTCTTGTCGTTCGACATCATCCCCGTCGAGACGAGTGTCAGGGCGTAGAAGACGCCGGCCTCGCGGTCTGACGGGTAGCGCCGGTAGAGCCGCCCCATCGCTTCACTGTAAGCGAACGTGCGCGCCCGGTGATCGAGCCTGTCGGCGTCTTTGTAAAAAACCTCCAGCGCCGCGATGTAATCTCGCTCGCGCCCGGTGCGTGCGCCCACGCCCTTCGCCTTTTCGACGGCGCTCGATCCCTTCTGCAACTCTGCCTCGGTCGGCGGCGCCCAGAGCTGGTGGTAGTTGCTCATCGCGATGCCCCAGTAAGCCATGCCGCACCGCGGATCGGCGACGGCGACTTCGTTGAACGCCTTTTCAGCCTCTTCGTACTCGAAAGAGTGGAGCCATGCGACCGCGCGATTAAATTGTCTTCGGGCGGCGGGGGCGCAGGAGACGGTGAAGTTGACCCGCCCGATCTTTTCCGAAGGGTCGTGTTGGTGCTGGTGTGTCTCCTGCGCTCCGGCGAGGGCCGTGTGATAAGGAAAGGCCGCGAGAAGGGCCGCGGTTAATGATGCGGCGATGAGAAGATTGGGTTTCATAGGTTCTCTCTTTTCGGGGGAAGGAGAATGGCGAGAAGGCGGTCGGGCGTTTCCATGCGCGACGGGCGCGAAGGCAAGTGTGGTTTTATGCTAGGGCCGGCGGCCATGTCAACAACTGTTTAGCCGCCGCCGAAATGCGCTCTCCTTACTTGAGGTGGGGGAAGCGACATGACGGTTGAGTCGGCGCGGGCGCAGGCTTGCTAAAGTTTAAGAGAGTAGCTGATTGCGCCCCGCGTCCAATGATTTGTTATATGCGACGTTATTATTAACCGTCGTTTTTGAGGGGCTAGAGTGCTCACCATTCAAACCCGGATGAATTGCGACGCTGAGGCAGCCTTGCAAGATAATCTCGAACCTTCTGTGGGCAAGCACCCGGCCGTCAATTCGAGGAGAGGAAGTCTGCCAGCGAGGCAACGTCTACGGCGCAGTGCCCGCCGTAGATGGGGTGCCACGTAGTCTTTACTCCTCTTTTCATCGCAAGATTTGCCAGCGCCTCCGTGCCTTCAAAGTTTCCATATTTGTCATAAAGGCCGCAGGAGAGGTATAGCTCGGGGTAGCTTTGGTCTGCGCGCTCAATCAATGAAATCGGGTTGATTGCGTTCCACTCTTCGTTATTAGAAACATACTTCATCGCCAGTTGTGTCACCCCGTATGTTATTTTGGGATCGGCGCCCGTACGCTTCATGGCCGCCCTCAGGGTGGAATAATCGGAGAACGGGGACTCAAGGTAAACCCCCGGGCACAGAGACGCGATCTTGGAAAACATCTCGGGGCGACTCAGCCCTAATATCAGGACGTTTAATCCTCCCATCGACTCGCCGAGCAATATTCTGCGGCCCGGCTTGCCTACTTTCGATTCGATTTCCGGCAGGCGGGCGATGAAGTCATCCAATAACCCGTTTTCTACTTGAGAATTCTTCGGGGTTAACAGCCAGACGGGCCCGTATGAAACGACCACGACGGTCGGCGGTTTAATCGATGATTTCTGCCAGTAGGCTTGTACCTGTGAGGTGAAATAAGTGTCGTCGTTCCAAACGGAGGCGTCTAAGTTTCTCCCGTGCAAGTGATAAATGACGTCGCCGCTCACTCCGTTTTCCGCCCGGTAGACGGTGTAATTTAAGTTGCCGCTCGTAAAGTGCTGCGAGTGTGCCGGGGTAAAGGCCACCTTTTGACTCCCGGTCGGACTGGTGAAGTAGTTCCACGACAAATACCCGGCGATCAAAAGGGCGATCAAAATAGAAAAGAGTATGAGAAGTCTTTTTTTCATCTTTTGTTTTAAGAGGAAGCCGCTCAAAAACAGTCCGTTTTGAGAGGCCCATGTTTTGTATTAATTACACCAAAAATCATATAACACTGATTAGACCGCGCCGTGCGGTATAACGCCTTGACGCCGGGCGATTATACGGCACTTCCCGTCTTGAGCTGACAACCTGCGAGGGGCGGGCGGGGGCGGGTCTTCACCGGCAGCGCGCGAGGTGAGCGAGGGGCGGGCAAATTGGGAAGGCGGCGGCGCGGAGACGGGGCCGCGGCGCGGGCCGATCATGATCATGATCGGCC
>DASVQC010000002.1:0-52581 GCA_036389335.1 Pyrinomonadaceae bacterium | reverse complement strand
CACGGCGAACGGGTCGTCGCGAATGACGAACACGGGTCGTCGCGAATGACGAACGAGGTGTCGCAAGCCGCGCGGCTTGCGACACCTCGTTCGTCATTCGCGACGACCCGTGTTCGTCATTCGCGACGACCCGTTCGCCGTGCGGCCCCGCCCGCGCCCTCACAAACCGCCGCGCGTTGAGGCGAAACGTAATCACGCAAACTCACATAGTATGTGGACGACCGCTTAAAGAGCGATGCGGGCGGCGCGCGGGCCCCGCCGCGGCTCATGTTAGACTCCCGCCCGAACGCGTGTCGGACTCCCGCTTAAACTAGCCGCCAGCTACCGCCGTAAGTGGCCCAGCGCCGACGCGCCGGGCGTCGCGGCGGAAACGACCTCGCCCCGTTAAAAACTCGCCGCTGGCGCCAGCCAGCAGAAGGAGATCGCAAATGCCTGCCAAACGCACAGCACGAAAACAGCAGCGCCCGCGGAAGGCCGTTTCCGTCAGCATCGACCCGTTCGAGATCGTCCAGCGCGGGGCGGCGATTGTCGTCGAGTCGAGTTCGGCGATTGACGAGCGCGCCATCGCCTCGGGGCTGCGCTTCGACGGCGCGCGCGCCAAACCCTCGGTCGGCGAGCGCGGTCGCCGCGTGGTGGTCGCGGTCGACGACTCGTTCGCGACCGGGCGGAACACGCTCCACCTGAGCGATCTCTACACGCCGGGGGGCCGGCGCACCGAAGCCGAGCTGGAAGTGCCCTTCTTCGTCGTCGATTCGCAGGTGACGTTCCCGCGCGACGTGAAGGTCGAATCCTACTCGCGCGTGACGGTGTTCGGCGACAGCATCCGGCGCGCCTCGCCCGGCGAGACGCCGACCCACGAGCTGATGAAGGGGACGCGCCGCGACGACGGCAAGCCGTGGGAAGCCGCCTACGACAGGGCCGGCAAGAAGATCGACTTCGACGAGGTGCGCGCGGGCGTGATGAAAGAGCGCCTGAAGCGGTACGGCAAGCTGGAGCCGAGGCTGTACGAGCGTCTGGCCCGCGGCGGGACCGAGGCGTTCAGCGTCGCGCTGTGGCTGCGGGGCGGCCCTCCCGCGAAAGAGAAGAGCGAGCGGCGGGAGGCCAAGAAGGTGCCGCCCGCCGAGGCCGGAGCGCGGAAGGAGTTCGCCGCCCGGGCGTACCGCTTCGCGGAGCAGTACAAGCTCGCCGAGTCCGCGAGGGACGTGCGCGTGGATCAGTCCGCGCCCGTCGTCTTCGCCGAGCTGGGGCCGGAGGCGATCCGCCGCCTCGCCGCCGCGCCGGAGGTGTCGATGATCTTCCTCTACCGGAAGGAGGGCATCGTAGACCTCTCCGACTCCATCGCCATCGCGCAGTCCGACGAGGCGCACGGCCTCGGGTACAACGGCTCGGGCGTGAAGGTGGCGGTTTACGAGAGCGGGCCGGACGACACCACGGACTTGAGGATCACGGCGCGCTACCGCGACGATCCCGAAACGTCGGATCACGCGCGCCACACGCACGGGATCATCAAGAACCGCGAGCGGGGCAAGCCGCACGGCCACGCGCCCGACTGCCTGCTGCACTCCGCCAACGACTACGACATCGACGCCGTCCGCTGGGCGGCTCAGGACAAGGGGTGCACGGTCATCAGCCAGAGCTTCCACCGCGACGAGGAACAGACCAGCGGCGATCTCTCGTTCGACGACGTCTACAAGGACTGGCTCGCGCTGCACTGGCCCTACCCGACCATCTGCGAAGCCTCAGGCAACGGGGCCGACGACGAGTTCGTCAACCACAAGGGTTACAACCGCCTTACGGTCGCCAACCACAACGACGCCGCCGACGGCATGTCGGGCAGCACCGTGTTCCGCAACCCGAACAGCGATCACGGGGATCGGGAGCTGCCGGAGATCGCCGCCAACGGCACGGGCGTGACGACGGTCGGCCTGACGAAGAGCGGGACGAGCATGGCCGCGCCCGCCGTCGCCGGCTCGACCGCGTGCGTGCAGGAAGTCGACGGCGTGCTCAAGTCGTGGCCCGAAGGCTGCCGCGCCATCCATCTCGCCGCGGCGAAGCTCAACCCCGACGGCGGCACGTGGTGGAGTGATCTGACGGCGGGCCGCGACGGCGTGGACGGGGCCGGCGCGCTGAACACCCTGAGCGCCGTGCGGATCGCCGAGCGGCGCAAAGGGCGCAACAACCGCCCGGCCCCCGCGGGCTGGGACGTCGGCACCCTGCGGTCGGCGGACAGCGGGCGCAACGGCGAGACGACCTTCTCCTACAACATCTCCGTACCCGCCAGGAACATCTTCAGCCGCACGACGGTGAAGGTGGCGCTGGCGTGGGACTCCGACGTGATCGAGCACGACTTCTTAGGGATCATCACGCTGCCCGTCTCTTCGGTGCTCACGGTGGACCTGGATTTGAAGGTCTACGACAGCGGCGGGAAACTGGTCGGCTACAGCGGCTCGTTCGACAACAGCTACGAGATCGCCGAGTTCCGCGCGCGCGCCGGAGAGACCTACACGATCAAGATCCGCCGCTGGTCGGGAACCGACGACGTGTGGTACGGCGTGGCGTGGAACACGGTGTCAACGCCACTCGTCAACGTGGGCGACCTCGTGGGCGTGACGGCGGCGACGCGGCTCACGAGGCCGGGCCGCGGATAACCCACCAGGGGCGGCTGACGGAGCCGGCGGTAGTGAGGGCGGGGTTAACGGGACTCAAAAGGGGGATGAGTGAGTGAAAGGCCACTCCCCCCGAGTCCCGTTAACCCCGTCAAACTTGGCGCGGCAAACCCACGGCTCATTCGGCCCGCAGCGCGACTAGCGGATCGACCTTCGTGGCGCGCCGCGCAGGTAAGTAGCTGGCGGCGAGCGCGACGAGCGCCAGCAGGAGCGCGCTGCCGCCCAACGTCGGCGGATCCGTCGGCGAGACGCCGTAGAGCATCTGCGTCGCGCTCGACAGGTATTTGAGCAGCGCGTAGGCGGAGAAGAGGCCGGGCGCGACGCCGAGTAGTACCAGCGCGCCCCCCTGCCGCATGATCATGAGCAGCACGTCGCCGCGCCGGGCGCCCAGGGCCATGCGGATGCCGATCTCGCGCGTGCGCTGTGAGACGGACCATGCGAGCACGCCGTAGATGCCGACCGCGGCGAGCGTCTGCGCGAGCAGGCCGAAGAGGCTCAGCAGCTTCGCGAAGAGCCGCTCTAGGGAGAGCGTCTCGTCGGCCTGTTCGAGCTGACTCTTGACGTCTTTGAGCGGCAGCCCCGCGTCGACCTCGCTCACCGCCCGTCGGACGGCGTCGGCGTAGGAAGCGGGAGCGCCCGACGTACGCACCTCGAAGGTCGCGGAGCGGAGTGAGTTCGACTCCTGCGACCACGGCAGGTAAGTCGTCGGCGGGGGATCGTCGCGTTGGTTGGCGTACTTCGCGTCGCCCGCGAGGCCCACGACCTCGACGTCGCCGGCGCTGGCCGGGCTGTCGTCGAAACTGAACCGCTTCCCCACGGGGTTCTCCCCGCTGAAGAAGCGGCGTGCGAAGGCCAAGTTGACGACGGCGACCTTGGGGGAGCGGGGCCGTCCTGCGGCGTGAGGTCGCGCCCCGAGAGGACGGGGATGCCCATCGTCTTGAGGAAGTTCTCCCGCACCTGATGGAAGTAAACGACGCCGCTCGACTGCGCCCTCCCGTCCGGCGAGACCGGGGCGCCCGGCAGGTAAAGGTTGCGATCGCTCGAACTCCGCGCGAGCGGCGGCTCTGCCGAGAACGTGACCGAGCGCACGCCGGGCACGTTCTCGACGCGCTCCGCCATTTGCTTGTAAAGGTTCGCCAGCCGCTCGCCCTTGTAGCCGATCAGGCCCGGCTCTACGGTGAAGAGCAGAAGGTTGCGCTCGTCGAAGCCCACCTCGGCCCGCTGTAGGTTGACGAGCGTGCGCACGAACAGCCCGGCGCCGACCATGAGCAGCAGGGAGATCGCCACCTGCGCCGCGACCAGCGCCCTCGTGAACAGCGAACGCGAGGCGGCGCTCGAAGATCGCGCGCTGTCTTTAAGCGCGGGCGTCAGGTCGACCCGCGTCGCTCTCCACGCCGGCACCGTCCCGAAGAGGAGTCCGGTCAGCAGCGACAGCGCGAACGCGAAGCCGAGCACACGCAGGTCCAAGCTCGGTTCGAGCGCGGTCATGCCGGCCCCGCCCCAATCGCCGACGGCGAGCAGGCCGTCCTTGATCCAGTAGGCGAACAACACCCCGAGCGCGCCGCCCACGGTCGCGAGCAGGACGCTCTCGGTCAGTAGCTGCCGGACGAGCCGCCCGCGCCCCGCGCCGAGCGCGAGCCGCACCGCGATCTCCTTCTGCCGCGCCGCCGCGCGCGCGAGCAGCAGGTTCGCCACGTTGGCGCAGGCGATCAGCAGCACGAGGCCGACCACCCCCAACAAAATGTAGAGCGGCTTTTGATAGTCTTCCCGCCTGGAAGTCTCCCCCCGGCCCCCGGGGTAAGCGATGAGGCGCGGGTAGTCATCGGGGCCGAGCGGCTTGAGCGCGTTCTCCCCACGGGCCACACGCGCCCCCCGGTGATCGAGGGCGGACTGCTGGAAGATGGGTTCGAGGCCCGCGCGCGCCTGCTCCGCGGTCGCGCCCTCTTTGAGCCGCCCCATCACGCGTAGCCACCACACCCCCGCGCCCGCCATCAGCCCCTCAAACCGCAACTGATCGAAAATGCGGTACAGCACTCCCCGGCATTGCCTCCAAACAACAACCTTCTGGACAGTTCAGAAGTAGACAGCTTGTTGACGCGTTTCTTAGCAGAGGCAGTGGCCCAAAGGAGCGTGACAACCACCGCCCCCGCGTCCCTGAAAGATGTACCTGTGCGTGTGGCCCGCGAGCCAGCGGAGATTAGAGCGCAGAGTAGAACGCTCTCAAAGACCGCGACGGCTGAGACTAGAAGGGAATTTATCGTTGTTGAGTCGAAGCCCCCGGCGACTGGGATGAGGAAAATTGCCGGTTGGTTACAGAAGTTGATCGGAAGGGGTAAGTCTCGCAACCCTCGTTAGGACTAAATGGAGTCACTGTCGGTTACCTCTACTGCGCTGACGTGTGTCTGTCCTGTGAGTCGTAAGAACTCCACAAGCAAGCTATCGGGGATCCGAGCCTCCGCGTATTCGTGCGCTGATAATGCGGGTCTTGTCGCGACATACTCGAATATGCCATGAGGATCGGCTTCGCCGTTTATGATTACCGCGACCGCGGTTCGAAGGGTGACGCTTGGATGGCACGTGTAGCCATAGAAATACTCATCGCTCTCGAAGAATGTTTCTTCCTCACATTCTTCAACCATGCCAGCACCGTCGTCAGTGACGAATTCTGCCCCGCGCACCACCAAGTATATGGGGTCGTCTTGAGGGCTGATGCGTAGGAGGACGTAGGTCTGTTCTTTCCTGTCCCCGGTCTCAAATATCTCTACTGACCCGTCGCCGCTGAGGTAGCCTCGTACCCCAGCACCGCAGTTGCCGCAATACGATGGCCCGAACGATGTACCCGGATCGAGGTGCGTTACGTGGTGGCTATTCTCGTCGCCGCAGTCCGGGCATCGGACATAAACTTCTTTCTTCTCTACCAAGACCGCTTTCATTTTCTATCCCCTTTCAAGTGGAGGTCAAAAGGACAACCAGCACAACAACATAAGTTGTTGATTTGTAATGACATGTCATTTTATGCCGGAATTTATGCCACTTTATGCCGAGCAAATGCCACTTTATGCCGGAGCTAATATAAAAAAAGCGGCGTCGCGCGGCTAGGCGGCGTCGTAGCGTTTGAGCTTGCGGTAGAGGGTGGAGAGGTCGATGCCGAGGACGTTGGCGGCGCGCGCCTTGTCCTGATTGACCGAGGCCAGGGTCTCTAAGATGTAGCGGCGCTCGATCTCGGCGAGCGTCGGGCGCAGGCCGTCGGGGTCGCGCACCGCCGCCGGGTCGCCCGCCGACTCGCGTACGCGCGGCGGCAGGCTGTCGAGATCGATCTCCGCGCCGCTCAGGGTGAAGGCGCGCTCGACGGCGTTCTGCAACTCGCGGACGTTGCCCGGAAACTTGTAGTTGATGAGGGCGCTCATGGCCTCGCGCGAGATCGGCTTCTCGGCCCGGCCCTGCTCGCGCGCCGTCGCCGCGATGAAGTGGCGCACGAGCAGCGGGATGTCCTCGCGCCGCTCGCGCAGGGGCGGCAGGTGAATCTCGATCACGTTCAGCCGGTAGAACAAGTCCTCGCGGAACCTCCCCTCGGAAACTTCCTTCTCCAGATCGCGGTTGGTCGCGCAGATGATGCGCGCGTCGAAGCGGACGGGCGCGGTCGCGCCGACGGGCGTGACCTCGTGCTCCTGCACGGCGCGCAGGAGTCTGACCTGCATGGCGGGCGTCACCTCGCCGATCTCGTCGAGGAAGACCGTGCCGCCTTCCGCCGCGCGCAGCAGCCCCGCCTTGCTCGCGGTCGCGCCCGTGAACGCGCCCTTCGTGTGGCCGAACAGCTCGGATTCGAGGAGCGTCTCGGGCAGCGCGCCGCAGTTGATGGCGACGAAGGGGCGCGCGGCGCGCGGGCTGTTGTGGTGGATGGCGCGCGCGATCAACTCCTTGCCCGTGCCCGACTCGCCGTTGACGAGGATGTTCGTCGTCGTCGCCGCCACCTTCTCGACGAGCCGGAAGACCGACTGCAAAGCCTCGGACGTGCCGACGATCTCGGAGAAGCTGTAGCGGCGATCAAGCTCGCGGCGCAGCGCGCGGTTCTCGCGGAACAGCTCGCGCTGCGTCAGGGCGTTCTTGACCGACTGCAACAGGTCCTCGTTGACGAACGGCTTGGTCACGTAGTCGTACGCGCCCTTGCGCAGCGCCGAGACCGCCGAATCGACCGACGAGTAGGCCGTCATCACGATGACGAGCGCCTCCGAGTCGATGTCCTTGACGCGGTCGAGGAGCGCGAGCCCGTCCATGCCCGACATCCTGATGTCGGTGAGCGTGACGGCGACGTCCTCGGTCGTGAACTTTTCCAGCGCCTCCTCCGCGCTCGCGCAGAGGGCGACGCGGTAGCCGGCCCCTTCGAGCAGGCCGGAGAGGATGACGCGCATCAGGTCTTCGTCTTCCGCGACGAGGATGAGTGGCTGTGTGCTCATGGTTGATGTTGCCGGAAACGGACTAGGGGGCGGTTTTTCTGGCCCCCGTCGCGCATAAGATTGCCCAGAGGGCAATGAAACAGAGCCAGATTAAGTCAAGAAGATCAAACCCCCGCGTCAACAGACGGTAAACCCCATACGCCCCTATCGGTAAATTGAGAATCACCGCCGCGCAAATCAATACCCGCTTGTTGACTTTTACAGTGCTAAGCAAGACCCCCGAAATCAGATACACGAACGGGAAAAAGTACAAAAATAACTGAGACGGACTCGAACGTGTCTTCAGCCACCAGCCCCAGCCGAAGTAGCTAACAGTTACCAGCACAACATAACTCCAACCGAGCAGGCCGATAATGCTCGACACGATCAGAAGATAACGGATGCAGCCCTGCGGTAAATCAAGTGGCCCGCCGCGCCCGTTGCGTTGATTACTACTCATACTTAGAGCCTGCCGCCTGAGATTCCGCCGCGAGTTTGAAGTGTTCGTTGTGACGGGCGAGGAAGCGCGTCATGTAGCTTCCGAGCACGAGCGCGCCGGCGAGTTTGCCCAGCACGCCGAGCGGCGCGGCGAAATCCACGTCGTCGATCACGAGCGTGCCGCCTTCATGCTCGATGAAGGTATGCGCGTGCCGCCAGCGCGCGAACGCGCCGCGCTGCATCTCATCCACAAAGGCGCGCGGCCTATCGCAAGCCACGATCTTCGAAGTGAGCCGCCGGCGCACGAAGAAATGCACGCCCTCCCACGTCACCGTGTCGCCCAAGTACATCTGACCCGAAGTGACGCCCGCGACGGCCCGACCGTGGCCCGCGCGCTCGTGAAAGTTGACGTTCAGGCAGAGATCGAAACAGACCTCGGCGGGCGCGGCGACGAACGTCTCAAGATGAATCTTCGGCATAACTTGTTGTCAGCCGGCGTCCGGCCCGACGGGCAGCGCGACGCGGACGCGCGTGCCGCGCGAGTCGTTGGGCGCGAGTTCGATGCGACCGCCGTGGGCGGTGACGATGCCGTAGCAGACGGCGAGGCCGAGGCCGGTGCCGCGCCCGGCGGGCTTCGTCGTGAAGAACGGGTCGAAGACGTGCGCGAGGTGTTCGGGCGCAATGCCTGCGCCGGTGTCCGAGAACTCGACGACGACCTCGCCCGCGCGCGGGTCGTGGCGGGTCGAGACGCGCAGGCTCCCGCCTTCGGGCATCGCGTCGCGCGCGTTCAAGAGCAGGTTGAGGAAGACCTGTTGGAGTTGATCGGCGTCCGCCGCGACGAGCGGCGCCGACGCGTCGAGGTCGGTCGTGAGAGTCAGCCGCTTGAAGTCCTTGTCGAAGGCGGCGAGTCGGAGCGAGGCGTCGAGGACGCGGTTGATGTCGAGCGGCGCGCGCAAGGGGGGCCGCTGGCGCGCGAAGTCCATCATGTCGCGCAAGACCTGCGTGATGCGCGCTATTTGCTGCGAGATGACGCGCAGCATCTCGCGGGTCTCGGCGGTGCGCTCGTCCGCCGCGTCCGACGGCACGCGCGCCTGCAGAATCTGGACGAGCGAAGAGATCGAGGCGAGCGGGTTGTTGACCTCGTGCGCCACGCCCGCGGCGAGCGAGCCCGCGGCGGCCAGCTTCTCGGTGCGGACGAGCTGGTCGCCGATGGCGCGCAAACGTTCGATGTCTTCGGCCATCTTGCGGCTCATCTCGTTGAACGACGAGGCGAGCAGGCCGACCTCGTCGTTGCTGTCCACCTCGACCTGCGCGCCGTAGCCGCCCGCGGCGACCTCGACGGCGGCCACGGTCAGACGCCGCAGCGGGCGCGTGATGATGCGTATGACGAGCGCGACCAGAATCAGGTTCGGCACGAGCGCCGTGATGACGCTGAAGACGAGGTATCGCTTCCACGCCTCCGGCGTCGCGCCCGCGCCGAAGCTCCAGCGGACGATGGGCACCTGGAAGGCGAAGAAGCTCGTCACGGCGACCGCCGCGATGGAGAGCGCGACCTTGTAGGCGACGGGGAAGAGCCGGAACTGATCGAGCGCGGACTGTAGGGAGAAGAGCTTGAAGTTCGAGACGGCGTAGGCGTAGACGACGACGCCGGGCAGGAAGAAGACCGAGGCGTAGGGCAGGAGCTGATAGACGCCCGCGAGCGGGAGCAGCACGCTCGTGGCCGTCATCAAGAGGACGGTGACGGAGAGCCCCCAGATGATCGCGCCGAGCTGCTTGGCGGCGAGCTGCCCGCGGTAGTCGCGGAACTTCCTGAAGAGCAGCGCGAAGCCGTAGGCGAAGACGACGTAGATGTAGAAGCCGAAGGCGTAGGCGAGCGGCGTCAGCCGGATCGAGAAGTGGCCGCCGGCGAAACCCGCCCCGCCCCACATCAGCCCCGCGAGCGTCGCCGGGACGAAGACCGCGCCGGGCGAGAAGAGGACGGCGACCCTGCGCGCGGGCACGGGGCGATCTTCGGGGAAGACGAGCGCGAAGACGACGAGCGAATACTGGAGCGCGAGCGCGAGGATGAAGCTCGTCTTCGCCCACCACGCGGCTGACCCCGTCCGCGCGCCGAACTCCCAGAGCGCGATGTCTTTCACCGCCCACAGCGCGAGGCAGAAGATGAACGCGGCGAAGGTCTGGTGCGCGCGGTTGCGCGGCGCGGCGACCACGACGTAGAAGCCGAGCAGCACGAGCAGGAACAGCGCGACGAGTAGCGGGACGAGCAGCATGGAGGCTGTCAGTGATCAGTAATCAGTAGTCAGTGGTCAGTAATCAGTGGTCAGTAGTCAGTAGTCAGTGGTCGGTCGTCGTATGTGATACGCAAGCCGGGTGGTTGATTTGTCGTCGGCGTGTGATGAGAGAACAACTGACAACTGACTACTGACTACTGACAAAATTTAGTATGGCAGAACGCGCGGGCTCAGGACGAGCGCGGAGATCGTTAGATTAATGCCCCACGCGAGCGGCGCGAGGTGGCGCGCGTCAATCATACCATCGCGCGCGAGGAGGCGGTGCAGCGGCGCGAAGAGGGCGAAGGCGAGCAGCGCGACGGGGAGCGCGCACATGAGACCCAAGGCCGCGCCCAGGCCGAAGAAGATCGCGCCGCCGGTCGCGCCCGTCGCCGCCGCCCAGACGAAGGCGTCTCCCATCGCGTCGATCATCGTCCTGCCCCACGACGCGCGCTCGCTCTCGTCGAACGTCCTCCCGGCGTGCGCGCCCATCCGGCGACCCATGAGGGCGCAGGCGATCAGCATCGGCAGAAAGATCAGGCACAACGCCCCGGCGAAATGAAAGAGCAGCGCGACTCTGAAGAAGACCGCCGCGGGCGGCAGCAGCCCGAGGAGCAGGCCGAAGCGCGCGAACGCGCGCTCGGTCGGGACGGGGCGGCGCATCATCAACGCCTCCTGCTCCTCGCGCGGGCGTCGTCGGCGCAATCTCTCGCGCCGGTCGGCTTCGGCGCTCGCCGCTGCGAGCCACTTCAGACGCGCGTAGAGATCGGGGTCGGGAGCTGCGTCGCGGGGAGCGGGACGGGAGTCGTCTGTAGCAGTTCGCGTGGCGTGCATGATTGTCCTCTGGCCGCGTCTTCGTCGGCGGCGCGCGGGGCCTCTTCGCGGTGGCGGTAGAGCCGCGCGCGCGTGGCGTCCGTCAGGCGCACGAGCGTTTGAATCCCGCGCGCGTCTTCGAGCAGGAGGAGCAGATCGAAGGCGCGCTCGTAGACGCGGAGCAGCGCGGCGGACGCTGTCTGCGCCGCCGCGCCGACGCCGGGGCGGCTGCCGACGGCGGCGCGCGGATGCCGAAGGGCTTGCGGGTGTTCGAAGCCTTCGAGCGTGTCCTGTAGCGCGGCGAGGGCGTGGAGCAGTTCGAGGCGCGCGCGCGCCTGATGCTCGCGCAGGCGCGAGGCGTTGCGGCGGCGCACGCAGCGACCCGCGATCTCCAAGTCTTCGCCGCCGCGGCCCGCGACGCGCGCCAGCTCCGTCTCCCTCTCGCCGGGCTCGCCGTCCGGCTCGGCGTCGGCGAGCGCGAGCGTGAGACCCGCGTAGCGTTCGACCGTGGAAGTCAGATCGTGCGCGGCCCGGGCGGCGGCGTCGGAGAGGCGGCCATCCGCCTCGCGCGCGCGATCCTCGAACCCGTGCAGCGCGGCGACGAGGGCTTTGCGCGCGGCGTCGATCCTCTCGTCGCGCGACGCGCGTGGGTCGGTCGGCGTCGCCGCCGCGCCGATCAGGTCGGCGCGCGCGAGGGCGTAGGCGGCGAGCGTGAAGGGGAAGAGGAGCCCGGCGGCGGCGGCGCGCGCGACGGCGCGGGCGCGCGCCGAGTCGGGGTGCCGTCGCAGGAAGAAGAGGACGCCGGCGGGGGCGGCGGCGGCGAGGTAGATCGCGATGAGTTGGCTCAGCATCATGGCGGAAGGCGAGAGGGCAACGGTCATGCCAGCGCGCGCGGCGCGCGCGGCGGCTGGAACGCGAGGGCGGCGAGTCGTTCAGGGCAAAGGGATTAGGGAAAGACGGTGGGGCCGTGCAGCCTTCTCCGGATCGCGCGCATCAAAGCTCCAAGTCTTGCAAAGCGCGCGAGCGCGCAACTCACGTTGGCGAAGTGCAAACCGCTCAGCTCTCCCGCACCGTAACTCCGGCGTATCAGAACTGTCCGCACGCGGCTGACTAACGAACGATTGAGAAGCACGCGCGCCGTCCGAACCAGACGCGCCGGCCCCGCGACGGATCGCGGGCGACGCACGACGCGCGCGTAAAAGGCGCGCGAAAACGCGGCGCGGCGCGGCGAGACAGAAACGTCACAAATTCGCGCGGGCAGTGGTCTCCGATTTGCAAAGCAGGTCGCCGATAGTTGCCGGGCGCGGGCTCTCCTCAAACTAAAAGGAACTTTTCGGGTCGATCGAACGTCTTAGTAGTCGTCAACCCGACAGGGAACAAGCAGGGAAAAAGATCATGGCTACGAAACCTACAATCAAGATCATCAAACGCAACCAGCGCGCGGCGCAGGTTGAGGCGACCGAAGAGGCCGCCGCCAAGAAGACTGCGCCGGAGGCGGCGCGCGACATGGTCGCGACCGTCAGCGAGTGGGTCAGCGAGTTCCAGCAGCGGCGTCGCGAAGAGACGACGCAGGCGCTGAAGATGCTGACCTCCCGCCCCGCCCCGCATCTCACCGAAGCGTAAAAGCGCCGACGGAAATTTCGCCCGCGCCCGCGCGTCCCACTGAGACGCGCGGGCGCGGCTTCATTTAAGGCACTCACCACAGAGACACAGAGGGCACGGAGTTAACACGGAGGAAGACAATTACTCTGTGTCCTCTGTGATCTCCGTGTCTCTGTGGTGAAAGCCCCTTACGTCAACACGGAAGATCGAGTTGAGCCGCTACCCGACGCTTCACGACTATTGACAGCGCGCGCCGACGCGCTTAGCATCGCGCCAACCTCGGTTATTAAAAACTCTTCTGGTGGCAGCCGTGAAAACGAACGCGAAGCAGCAGGCGACGGGGCGCGCCCCGCGCCCCGCCCTCGATCCCGTCCGCAAGCCAGCCGCGCGACCCGGCCATCCTCTGACGCGCGCCAAGCCCGAAGAACGTGCGCACCCCGCCGAGCGCAAGGCCAAGCACAAACGCCCGCCCGGCGGCACCGGAGACGAAGACTGAATGGGGGAAGAGGAGACGCGAGACGCCGTCGCGCGCGCCTTCGTCGCCGAGGCGCGCAGGCTCCTCGCGCACGACTACCTGCCGAAGATCGAGCGCTGCCTCGAACGCCTCGGCGGGGACGATCTCTGGTGGCGTCCCGGCGCGGAGTCGAACTCGGTCGGGAACCTCCTGCTCCACCTCGCGGGGAACGCGCGCCAGTGGATCGTCTGCGGCGTCGGCGGCGCGGCGGACGGGCGCGAGCGTCAGGCGGAGTTCGACGCCGGGACGGGGCGTCAACCCGGCGATCCCGATCTGCCGACCGCGCGCGAGCTGTTCGGGCGGCTGCGCGCGACGGTCGTGGAGGCGGACGAAGTGCTGTCGCGCGTCGAGCCGTCAACCTTGCTCGAACGTCGCAGCATTCAGGGCTTGCGCGAGGTCGAAGTTTTGGCGGCCATCTTCCACGTCGTCGAACACTTCTCGATGCACACGGGGCAGATCATCCTGCTCACGAAGATGCGCGCCGGGGGCGACCTCGCCTTCTACGACTTCTCGGCGGGCGCGCCCCGCGCGAACTGGATCAAGTAGCACCCAGCACTCGGCAGTCGGCAGTCAGTCAAACAGCTTTCCGGCGGGCTGAGTGCTGAGTGCTGAGTGCTGAGTGCTGATCGTTATTTTCCTCTTTCCAATCGCGCCGGTTCGTGCTTAATATAGTCGCGCTCTTGAACAACTCTGATCGTCGGCGCGGCGCGCGCCCTCCCGCCGACTGTCGTCATAAATCTTCTAGGAGGCTACCTGTCCGATGACCTACGTTGTGTGTGAGCCCTGCGTCAACTGTCGCTACACGGACTGTGTGCTGGTCTGCCCGGTCGAGGCGTTCCACCTCGACGACAACGCCGTCTGGATCAACCCGGAGACCTGCATCGACTGCGACGCCTGCGTGCCGGAGTGCCCCGTCGAGGCGATCTTCCCCGAAGACAAAGTGCCGGAGGAGTGGGCGCACTACACGCCGATGAACGCCGAGAAGTCTCTGAGCGGGCTGCCCATCATCAGCGAGAAGCTCGACCCGCTCTGCTGATCGCACGGCAGGCGCGCGCCCCGCGGCGCGACGCCCGGCCACGGCTGGGTTAGACTGAAGCGCAACGACCCGCGACGCCGCCCGCCGCGGGGCTTGCGCTTCAGCCGTCTGCGGGCGACGCCGTTTAAGGGCCGAGGGCGTGTGAATGAAGAGACGTGGGAGACGTTACCTTCGCGGGGGGTTCGCGCTGCTGTTGGGCGGCGCGGGCGTCGGGCTGTTTTTGACGCGGAGGGTGCTTCTGGCGAAGGGCGGGGCCGGCCCCGGCGCGGGGCGCGACCGCGGGCGCGACCGGTGGGCGCGCCCCGGCATGAGCGTCACGTTCCGCGCCGAGCTGATGCCGAGCCGCGAGACGGCGGAGCGTACCTACCGCGTCGCCGAGCTTTTGCCGAGCGGGCGCGTCAGACTCGACGGCTTCGCCGGCGAGCACACCGAGACCGAGTTCGAGCCCGTCCGGTAGACAGCGAAATTCGGGCGCGGCGTTAACGACCTACCAAACTATTTTCTTTTCGTAAGACCAGCCGCCGACACCAGCCAATACCCCTCTGTAAGTAGGATCAGCTTCAAAGCGGAAGACTATCCGACCGCTGTTTTCGTCAGCTTCATCGTGAATTCTGTAGCCAATAATCCTGCCCCCAAAGAAGGATGGCTCTTTTTGTTTCTTGTGAAAGTAGATACTGCCGCCGATCAATCTCTCTGCGGTCTGCATCGGTACGTCCCAAAACATGCTGTCGTGAACTCTGCCTTCCACTTTCTTGATAAACCCTTTGTGCTCGATCAAGTGAATTTGCGGCGGCATAATCTTCTCCCGGTGGAGCAATCTCTTACCACGCGTACACGCGCCCCGGCTCCATCGCGCTCAGGTTCGCGATCTTGAGGGCTTCGAGTTCGGAGAGGATCGTCTCGCGGAAGCTCGGCTTGATGTGGACGACGTGGATGCTAGCGGGCGCGCGCGAGAGCTTGGCGAGTTCGGCGGCCAGCGTTTCGGGCGTCAGGTGGCCGGAGACGCGCGCCAGCTCGCGCATCGAGTTCGGGAAGGACGCTTCGACGAAGAGCGCGTCGAGGCGCGGCAGCCGGTCGAGCGCGCGCCAGAACTCTTCGGTCTGCGAGGTGTCGGAGCTGAAGGCGACCGTCGCCGCGCCGTCCGAGATGACGAGCCCGACGGTCGGGACGGCGTGGTGGACGGGCACCGCCGTCAGACTCAGGTGCGCGACGCCGAACTCCCGCCCCGTCTCGAAGGGGACGAACTCCAGCACGCGCCCGCGCTCGTTCTCCAACTCGTGGAAGCGCGGGTAGAGCGTGCCGTTGAAGAGGTCGCCGCGCAGCATCTCGCACACCTCGTCGGTGGCGTGGACGCGGATGGGCGAGGTGAGCTGCGAGAAGAGATCGTCGACGAAGATCGGCAGCGTCGCGACGTGATCCATGTGCGGGTGCGTCACGACCACGTCGCGCACGGCGGCGCGCTGCGCGTCGGAGAGCGCGAGCGCGAGGCTCCCGGCGTCGAGGGCGACGCGGTCGTCAACGACGTAGCAGGTCAGCCGCTGCTCGGGGCGCGAGCGCCCACTCTCGTCGAAGGTGCTGGGGAGCAGTTTGATCTTCACGCGAAAGCAGTCTGCGTAAACGGATCGGGCGGTCGGCCTGTGAGAATCGCCGCGGCGACGATGGCGCGGGACGACGAGTCGCGCGCGGCGGCGGCGCGGCGGAGCGGGCGCGATCTCACGTGATGGAACGCGCGCGAAGTATAGCGGCAATCACGCGCCGCTTCCAGCCCGACGCGCCCGCGCGGGCCGCCGCCCCGCCCCGCGAACGCGCGCGCGTGAGGGCCGCGGGAGGGGGCCGAACGGGCGCGCGGCACGACGTTGACAGGGTTGTTTGAAAAGGTGACTATTGGTCTTCTTATCCGAATCGCGGCCCGCCGCGGTCGCCGCCGGAACTCGAAATCACACGAACCGCGCGAAGCCGCGGGGGCGATCCCTACACGATCGCGCGCGGGTCTCTAGCCTTCAACCGCCGGAGGGGCTTCTTGCAGGACAACTCGGCAGACTACGCAGCGGCGCGCGCGCGCCGGCCCCCGCGGGCCGGGGTCGGGTCGCGCCCGCGCCGCGCGCCGCGCCAGCACGCGCCGCGCATGCCGTCGTCGGCGGGCTACCTCTTGACGACCACGTTCGTCGCCGTCGCGATCTTCGCGGGCGTCTGGTGGCTCTCCTACGAGGTGGGCGACGAGACGGCGTGGATGCCGGCGGCGGTCTGCGCCGTCCTCGTCCTGCTCATCTCGTTCGCCGCGCGCGAGGTCGTGATGCGGCGCGCGTGGGCGCGCTACTCGCGCGAGATGGAGGCGCAGATGGGCGCGGGCGCGCCGCGCGCGGCCCCGTCGGGGCGCGAGTCGCGGCGGCAGGCGAGCGTGCAGGCCGCCGCCTCGTCGCTGCGCGCGTTGCAGCAGGGGCTGGCGTCGGCGGAGGAGGCGGGCGCGCAGCAGCCCGGCGCGCACCTCGAAGCGTTCCGCCTCTGCGAGCATTACCTCGCCAACGCCGAGGAGGCGATCCGTTCGTCGCGCACGTCGCCGGAGGTGCGCGCCGCGCTGCACGCCGGGCAGGAGCGCGTGCGCGAGTCGCAGCGCCACCACCTGCTCTCGTGGGCGCGCGGCGAGACGCAGAGGCTGACGCGCGAGTCGCAGCGCCGCGCCAGCGTCTCCGGCAAGATCGAGACGGCGACGAACGCGCTCGACGTGATCAACGAGGCGCTGGGGCTCTACCCGGAGGAGCGCGAGCTGAGGGATTCGGCCACCGCCGTGCGCAACTACATCGCGTCGGTGAAGGTGGCGCACTGGGTGGAGCTGGGCGAGAGGGCCGCCTTCCGCGGGCGCTACAACCGCGCCATCGCGCGCTACCGCGACGCGCTCTTCTACCTCTCGCGCGCCGAGATGGGCGACGACGCGCGCGACGAGGCCGCCGCTCGCATCCACCGCGAGATAGAGATGCTGCGGGCGCGCGTCGCCACGGGCGAGATCGCGGCGGAGGCCAAGGACGAGCCGCCGCGACCGCCGCGCGCGGCCCGCAAGGGCGGGAAGCCGGGCCCCCGCAAGCGCGCCGCGAAGCCCTCCGGCTGATTGCCGTCGCGCCGCCCGTGTGCGAAAATCCTGCCTTCCGCCGCGACGGGCGGGTTCGCGTTCGAGTCGCAATTCGGGCAGCCGCGCGCGCCCTCACGCGCATCAGTATAGAGTCAGGCCGGCGCGCCGTGCCCCGCGTGCGCGACGGGGCAGCCCAGCCGTTAATCAGGACACAGGAAGTAAGATCATGAAAGTTTTAAGAGCCCTACTCGCCGTCGCCGCCCTCTGCTCGACCCTCGCGGCGCCGCTCGGCGCGCAGGAGAAGGCGGCGGAGTCGGCGCAGCCGAAGAAGCAGCAGCCCGCCGTGACCCCCGCGCCCGAGTTGCCGCAGCCCGACCGCATCTCTCTTAAAGAGGCGGCGACTTACACGGAGAAGCGCGAGTACCTGCTCGGGCCGAGCGACGTGATCGAGCTGCGCGTCTTCAACGACCCGCAGTTCAACGGCGATCTGGAGGTGGATTCGGACGGCAACATCACCGTCCCGTTCGTCGATCAGCCCGTGCGCGCCCAGTGCCGCTCGGTCAACGCCCTGCGCAAGGACGTCTCCTCGGCCATCTCCAAGTTCCTCCGGGAGCCGAAGGTCTACATGCGCATCAAGGAGCAGAACAGCCGCAAGCCGGCGTTCATCTACGGGGCCGTGCAGACGCCCACCAAGTACGACTTCCGCCGGCCCGTGCGGCTGCTCGAACTGGTCTCCAACAGCGGCGGCGTCACCGAGCAGCACAGCGGGACGATCCAGATCATGCACACGGAGCCGCCGCTCTGCCCGGAGTTCGAGCCCGCCGAGGCCGCGCCCGCCGCGACCGACACCGATCCGCTCGGCCTCCCGTTCTCCATCTACCGGGTCGCCGATCTGAGGTCGGGGAAGTCGGAGTCGAACCCCTACGTCCGCCCCGGCGACATCATCTACGTCGCGGAAGCGTCCCCGATCTACGTCGTCGGCAACGTCGCCCAGCCCGCCAACCTGTACCTGCGCGAGGGGACGACGCTGACGCGCGTGCTGGCGCAGGTGGGCGGCGTGAAGGAGGCGAACGAGGAGAAGGTGCGCATCTACCGCAAGAAGCCCGACGCGGCGCAGGAGGTGATCACGGTCAACTACAAAGCCATCAAGCAGGGCAAGGAGCCCGACCCCGTCCTCCAAGCCTACGACATCATCGAGGTGCCCAAGCGCGGCGTGTTCACCCCCGGCGGCATCGCCAAGATGCTGACGGGTCTGGCGACGAGCAGCATCAACACGCTCGGCACCACGCCGATGACGAGGATCATCTACTGAAGCGCCGGGCCGCCCCGTCTTAAATCTTAAGCCGACCGGCGCGGGCCGGCGGGGGTTCGAAGGGGGAAGTCTCAAACAGTCATGGCTAAGGTGAACGCGGCGACAGCCGCGCGCAAACGACGACGCATGATGACGCTGCTGTGGATCGCGGTCGTCGTCGCGCTCGTCACGGGCCTCATCTACAAGGAGCAGATCGCGCTGCTCTACATCCTCGCCACCGTGAGCGTGACGGTGCTGCTCGTCGTCGTGGCGATGGCCGATCTCGGCGACGCGCAGCAAGCCGCGCCGACCGCGCCGTTTGACGACGCGGCAGCCGTGGCCGACGGCGCGAACGCCCCCGCCCGCGCCCGCCGCCGGTAAAGTCCCGCGCCCGCGCTTCGCCGACCGCCGCCGCCGCGGTGCGGCGAAGCGCGGCGGCGTTTTGCCAGGCGTCGCGCCCCGCGGCGCGCCTCACCCTTGCCGCCGCGTCCCCCGAACTGTTATAAATTAACTGCCCACTTCGCCGGGCACGCTGGCGCGAAACAAGCGAGCCCACGGCCTCTCCCTCCCCGCGGCGAAGACCGCCTCACCCTCAATCAGGCACCCCGTATAAAAGGTATTAGATCATGCGACGATCTCTGACTTCGCTCTGCCTCTCGGCGCTCCTGCTCGTGGGGCTCGCGCCCGCGGCCCTCCCCTACACGCAACAGTTCACCAGCTCTTCGCAGCCGATCCGCTGGGCCGCGAACACGGTCACGGTCTACCTCGCCGCCTCCGTCAACGCGCCGCCGCCCAACATCAAGGCGGGCAGCGACGTGGAGGGCGCGGTGCGCCGCGCGCTGCGCCGCTGGTCGGACGCCGCCAACATCAACTTCGACGTGCGCACGAACGGCCCCGACGCCGTCGGCACGTCGAACGACGGCTTCAACGTGATCAGCGTCTCGGCGGCGAACTCGTCGTTCGTCCCGGCGGCGAACCCCGGTCGCACGCGCGTCTCTTCCGACCCGGCGACGGGGGCCATCGCGGAAGCCGACGTGGCGATCAACCCGAACCAGCCGTTCTCGACCGACGGCACGCACGGCACGTACGATCTCGAATCCACGCTCGTCCACGAGATCGGCCACTTCATCGGCCTCGATCACTGCGGCCTCGTCGGCTCGTCGATGCAGCCGCGGCAGGCGCAGAACTTCAGCTCCGGCGGCTTCGACCTGACGCAGACAACCGTGCGCACGCTCTCGGGCGACGACGTGGCCGCCGCCCGCGCGATCTACGGGCAGCGGGCCGGGCGCGCCGTCGGCTCGATCCAAGGGAGTTTGAACTACCCGTTCGCGGGCGCGAACGTGCGCGCGGAGAACGCCGACACGGGGCGCGTCGTCGCGAGCGCCGTCACGCGCTCGGACGGCTCGTACCGCATCGATCAAGTCCCGCCCGGAGACTACCGCGTCATCGCGGAGTATCTGGACGAGCCGGTGGTCGCGCAGGAGATCACGGGCCGGCGCGGGCCTTACGCGAACATCGGCGACGGGCCGGCCTTCCAGTCCGCCGCGACGACGGCGAGCGTCGCGGCGGGCGCCACCGCGTTCGCGCCGATAGTCGTCCTGCTCGTCCCGCCGACCCTCAACCTGAGGCGGCAGGGCTTGAACGGCATCATCCACGCCGGGCCGATGCCGGTCGCGCCGGGCAACACCTACCGCTACTACGTCGCGGGCGAAGGCGTCGATCTGATCGCGCCGACGGAGTTCCACGTCGATTCGCCCTTCTTCTCCATCGACCCGGCGACCTACCGCCGCGAAGACAACGCGGCCTTCGGCCTGCCCTACCCGCTCGTCAGCTTCGACCTGCGCGTGCTCGACAACGCGAAGTTCGGCGACTTCTCCTTGCGCGTGCGCCGCTCCGACACGGGCGAGACCGCCTACTTCGCCGCCGGGCTGGCCGTCGATCCCTACACCGACTTCGCCGAGATAAACCCCATCGACAACAACTTCTTCTTCGTGCGCCAGCAGTACCGCGACTTCCTCTTCCGCGAGCCGGAGTCGAGCGAGCCGTGGACTGCCGTGCTCAACGGCTGCCCCGATCCGTTCAACCTCGACCCCAACAGCGCGTCGTCCAACTGCGACCGCATCTCGCTGAGCTACAAATTCTTCTCCTCGCAGGAATTCCAGCTCAAGGGCTTCTTCATCTACCGCTTCTACAAGGCCGCCTTCGCGCGCCAGCCCGCCTACGAGGAGATCACGCCCGACATGCAGTTCGTGACGGCGGCTTCGACCGCCGAGCTGAACCAGCGGCGCGACGCCTTCACGAGCGCCTTCGCCGCGCGCGCCGAGTTCCACCGGCTCTACGACGCGATGTCGAACGACTCTTACGTCAACGCGCTGATGGATCGCTACTCACTGCCGTCGATCCTCACGCCCAACCCGGTGAGCCCGAACGGCCAGACTAAGGTCGTCCTGTCGCGCGCAGAACTGATCAACCGTTTGACCGTCGGGACGATGACGCGCGCGCAGGTGCTGCGCGCCGTGGCCGACTCGGACGAGGTCGGGCAGGCGGAGTCGAACGCGGCCTTCGTCTCGATGCAGTACTTCGGCTACCTGCGGCGCGGCGCGGAGTCGGGCGGCTTCGCGGCTTGGCTCAACCACCTGAACACGCACCCCGGCGACGTGCGCAGCATGGTCAACGGCTTCGTCAACTCGTCGGAGTATCGCTCGCGCTTCGGCCACCTCTGACGCGCGGGGGCGGGACGCCGTAGAAGCGAGAGGGGCCGGGGAAATAAAAACGGGCGGGATCATTTGATCCCGCCCGTCTTGTCTTGCCGCGCGTTTGCGCCGCTTGCCGCGCCGGCAAGGCCGTCAGGTCAGTCGCCGAGCACCACGCCGTCGCCGTCGCTGATCATGATGCCGTCGCTGATCATAATCCCGTCCATGAGGTAGATGCCGTCCGAAATCATGATGCCGTCCGAGATCATGATGCCGTCCGAGATCATAATCCCGTCGGAGATCATGATGCCGTCGGAGATCATAATCCCGTCCGAAATCATGATGCCGTCCGAGATCATGATGCCGTCCATGAGGTAGATGCCGTCCGAGATCATGATGCCGTCGGAGATCATGATGCCGTCGCTAATCATAATCCCGTCGGAGATCATGATGCCGTCGGCCAGGATGATGCCGTCCGAGATCATGATGCCGTCCGAGATCATGATGCCGTTCGTCAGCACCGGGTTGGCGGTGTTGAATGCCACGCCTTCGGCGTAGAGCACGCGGTCGCCGGCGGGGACGGTCTCGCCGCCGATGTTGGCCGAGCCGATGGAGGCGAGCGTCGTTTTGCCGTTGAAGATTGCGTCGCCGGCTTTGAGGCGGTCGGCGGTCGGGACGATGGCGCAAGCCATGCGCGCCGCGCCGACGGCGTTGACGAGACCCGCGCCCTGCGAGAACACGTTCAGCATCTTCGTCCGGAAGGTCTGACCGGGAAGCTGCTGGGCGGTGCGCACGAGCGAAGCTTTGACGAGCACCGGCGTGAGCGACTTGTTCGCTTCGAGCATCTGCGCGACGACGCCGGCCACCGCCGGGGCGGCGAAGGAGGTGCCGGAGAACTGGTAGTAAGCCGGGTTCGACTGGAGCTTCTCGGGGTGCAGAGTGCGGAGCGTGCCGTTGGGGTCGAGCGAGATGCCGGCGACGACGTGGCGGCCCGGCGCGACCACGTCGGGCTTGGAGAGGTGGTCGATCTGCGTCGGCCCCTTCGAAGACCACTCGGCGACGGTGTCGTCGGAGCGGCGGACGGTGTCGCGCGAGTCGGTCGCGCCGACCGTGATGACGTAAGGCGAGTTGCCGGGGCTGTTGATGGCGCCGTAGACGAGGCGGTGGACAGGGTTGCCCTGCGCGTCGGTGCCGACGATCTCGTCGGTGCGACCGTTGTTGCCCGCGCTCGCGACGACGACGATGCCGGCGCTGACCGCCTGCGCGACGGCGCGGCAGAGCGGGTCTTGGCGGAACGACTCGCGCACCGGGGTGCCGAGGCTCATGTTGAGGACGCGGATGCCGTAGCGGTCGCGGTTCGCGATCGCCCAGTTGACGGCCTTCAGCACGTTGATCATGCTGCCGGAGCCGGTCTCGTCGAGCGCGCGGAGGCTGATGATGTTCGCGTCAGAGGCGACGCCGGTCGCGCCCGCCGCCACGCTCGCCACGCCCGTGCCGTGACCGTTGGCGTCGCCCGCGCGCTGCGAGCCCGTGAAGTCCACGCTCGCGACGACGCGCGACTTGTTCGCTTTGCCGAACTCGGGGTGCGAGGCGTCAACGCCGCTGTCGATGACGGCGATGGTCACGCCCTTGCCCGTCAGCTTCGGGGTGCCCGCCGTGCCGGCCTGCACCTGCGACGCGCCCGTCGCGCCCGTCTCGATGATGCCGTTCGACTTCACCTGACGGTCGGCGGCGAGGTAGTCCACGTCGGCGCGATTCGCCAGCGAGGCGAGCGACGAGGCGGGAACCTGCACGACGACGGAGCCGAGGCGGTCGAAGCCCGCCAGCTTGACGCCGCCCGCGTCCGCGATGGCGTTCTCCTGCTCCTGCGTGGGCGCGCCCTTCAACTGCATGACGACGCGGACGGTGGAGCCGGAGGCGATGCCTTCGAGGTCGGGCGAGATTTTCGAGTGCTTGGCGTGGGACGGCTTGCTCGTCGCGTTGGCGCTGCGGGCGGCCTGCGCGCGCGCGTCGGTGGTGAGGGGGACGAGAGAGACCAGCAAGAGGCTGGCGGCTTGGAGGAGACTTGTGATTCGGCGCAACATTTTCTTTTCCCTTCTTCCGCCTCTGCCGCGTTCGCCTTCGGGTAGCGTCGCGGCTTTGGCGCCCTTCAGTTCAGGTTGGTGGATTTTTTGATCGTTGACAGGCGGCTCGGCGTTGTTGAGGAACGCCCGCCATCGGGTCAAGAGTTTAGGTCGCGTTCCTCTTAAATCCCCTTCCTGTCAACGACCTGCACTCCCTTATTACAACACTCGTGCCATTACGGAAGGGGGTACGCGAATGCACCTAAGTGAAGAAATAATGCGACTTGAATTAGGCACGGGATGAGCCCTAACGGGGCTCTCGAAAGCCGCGAGATTGGATACCGGCTAACCACTTTAACCGCCCCAACGCGGCAAACTCTTGATTTCAGGGAAAAGCCTTGAGATTTCAAGGGAAAGCGGGGATTTCAGCACGCGACCGGGGAGTGTTTACCAGCTAAACACCGTATACCGGGTAAACACTCATTTTTCGGGGATTTTGGCAAAGTTATGCCCCCCCTTTGCCTAAAAAGGTAGCGGTCTGCCCAGAATGGTTTGAGGGGAAAATAGAAGGCGTGAGCCGTTATTTCGTCAGGCTTCTCACGGCATCGACGAGTTTCGCGATGTCTTCCGGCTTCCTTAAGAACAGGTCCACACCCACGCTCTGTGCGTCGGCATGGCATTCGCTTGCAGAGGGGGTGACGATGGGCGCGTGTCGGTAAGAGAGGAGGTTAGGGGCGTAGCGCGCTAGCTCTAACACGCTCACGCCCGGCAGCTCATTAACAAACAGCAGCAGGTCGCAAGCGAAGCCACCCACGAGGCGGTTCATCGCCGAATTGCCGTCGGCGCGCAACTCGACGCGCCGGCCCTCTTCGGTCAGCACGTCTGCGGGCGGCTCCCGAGACGATCCGGTGATCTTCGACGTAGAGGATCGTTTCGACGTAGAGGATCGTGAGGGGCATCGCTTGACGATGAGGGAATGAGGCGGAGGCGGCTCGCGCCCGGCTTTGAGGACGCGCGTGAGCCCCCGTCTGCTCGCACCGCGCACGCCGACCCACGCCCGAAGTTGAGTGTCGGCGGCGCGACGGGACTTCTATCTTGCCGCGCTCTTTTACAAATTAAGCAACGGTCGGATGCCTAGGTCACCATCAGCCTCCGGCCAACGACGGGCGTCGCCGTTAGGCATGAAAGGCTCATACCCGCGGCGACCGACTTGCGCAGCCGCAGTCTATTGGAATCTTCCGATAGAACTAGGCATCTTGCGCCGTCTCTGTTAAGGGGTTAACTCCTGATGGCGAGAGGGGCGCGCGGGAAGCCGGAGCGTTTGGCCGAAAAGCCCCTCATGATTCGGAACGCTCTAGGCTTATCCCGAAGCGGAATGGTCAAGCGTCTTGGGGCCGAAGACGGGATCGACCACTATATGGTTTCAGAGTTCGAGTCAGGGAAGGCGAGCAGCCGCCGCCGATCAGCCTACAATACGCGAAGGTGGCGAACGTCAGCGCGGACGCTTTGATTGACGATCTTCAGTTGCCGCCAAGCCGCCGTGTCCGAAGAAGAGTGACGGCGTGGGCCGTCGGTGATCCTGCCCAAAACGGAACACAACCCCGCCCGACGGAAAACCCTCAGACCCGTACCCTTAGACAAAGCTCACTAGTCGAGGCTTCACCCGATCACATCGATGCCCTATGCGCACCGTACATAATAAACTTGTACGGGCGACAGTTGACATCTACCTGGGGCGGTAATATTTTGCCTCGCGTTTGCCCCTCGTGCGTCCTGCCCATGAGTCCTTTCCCGGTTATCCTCACGCCTGCCGAGCGGTAAACGTCAGGTCTGAGATATGTTAGACCACGATGTGTTAGACCACCACGAGCGACATTTGTCGCCTTTTCTGATGTTAGGCCGCCATTGGCGGTAATAATTGCCCAAGGCAGAGGAATACCGCCACTAGCGGCCTAATGAGCGTTATGCCTCAGAGGGTCACATCATGAGCGATTTGCCTAAGACAAATATTTTTCGCCTTGTGCTTGAGATTGCCATCTTTGTCGCAGTCGTTGTCGCGGATGCGTATGGACTGGTTCCCATTACGCAAACCATTTTCCTGCTCCCTTTAATCTGGATAATGCTCCGGCTGCGGGGCGAGCGTTGGTCGGAGATTGGGTTTAAGCGACCGGATAGCTTTCGGTGGTTTATTGTGGTCGGTGTGCTGGCCGGCGTACTGATGGAGTTGTTTGCCGTTTACGTGACGACGCCCTTGATAAGCGCGTTCTTCGGGGTCGAGCCTAATTATTCGGAACTCAAAGATATACGCGGCAATCTGGTATTGTTGTTTATCTTTCTCGGATTGTCTTGGACGCTGGGGGCGTTTGGCGAGGAAATCTGCTTTCGCGGTTTTCTAATGAAGAGGTTGGCGCAGGTTTTCGGCGAAAGTCGAATCGCGTGGATGGTAGCTTTGTTGCTGTCCAGCGCCCTATTCGGTTGGGGACATACGGAACAAGGCGTATCCGGCTGGATTCAAGAAGGCTTGAGCGGACTGATACTTGGGATTCTGTTTCTGTCCGCCAAACGTAATCTCGTAGTTCCGATTGTCGCACACGGGGTTTCAAATACACTTGCTTTTGTTCTTATATATTTTGGGCGGTATCCCGGACTGGGCTAGGTAGGTGGCGGAGGCATAACAAGTCATCGGACAGGACGCGCGGATAGCGTGCCCCTCATGGTTTGTGTGCAATTCAGGCTGCGTGCTTCGCCGCGCGCCTGTCAATCCCGGCGTTAGGTGCTCCTCTTTTCTTCGAGGTGAGAAATGGAAATTAGGACCATAGACCCTTTCTTAATCTACTACGAAAAAGTCCGGCATCGCACCATGAGGGTCATCAAATGTATCCCCCCTCAAAGATTGGATTGGACGTATCAGGACGGCAAGTTCACGTTCGGAGATTTGATAAGGCATCTCGCCGCGACGGAGAGATTCATGTTTGCGGAGAATGTTCAATTCAGGAAAAGTAGCTATCCCGGGCACGGGAGAGAGTTGGCCGACGGGTATGATGAGGTGGTGGGATACATGGACAACATGCATCAGGAATCGATGGAGATTTTCGCCCGGTTGACCGACGAGAGCCTCCGGCGGAAATGTCTCACTCCGGGCGGGACTACGATCACCGTCTGGAAGTGGCTCCGGGCTATGGTAGAGCACGAGATTCATCATCGGGGGCAAATCTATTTGTACCTCGGGATGTTGGGTGTCGCGACGCCTCCGCTTTACGGGCTGACATCCGAGGAGGTTCTGGAAAGAAGTAAATGAGGGGCAACGGCGCGCGCCACGTTTCACGGCGCGCCCAACAACTCATTCAACCGGGGGTGCGGATTGCGTGCTTATCATGATTGCCCTAACTTCCAAAGTTGGATGCCATTCGCCACGCCCGGTTAATCCGGGCGTTAGGCTTCTGAGGAATATTATGGCTCGTGTACTATCGATCTACATTGATCCGAATACCTGCACCTGCTCACAGGCTTGTGTGGTCGAATGTCCGGAGGTGCTGGATGGGGGTACGGAAGACGGTGTTCCTCGTGTCCGTGAGGGTGCTGAGAGATACTTCGAGAGCCATGTCGAGAAGATCAAGATGGCCGCCTACGTTTGCCCCGTTGCAGCCGTAGCCTTAGAGCTGGAAGGTGAATAGGCCGCAACCCGAAGTATGCTCATGGCAGCGGCGAAGCCTGACAACGGCTTGCGCCCGACGCCCCTTCACGCCGCCTCTCATGAATCTTCTGTCGGGGCGCGGGTGATGCCGGGCGTTAGGTTGCTTCTTCGGGGGTGTTTTCTTCTACTGTTTTGAGTAATTCTTGTTTTCAAGGGGCATGGGTAGAAAAATAGGGGCATGAGTAGAAAAATAGCGAGCGGTGTGTTGTGTGTGGCGGCGTTGCTCGCCGCGGTCGTTTGCCTGCGCCCCGCCCTAGGCTCGGCGTTCGCGCAGGCGGCGAATCAGAATGTGGCGCGCGGGACGGTCTCGCCGCCGGAGTCGGAGGCGAAGAGTCTGTTCGAACGGCACTGCGCCGAGTGTCACGGGTCGGACGGACGGGCATACATGGCGCCGGGAGAAGTGGGCGTCGCGCGCACTTTCACCGACAAGAAATGGCAGGCGGAGGTCAGCGACAAACGCTTAATCAATTCCATCACGCGGGGGCGCGACGGCATGCCGTCGTTCAAAGGCAGGCTGTCACGAAAGCAGATCAAGGCGCTCGTCGCATACATCCGCAAGTTCGGACAAGGCGAGCCCGAGGGCGACGCCCGGACGGTTCATGATTAAGGTGGCGTTGCAAAAACTTCCTATGTCGGGCGTCAGGTGGCTTTGTGTCGCGGGGGGAGAGGTACATGAACAGACGAAATCTGATCGGGCTCACGGGTTCATTAGTAACCGTCTTAGTTGGGCTACGCTCGTCCGCCTTCGGTCGCGCGGCTGAATCCAGACGAAAAGACGAGCCGGGGAGGTCGCCCCATGCCGAAGCCATATCTTTCGTGATGGAAAATCAGAGGGAGGAAATCACAAAGGCAGAGTTGAAGCATTTTAAGGAGAAGGGGACGGATTGGTTCAGAGGCGGAACCGAGCAGTATTGGTGGCACGACATCATCCAGAGGTCTTGGGACGCAGGTCGCCCATTTGCTCCGGGTGTCATTGACTCGACTCATTTCTTTCTTGTTTCCTATTCGATCGGGGGAGTCGAGATTGCCCGCTGGTTTGTTGATACGCTCAAGCGAACGGCTCAATTAGTTCCGAAAGGCACGCCGCTGTAAGCGCGCCGCCTAACAAAGGCATGCACCCGACGCCCCTTCAGCGTGCCTCTCGTGTACGCTACGCAGGGGCGCGGGTTGTGGCGTGCGCTTGATTCGCTTGTGGGCTCTTTCGCGGAAGCAGTCGGGGACGCCTCCCGCCCGGCCAAGGCGTGCGCTATTAGCCGGAACGGTTTTAATCACCAGCCGCCGTGCCCGAGCCCGCAGGCTCGAATCAGGCGCTGGCGGCTCGCAGGGAGTAGCGTTCGAGCTTGAGGTAGAGGCCGCGCCGGGTGAGGCCGAGTTCGCGCGCGGCGCGAGAGATGTTGCCGGAGTGCTTGCGCAGCGCCTCCGAGATCATGCGCCGTTCGAGATCGGCCATCGCCTCCGCGAGCGTGAGGCTCTGGCCGGCGAGGCCCGAGGGCGCGGGCGCGGCGAACTGCGTCACGTTGCCGGGCGCGGTGACGTTGGCGGAGACGCGGCGCAGCTCCGACGAGAGGTGGTCGGGCGTGATCACGGTCGAGTCTTCGGCGCGCGCGACGACGCGCTGAATCTCGTTGCAGAGCTGGCGCACGTTGCCGGGCCAGTCGCAGACCATCAGGAGATCGACCGTCTGCGGCGTGATCTGCACGTCCTTGCGCCCGAACTTCGCCGAGTAGTGGTTGACGTAGTAGTTGACGATGGCCGGGACTTCGGAACGCCGCTCGCGCAGCGGCGGGACCCTCAGGCGGATGACGTTGAGGCGGTAGTATAAGTCCTCCCGGAACCTGCCGTCGGCGACCATCTTCTCCAGGTCCGTGTTGGTCGCCGCGATCACCCGCACGTCCACCTTCACGGGCCGCTGCTCGCCGAGCGGCTGGATCTCGCCCTCCTGCAGGAAGCGCAAAAGTTTCGGTTGCACGTCGAGCGGGAGGTCGCCGATCTCGTCGAGGAAGAGTGTGCCCCCCGCCGCGGTGCGGATGACGCCGGCAGAGTCGTTGGTCGCGCCGGTGAAGGAGCCTTTGCGGTAGCCGAAGAGGTAGGCGTCGGACAGCTCCTTCGGGACGGCGGTGCAGTTGAAGGGGACGAAGACCTTGTCGCGGCGCGAGGAGAGGGAGTGGATGGCGCGCGCCACCAGCTCCTTGCCCGTGCCGCTCTCGCCGGTGATGAGGACGGTCACGTCCGACGAGCGAATCTTGTGCACTTCCTCGACGAGGCTCGCCATCGCCGGGCTCGAATGGATGAAGCCGGGCATGAGGCTCGCGCCCGCCAGCTCGTTCGTCTCGCGGGCGGCGCGACCGGAGTTGACGCGCGCGCGCAGGGCGCAGACGTTCATCCCCAGCTCGACGACCCGCAGCAGGGAGTCGAGCGGCACGCCGCCGTGGAGCGTCGCCGCGCCTTTCGGCTCGACGTAGAGGACGGCGGGCGAGGCGTTCGTCGGGTGGAGCATGACGACGGTGCCGCCGCGTGCGTCGGCCAGCAGCTCGCGCTCGTGATCGTTCTTCAGCGCGAGCAGCTCCGAGGCGAGGAGCGCGTTCTCCTCGGCCCCGCCGCCGTGCGACGCCGCGACCTTGATCGCGCCTTCGTCGTCCATCTCGGCGACGACCACGCGGCTCGCGTCGGTCTCCTGCTCGACGACCGCCGCCAGCTCCCTCAGCAGCAGCTCGCGCGAGGCGGTCGCCTCGGCGAGGCGCAGCGTCAGCAGTTGCGCGAGCGCGGTCGCCTCCTGCCGCTCCGAGGGCGCGTCGCCGATCTCCAGCGAGGCGAGGGCCTGCTCGGCGCGCTCCACGTCGGGCGGCGCGCCCAGCTCGCGGAAGGCGCGCAGCGCGCGCGAGAAATGTTCGGCGGCGCGCTCCGGCTGCGCGGTGCGGTGCGCCTCGCCGAGGCCGTGGTGCGCGAGCGCCGTGCGGTAGCGGTCGCCGAGGATCGAGAAGATCGAGATGCTGCGACCGAAGTGGTGCGCGGCGAGCGCGGTGTCGCCCTGCGCGAGCGCGCACAGGCCGTGCAGCCGCTGCGTCTCGCCCGCGACGGCGAGGTCTGCCGCCGAGTCGGTCGTCTGCTCCGCGACCTTTTGCAGCTCGGCCTCCGCGCCGTCCGGGTCGCCGCGCCGCAGGGCGACTTCGGCCAGCAGCAGGCGCGAGTCGCAGACCGCCTGCCGATCCCCTATGCGTTCGGCGAGGAGCAGCGCGTCGCCCGCGTCCTCCGCCGCGTGGTCGGGCTCGTTCATCGCCAGCCGGCAGCGCGCGCGCGTGCGCAGCGCCTGACCCGCGTACCACTTGTTGCCGTGCTCGGTGGCCACCTCGACGGCGCGCGTCAGGTTGCGGTAAGCCTCGGCGTGGCTCCCGCGCAGCAGTTGCAGCTCGGCGAGCGAGTCGAGGATCATGGGGAGCTGCGCGCCGCGCTCGTCGATCTCGGTGGCGAGCGCGAGGGCGCGGTCGAGCACCTCTTGGGCGCGCGCCCAGTCGCCGACGAGCATCAGGTTGATGCCGAGGTTGTTGTAGCCGAGCGCGGCGTTGGCCTTGTGCTCGGTGCGCTCGTAGTAGCTGATCGCTTTTTCGAGGTAGCCGATCCCGTCGTGCGGCCTCTTCAGGAACCAGCACGCGCCCGCCATGTTGGCGTAAATCTTGCCGAGGAGGTAGGCCGCCGGGTGATCGCCGACGAGCTTTAAGGACTGCGCGAAATTTTCGAGCGAGGGCTCGTAGCTGCCCTCGTACATCTCGGCGAGGCCGATGGCGAAGTAGGCCTCCGCCATCCCGTGCCAGTCGCCGATGCCGCGGTAGTGTTCGAGCGCGCGCCCGGCGTGATCGAGCGCGAAAGGGTACTCGTTGATGTGGCGGTAGACGCGCGCCAGCGCCATGTAGAGCGCGCCGAGCTGCGCGCTCGAATTCGACTCCTCGGCCTCGCGCAGCGCGCCGTTCAGGAGCGCGATGGCCTTCGGGTGATCGCCCGCGTAGTTGTAGGCCAGCCCGAGCTGGACGCGCACGAGCGTCGCCGTCTCGGCGTCGAGGGCGGCGCAGACCTGCGGCGACTCGTAGACGAGCACGGCGTTCAGCGAGTCGCGGTAGTGCCCCTGCATTTCGAGGGCGGCGGAGAGCAGGCAGCGGGCGCGCGCGAGCAGCGTGTCGTCGTAGCGCGTGGCGCGGACGATCTGGCGCAGGCGCGCCTCCGCCTCGCCCGTGCGCCCGCAGTCGAGCATCTCGCGCGCCGCCTCCAGCTCGGCGAGCAGCGGCGCGGTGTCCTGCGCCGAGCGCAGGCGCGCGCTGCGCCGCACGGCTTCGAGGCTGACGATCTGATCGTCGCCCGCCTGTCTCTGCGGATCGGTGTCGTGAGGCAACTTGTTTTTAATAGACAAAGTTGTTCGGTGCTCGCGCGAGCGACTGCCGGGAAGACGCTCGTGAGTGACGCCGGAGAAAAACGCCTGTGAAGTTGTTGGTTGCGACCTTCTGTAGGACTCCAACCTTCGAGACACTGCCAAAAGCTTGGAGATTCCAGAATTTAGCAGAGCCGGCGGGCCGTGACAAGTAAACCGTGACAGGCGACAAGCGAGATCGGGCCGGTTCCGCGCGTCACCTGTCACGGTTTACCCGTCACGGCCCGTCGTGGCACGTGCTTTGACCTTTGGGGTGAAGTATTGTATTCAGCAACCTAATCTGGAACGGAAAGTAGGCGGCGCGGTCGCCCGCGTGTACCGAGTGGGTACGAGGGCGGGCTGAGGGGCGCGCCGCGCCCGGTCAGGTGTTAAAGTCTGTCGTCGCAAAGCTCTGACAATTCCGCGAGGTCGGGCGCCGCGCGCGCCCACTCGTCTCGGGAGTCTCGCATGGTCACAACGGTTGCCGCGCCGAAGAAAAAGCTGAGCCCCTTCAGGCGCTGGATGCTGAAAGGTCTGCACGAGACGCAGACGCCCGAAGGGCCGCACGAGCGCTCGGGCCACCACCAGCAGCACCCGTGGTGGAAGGTGATGTGCCTGACCGGCGTCGACTACTTCTCGACGCTCGGCTACCAGCCCGGCATCGCCTACGTCGCCGCGGGCGCGCTCTCGCCCGTCGCCACGCTCATCCTCGTGCTGCTGACGCTCGTCGGCGCGCTGCCCATCTACAACCGCGTCGCGGCTGAGAGCCCGAACGGCGAGGGCTCGATCTCGATGCTCGAACGCCTCCTCTCGCGCTGGAAGGGGAAGCTCTTCGTCCTCGTCCTCCTCGGCTTCGTCGCCACCGACTTCGTCATCACGATCACGCTCTCGGCTGCCGACGCCACGGCGCACGTCGTCCAGAACCCTTACGCGCCCGCGTGGATGCAGCACCACATCTTCGTCACGCTCGCGCTCATCACCATGCTCGGCGCGATCTTCCTCAAGGGCTTCAAGGAGGCCATCGGCCTCGCCGTCGTGCTCGTCGGCTCGTACCTCGTGCTGAACGCGGTGGTCGTCGGCTACGGCCTCTACGAGCTGTTCTTCCGCCACCCGGACGCGCTCGCCAACTGGGAGCGGGCCGTGTTCAGCCACCCGCGCGTGCACGGCAACCCGCTCATGATCGTCGGCGTCTCGCTGCTCCTGTTCCCGAAACTCGCGCTCGGCCTCTCGGGCTTCGAGACCGGCGTGGCGGTGATGCCGCTCGTGAGGGGCGAGAAGGGCGACACGACGGGCAGCCCCCTCGGGCGCATTCACGGCACGCGGAGGCTGCTGCTGACGGCGGCGCTCATCATGAGCGTCTTCCTCATCACGAGCAGCATCGTGACGTCGACGCTGATCCCGCCCGAGAGGTTCGAGGTGCCGGTCGGCGGTCTGGAGGCCGGCAACGCGACGGCCAACGGGCGCGCCCTCGCCTTCCTCGCCTACCAGTTCTTCGGCAGCGGCTTCGGCACGGTCTACGACATCTCGACCATCGCCATCCTCTGGTTCGCGGGCGCGTCGGCGATGGCCGGGCTCTTGAACATCGTGCCGCGCTACCTGCCGCGCTACGGCATGGCCCCGAACTGGGCGGGCGCGACGCGACCGCTCGTCTTCGTCTTCACGCTCGTCGCCTTCGCCGTCACGCTCATCTTCAAGGCCGACGTGGAGGCGCAGGGCGGCGCTTACGCGACCGGCGTCTTAGTCCTGATGTCTTCGGCGGCGGTCGCCGTCACGCTCTCGACGTGGCGCGCGGGCAAGCGCGGCAAGACCGTCGCCTTCGCGCTGATCGCGCTCGTCTTCGCCTACACGACCGTCGTCAACGTCATCGAGCGGCCCGAGGGCATCAAGATCGCCTCGTTCTTCATCGGCGCGATCATCATCGTCTCGCTGCTCTCGCGCGTGTGGCGCACGACCGAGCTGAGGGTCGAGCGCGTCGAGCTGGACGAGCTGGCGCAGAGGTTCGTCGAGGAGGTCAGCCGCAACCGCGGCGACATCCGCATCGTCGCCAACCGCTGCGACGCGGGCGACGTGAACGAGTACCGCGCCAAGGAGTTGGAGAAGCGCGACGACAACCACATCCCGACCAGAGAGCCCGTGCTCTTCTTCGAGGTCAAGCCGTGCGACGCCTCCGAGTTCTCGCAGGCCATGAAGGTGACGGGCGTGGACGTGGAGGGCTACCGCGTGCTGCGCACCGAGAGCGCCGCCGTGCCGAACGCCATCGCCGCCTTCCTGCTGTACCTGCGCGACACGACGGGCAAGGTGCCGCACGTCTACTTCGGGTGGAGCGAGGGCAACCCCTTGGCGTACCTGTTCCGCTACATCGCCTTCGGCGAGGGCGACACCGCGCCCGTCACGCACGAGGTACTCCGGCAGGCCGAAGACGACCCGGAGAAGCGGCCCGTCGTCCACGTCGGAGGATGATCGGATTGCAGAATCCGGATTGCGGATTACAAACGGGAAGAGCGGGAGCCGTCAGAGACTCCTCCTCCTCCTCTTCAATCCGCACTCCGCACTCCGCCATCGAAGATTCCGCGATTGCATTTTGAGTGTGTTGGGCGTAGCATCCGGGTCGTTGATAATTCGTCTGCCGAAGCTGCCCACGGCGTCACGTCGCCTGAAGACGCGGGAGGGGCGGCGCGGGGGAACCAGCGTCTCGCAACTTCGCTTGCGGGACACGGGGCGCATCGCGGCAGCGATCAAATGATCGCGCGCCGCGTAGGACACTTCTCGTCCGAGCCCGTCAGCTAACCTCGTAGGCTCTTCAGAGAAGGGCACCGCCGCGACACTTCATTTTAGAGGAAGGGCGCGGGAGCGTAAGTGCTCCCGCGCCCTTTTTCGCGTGCGCGGCGAACTATCGGGAGAAACGGTCATGAGCCGCGAACGGCATTCTCCGCAGGCGCAAAAACCCGAACGTCTCCACCTCAGACCAGACACCTACGGCAAAAATTATCATCACCCGCGAACCTCCGCCGGGGCGGCGTGTGGGCTCGCCGGGCTCGTCACACTCTTCACCGGCACGGCGCTCGGCGTCGCCGCGTGGATCGCCGCGGGCTGGTCGGCGGGGGCATGGCTTCAGAGGGCGGGCATCGGACTGCTCGTCCTGAGCGTGCCGCTGCTCGCCTTCGGCGCGCATTGCCTCGACTGCGCCGGCCGCGCGCCGGGCGCGGCGATCAAAACGACGACCACGCGCGAGGGGAGGGGCTGACGGGATGGCGAACACGCTTAAACGGCTTCTCGTCGGAAGCCCGAAGCGGACGGAGCAGATGGCGCACGAGCGTCTGCCGAAGAAGACCGCGCTCGCCGTCTTCTCCTCCGACGCGCTCTCCTCGACCGCTTACGCGACGCAGGAGATTTTGCTCGTGCTCGCCGTCGCCGTCGCGTGGGGGCAGCGGCACGGGGGCGGCGGCGGCGCGGAAGCCTTCCGCTACGTCATCCCGGTCTCGCTCGCCATCGGCGCGCTCCTCGTCATCGTCGCCATCAGCTACCGGCAGACGATCTTCGCGTACCCTTCGGGCGGCGGCGCATACATCGTCGCCAAAGACAACCTCGGCACGAACGCGGGGCTCTTCGCCGGGTCGGCGCTCCTCGTCGATTACGTGCTCACCGTCTCGGTCTCGATCTCCGCGGGCGTCTCGGCGATCACCTCCGCCGCGCAGGGCACGCGCCTCGGCTGGCTGCACGAGCATAAGATCGCGCTCGGTCTCTTCTTCATCGCCTTCATCGCGGTGGCGAACCTGCGCGGCGTGCGCGAGTCGGGCTCGCTCTTCGCCGTGCCGACTTACGCCTTCCTCGCGAGCTTCCTCTTCATGCTCGGCTACGGCTTCGCGCACTACTTCCTCGTCGGCGGGGCCGCGCCCGCGCCGGGCGAGGGGCTGAAGCTGGCCGAAGGCTACGCGGCGCAGCCCGTCACGCTCTTCCTGCTGCTCGGCGCGTTCTCGAACGGCTGTTCCGCGCTCACCGGCATCGAGGCGATCTCGAACGGCGTGCCCGCCTTCGAGCGACCCGAATCGAAGAACGCGGCGACGACGCTCGTCTGGATGGCGACGCTTTTGACGCTGATGTTCCTCGGCACGAGCGTGATGGCTTACCTCTACCACGTGCACCCGAGCGAGCGCGAGACGGTCATCTCGCAGTTCGCGCGCATCATGTTCACCGGCGGGATGGGCTGGTTCTACTACGTCCTACAGGCGACGACGACCGCCATCCTCGTGCTCGCCGCCAACACCTCTTTCGCGGACTTCCCGCGGCTCTCATCCCTGCTCGCGCGCGACAGGTTTCTGCCGCGGCAGTTCGCCAACCGCGGCGACCGGCTCGTCTTCTCGAACGGCGTGATCATCCTCGCGATCTTCTCCGGCGTCCTCGTCATCGCCTTCGGCGCGGACGAGAACCGTTTGATCCCGCTCTACGCCGTCGGCGTCTTCCTCTCCTTCACGCTCTCGCAGGCGGGGATGGTGCGCCACTGGTGGCGCGAGCGCGCGATGCTCAACGCGGGGCAGACGCCGTGCGAGGCCGCGGCTGAGGGCCGCGCCGCCGCGCGCGACGGGGCGGGCGGGGGCGGCGCGTCGATCCCCGATCTCCAACTCGCCGCCGCCGACATCCACGCCTCGCGCGACGCGCTGCACGCGCTCGCGGCGGACGCGCCGTCGGCCTCACACTGGCGGAAGTCGATCGTCGTCAACGCGCTCGGCGCGCTCTCCACCTTCGTCGTGCTCGTCGTCTTCGTCGTCACGAAGTTCGCGCACGGGGCGTGGGTCGTCGTCGCGCTCGTCCCCGTGCTCGTCCTGATGTTCCGCTCGATCCACGCGCACTACGTCTCGGTCGCGCGCCAGCTCACGACCGACGGGCTCGAAGAGATCAGGCCGATCCGCCACACGGTCGTCGTGCCGATCTCGGGCATCCACCGCGGCGTCATCGGCGCGCTCGAATACGCGCGCGCCATCTCCGGCGGCGACGTGCGCGCCGTCTACGTCGACATCGACGCGGAGGCGACGAAGAAGCTCACGGAGAAGTGGGGGCAGTGGGGGGCGGGCGTCAAGCTGGTCGTGCTGCCCTCGCCCTACCGCTCGCTCGTCCGACCGCTGTTGCGCTACCTGCAAAGGATTCGCGCGCGGGGCAACGTCGAGATCGTGACGGTCGTGCTGCCGGAGTTCGTGCCCGCGCGCTGGTGGCAGCACCTCCTGCACAACCAGAGCTCGCTCCTCCTGAAAGGCGCGCTCCTGTTCAAGCGCGGCATCATCGTGACGAGCGTGCCGTACCACTTGGAAAGGTGAAGTTCGGATCGCGGGTCGGGATCAGGGTGTGGGGAACGGACGGCGGCGAGACCGCTGTCGCGTCGGCGGCTGGCCGGGTTGATTCGGTTCTGCGTCGGGATTGGTCGAAATCGCTGCTTATCGTCGCGCCGGTCGAGCCGTCAGCCTTCGTGGCCCTCCGCCGCGCCGCGGCTGGCGAGGAAGCAGGAGCGGCAGAAGACCGGGCGGCCTTGCGAGGGGTAGAACGGCACGGTCGTCTGCTGGTTGCACTGCGCGCAGTTGACCGAGACCTCGATGCGCTGGCGCACGCCCGCGGCCTGCGCCGCGGCGATGGCCGAGAGCCGCTCGTTCTTCGCCTGCTTGCACGGCTTGCAACGCTTGGGCTCGTTCTTCAACCCCTTGTCGTGAAAGAAGACCTGCTCGCCCGCCGTCCAGACGAACTCCTCGTTACAGTCAACGCACAGAATATTCCGATCCTGGAACTCCATCTCGGCGTGACCCCACTCTCCGTTCTCCCTGCCTGTGGCTGGAACCTGTGACATGGCGTGAACCCCCACGGTTGTGAACCCCCTCGCGCCGAACTTTTAGTGAGACTGATCTGTTCGGTCGGGCGCGCTCGTTTGAGATCGGCGACTGCGAGGATTAAGTCCGAGAGCCGAAGAGCCGTGACGGCGCGGAAAACCGGAAGGGCGCGGCACGACGCGAAAGCCGACCTTTGTGGGTAAGCAAAGTATAACTACGGCGAAACCGTGTCAAGGTTTACTTTGCGCCGCGCGCTCGCGCCCCGCCGCCCCTCCGGCGCGCCGTCTTGACACCGCCGCGCGCGCCGTGACAGCATCCGCCGCGCCCGTCGCGCGAAGCCCCGAAGGCCGAATCAGGGACGGCACCACTCTCATGAAGATTCTCGTCGTCGGCTCCGGCGGTCGCGAGCACGCGCTCTGCTGGTCGCTCGCGAAAACTCCCGGCAACCAACACACCATCTTCTGCGCCCCCGGCAACGACGGCATCGCGCGAATCGCGCGCACCGTCGCCATCGGCGCGACCGACGTGAAAGACCTCGCGCGCTTCGCCGAAAGCGAGCGGATCGATCTCACCGTCGTCGGCGGCGAAGCCTCGCTCGCCGCGGGTCTCGCAGACGAGTTCGCCGCGCGCTCCCTCGCCGTCGCGGGGCCGAAGGCCGAGGCCGCGCGACTCGAATCCAGCAAAGCCTTCGCCAAGGACTTCATGGCGCGCCGCCGCATCCCGACGGCGCGCCACCGCGTCGCCGAAAGCGCGGGCGAGGCGCGCGCGATCCTGCGGGGCGGCGAGTTCGGCGGCCCGGACGCGCCGGTCGTCGTCAAGGCCGACGGGCTCGCGGCGGGCAAGGGCGTCGTCGTCGCGCGCGACCGCGCCGAAGCCGAGACCGCCGTCAACGAGTTGATGGAGCAGGGGAGGGTCGGCGGCAAAGCCGCGCGCCGCGTCGTCATCGAAGAGGCGCTCGCGGGGCGCGAGGCGTCGCTGCTGTTCTGGACGGACGGCAGGGATTACCTGCTGATGCCGCCCGCGCGCGATCACAAGCGCGTCGGCGAGGGCGACACGGGCGCGAACACCGGCGGCATGGGCGCGATCACCTCGCCCGACGTGCTCGACGACGAGACTCACGCGCGCTGCGTCCGCGAGATCGTCGAGCCGACGCTCGCCGGGCTCGAAGCCGACCGGCTGGACTTCCGCGGCGTCGTCTTCGTCGGCCTGATGCTCACGCCCGAAGGCCCGCGCGTCCTCGAATACAACGTCCGCTTCGGCGACCCCGAGGCGCAGGCGATCCTCGTGCGCCTCGAAAGCGACCCCGCCGCCGTCTTCGACGCGGTCGCGCGCGGTCGCCTCTCCGGCGTGCGCGCCGACTGGTCTGACGACTCTTCGGCCTGCGTCGTACTCGCCTCGCGCGGCTACCCGGAACGGCCCGAGACGGGCGACGCGATACGCGGGCTCGACGACGCCGCGCCCGACCCGCGCGTGCAGGTCTTCCACGCGGGGACGAAGCGCGGCGCGGGCGGCGCGTGGCTCACGGCGGGCGGGCGCGTCCTCGGAGTGACCTCGACCGGCGCGACGCTCGACGCCGCCCTCGCGCGCTGCTACGGCGCGGCGGGCCGGATCAGTTGGGACGGGATGCACTACCGCCGCGACATCGGGAAGTTCAACTGAATGCGGAATGCGGCTTGAAAGTATGAAGACGCGGGGCGTGTCTGTTTACCCATTCAAAAGGCTTTTCCCCGCATCCGCGATCCGAAATCCGCATCCCGCAACCGAAGAATCCGCATTCCGCAATCATCACGAGTCCTGTTATACTGCGCCCGGCTGGTCGGTCGAAGATGCAACCGCGCGCCGCGCGCGCTCGTATGATGCTTATGCTGCGGGCGCGGGGTGAAAATCGTGACGCCCGCGCAGCCGGCGGGCCGGAGGAGCGACTACAGAGATGAGTAGCTGGAGCAGGTTCAAGCGCTCGCTGAAGGCGATGTTCGGCGGTCTGATAGAGAAGACCGAAGACCCGGAGCTGATCCTTCAGCAGACCATCCGCGAGATGCGCGACCGCGTGCCGGAGCTGAACAACTCCGTCGCCAACGTGATGGCGACCGAGCGGCTGCTCTTGAAGAGCAAGGAGCGGCTCGGGCAGCAGGTCGTCGATCTCGACTCGAAGATCAAGGCCTCGATCAAGATGGGGCGCGACGATCTCGCCACCGCCTACATCGGCCAGCTCCAGCAGGCGCAGCTCGATCACCAGCGCACCGTCCAGCAGCTCCAGACGGCGGAGGTCGCCTCGAAGCAGGCCCTGAAGGCCCGCGACAACTACGTCATCCAGATGCAGCGGCGCACCGCCGAGGCGATGCAGCTCATCAACCAGGCGAAGCAGGCGAAGCTTCAGGAGCAGCTCGCGCAGACGATGGAGTCGTTCCAGCTCGGCGACGACGCCTCGACCTTCAACGAGATGCGCGACAAGATCGACCGCCGCGCCGCCGCCGCCGAGGCCAAGATGCAGCTCGGCGCGGCGAGCGTCGACGCGCAGATGCAGGACATCGAGCGCGAGGCCCTCGACATGCAGTTGCAGGACAAGCTGCTCGAATACAAGCGGGGCATGGGGCTGCTCGGGGGCGCGTCCTCGTCGCAGCCCAACCAGCTCCCGCCCGCGAGCGATCCTTCGGCGGGCAACGGTCACTCGTGAAACGGAATCTCTCTGGTGAGGGTCGGCGCGATCTTCGCGGGGCTCGGGTTTCAAGGCAAGGGGGCGGCGCGCTCGAAGTCGGACGGAAAGTAAAGCCCGCGCGCGGTGTCGGTCATGACGGACATTAAAAAGGTCGATCTACAGTATCTGCGGGAGGCGGTCAAAGAGCCCGTCAACTTCTGGGGCATGGCGGGCTTCGCCGTCGCCGCCGCCTACACGGGCTCGGTCATCCCGCTCGGCGCGGCGCTCATCGCCGAGGGCGTCTACCTCGCCACCGTGCCCGCCAACAACCTCTACCGCCGGCTCGTCGACCGCCGCAACAAGAAGCAGCTTTACGAGATGCGGCGCAAGCAGCGCGAGCGCCTGATCGAGACCTTCGACCCGCGCGAGCGCGAGGCGGTGCTCTACCTGAAGTGGCTCAAGAAGCAGGTCTTCGACAACTACCAGAAGTTCACCGGCGCGAAGGAGGTGCCGCAGAACATCCAGACGCTCGAACAGCGCTGGGAGGACTTCGTCGATCTGCTCGACGTCTACCGCCGCCGCAAGTACCACCTGCGCTCGATCAACCGTCAGGCCGTCCAGAACCAGCTGACGCAGGCCGAGCGCGCCGTCGAGAACGCGCCCGACGAGAGGGCGCGGCGCATCCAGCAGGCGAACGTCGAGATTCTGAAGCGGCGCGTCGCCGCCTTCGGCGACCTCGAAAAGTCGGTGAAGCTCGTCGAGGGGCAGTTGCAGTCCATCGAAAACTTCTTCGGCCTCGTCAACGATCAGGTCGTCACGCTGCCGACGCCCGAACGGGTCTCCGCGCTCGACTTCGAGCAGCTCTCCGACTCCATCGCCATGACCAAGGCGATGCTCGAAGAGACCTCCGACGTGATGGGCGCGCTCGACGATCACAACCGGCAGGCGGGCAACTTCGATCTCCTCCCGTCGAAGTGACGCCCTCACGCGCTGCCACTTAAACGACACCCAACCCGCCCGCCCTGCCTAGAAGGCGCGGGCTAAAACCTCAGGAGTCTCACCCATGAACACCCCACGCCTCTCTTCTTACCTCTTCTCTTACCTCTTCCGCCTCGTCTGCTTGGCGTCTCTAACTGCCGCCGCCACCCAAGCGGCCCGAGCACAGTCAATTGACGGTACTAGAACTAGCGACGGCACGAGGGTAATCCGAACCGACCCGCGCACGGAACATACCAGCCCTCCTCCGATGTCGCCGGATGACGATTACAGACCCAGATTTCGCAGCAATTTCACGTACCTGTTAGAGCAAGCCAAGTCTGCCAGCAAGTCCCACCCGCCGCGTTATGCGTATGCCGAGGGGCTATACCGACGCATCATCGAAATCAACCCCGGAGAGGTGAGAGCCTACGAAGGTCTCGGAAGCATTTATCTGGCGCAGAAGAAGTACGATGAGGCAATCGCCAGCTATGAACAGGCCGCCGAGCAGGCCCCACTACGTCCGGAGGCGCATTACGGCTTAGGGGTAGCCTACTACGAAGCGGGCCACAAGGAAGAGGCAGCCGTACAGAGCGGCGTGCTGCGCGCGCTCAAACGAGACAAGTCCAGAAAGCTCGCCGACAAACTAGACGCACTCATCGCGAAATAAATCTCCGCCCCAACGAGTGGTCGACCAGAATCCCGATCCGGCGGCGTCGCGACGGCGCCGGATCGGGGGTTCTCGTTTCACAATCACTGACGCCAGAGCCCCTGCCGGGGCAAACGCACTCAGGTGCTCACGGACAGGATATTCTCCAGCGCCGCCTCGTCGAGCCGGTAGGTCTCGTTGCAGAAGTGGCACGTCATGGCCGCGCCCCTGTCCTCGCGCAGGATCAGCTCAAGCTCGCCCCTGTCGATCGAAGAGATCATCGAGACGGCGCGCTCGTAGGAGCACGAGCACGCGAAGCCCACGGCGCGCTCCTCAAGCACCTCGAACTCGATGCCGCCGAGGGCCGTCTGTAAAAGATCGGAGGGACGCGCGCCCGCGCGCACGAGCGTCGTCACGTGCGGCGTCTGCCTCACCGCGTCCTCTATCGCCGCGACGGTCTTCTCGTCCGCGCCGGGCATGACCTGAATCATCAGGCCGCCCGCGGCCTCGACGAACCACCCGCCGCCCTCCCGCGCGCGCACGAGCACGCCGAGCTGCACCGCCGAAGGAATCTGCTCCGACTTCGCGAGGTAGTAGGCGAAGTCCTCCGCGATCTCGCCGGAGACGATGGGCACCGAGCCGCGGTACGGCTCCGTGTACAGGCCGATGTCGTAGCCCGACTCGTGCGTCACGTAGAACATCCCGCCGCCGACCAAGCCGCCCACGTCGAACTTGCCGCGCTCGTTGAGCGGCACGTCCGCCTCCGGCACGCGCGCGTAGCCGCGCACGCCGCCCAACGCGTTCGCCTCGGCGGTGAGCCCCCCTACCGCGCCGTCGCAGACGATCTGCACCGTCAGCCGATCCAGCTCTTTGAGGCCGGAGCCCAACAGCAGCGCGCCCGTCAGCGTGCGACCGAGCGCCGCCGCCACCGTCGGCGAGGTCTCGTGCCGTCGCGCCGCCTCCGCCACGAGGCCGGTCGTCACCGCCGCCATGCAGCGGATGCCGCCGCCGGCAGCCGTCGCGCGCACCAGCCTGTCCGCGCCCCTGTCCACCTGTTGTTCAGACAAACGTCAGCCCCCTCGATTCCAGACCCGGAGATTTCGGCGTCGGTAAAAAATATTTTCAGCGCCCCCCCGCGTGCTCCCGCCGCGCCGGTTCCGGGTCGGCCCGGCGGGTGTGAAACCGCGTCTAAATGAGCCTGTTATGATGCCTTTAGCCGCCCGCCGGTTGTGTTAACGTAATTCCTCAGTGTGCCCACTCTATGGGACTGTAGAGAAAGCATGATACAATATATTGGGCTCGGGGTATTGACAGCCGGTGGCGTGCTATGTATACTCCGCTCCGCTTCGAGGGGGCGGTAGAAATTGCGAACCGGGGGCGGTCGCCGACCGGCGGCGCTCTCGGGCGCGGGGGCTCTTTCGCCAGAGCCGAGCCAGCCAAATATCCAAAGACACCACCGGCAACGCGGCGCGTCTTGCGAGGGACGCGCGCGCCGGAGTGTCCTCAAAAACTCAGCGCGTGCAAGACGCCGCACCGGGCGCATAAGAAAGGTAGACAGAGATGAGCACAGTGGTCGAGCCGAATTCTTCGCAGGGCAGTCTGCTTGCCGCCAAGCCCGCGAAGGAGCGCCCGGGGACGGTCGAGTTGGGTCTGAATGCGCGCAAGGTCGTCAGCAAGCGCTACTCGCTCAAGGACGCGAAGGGCAACCCCATCGAGGAGTGGGCCGACGTGGTGCGCCGCGTCGTCGGCCACGTCTCTTTGGCCGAGACCGAGCCCGCGAAGCGCGACGAGTTCTACGACGCGATGAGCGGCATCATGCTGCGACGCGAGTTCGTGCCGAACACGCCGTGCCTCGTCAACGCCGGGAAGCCGGGCGGCCAGCTCGCCGCCTGCTTCGTCCTCGACGTGCCCGACTCGATCGCCGGCATCATGAAGACGGCGACCGACGCCGCGATCATCCACCAGTCGGGCGGCGGCACGGGCTTCACCTTCGAGAAGCTGCGACCGACGGGCGGGCTCGTGCGCTCGACGCACGGCGTGGCGTCGGGCCCCGTCTCGTTCATGAACATCTTCAACACGACGACCGACACGGTGAAGCAGGGCGGCGTGCGCCGCGGCGCGAACATGGGCATCATGCGCGTCGAGCACCCCGACCTGCTCCGCTTCATCCACGCCAAAAACGATCAGCATAGCCTGACCAACTTCAACATCTCCGTCACCGTCACCGACGAGTTCTTCGACGCCGTAGATCGCGGCGAGTGGTATCAGTTGAGCTTCGACGGCCAGCCGTGGGACGAGCCGATCTACGATCCCGTGCAGGGCGGCGACTACGCCGTCTACCGGCGCGAGGACGGCTCGACCGTCACGTTCCGCGACCGGAAGGCTTACGAAGAGGCCGAGGCGTCGGGCCTGCTCGCCCGCTGCACCCGCGAGGAGCCGCCGCGCGCGGGGATGGTCTACGCGCCCGACGTGTGGAACCGCATCGTCGCCTCGGCGCACCGCTACGCCGAGCCGGGCGTCATCTTCATCGACGAGGTCAACCGCCGCAACCACATGATCAAGTCGATGGGGCCGATCTACGCGACGAACCCGTGCGCCGAGCAGGCCCTGCACTTCAACAACTCGTGCAACCTCGGCTCGGTGGACGTGGCGAAGTTCTACGACGCCGACACCCGCGTCGATTGGGATCGCCTGAGCGAGACGGTGCGCTGGTCGACCCGCTTCCTCGACGACGTGATCGACGTGTGCGCGTGGCCGCTGCCCGAGATCGACGACGTGGTGAAGCGCACGCGCCCCGTGGGCTTAGGCATCATGGGCTTCGCCGACCTCTGCCTCATGCACGAGATCGCCTACGGCTCGCAGGAGTCCATCGACTTCATGGAGGAGCTGATGGGCTTCGTCCGCCGCGAGGCGTGGATGGAGTCGTGCGCGCTCGGCGCGGAGCGCGGCGTCTTCCCCGAGTACGAGCCGAACAAGGAGGCTTACGATCAGTTCCTGCGCGACGAGATCGGCGTCCCCGCCGACATGCTCACGCCGCGCAACTACGAGACGACGACCATCGCCCCCACGGGCACGATCTCGCTCGTCGCCGAGACCTCCTCGGGCGTCGAGCCGAACTTCTCGTGGGCTTACGTCCGGCAGGACACGCTGGGAAAGCGCACCTACGTCCACACGGTCGCCGCGCGCGCGCTCGGCGTCGAAGTCGATCAGACCGATCAGGACTCCATCGACCGCGCCGCCGAGCACGTCGTCACGCACGAGGCGGAGCTGCCCGACTACTTCATCTCGGCGATGTCGATCAGCGCGGAGCAGCACGTGAGGGTGCTCGCCGCCGCGCAGGCGCACGTCGATAACGGCGTCTCGAAGACCTGCAACGGGTCGAAGGACGACACGCTCGAATCGGTCGATCACCTCTACCGCCTCGCGCGCGAGCTGGGCTGCAAAGCCGTCAGCTACTACCGCGACGGCTCGCGCGAGTCGCAGGTGCTCTCGAACATGAAGGCGCAGGAGCCGAAGGGCGAGATCGCGTGCGACCCGGCGATCACGACCGAGGCCGCCACGCCCGCGCACGGCGCGCCGGTCGGCGAGGCGCAGCCGGCGGTCGACTCGACCGAGCTGACTTCGACGGGCGTCGAGGTCATGCCCGCGAGCGTGCCTGCCGCCGAGGCGGAGGCCGCGCGCGTCGAGCGGCCTCGCGAGCTGCGCGGCTTCACGTGGCAGATTCCGTTCGACGGGCAGAACCTCTACGCCACGGTCAACCACGACGGGCGGCAGATTCTCGAAGTCTTCGCCACCGGCCCCGTCTCGGGCGGCGTCGGGCTCCTCGCCTCGAAGATGCTGCGCGGCGGCTTCGACGCGCGCGAGGTCGCGCGCAGCCTCAACAAAGTCACCGGCACGCACTCCGTCTGGTTCAACGAGCGTCTGCTCACTTCGCCGGAACAGGCCATCGCCGAGTGCATCATGCTCACCTACCGCCGCCTGCAAAATCAGCCCGACTCGGCGCGCGCCGCCGCCTACGCGACGCCGAGCCTGAAAGCGCCCGCGGCGGCTGGCGCGAGCGAGAACCGCAACTTCTCGCTCATCGGCGAGTGCCCCGAGTGCGGCGGGCAGTTGGAGCACGCCTCCGGCTGCGACTCCTGCCGCGACTGCGGCTACTCGAAGTGCAAATGAGGCGGGTAAGTTTTGCATCCCTAGCACGGCACGAGTCCTACGACTAGGGAGTCGAGTTAGTATCAGCGGTGTACGTCCGGCTCCGGGGCATGATTTGGCTCCGGAGCCGAATTTTTTTGAGTCCTGCAAACTCCTCGCCCGGCGGGTTTGGAATGACGAGCCGCCACTCTCCGGCGCTCGAATCTCAAACCTGCCGACCGGAGGGACATCCGGATTGACCCGAGCCGACCCCGTGAGTAAAATGCCGCCGCAGTCCTCAGCCGTTCAAAAGTCTCATCCTCGCTGGACGCGCACTCAGCGGCAACCCGTTCCGGCTTCCCGTACGGCCCTCGCCGGTGAAGCCCCCACGAGGTTCGTCGGTCGAAAAAGCCTGTTTAAATAGTTGGCTGCCGAAGCGGCGGCGCTCCGCCTCGGCAGCCTCTCACACGACCCGGCAGGCGGCATCCCCCCCGCGGCGGAGTCCGCACAGCCTCACCAACTTAAAGGAGAAAATCTCATGTCATCAAACGGCAGCGGCGGCAGCGTGAGCCTCGGTCCCGGCGCGTTGAAAGACGCCGTCTCGGGGACGGGACAGTCCATCGTCATCGTGCAGACCTACGCCAAGAACATCACCACGCAGCCCATCATCACCGGACTCGACAGCGAAATCCCCAACCTCAGCACGCACCAGCAGACGGCGGTCAACCACGCCAACGACTGGCTGACCACCTATCAGCCCCAAATCCTTCAGGTGCAGAGCGACCTCCTCAGCTTCGCCAACGGCTTCAACGCCTACTACCAGCCCCTGCTCACCCTCGCGCAGCAGATTCAGAACGGCGACTCCTCGAAGGTCAACGAGTTCATACAGGGGCTCCAGGAGCTGACGAACCAGATCACGAGCAAGGACAACGAGGTGAAGAACGTCATCTCCGACCTCAACACCTTCAGCACCGAGCTGGGCTCGGACGTGTCGAACTTCAACACCGACGCGCAGACGGCGCAGAACACCATCGTCGGCGACAACGGCACGCTCAGCAAGTTGAACGATCAGCTCGACTCGCTCAACAGCGCGATGAGCAAGGACAACGCGATGATCGCGGGCGGCGCGGTGATCGACGTCGTCGGCGCGCTGATGATCTGCGTCGGGGCGCTCGCCGAGTTCGAGACGGGCGGGCTCTCGACCGCACTCATCCTCGCCGGCATCGGCGTCATCGCGGGCGGCAGCACGATGATCGGGCTCGCCGCCAAGAACCTCTCCGACTCTCAGGACAAGTACGGACAGGTCTCCGCCGAGATCAACTCGATCAACGCCAGCCTCACCGTCCTGAAGACCGTCGAGGCGCAGCTCAACAACTTCAGCACCGAAGCCACCGCCGCCTACAACGCCGTCGTCTCGATGGACACCGGCTACCAGACGCTCGGGACGAACTTCACCGCGCTCATCAACGACATGCAGAACGACATCAGCGCGACCAGCCCCTTCCTCGTCGCCGAGTTGCAGCAGGCGTACGCGGACTGGGGCGACGTGCAGACGCAGATCGAGAACATCCAGCAGTACGGCAACATCCCGACGACGAACCAGACCGTCAGCCAGTACCTGGCTGCCGCCGCCTGAGCGCGTCTCCCTGTGGCCCTCGTCGCTAAAAGGAACAGCCCCCGCGCCGCCGACGCCGGCGGCGCGGGGAAGGAGGAAATATCGTGTCCACCTCTCCCGGTTCGTTGCCGACCGTCAACCTGACGCAGGCTTTCATCCAGACGGCGGCGTCCGCGCAGTTGATGGATCAGACCGCCCAGAGCATCCTCAATGAGCCCGACCTCTCGAACCCGTCCCTCCCGAGCCTCGCGGGCGACGTGCAGGCGTCGAAGCAGTCCGCCTCGCTCTGGGTGAACACGCTCAGCCCGCAGGTCGACTCCGTCAAAAACGACATCATCACGTTCGGCACGCAGTTCAACCAAGACCTCACGGCGCTTCAGGCGCTCGTGCCGCAGGTCAGCGGCGGCGACGCCAGCGCCACCGCCCAATTTCAATCGACCCTCAGCGCGCTCAACAGCCAGGTCACGGCTAAGCAGTCCGAGGTGCAGACGCTCAACGGCAGCCTCGACTCGTTCCGCGTGCAGGTGGAGGCGAACGACCAAGCCCTCTCCGGCGACGCGCAGCAGGCGAACGCGCAGCTCAGCGGGCTCCAGTCCGAGATGCAGCAGGTCTCGCGGCAACTGGCTAAGATCAACTCCGAGCTGGCGCAGGAACGTTCCGCCAGCGGCATCGCGCTGCGCATCCTCGAAGACATCTTCTCGATGGGGTTGGCCGAGTTGGCGAACAACCAGAGCAAGCTCGAAAGCGAGGCGAATCAGTTGGAGGGCAGGCTCTCGCAACTGCAACAGCAGACCGGCCAGCTCTACCAGGTCTCGCACGACCTGTCGCAGTTCGACGGGCTGACCGGGCAACTCGTCTCGGGCGTCACGGGGCTCTCGACCGCTTGGCAAACGCTCGGCACGCGCCTCAACGACGTGATGAACAACGTCTCGACCGGCAGCGCCTTCCTCAGCGCGCAGTTGCAGGAGATGCAGTCCGACTGGCAGGAGGTGCTCTCCGCCGCGCAGGAGTTACAGTCCTGAGAGCGCGCGCCGAGGGCGGGGGCGCGGGCGACAACGTCAGCGCCCCGACGTTCCCAAAAGAGATTCAGCCAACGGAGGAAACATGAGCAGCGATCAGACCGGAATCACCCAACTCACCAGCGGGCTGAGCGCAGTCGGCTCGGTGTCGCTCCTCGGGCAGCGCGACATGCGCGCCGTCGTCGAGCAGCAGGTCATCAACAACTTGCCGCAGTTCCCCAACCTCGCCGCCGTGCAGGAGGCCACCGTCCCTTTCGGCAACCAGTGGCTCGACGACGTCCAGCCCGCCCTCATCGGCATCGCGGAGGACATCATCAACTACGCCGACGGCGTCCAGACTTACTACGACCGGATCGAAGAGTTGCTCGGCGAGGGCGGCAACGCCTCCGTCCTCTCCGAGATCGCCGAGGGCCTGCAGGAGTTGAACCGGCAGGCGCTCGGCTGCCAGCAGAACGCGCAGGGCGCTCTCTCGCTGCTCCAGAAGTTCAACCTCGGCTACGCCTACGCCGTCGGCGGCTTCGACACCGAGGCGAAAGACGTGATCGACAACCTGACGAGCAGCTCCGGGGCCATCGCGCAACTCCAGACCCAGATCAGCGGCTACGAGACCAAGCTCCAGTCCGACAACGAGACCATCTCCGAGGGCGCGACCAAAGACCTGCCGGGCATCTTCGAGGTGACCGTCGGCGCGATCATGGCGCTCGAAACCGAAGGCGAGGAGACGGAACTGCTCAAGGCGGGCATCGAGTACATCGGCGAAGCCGAGAACGAGATCAAAGAGGCGAGCGACGACGCCAAGGCGACCTTGCAGTTGTACTCCGCCGCCCTCACGCAACTGAGCGCCGACGAGGCCGCGCTCGTCGTCATCACGTCGGTGCAGATCAGCGTCGACAACCTGCGCAACGACGGCACGGCGGCTTCCGACGCCGCGCAGGCCGTGAGCGACGCCTGGGGCACGGTGATGAGCTACCAGAGTTCGGTGGCGAGCATCAACGACCTACAGCAGATGCGCTCGACGATGGGCGGCGCTTTCAAGCAGTACGTCGCAGACTGGAACAACCTGCACCAGATGGCCGAAAGCCTCACCGACATCGGCACGATGAACGTGCAGCAGGCCACGTCGTCGGGCGGTTGAGGGTTACGCGGCGGCGGTCTTGGGCGGTTAGAGAGTCCAGCCTCGAAAGCGCCGCCCGACTGCCGGCGCTCCCGAGCCGGACGGGTGGCCCCGAATCGTTCGCGGATTCGGGGCCACCCGTCTTCGCGCGTGCCTCTTAGATCGCGTTCGCGCTTGTCGGCTATACTGACCCCGTGCCCGACACACACCTCGCCGCGCCGCCGCCCGAAGCGCCGCCGCCGAAGCTCAAGGCGCGCCCGTCGACGTCAACGTTCGCCGCGCTGCGCCACCGCGACTTCCGTCTGCTGTGGGGCGGCCAGTTCGTCTCGATCACGGGCTCGCAGATGCAGCTCGTGGCGATCAACTGGCACGTCTACCTTTTAACGAAGTCGTCGGTCGCGCTCGGCTTGGTCGGGCTCGTCCGCGTCGTGCCCATCGTGCTGTGCTCGCTGGCGGGCGGCGTCGTGGCCGACGCCTTCGACCGCAAGCGGCTGATGCTCGCGGCGCAGTTCGTGATGCTCGCCTCGGCGCTCGCCCTCTCGGCGACGACCGCCGCGGGGCTCGCGAAGGTCTGGATCATCTACCTGCTGACGGCGCTCTCTTCAGCCGCCACGTCTTTCGAGAACCCGGCGCGCCAGGCGCTCGTGCCCGCGCTCGTCCCCGCCGACGATCTGCCGCAGGCCATCAGCCTCGGCCTCATCACCTTCCAGACGGCGACCGTGACGGGGCCGCTCCTCGCCGGCCTCGTCCTCGGGGCCTACGGCCCCGCGCCCGTCTACGCCGCGAACGCCGCCTCGTTCCTCGCCGTGATGGGCGCGGTGCTCGCGCTGCGCTCCGGCGGTCGCGCCGCGGGCGAGGGGATCGGCGTCGTGAGCTTCGAGGCGCTGCGCGAGGGCCTGCGCTTCGTCCGCGGCACGCCCGTCATCGTGCAGACGATGGCGCTCGACTTCGTCGCGACCTTCTTCGCGTCGGCGACGGCCCTGCTGCCGATCTTCGCGCGCGAGATTCTGCGCGTGGACGCGCGCGGCTTCGGCGTGCTCGCCGCCGCGCCCGCCGCCGGCTCGGTCGTCGTCGGGCTCGTGATGACGCGCTTCGGCTGGATCAGGAAGCCGGGCGCGACCGTTCTGGCGTCGGTCGCGGTCTACGGCGCGGCGACGCTCGCCTTCGGGCTCTCGCGCGTCTTCTGGCTCTCGTGCGCGATGCTCGCGCTCGTCGGCGCGGCTGACACGGTGAGCACGGTCGTCAGGCAGACCGTCAGGCAGCTCGTCACGCCCGACCGCCTGCGCGGGCGCATGACTTCCGTCAACATGATCTTCTTCATGGGGGGGCCGCAGCTCGGCGAGTTGGAAGCCGGCCTGCTCGCGGCGGCTGTGGGCGCGCCGCTCTCGGTCGTCGTGGGCGGCGTCGGCACGCTCGCCGCCGTCACGTTCGCCGCGCTCAAGGCGCGCGAGCTGCTGCGCTACCGCTTCGCGCACGTGCCCGCGGCTGACGGAGGCGCTCCCCCTTCGTAGTCGAGCCCTCCGCCGCGCGAGTCGTCCCGCGCGGACGTCAAGTAGTGTCCTAGTTTCGACATTTCTCCGTGCCCCTCCGTGTCCTCCGTGACTCTGTGGTGAGTGCTTACGATCCTTAGCTCACCACGGAGTCACGGAGATCACAGAGGACGCACGGAGGAAAATCAAATTAGGACACCACCGAACGTCAATACTTCTTGCCACGAGACCGCGGGCGCGCATAACATCCGCGGCGGTATTGGGGAAGGGGGTTCGGGCGGGATGGACGACGGAGGGCGAAACCGGCGCGCGCACGAGCGCCTGCGGCTGCCGCTCGAAGCGAAGTGGGAGGGGCAGTCGGGCAATCACGACGCGCGCGTCTACGATCTGAGCCCCGGCGGCTGCTACATCGAATCCATCGGGCAGGTGACCGACGGCGAGCGCGTCACGTTCCGCGTGCAGACGCCCGCGGGCACGTGGCTCGCGCTCCACGGCACGGTCGCGCACCACCAGCCGCACATGGGCTTCGGCGTGCGCTTCCTGCCGCTCGCGCCCGCGACGCGCTACCAGCTCGAAGACCTCATACGCGGCGCGCGGGGCGGCAAGTGAGACGCGCCGAAGACGCGGGGGCGCCGCGCGGCGAGTGGCGCGAGGCGGAGACGACGACGCACCAAGATCACGTCGTCGCGCACGTCCTCGGCGCGACGGTGCGCGGCCACTTCGTGGCGGAAGAGGCGCTCTACCTGCTGCTCGACATCGGCTTCTACTGGGTCGTCTACCTCGACGCCGGGATGACGCTCCTCTTCGAGAGCCTCGCCCTGCGCGAGCTGGGCCTGACGGACGACGAGCGCGCGCGACTGGCGTCGGACGCCGACGCGCTGCGGCAAGGCGACCCGCGCCGGTTGTCGCGCATGCGCGCCGCGCCCGCGGGCTGCCGCGTCGAAGCGGTCGAGATCGAAGAGTGCGGCGCGCGACGACGCCTCGTCGTGCGCGGCGAGGCGTCGGGCCTCGAAGTCATCGCCGACGCGGCGGAGCGCGAGTTCGTCGTCAGCGAGATGTGACCGGGAGATGAAACCGGGTCGCGATTCTGTTAAAAGTAGGGAGGGGGAGAACGAGGAATGATCTTACCGCCGACAACTAGCGGCGCGCGCGCCGTCCCGTCTTTCAGCGCGGACGCCGGCCTGTCCGGAGACGACGCCGACGGCTCGCTCGAAGAGACCGCGCGCCGCGAAGAGGACTACGTGCGCGAGCGCCTGCGCGCGGAGCTGGGGCGCGACCCCTCCGACGAGGAGCTGCGCGAATGGCTGCGCGAGCACACGGAAGGGTACTGATAAAAGGGATGAGGGCGGGGGGATGAGGGATGAAGGCGTGGTCACTCAAGTCGAGTGATCACTACTTTCATCCCTCATCCCCCCGCCCTCATCCCTTTCTTCTACTGCCCCTCGACGATGATCTTGTTATCGACCGACTTGACGCCGCGCGTGGCCTTGGCGACCTGCTCGGCGTGGGCCTTGATCTCGGCGGTCTTGACGAGGCCGTTCAGCATGGCCTTGCCCTCGATGACCGTGACGGTGATGCCGAGCGGCGAAAGCTCCGCGTCGGCGTTGAGCGCCTTGTTGACGCGCGACTCGATGGCCGAGTCGTCGTTCGCGGGGTTGGGCGCGGGCGCGGTCGAAGTCGCGCCCGCGGGCGGCGAGACGATGACGGGCGCGGGCTGCGACGCCGGGGCCGGCTGCTGGATGATGATGGGCTGCTGCGGCAGCGGCGTCGCCTGCTGTAAGACTATCGGCGTCGGCACGGTCGGGATCGGGGTCGCCGCGGCGGCGGCGACGTTGACGTTCGTCTGCGTCGCGTCCGTGCCGCTGTTCATGAAGAAGAAGACGAGCAGGGCGGTGAGCGCGATGGCGGTGAGCGCGACCGCCGCGACGACGCCCGTCGAATAGCCGCCGCGATCCCCGGGGACGCGCCGCGTCTGCGTCACGTACTCCTCGCGCCGCGCCGTCGGCGTCTCGACCACCACGCGGCTCCTGCGTTGCCGCTCTTCGTCTTGTGACATAAAAGTTCGTCTCCTGTCGTTGATGGAATGTTCAGAACCGGGCTTCGCGCGAGGGCATCTGATCCGCTGAACCTGCGTCGGGCTGGAAAAACTTTCCGGCCAAGCGTACGGCGGGGG
>DASVQC010000001.1:0-41507 GCA_036389335.1 Pyrinomonadaceae bacterium | reverse complement strand
CCCCGCGGCCCCCGCGGCCTTTACCTTCTAGCTGTCCGTGTCCTCTGTGGTCGGCGTCAGCCCGCGCTGCGACCCTGCGCCTGCGAGCCGCCCTGCTGCTGGCCGAGGTGGCGCGCCAGCAGGCGCTTCGCCTCCGTCGCGCGCCGCCCGTTCTCTTCCTTCAGGTTGGTGAAGAACCGGATCAGCTCCTCGTCGCCGCTCTGCCGTGCGTCGGCGATGTACATCGCCTCGGTCTCCGCGCCCTGGAGGGCGTGGTAGATCGTGCTCACGAGGTTGTAGGCGATGTCGGGAGTCCCCGTGTTGCCCTGGCTGTCGTCGTTACCTTGTGCGGACATAGTTCTGCCTCCTTGTGATATAGAAAAAACACGCGGGGGTTTTGGCCGGGGGAACTCGTGGGCGATTGTAGGAACGTCGCGCGTCGAAAGCAAGCCGGTGCGCGCCGTCGGGCGCGTCTTCGACCCATCATCACTGCCGAGTGTCGGACGAGTGGTCAGGCGCTAGAGGTAGGATGTCCCGACTTCCGGCCTTTCGCTATAAATGGAACGGCTTTTCCGCCGCGGCCTTTAAAAGTCTCATGTACATGTCATCATACAGAGGGAAATTACTTCTCGGGTGCGGAGTGCGAGTGTCGTATTTCTTATCTATCCGATCAAAAAAAGCGTCAATCTCTTCCTCCAGTTTATCCAATTTACTTCTGAGTTTCTTTTCGCGGATAGCTTGTGAAATCTTTTGCGTGCCCCCTGACTTTATCAGTTCCATAATGCTGGAAGCCTTTTTGGTGGAATCGTCAGTTCGCTCAACGATGGCAATAAAACGATAGACCAAATCCATGTACTCACTCTGCTCTTTTGCGGTTAACATGCCGAACGTTGCTTCGTTACTCATGGGCGGCCTTCCTCAAAGCGAAAGAGATAAATTCCATCAGGCGTTACGTACCGTCGCAAATGCCGTCGAAATGCGGGATCGAATGAGTTGTTAGGTGGCGGGTGATTTTAAGCGACTAAGCACTGTCAGAGATCATGTCGATCAAATCGCCGAAGTCTTCTACGCCAAGAAAATCCAGGATGGCAATTCCACCCGTCACGACGGCGACCCCCGGAACTGCGACCTCGACAATTTTCCCGAATTTCGTCTTCACGGTGATGATCTTGTCACATGAAGTACAGGTATACGTGGATAAAGTTGGCGACGGGTCAAACATGACTAAGTTTCCTTTTTTGCACGCGGGACATCTTTTAGCCATGATCGTCTCCTCTCTAAACCGGACGCACGGGGGTTATGCAGATCTCTCAATCGAAAGGATACTTGAGAAGCCACTGATACCTTTGAGGGGGATTAGGAAATGAATCCCACTCAACGTCATCACAGTCATATTTTCTGACCATTTCTTTGAAGAAGCTGCGCCACGCGTCTTGAGCGCGCTCGGCCCGCTTTAGGTTATCGCCACTCACCTCGTCTACCAGACTGCGGCCACGATGGTAAAGTGATCTGGCAAGGTTCGTTGCCATAGAGACCGGGAAAATAATCCCCTTAGGGTGCGTCGCCTTCTTGAGGTATTTCTCGGCCTCTTCTTCGCCTTTATTTTTAGCCGCGAGACGGAGGGCATTCGCCCGTTTGGCATAGGTTTGCTTTTCGTCGTCCGTGAGGAGCTGGAACGAGAGCTTGCGCGACATGATCCTATCCTCTCTAAGCCGGGTGTGTAGAGATTCAGAGAGATGAGGCGGCCTTGAGCCCGACTTTGACAACCAACCAACGAGGGGCCGAAGTATAGCATGGCCTGTCAAATTCGGATTTCCAGCCGCCTCACGCCGGGATCGAGATGTGCCCGGCGAACCGCATAGCCGTAATTTGCGGCGCGGATAATTCCTACGGGCAGGGTCGGGCGTGGACTTACCGTGCCCCTCGCGCGGCGATGTGAGACAGACCGAAGCCCGCGCCTTCCGCATCGGAGATGGGCGGGGGCGGGCCCCGCCCCTACAGATGATCCGCGCGCGTCGAGTTCTGTGAGACGCTTTCGAGCGCCCCGGTCGGGAGTATTCTTATTCCGGTTGTGACCTGCGGCGAAGGCTTCAAAGGAGAAGTGTTCGCCCGACGAAGAGAGGCAAAGTACCGGGGGCGGGACTCGAACCCGCACGACCTTACGGTCAACGGATTTTCTTACCACTTCGGCTTTCGCCGCCCGCCGCCTGGCGGTTCGTGGTCTGGGCGATGCCTTCTCCGTGCGCCCGCGCGGGCGTGTAGGAGGGAGCCGTCTCGTCTCTACACTTTGCCGGATCGAAATCGAACCGGCCTTAGCTCGGCGTTGCCATCAGCACGACCTGTTAAGGGTTCGCCGACTTTGACTCCATTCGCGCCGGGGTTTCCCGCCGGCGTGCTCAAACAAATAAGTCCGTTGCGTCTGCCATTTCGCCACCCCGGCAACGCGGTGGGGAAGATAGCACGCGGCGCGCGCGCGCTCAACTTCTTCACAGTCCGGCGCGGCTGGTGTTAAACTGGCGTCATCGCAAAAAGTTTCCTCGCGCGGCGTCCGGGGCGGCGGCGACGTTCGGGCTGAAAAGTTTATGAGTGAAGAGCAGGAAGTTTTCCTCCGGCACATCCAGCGCGCGGGGCTCAAGCGCACGGCGCAGCGCGACCTCATCCTCGAAGTGTTCCTCCGCACCGAGGAGCACCTGTCGAGCGAAGACCTCTACCGCCTCGTGCAGCGCGAAGACCCGGCCATCGGGCAGACGACCGTCTACCGCACGCTGAAACTTTTGACCGACGCGGGGCTCGCGCGAGAGGTGCGCTTCGGCGACGGGCGGACGCGCTACGAGCACAACTACAATCACCCCCACCACGATCACATGATCTGCACCGAGTGCGGCAAGACCATCGAGTTCTTCTCCGCCGACCTCGAAAAGTTGCAGGACAAGATCGCCGCCCGGCACAAGTTCGAGATCACCAACCACACGCTCCGCATGTTCGGCTACTGCGCCGACTGCCGCAGCAAAGAGGCGCGCCGCGGGGGCGAGCCCTCCGCCGCCGAGCCCCGCGTCCGCTTCGCCTCCGCGCCGGGCACGAGCTGACGCGATTGCGGATTGCGGATTAAACGGCGAAGGATCGCGGCGCTGTTTCTTCAACCCGCAATTTTTACTTTCGCGGGTCGTTGATGTAATTTTCTGACAGTCTCCCAGAAGTTTTTACGCCGAGCCGAGCAGAAGAGGTGTGCGATGAGCGTCAATGTTGAGTTCGCGCCCGACGGGCAGCACGGCGTGGTCGCCGAGGGGACTTACCTGTGGGACGCCGCGAAGCGTCTGGGCGTGCGCCTGCCCGCCGAGTGCGAGGGGCGCGGCGAGTGCGACACGTGCGCCGTCGTCGTCAAGGAAGGCGCGGCGCTGCTCTCGTCGCTGACGGACGCCGAGCGCTCGCGCCTGAGCCCGGAAAGGCTCGCCGCAGGGCAGCGGCTCGCGTGCCAGGCGAAGGCCGAGCGCGAGGGCACGCTCGTCCTCCGGCCCGTGCCGCAGCCCGAGCGCGAGCCGACGACCGAGGAGACGACCAAGGACATCCGCACGGACTTCCGCGACATGACGCTCCAACAGAAGTTCGCCACGCTCGCCGAGCTTGAGATCATCGCCGCCGCGCAGACCTTCCGCGCCATCTCCGATCTCACGTTGAGCGCGCTCGGCAAGGGCCTCGACGCCGTCGTCGGCGCGGGCCGCGCGCGCGCCGAGCGCCAGCGCGCCGCGCACCGCCCGCCCGAGCACGGCGGCGCGGGAGGCAAGGCGCGGGAGTCGAAAAACTCGACGACGCCTTGAGGCCCCGAGCGCGCGCGCCGCGCCGCCGTCACACGCGCCGCCGTGAGCTATCCGGCTCTCGCGCCGGCGCGCCTGAAACCGATGAAGGATCAACGAACTAAACTTCACGCGCGGGGCAAGCCCTTGCTCCGCGCGTCAATCTTTCTGCCGGCGCTGCTCGCCCTCGGCCTCTCCTCCTGTCAGAACAGTTCGACGGGAAGCGTCCCGCCGCCGGGCGCGGCGAACGCGGCGAACGCGAATAACTCGCCCGCCGCGCGCCCCACGTTCGACGGCGAGCGCGCCTTCGAGCACGTGCGGAAGATGGTGGAGATGGGGCCGCGCCCCGCCGGGTCGATGGAGCTGGCGCGCACGCGCGCCTACATCATCGGCGAGCTTCAGTCAGCCGGGTTGAAAGTCGCGACCGACGAGTGGGACGCGAAGACGCCCGTGGGCGTGCGGCGGATGGCGAACGTCGTGGCCGAGTTGCCGGGCAAGTCGCCGGACGTGATCGTCGTCGCCAGCCACTACGACACGAAGCCGATCAAAGGCGTCCGCTTCGTCGGCGCGAACGACGGCGGCTCTTCCACGGGCGCGCTCATCGAGATCGCGCGCTCCCTCGCCGCGACTAAGCAGCAGCCCGCGCTCACCTACCAGTTCGTCTTCTTCGACGGCGAGGAGGCTTTCTGCAACGGCTGGGACGAGTGCAAGACGCCGGACGGGCAGCCCGACAACACCTACGGCAGCCGCCGCTTCGTCGCGCGCCTCACGGAGCAGGGGCAGAAGGATCGCGTGCGCGCGATGATCCTGCTCGACATGATGGGCTACAAGAACCTCAAGCTCGCGCGCGACGAGATGGGCACGCCGTGGCTCTCGGACATCATCTGGCAGACGGGCAAGGAGATCGGCTACGGCGGCGTCTTCGTCGAAGGCGAGGAGCCGGTCGGCGGCGACGATCACGAGCCGTTCCTGCGCGCGGGCGTCCACGCCGTCGATCTCATCCAGCTCACCGGCTACCCCTACTGGCACGAGGCGACCGACACGCTCGACAAGATTTCCGCGAAGAGCCTACAGGCGGTCGGCGAGACGGTCGTCGCGAGCCTCCCGCGCATCGAGAAGAACGTCGCGCGCTGAAGCCTTCTCCACCGAGATGACAGAGAACCAAGTGAAGCGAGTCGCGGTCGTCGCGGGTGACGGCATCGGGCCGGAGGTGATCGCGGAGGCCGTCGGCGTGCTCGACGCTCTGCGCGAGACGCACGGCGTCGAGCTGGAGCTTACGCACTTCGACTGGGGCGCGGACAAGTTTCTGAACGAGGGCGTCGGCCTGCCCGAAGGCGCGCTCGACATGCTCGCGCGCGACTTCGACGCCGTCCTCGCGGGCGCGTTCGGCGATCCGCGCGTGCCGTCGAACCAACACGCGGAAGAAATTTTGCTGGGGATGCGCCGCGGGCTCGACCTCTACATCAACCTGCGCCCGGTGCGCCTGCTCGACGCGCGGCTCACGCCGCTCAAGGATCGCAAGGCCGAGGAGATCGACTTCGTCGTCTTCCGCGAGAACACGGAGGGCGCGTACTGCGGCGCGGGCGGGTTCCTGAAAAGGGGGACGCCCGAAGAGATCGCGACGCAGGAGGAGCTGAACACGCGCCGCGGCGTCGAGCGCATCGTCGTCGCGGCGTTCGAGTACGCGCGCGCGCGGGGCCGGCGCAAGGTGACGATGTGCGACAAGTCGAACGTGCAGAGGTTCGGCGGCGACCTGTGGCAGCGCACGTTCAGGGAAGTCGCGGCGCGCTACGCCGAGATCGAGTCGAATCACCAGTACGTCGATGCGACGGCGATGTTCATGATCCTGAACCCGTCGCAGTTCGACGTGGTGGTGACGAACAACCTGTTCGGCGACATCCTGACAGACCTCGGCGCGGCGTTGCAGGGCGGTTTGGGGGTCGCCGCTTCGGGCAACATCCATCCGGGCCGGGTCTCGCTCTTCGAGCCCGTCCACGGCAGCGCGCCGCCGCTCGCGGGCCGCGGCGTGGCGAATCCGGTCGGGTCTATTCTGACCACGGCGATGATGCTAGAATACCTCGGGCACCCCGGTGCGGCGCGCGCGGTCGAGCGCGCCGTGACCGAGGCGGTCGTCTCGCGCGAGACGACTACTGATCTCGGCGGCACGCTCTCGACGCACGAGGCGGGCGAAGCGATCCGCAGGCGACTCGCGCGGGGCGGCGAATAGCCCGCGGCGGTTCGCGTCGGCTCTTGGATGGAGTTTGAAGTCTTCGGTCGCGGTGTGAGGGTTATGGGAGGCAAGGGGAGAGACTTCGGGCAGAAGGTGGTGGCGATCCTCGTCATCTTCGCGATGCTCGGGCTGATGGGGCTGCCCATGAGCGTCATCATCTTCTTCGCCGTCGTCGCCTTCTTCGTCTGGCGCGCGGTCGACCGCTCCGAGCAGTACGAGACGCGGCGGGCCTTCGAGTTCTACCTCTCCGCGCACGAAATCCTCGGCGACGACGAGCGGCGCTGGTTCGGCTTCGAGCTGAACGAGGTGATCGCGGCGGGCGAGTCGGTCCTCCACACGATGCAGGACGCCCCGCCGCTCGTCCACTACGCGCTCGGCGCGCTCTACCACCGCGCGGGCGACTACGGGGCGGCGGTCGAGCACCTCGCCTACGTCGTCGAGGACGAGCAGGCCGACGAGTCGAGCTTCACGACGCCGACGCCGGAGCTGCGCCGCTACGCCGAAATGCTCCGCCGCCTTGAGCGCGAGCCGGCGGAAGGCCCCCTGACCATCGCCGCCGTCCGCAGCCTCCAGCACGCGCGCGCCGCGCAAGCCGCCGCGCTCCTCGAAGACTCCCGCGCCCGGCTCGCCAACGCCCGCGCCCCGCAGCTCGTGCAGTCTCTGGCGGAAGAGACCGCCGCCGCCGCGCCCTCGCGCTTCGAGCGCGCCGCCGCCAAGCTCCCGCACACGAAAGATCAGGCGCAGGCCCACCCCGCGACCCCCACCGCCCCTCCGCCCATCGCCGAAGTCCTCCGCGACGTCTACGAGGAAGAGAAGAAGACGGCGTGAGGAAGCTGTTAGCTGTTAGCCAAAACCGTGACGGGTCAGTCTCACAACTGAGCCGGGTTAAGTCGTAACGCTCCGGCTAGTCGCTAACAGCTATTAGCTAATCGCCGATTTCTGCTATAACTGTCACACGAAGGGAAACTCTCACAAGCCTCGCCGGTTAGTATGCGCCGTACAGAGTTGATGGCGACTGAAACGATCATCGGGAGCTACCGCATCGGGGAGCGCATCGGGCGCGGCGGGATGGGCGAGGTCTTCCGCGGGCAGCACACGAAGCTGCCGCGCGAGGTCGCCGTCAAGTCGATCAGCCCGCGCGCGAAGTCGCACGATCTGCGCGCGCTGCGCCACCGCTTCGAGCGCGAGGCGTTCATCCAGTCGCAGCTCGACCACCCCGGCATCGTCAAAATCTACGACTACATCGTCGCCGAGCAGACCTACTACATCGTGATGGAGTACGTCGAAGGGCTCTCGCTCGCGCAACTCATCGCCGCCGAGGGCAGGCCGCTCCCGCAGGAGCGCGCCCTCTACCTCTTCGATCAAATCCTGACGGCGGTCGCCTACGCGCACAGCTTCACCTACAAGGATCAGGAGGGCCGCGCGCACCGCGGCATCATCCACCGCGACTTCAAGCCCGCCAACGTCCTCGTCACCCCGCAGGATCGGATCAAGATCACCGACTTCGGCATCGTCAAGCTGGTCGGCGCGGACACGACCGACACCTTCGGCACGGGCTACGGCTCGCCCCGCTACGTCTCGCCCGAGCAGGCGCAGGGGCTGCCCGTCGATCAACGCTCCGACATCTACTCGCTCGGCATCATCCTCTACGAGATGCTGACCGGCGCGCCGCCCTTCGGCAACGTCGCCGAGAAACTGACGCGCACCGAAATCCTCCGCGCGCAGGTCGAGCGCGCGCCGCGCGCGCCTTCGGGCGTCAACCCCGAGATCGCGCCCGAGGTCGAGGCGATCATCCTGCGCGCTTTGGCGAAAGACCCCGAGCAGCGTTTCCAGACCGCCGCCGAGTTCCTGCGCGCCGTGCGCCTGGCGCGCGCGCGCGACGCGGGCGACGTGATCGAGGAGGCGCAGGCCGCCGCCGCGGCCTTCCACCCCGTCGGCACGCACGAGCTGGACGAGGGGGCCGACCACACCGTCCGCCAGAGCTACAACACGCAGCCGATCCACGATCTCACCTGCGCCAACTGCGGCGCGGAGGCCGACGCCGACGACGCGAAGTGCCGCGTCTGCAACACGCCGCTCGGCTCCTCGCCCTCGACCGCGCGGCTCGCGCGCCGCGACGCGACCGCGCAGGCGAGCGCGCGCGGCAAGTGGGTCGTCGTCGCGCTCGTCGTCGTCGGGCTCGTCACCGGCACGGTGCTCTACACCAACCTCTCGCGCGAGTCGCGCCGCCGCGCCGCCGAGAAGCGCGGGCAGGACGCGGACGCCCGAGCGGCGACGAACCCGCCCTCGTCTTCGATGAGCCCGCTGCCCGCGACCGCGCTCGCCGCGCTCAAGCCCGCGCGCGTCCTGGTCGATTCGAGCTTCGACGGCTACGACGCGAAGCCTTTGACGGACGGCGTGACGGACGTGCGCCGCGTCGGCGCGGCGCGCTACAACGAGGGCAACTGGGCCTCCGCCGAGACGCCCGAAGCCCACTGGATCGAGTTGCAGTTCGACGCGCCCGCCCCCGTCGCCGCCGTCTACGTCTACTGGGGCTTCGACAAGAACCGCTACCTGCCCGCGCGCCGCGTCGAGCTGCAAGCGTCTGACGAGCGCGGCGAGTGGCGCACGGTCTCGACCGTCGAGCCCGGCGCGAACTACGACCGCACCTCCTTCGAGTTCGCGCCCGTCCGGACGACGCGTCTGCGGCTCCTCCAGCCCGCGCAACAGGGGCCGCCCAACCGCTCCTTCATCATGTGGGTGCGCGAGGTGCAGGTCTTTGAGGTGAAATAGCTGTTAGCGATTAGCTGTTAGCTGTCAGCTAAACCGTAGCAGAAACAGTCCGACATGAAAGCCGAGGACTGATGCTTCACAGCGAACGGCTAACGGCTAACGGCGAACGGCTAACAGCTAACAGCTAACAGCTAACAGCTAACAGCTAATAGCTAACGGCTTCCATCCTGTGGCAAACTCTCTCCCGCCATGCTCACAGCCGAAATCATCGCCATCGGATCGGAACTGCTGACGCCGGAGCGCACCGACACGAACAGCCTGTGGCTCACCGCGCAGCTCAACCAGATCGGCATCGAGGTCAAGCTCAAGACGGTCGTCGGCGACGACGACGCGCGGCTCGAAGAGGCGATCAAGGACGCCCTGCGGCGCTCGCGCGTCATCATCACGACGGGCGGCCTCGGCCCCACCGAGGACGACATCACGCGCAAGATCGCCGGGCGCGCCATGAGCCGCCGCCTGCAACTCGACGAGCGGGTGCTCGCCGGCATCCGCGCGAAGTTCATGCACTGGGGGCGCGCGATGCCGGAGATCAACGCGCGGCAGGCCATGATCGTCGAGGGCGCGGAGGTGCTCGACAACCCGAACGGCTCGGCCCCCGGAATGTACGTCGAGCACGAGGGCCGCTCGGTCGTCCTGCTGCCCGGCCCGCCGCGCGAGATGAAGCCGATGTTCGAGTCTCTGGTTAAGCCGCGGCTCGCGGCGAAGGCGGGCGACGTGCGCGTCGTGCGACGGATGCTGCGGGTGTCCGGCCTCGGCGAGTCGGCGGTGGACGAGAAGATCGCGCCCGTCTACCGGCAGTTCACGAACCCGCAGACGACGATCCTCTTCAATAAATCCGAGATCGAGATACACCTGACGGCGCAGGCCAAGACCGAGCGGGAGGCGGAGCTTCTGCTCGACGGGCTCGCCGGGCAGATCGAGGAGCGACTGGGCGACGCCATCTTCGCGTTCCGCGGCGAGCGGATGGAGGAGGTCGTCGGCCTGCGCTTGGCCGTCGCCGGCTTCACGCTCGCGACCGCCGAGAGCTGCACGGGCGGGCTCATCGCCGAGCGCATCACGGAAGTGCCGGGGTCGTCCGTCTATTTCCGCGAGGGCGTCGTCGCCTACTCGAACGAGGCGAAGGTGCGCCTGCTCGGCGTGCCGTCCGACCTGATCGCCGAGTACGGCGCGGTCTCCGCGCCCGTCGCAGAGGCGATGGCGGACGGCGTGCGCCTGCGCGCCGACGCCGACTTCGGCGTCTCCGTCACGGGGATCGCCGGGCCCGACGGCGGCACGGAAGACAAGCCCGTCGGGCTCGTCTACATCGCGCTCTCCGACGACGCGCACACCGAGCACCGCAAGCTCCTGCTGCCCGGCGACCGCCAGCTCATCCGCTGGCGCGCCTCGCAGGCCGCGCTCGACCTGCTGCGCCGCCGTCTCATCTGACGCCCTCGCACCGACTGACATGATAACTACGTCCACCGGGTCAGCTTACAAACGTTTGCTCCTCGCCGTCCTGCTCGCGTGCTGTTTCGCGCCCCCCGCGCGCGCGCAGAGCCCGCGACGCGCGCCCGCCTCCTCCCCGCGGCAGGCCGTGGAGTCGTTCTACCGCTTCCACTTCTCGCACGGCATGGACTTCACCGGGCGGAACCTGCGGCAGAGGCGTCGGTGGCTGACGGCGGAGTTGTACGGCCTGCTGCGCGACGAATTCCGCAAAGAGGCCGAGCGCGCGAAGGCGCATCCCGACGAAGCGCCGTTCATCGAAGGCGACCCGTTCACAGACACGCAGGAGTACCCGAAAAGTTTCCGCGTCGGGAATCCGGTCGCGTCCGGCGCGTCGTCGGTCGTGAATGTCGTGCTCGTCTCGGCGGGCCGCACGCCGAGCGAGCGCGAAGAGCGAACGGCGAGCGTCACCTTGAGGCGGGTCGGCGCGCGCTGGCTGATCTCCAACATCAGAGGCGAGGGCGGGGAAGACCTGCTCACGCTGCTCAGGAAGCCGCGCGGGTGAGGCGGCGCGATGTTGACACGCGCGCTCGTGCTCGCCGCCTCGTACCTGCTCGGCTCGATCCCGTTCGGCTACCTGATCGTGCGCGCGCGGGGCGGGGGCGACGTGCGCGCGACGGGTTCGGGCGGGACGGGCGCGACGAACGTGACGCGGCGCGCGGGCAAGTGGGCGGGCGTCGCCACGCTCGCGCTCGACGCCCTGAAGGGCGCTGTCGCCGTCCTCGCCGCGCGCCGTCTGCTCGCGCCGGATTCGGGGGCGGACTGGTGGGTCGCGGCGTCGGCGCTCGCGGTCGTCGCCGGCCACGTCTTCCCGGTGTGGCTGCGGCTGCGCGGCGGGAAGGGCGTGGCGACGGGGCTCGGCGCGTTCCTGTGCCTCGCGCCGCTCGCGGTCGCGTGCGCCGCGTGCGTGTTCGTCCTGGTCGTCGTCGCGACCCGCTACGTCTCCCTCGGCTCGATCACGGCGACCGCGCTCACGCCCCTGTTCGTCTGGCTGGTCTACGCGCGCGGCGCGGGCGCTCACGCCCACCCGCTCGTCGCGGCCACGCTCGCCGGCGGCGCGCTCATCATCTTCATGCACCGCGCGAACATCGCGAGGCTCGCCCGCGGCGTCGAGAGCAAGTTGAAACTATGAACGGCAGTTTGTCAGTAGTCAGTAGTCAGTAGTCAGTTGCCAGTAGCTCGCTTCGGGTTTCAACCTTTAACTTGTCAGCCACGCTCACGAACGACGGACAACGGACAACGGACAACCGGCTACTGACTACTGACAGTTCTTCCTCATGACCAGAATCGCGATCATGGGCGCGGGCGGGTGGGGCACGGCGCTGGCGTGCGTGGCGGGCCGCGCGGGGCACGTCGTGCGCCTCTGGTCGCGGAACGAAGAGGTTGTGGCCGCGATCAACGCGCACCGCGTCAACCACGTCTACCTGCCCGCGCGGGAGATCAAAGGCGACGTGAGCGCGACGCCCGATCCGCGCGAGGCCCTGCGCGGCGGCGAGGTGATCGTCCTCGCCGCGCCTTCACACGCGACGCGCGAGCTGTTGACTCGCACGGCTGAGGACGTGCCCGCGGGCGCGACGTTGGTGAGCGCGACGAAGGGGATCGAGGTCGAGACGGGCTTGCGCGTCTCGGAGATCGCGGGCGACGTGTTCGGCGCGGGGCGGGCGCGAGATTTCGTCTGCCTCTCCGGCCCCTCTTTCGCGCAGGAGGTGGCGGCGGGGCAGCCGACGGCGGTCGTCGCCGCGTGCGAGACGGTCGCTCCGGCCTTGCGCGTGCAGTCGGTTTTGAGTTACGAAAACCTGCGCGTTTACACGAACGACGATCTCGTGGGCGTGGAACTGGGCGGCGCGGTCAAGAACGTCATCGCGCTCGCCGCCGGGATGGTGGACGGGCTGGGCTTCGGCGCGAACTCCGTCGCCGCGCTCGTCACGCGCGGGCTCGCCGAGATGACGCGCTTCTCGGTCGCGCAGGGCGCGCGCGTCGAGACTCTGACGGGGCTCGCGGGGCTCGGCGATCTCGTGCTCACCTGCACGGGCTCGCTCTCGCGCAACCGCCGGGTCGGGCAGGAGTTGGGCCGCGGGCGCGCGCTCGCGGAGATCGTCGGCGGGATGCGCGAGGTCGCCGAGGGGGTGCTGACGACGCGCGCCGTCAAACGTCTCGCGGACGCGCTCGGCGTCGAGATGCCGATCACGGATCAGGTTCACGCCGTCCTTTACGAAGGCAGGCGGGCGGGCGACGCCGCCCGCGAGTTGATGACGAGGCCGCTCAGAGGGGAGTTCGAGGGGATGATGAAGTAGGAACGATGAACGATGAAGTAAGAGCAAGTAGTCTTAACTTCATCGTTCTCACTTCATCGTTAAATGTTATGGCTGCCGCTGCCGAAGAGAAAAACCTGGTGACGAACCGCGCCGCGTTCCACGAGTATCACATCCTCTCGAAGTACGAGGCGGGCGTGGCGCTTCAGGGGACGGAGGTCAAGAGCGTGCGCGAGGGCGCGGTGCAGTTGAAGGAGGCCTACGTCGCCGTGCGCGACGGCGAGGCGTGGTTGTTCAACGCGCACATTTCGCCGTATGCTTACGGCAACCGAACCAACCACGATCCGACGCGCACGCGCAAGCTCCTCTTGCACAAGCGCGAGATCGAGAAGCTCGAAGGTGAGACTTCCACGAAGGGCATGACGCTCGTCGTGACGCGCGTCTACCTGAAGGGCGGTCGGGTCAAACTGGAGATCGGCGTCGCGCGCGGCAAGAAGCTCTACGACAAGCGCGAGACGGAGATGCGGCGCACGGTCGAGCGCGAGACGCGCGCGCAGTTAAAAGAACGCAACCGTTAAGGGAGTGAGACATCAGCATGGAGATTCAAACGAGGACGGCGCGCGCGGGCGACGCGGACGTACAGGCTCTCGCCGTGGCGGTCTTCAAGGACGAGCGGGCGGACGAAGGCGTGCTGCGCGAACTGGACGCCGCGGCGGGCGGGCTGATCAAGTCCGTCATCGACTCGGAGGAGCTGAAGGGCAAAGAGGGCGAGACCGTCTACCTGCACCTCGGCGAGGGCGGCGGGGGGCTGAAGGCGAGGCGGCTGCTGCTCGTCGGCGTCGGCGAGCGCGCCGCGTACGGGCTCGCGCAGGTGTCGCAGTTCGCGGGCACGGCGGCGCGCGCCCTGCGCGCGCGTAACGTGAAGGCCGTCGGGCTCGTCGCGCGCGCGCCGGGTGACGAGAGCGAGGGCGCGGCTTCCGCGGCGGTCGAGGGCGCGATCATGGGGCTCTTCGATCTAGACAAGTACCGCACGGCGGAGAAGGAGGAGCGGACGATAGACCGCCTCGTCGTCGTCGCCGAGGGCGCGGACGACGCGGGGCTCAAGCGCGGGGCGGAGCGCGGGCGCGTCGTCGGCGAGTCGGTCAACTTCACGCGCGATCTGGCGAACGAGCCGGGCGCGTACATGACGCCGACCATCATGGCGCAGCGCGCGCAGCAGATCGGCGACGAGTTCGGCCTCGAAGTGGACGTGCTCGACCGCGCGCGGATGGAGCAGCTCGGCATGGGATCGCTCCTGAGCGTCGCGCGCGGATCGGAGGAGCCGCCCGCGCTGATCGTGATGAAGTACACGCCCGACGGCGGCGGCGCGGAAGAGGGGCTGCTCGCCTTCATCGGCAAGGGCGTGACGTTCGACTCGGGCGGCATCTCGATCAAGCCGGGCGAGAACATGGAGCTGATGAAGTACGACATGACGGGCGGCGCGACCGTGATGGGCGCGATGCGCGCCGTCGCGCAGCTTAAACCGCCGATGTCTCTGCTCGGCGTCGTGCCGGCGACCGAGAACCTGCCGTCCGGCAAGGCGACCAAGCCGGGCGACGTGGTGCGCGCCATGTCGGGCAAGACCATCGAGATCATCAACACGGACGCAGAGGGGCGGCTCATCCTCGCCGACGCCATCGCCTACGCGAAGAAACTCGGCGCGACGCGCATCGTCGATCTCGCCACGCTCACCGGCGCGGTCTCAATCGCCTTGGGCGACGTGAACACGGCGGTGCTCGGCACGGATCAGGGGTTGATCGACGAGCTGATCGCGTCGGGCGGCGAGGTCGGCGAGAAGCTCTGGCAGCTGCCGCTCGACAAGGAGTACACGCGCCAGATCAAGTCCGACATCGCAGACATCAAGAACGTCGGCGGGCGCAAGGCGGGCACGATCACGGCGGCGGCGTTCCTCAAGGAGTTCGCCGACGGCGTGTCGTGGGCGCACCTCGACATCGCGGGCACGGCGTGGGGCGACGAGGCCAAACCCTTCCGCGCCAAAGGCCCGACGGGCGTCGGCGTGCGGACGCTCATCAAGTACGTCGAGCGGATGGTGCGCGCGCGGGCGGAGAAGCGAGAAGTCTAACCGGCGAACGCCCGCTTAAAACTCCCCGCGCCCGGAAGAGGTGTCCGGGCGCGGGGAGTCGCATTTTGTTCGGCTCCTCGACGGACTTCGCGGGCGGGGCTCCCCGGCAGGCGGGAGGGGCGGGGGCGGAGGCAAAGAAGGGATCGCGATAGCGTTAGTGGTAGTTGCAATAAAACTTGCAATTCTGGAAAATCATGGTATTTTGTTACCAGGCTGGATTTCGTCGCTTGAATATTCAAGAGCCAAAGGGGCGGCGGTCACCACTAACAAGCTGTCCTCACCCCCTCGTCGGGTCGCACGGGGTTCAAGCACCGCCCTCCTCTTTGGCAACGACGACGCCAGCAATCCTGTCAGCTCCCTCACAGTAGTTTCGTCCCGCCGCGAAGGCGGGACGATTTTTTTGAAAAGTGCTATATTGACGCTGTCGCGTGACCCTCCCCGACCCGACGGCGTTTCGGCCCCTAACCGGCGCCGCGGGCGCTGTCTTTCGCGTGTCCCGGACAAAGCGCAGTGGTCGACTACTACAAAGTACTAGGCGTCAAGCGGAGCGCCACGGCGGTCGAGGTGAAGTCGGCGTACCGGCGACTGGCGCGGCAGCGCCACCCGGACGTGAACGGCGGCACGGAGCGGGCCGCGCGCGAGTTCGCGCTCATCGCCCTCGCCTACCGCACGCTCGCCGACCCGCAGGAGCGAGCCCACTACGACGCGCAGCTCTTGCGGCGCGACGAGGGCTTCACCGGCGGCGGCTCCGTCTTCCGCTCCGACAACCCGCACGCGAACCGGATGCGCCGCGTCGCCGTGCAGGCGCGCATGGACAAGGTGGTCGATAACCTGATCCAAGCGGAGCGGCGCGAGAACTTCGCCATGCAGCAGGCGGTCTTCACCACCGTCTCGCTCTTCCTCTCGACCTTCTTCGTCGCCCTCTTCAAGCCGCGCCTGTGGCAGATGTTCGGGCTGGCGGGGCGCGCGCTGCTCTTCGGCCTCTTCCTCGTCGGGATGTGGCACCTCTTCAAGCGGCTGCGCGACTACTTCAGCCGCTATACCTACCAGCCGCAGTCGCTCCACGACTCGATCACGGAGGAGGCGGGCGCGGGCAAGCCCTTCACGCGCTTCGCCGCTTCGAGCTTCCTCATCGTCGGCTACGCGGCGGCGCTCGGCATGGGGCTGCTGCTCGGTCAGCAGATGAACGAGACGATCCTGAGCGCCGTCCCCGGCTTCGACACGCACATCCGCCCCGAGATGCTCTTCTACCCGCCCATCGCCGTGCTCATCGTGGACACGATGCACACGGTCGCCTCCAAGATCGACTGACACGGGGCCGTTCCCCCGCGCGGCGGCCCGGCAAAATCTTGCAACCCCCGCGAGGTCTCGTGTATATTGCGCGCCTAGCGACCCCTCTGAGGATCGTAAGCAAAACAGATCGAGGACTGACCGGCGGCGCGAGGCGCGTTATCGCGAAGCGCGCTTCGTCTCAACCTTCCGACCCCTGTTCCCCGGCGTCGGAGGGCGTTCGCAAGGGCGGCCCGAAGGTCAGAACGTACAGGACGCAGAACGATCACAGGTGATTAGACGAACGATTAACGCGACGACCCCACTCGCGCCCAACCGAACCAGCCGACGGCTGCAAGAGCGTCGCCGCCAGACCCCGCCGCGGGGCTGAGAGCGACGCGGGCCGTCCGGCTTCTCACGACGAGAGGAGCTAGCGATGGCTAAGCGAATCACCGAACGACAACGGCTCGCCTTCAAACTCGAATCCCTGACCGACACGGAAGTCAAAGAGGTGATCGATTACATCTCGATCATGGAGTCGATGCGCCGCGCGGCGGTCGCGCCCGCCGCGTTCGACGACGATCTGATCTCCCTGCTCGCCGAGGCGCAGGAGAGCCGGCGCGCGCGCCAAGCGTTCGAGTGGGAGTCGGTGCGCCGCCGGGCCGAGAAGCGGGCCGCCGCGGCGGCGGGCGTCCCGCGCGTATGAGGCGAGCCGACATCCGAAGCAGACTTTCACACCCCGAGGCACCGGCGCGCGCGCGCAACCGCGCGCTCCCTCTCCTCCTGTCGCTGCCCGTCGCGCTCTTCTTCGTCGCGGCGGGCGCGCCCGCCCCCGCGCGCGCGCAGGCTCCCAACGCCACGCTCACGCCCGTCGCCCGCGAGATCGCGCGGGAGCAGGCGCGCCTCAGCTCCGCCGAGACGGAGGAGCGGCGCGACGCCGTGACGATGCTCGGCGCGATGGCGCGCCCCGACGCCTCGCGCGCCGCCGCCGCCGGGCTGGGCGACGCCGCGCCCGTCGTCCGCGCGACCGCCGCGCGCGCAGTCCTCTCGCTCCCGCCGGACGAGGCGGCGCGCCTCGTCGTCCCGCTGCTCAGCGACAAGCAGGAGTTCGTGCGCCGGGAGGCCGCCTACGCGCTGGGCCTCGCGCGCAGCCGCGTCGGGGTCGAGGATTTGATTCTGCTCGTCGCGCGCGACAAGGACGCGGGCGTGCGCGGCGCGGCGGCGGTCGCCCTCGGCCAGATCGGCGACGGGCGCGCCGTGGCGGCGCTCTCCGAAGCTCTCGGTCGTCGCGTCAGGGCGTCAGGCATCCTGAATCGCGCGACGCTGCGCAAGACCGAGGAGAACGATTTCGTCAGGCGCGCCGCCGCCGTCTCGCTCGGCCAGATCAAAAGCCGCGACGGCGTGCCCGCGCTCGTCGCCGCGCTCACGAACGAGCGCGCGGGCGACGACGTGCGGCGCGAGTCGGCGCGCGCGCTCGGACTGATCGGAGACCCGTCGGCGCTGCCCGCGCTGCGCGCCGCCCTCGCCGCGCGCGATCCCTACCTGTCGCAGATCGCGTTCGACGCGCTGCGCCTCATCGACCCGGCGGGGGCCGCGCGCCCCGGCGCGAAGTCCGTCAGGTGATGACCCGCGGAGTTTGATCGCGCGGCGGATTTGAGCGCGGGCAAAAACAAGGCCGGCGGCTGATCGATCAGCCGCCGGCCTTGTTTTGGGGTCGATCCGGGCCGAGACGTCAGCCTTCGGTCTTCTCGCCGCGGCTCTGGCTCTTGCGCGCGGCCTTGGTCTGCGGGAGGGGGAGCGCGACGCCGCCGGACTTCGCGGCGGCCTCCTCGGGCCGCTCGTCCGCGTCCTGCGGCTCGCTGATGAGCGCGCCCCCGGAACGCTTCGAGAAGGTGAGCTTCTTCTTGTCGTCGCTCAGATCGACGAAGACGAGATCGCCCAAGCCGACCTGCTCGGTCGCCACGAGGTTCGAGAGCGGGTAGACGAGGAAGCGCTCGATGGCGCGCTTCAGGTGCCTCGCCCCGTACTTGAAGTCGATGCCCTCCTTCAGGAGCATGTCCTTCGCCTCGTCCGAGCACTGGAAGACGAACTTCGTGCCCGCCGAGCGCATCACGCGCTCCTGCACCGCGCCGAGTTCGAGGTCGAGAATCTGGCGCAGGTGGTGCTCCTTCAGGCTGCGGAAGACCACGACCTTGTCGATGCGGTTCATGAACTCCGGCGAGAACTTGCGCCGCGCCGCCTCGACCGCCGTGCGGTAAATCTTCTGATCGACCTCGGTGTCGTGCGGGTTCTTCGCGCCCGACGAGGGGACGAAGCCCATGCCGCCCGAAATCAGCTCCGACATCTCGCGCGCGCCGAGGTTCGAGGTCATGATGACCATCGAGTGCGAGAAGTCGACGCGGCGGTTGTCGCCGAGCGTCAGGGTCGCCTTGTCGAGGATGCCGAGGAGCAGTTGCCACAGGCTGTCGGACGCCTTCTCGATCTCGTCGAAGAGGACGAGCGAGAGCTTGATGTCCTCGGTGTGGTAGCGGTCGAGGTTCTCCTGCGTGAGCATCGGCGAGGTCTCGCGGTGCCCGAGGTAGCCGGGGGGCGAGCCGATGAGCTTGGCGATCTCGTGCGAGTGCTGGAACTCGGCGCAGTCGATCTTGATGACCGCGTTCTGGTCGCCGAAGAGGACTTCCGCCGCCGCCTCGACGACGCGCGTCTTGCCCGAGCCCGTCGGGCCGAGGAAGAGCATCGTGCCGACGGGGCGGTTCGTCGGGTTCATCCCGGCGAGGAAAATCTGGTAGAGCCCGCTCATGCGGCGCACGGCGCGCTCCTGGCCCACGATCCGCCCGCCGAGCTTCTCCTCGAACTCCTGCGCGCGCGGGCTCTTCTGGTCCGGGTCAAGAAAGACCGTCTCGCTGATCTGTTTCTTCGTCTCCATCATCGCAACCATGACCGTCCTCCTTGCCTGAGTGCTCCGGGGCGAGCGTTAAAAACTTCCGGCGCGGTCGCGAGTGATCGCGCCACCCTTGTCCTCATGCAAAGAACGATCCGCAACTCTCCTTGATGCGCCGTCGCAAACGGCGGTTGGCTTTATTGTGCCGCGCTGCCAGCGCGGCTCCGGGGGCGGGAACACTATATAAACGACGACGCGCCATTTGTCACCACAAAATATTACGGTCGGGGGAGTTTTCAGTTTCTCGCGGTTCGGTCACGACCGTCGCGCGCTGCCGTTTCGCGGCACGCGCCGCCTGACAAATTACTGTCTTCGTGCAAATTTTCGGACGGGTTACACCAACGCGGATGGCGCCGGGGCGGGGCGATCCGCCCGGTCGAAAAGGTTGCCCGCGAGGGGGCGACAAAATGTCATGACGAAACCGGAGGCGCTCTGCAAAAATGGCACGCCCGGCTGATCGATCTCGGGTTAATCATGATGCCGCCCCGCAGCACTAGATATGCGTGCCCTCCTTACCGGACGGAGGTGCTGATGTCGCCCTCCCGCCCCTTATTATTAGAAGCCGTCAAGTGTATCTTCTGCGTCTCGATGAGTAGGGCTGACGCCCAGCGACGCACCTCCCGCGCTTGTCTGTATGCCACCACCGCCACGGTATTGAAGGACAGACTGATGAGCAGCCTCGACGCCATCTGAATTTCCGTGTGCGAGTGCGCGACGGCACAGACGATCACACACAACTGTAACAATGTTGCCGCCGAAGCGGCGGACAGGCTAAACCAGAAGAGCACTTTCTCTTGGTGGAGTGCTTGGAGCAGATAAATAGTCGCGAGGTTTTCCTGAGTCGGCGGCAAATGAATTATCTTTCTTCCCGACACCGGTCGGGCGCGCTCCAATCGTCCTTTCGACGGTAAACTGTTCATCTCGTACCTCGCTTAACAAACCTAACACTATCTGCCCATCCTGGAAGCCATGTGCCTCTGGGGATCGGCAACTTCCCCGGCGCTGTTGAAAAAGGTGTCACGTCTAAGCAGCGATGATGCCGATACGTGCTGCATCACCACCCGTTGAAGGCTGCGCGTCGCAGCATCTCCACATGCAAAGTACGATCCGCAACTCTCCTTGATGCGCTAAATGTCAGGCAGATTTGGGTGTTGGTGGCGCAACTGAGCGAGCCCGCAGTACGTCCAACGCTATATAAACGACAACGCGCCCTTTGTCACCACAAAATATTAGGGGCGCGCGATCTTTTGAGTCTCTGAAGAAATATGCGCGGCGTCGGCGCGCCGAGGTTTAGCGACAGGCAGCGACTGACAAAATACGACAATTGACGCCAAGTATCGGGCACGAATACACGAACGCGCATAAACAGCCGCGCCGTTGCACCACAGTGATTAAGCGCGTGAGATGTCAGCCGCGCGACAACCCGGCATGACAAAAAGGGAGGCGCGCCGACAAAAGCGGCGTGCCTCCCGTTTCCGACGCGGTGCGCGCAGGGGCGTTCTCAGTCGTAGTATTCGAGGCCGAGGTGCGTGATGAGGTCTTCGCCGCGCAGGTGTCGGAGCGTGTTCTTGAGCTTCATCAGTTGGATGAAGATGTCGTGCTCGGGGTAGAGCTTGGGCGCGGTCATCGGCGACTTGAAGTAGAAGGAGAGCCACTCCTGCACGCCCTTCATCCGGACGCGCTGCGCGAGGTCGAGGAAGAGGGCGAGGTCTAAGACGATGGGCGCGGCGAGGATCGAGTCGCGGCAGAGGAAGTCGATCTTGATCTGCATCGGGTAGCCGAGCCAGCCGAAGATGTCGATGTTGTCCCAGCCCTCCTTGTTGTCGCCGCGCGGGGGGTAGTAGTTGATGCGGACGACGTGCGAGAAGTCCTTGTACAGCTCCGGGTAGAGTTCGGGCTGGAGGATGTATTCGAGCACGGAGAGCTTCGACTCCTCCTTCGTCTTGAAGGATTCGGGATCGTCCAAGACCTCGCCGTCGCGGTTGCCGAGGATGTTGGTCGAGTACCAGCCGTGCAGGCCGAGCATCCGCGCCTTCAGGCCGGGCGCGAGGATCGTCTTCATCAAGGTCTGCCCCGTCTTGAAATCCTTGCCGCAGACGGGGACGCCCCGCTGCTCGGCGAGCTGCATCATCGCCGGGATGTCGACCGTCAGGTTCGGCGCGCCGTTGGCGAAGGGCACGCCCGACTTCAGCGCGGCGTAGGCGTAGATCATCGAAGGCGCGATCGCCTTGTGGTTCTCGCGCATCGCCTGCTCGAAGGACTCCACGGTGCGGTGGACGGCGTGGGGCTTCAAAAAGATTTCGGTCGAGGCCGCCCACACCATCACGAGGCGGTCGCAGCGGTTCTTCTTCTTGAACTCCGCGATGTCCTCGATCAACTGCTTCGCCAGATCGAGCTTGTGCTTGCCCCGTTTGACGTTCTCGCCGTTCAGACGCTTGACGTAGTGCTGATCGAAGACCGCCTTCATCGGCTTGATCTTCTGGAGCGGCGTCTTGAGCTGGCGGAGCAGCTCCTTCTCCAGCACGCCCGCGTGCATCGCCGCGTCGTAAGCCGAATCCTCGAAGATGTCCCACGCGCCGAAGACGAGATCGTCGAGCGCGGCGAGCGGGACGAAATCTTTGATCAGGGGGTTGCGGTCGTCCGTGCGCTTGCCGAGGCGGATCGCGCCCATCTGCGTCAGGCTGCCGACGGGCTGCGCCACGCCGCGCTTGATCGCCTCGACGCCCGCGATGAAAGTCGTGCTGACCGCGCCCAGTCCGACCAGCAGCACGCCGAGGCGTCCCTTCGCCGGCGGCATCTCCGTCCCTTTTGCGACTCCCATTCTTAACATCCCTCCGAAAGTCATTTGCTGAGAGCATACGCGGTGCGGGGCGGGGAATCTCGTCAAATCTTGCTCATTGTTATCGCAGGATTGCCCATCAAGGGTTGCAAAAGAAGATTCACCACAGAGGCACAGGGCCCACAGAGGAAGCACGGAGGTTTCGTCTTCCTCCGTGTGATCTCCGTGTCCTCCGTGCCTCTGTGGTGAAGTCTCCTGAGTGTCTTTGTCAAACCAACGCGGCGCGGAAGGCGCGGGGCGTGAGGCCGTTTGACTGTCGGAAGGCTTTGGCGAAGTGGCTCGAACTCGAATAGCCGACGCGCGTGGCGATGTCGGTGACGGAGAGGTCGGTCGTCGCGAGCAGCGTCCGCGCGTGCTCGATGCGCAGCGCGGCGAGGTAGGCGTGGGGCGGCGCGCCGGTCACTTTCTTGAAGAGGCGCGCGAAGTGGAAGGGCGAGAGGTAGGCGGCGGAAGCCAGCTCTTCGAGCGGCAGCTCGCGCTCCATGTGCGCGTGCATCATCTCGACGGCGCGCCGCACGCGGCGGTCGACGAGCCCGGCGCGCGTCAGCTCCAGCCCGCCCGCGCGGCGCACCTTCGCGTGGCGGCGCAGCAGGCGCACGACCAACTGTTCGACGAGGGCGGCGACGACCAGCCCCTGACCCGTCTCCGCGTCGCGCAACTCTTCGACGATGTCTCGCGCGAGGAGGGCGAGCCGTTCGTCGCGCACGTCCGCCCGCGTGAAGGCGACGAGCGCGTCGTCGCGCGTCAGGCGCGAGCGCAGGGCGCAGTCGAGGACGTAGGCGGGGGCGATGCTGAGGGACAGAGTCTCGGCGCTGGCGCCCGACGCCGCGACCGAGTCGCCCGGCGCGGAGAGGAGCGCGGCGGGGCCCTGTAGCTCTCCGCCGCCCCCGCCCGCGCGCCAGCGCAGCGTCCCGCCGAGGAGCAGCAGGACGACGTAAGCGGGGCTCGCCTCGCTCGTCCAGCGCAGCGCGCGCGCGAGCGCGTGGTGGAGCGTGTAGTGCTCGCCGACGAAAACTTTATCGTGCGCCGCGTGGCTCTTCATCTGATCGGGGGTTGACGATCTATTCCGACTCTTGCGCCGCGAGCGTCAGCGCGGCGCGCAGGCGCGCGGGGTCGTTGGTGATGAGCGCGCGCAGGCCGAGCGCGAGAGCGCGCCGCGCCCACGCGGGATGATCGACCGTCCAGACGACGGTTGGCAACCCGGCGGCGCGCGCCGTCTCGACGGCGCGACGCGAGGCGAGCGTGCGCTGGAGCGCGATCTCGTCCGCGCCGTGAGAGACGGCGCGCGCGCACATCTGGCGCGACGTGAGCGGGCGGCGTCTGAGCGATCTCTCGAAGAGCGCAGCCGTGCGCTGTCCGGGCGCGAGCCGCTTGACCTCGGCGACGGCGCCGAGGTCGAAGCTCTCGACGACCGAAACGCGCGCGGCCTGTGGGCGCGCGCGCAAAACTTCGACGACGGCGGCGGCGAGCTGAGGGGCGTCGGCGCGGGCGCACTTCAACTCGACGTAGAGGGCGCGCGAGCGCGGCGCGAACTCGTCGAGCACGCGCGCGAGCGTCGGGACGCGCTCAAGCGCGTACTCCCCGCGCGCGCGCGCCGGGCGGCGGCGGTTGAACCAAGAGCCCACGTCGATCCCGGCGAGCGCGGAGGACGAGAGCGACGCTATCTCGACTTTGCGACCGGCTGTCCTTTTGAGCGTGGCGTCGTGGGCGACGACGGGGACGCCGTCGCGCGCGAGCCGCACGTCGAACTCCAAGCCGTCCGCGCCGTCGCCGAACGCCCGGCTGAAGGCGGCGAGAGTGTTTTCGGGCGCGTGCGCCGACGCGCCGCGGTGCGCGATGACGAGGGGCGCGCGCGATTCAATCACGGGGCCGCACGGCGCGCTTGGCGGCCCGCCGCGCTCAGCCATCGTCGCGCGCCGCCCCCGCCCGGCTGCGATAAACTCCCGCGTCGATCTCGGCGAAGAGGTTGTCGCGCTTCTCGATCTCGGCGAGCAGCGGCCCGTCGATCTCGCCGCGTTCGAGCCCGCCCGCGAGCGCGTTGAAGCGCGCGACGTGCGAGCGGAAGCGCGCGGCGGCGTAGTCGGCGGTCGAGACATTGTAAATCTGGAACGCCCAGTCGCTCGACTGCGCGAGGAGCAGCTCGCGCGCGCACTGTTTGAGGGCGCGCGCCGCCGCGGCGCGCGCGCGAAACTCCCCGGTCGCCGCAAGGCCCGGCGTCGTCTCGATCCCGGCTGTCCCGCGTGATGCGGCGTCGTCGCGGGCGAGTTCGTGGGCCGGCGCGAAGCGGTCGGCGAGCGCGGTCATGCGCGCTTCGGCGGCGTGCTGGAGCGGGTACATCCACGCGTTCGCGTCGCTCAGCCAGACTTTGAAGTGGCCGCCTTCGCCCCAAGAGGACGCGGCGAGTCGCTGCGTCTGCATCGCCTCGCCCGCGTCCAACCGGTCGCCGGGCGTGACGGCTGCGATCTCGCCGCGCCGCCCGTGAAGCAGGCGGAAAACGGATTCGAGGAACTGCACGCCCTCGAACCACCAGTGGCCGAACAGCTCGGCGTCATAGGGCGCGACGACGACGGGCGCGCGACCGCCGAGCGCGTCGCCGAGGCGCGCGGCCTGTTTGATCCGCTCGCCGACGAAGTGGCGCGCGTGTTCGCGCGCGCGCGCGGCGGCTGCCTCCGGGTCGTAGGGCTGCTTGTGCGAGAGCGGCACGTCGCGCCCGGTGACGCGGTGGTATTTGATGCCGAGGCTGCGGCGGCGCGCGTCGGCGTGGAGGTGCGGGCGCAAGTGTTCGAGCGGCGCGTCCCAGCCGAGGTCGCGGTAGAACTCGCGGTACGCCGGATCGCCCGGGTAGCCGACCGACGCGCTCCACACCTGCTCGCCCGTTTCCAGATCGCGCGCGAAGGCGGCGACCCCGTTCGCGCACCTGACGGGCGCGTGGACGCCGTAGCGCGGGCGCGGCTCGCCGTGCAGGACGGCGTGCGACTCGGCGACGAAGTATTCGACGCCCGCTTCGGCGAGCAGCCCTTCGAGCCCGGCGGCGTAGGCGCATTCGGGGAGCCAGATGCCGCGGGGGGCGCGTTTGAAATGTTTGCGGTAGTTCGCCACGGCGACGCGGACTTGCGCGCGGCGCGCTTCGACCGTCGAGACGAGCGGCAGCAGCCCGTGCGTCGCGGCGCAGGTGATGATCTCCAACGCGCCCGCGTCCTGAAGCCCGCCGAAGGCGCGTAGGAGATCGCGCGCGCAGGTCTCTTCCCAGAGTCGTTTCGCCGCGCGCAAGTTCTCGTGGTTGAGACGCGCCGCCGGGTGCGACTGCGGCTCTTCGCGGAAGGTGCGCGCGAGCTCCTTCCCGGCGAGCGCGAGAAGGTTGTCGAGGTGTCGGGAGTAGCGCGCGCGGAGCAGATCGTCGGAGAGCATCTCGCAGAGCGTCGGCGAGACGCTGAGCGTGAGGCGCGGCGCGCAGCCTTCCGAGCGCAGGCGCGCGAGCGCGTCGAGGAGCGGGAGGTAGACCTCCGTGATCGCCTCGAAGAGCCAGTCCTCTTCGGTCGCCTCGCGACGCTCGGGGTGACGCACGAAGGGGAGGTGCGCGTGGAGGATGAGACTGAAGAAGCCGGCGGGCACTGAAGTTCAGACGGCGGTCGCGTCGTCGCCCGGCGCGACCGCGCCGTGCGCGAAGCTCGAAGGTGCGCGTCGCGCGAGCGCCGGAGAGTTCGGCGGGCCGCCGTCACGCGCGGGCGCAGCGGCGGGCCCGGCGAAGCCGGAGGCCGCGAGTATCCGCGCGAAGTCCGGCTCGCTGACGTGAAAATCCGCCGCGTCCTCTGAGACTTCCGACGGCCCGTCGGGCGCGGTCTCGACCACGTTCGACGCGAGCACGCGGACGAAGGGCGAGCCCGGCGCGAAGAAGCCGACTTCGGCGCGGTAAGCGCGGCGCGGTCGCGCCTCGAACCAGATGGACTGAGCGTCGTGCGCGGCGGCGTAAGTCGCCACCTCTTCGCCCTCAAGATCGACGAGCCGCACGGCGAGTTGCAGGGGCTCGCCCGCCGCGCCCAGGGCGCGCCGCAAAGCCTCGCGCGGATCGCGCGCGAAACCCCAGAAGAAGAAGAGCACGCGCGGCGACTGCGCGACGAGCCGCGCCACGTCGCGCGCCGGCGACGCCGCGTCGAGCCCTTCGAGGCGGCGCGACAACGCCTCGCCGCCCGCTTCGTTGGCCGCGGCCCGCGAACTCCCCGCGGGGGCCTCTTTCTTTCGTGTGGTCATGGCGACTAATCGTGCGGGCTTGCGCGCGGCCCCTTCGGGAGCGAAACGTTCGGGCGATGAACTGTCGCAGAGCGGAGTCAGTTGTAGGAGATAACGCGCGCGCTGTCAAACTACGTGGGAAGGAGGCGGGTCGGATCAATCTTGAGTGTGGCGAGGATAAGATTCACCACCGAGGCACAGAGGTCACGGAGGGGCACAGAGTTGATCTTTTCTCTGTGTGACCTCTGTGACCTCTGTGCCTCGGTGGTGAATCCGGATTTACTTCTGCCGCGAGATGCCGCCGGTGAATTTTTTGAGCTTGATGTCGAGCGTGCCCACGTCGGCGTCGAGGCGGGCGCGGACGGGGAGGCGGCGCTCGTCGTCGGTGAGCCAGAGCGTCATGTCGCCCTTGCGGTCGCTGACGAGGTGCCCGTCGCCGAAGAGCCCGATCCCGATGCGCAGCGTCGCCACCTTACCCGCGACCGTCTTCATCGTCTTGCGCTCGAAGACGCGGACGGGGACGCGGTAGGTCTGTCCGTCGTCGCTGACGACGAGGTCGAAGCTCTGCCCGGTAGCCAGCGGCCGCGCGCGCAGGTAGTAGATCGCGGAGATGATGTCGTGGGCGGCGTCGCGGATCATGTTGGTGACGACGCGCGGGTCGGCGTTCGGGTCGTTCGGGTTGCGCTGCGTCCACGTCACGCGGTCGGCCCTGCGGTCGAACTCGGCGACGCTCGCGCGCACGCGCTTGCCCTGCTCGTCGAGCTTCGTGGTGCGCAGGATCAGGAACCCGTTCGGATCGACGACGGACTCGTGGCTGTAATGGAAGTCGATGCCGAAGAGCCTGCGGAACCAGCCCTTCGCGCGCACGTCGCCTTTGAAGACGATGTTCGGCGGCGCGGGTTGCGAGCCGGCGGCGGCGGGCGTCGCGGGCGCGCGGCCCGACGTGAAATGAAACTCCGCGATCTCGATGCCGCGCAGCATCAGCCGCGAGAAGTCGCCCTGAAAGAACAGCTCCTCTTCGGGCTCGAAGGGCAGGGGCTTGGACGCGGCGGGCGCGTCCGTAAAAGTTTTACCGCCCGCCGGCGTGGCGCTGCTGAATGACGCGGCGCAGGCGAGCGCGGCGAGCGCGAGCCTGAGAAATTTCGTGCGCCTTAGAAAATCCATCGCAGCAGAAACGACTTGAGCGCGAGCAGCCCCCACGCGGCGAGCAGCCCGATGGCGGCGCGGTACTCGCGGTAGCGCATGTAGAGGCCCGCGTCGAATTTCAAGCGCGAGCCGCGCCCGTCGTCGTAGGGCGTGAGCCGCGGCACGAGCAGCGGCACGTTGCGCGCGTAACGCTCGTAGTCTTCGCCGAAGAGGCGCGCGAGCGTCGCAGCTTCGACGCGCATCACCGTTAAATAGATGCCAAAGAAGAGCGCGGCGAAGACGCCGCCGAGCACAGGCAGGAGCCACCAGCGGCCCGACGCGGCGACCGTGAAGCCGACGCCGATGAGCAGGCTCCCGAAGTAGAGCGGGTTGCGCGTGTGCGCGTAGGGGCCCGAGACGGCGAGCGCGTCGTTCTTGCGGATGTGGCCCGAAGACCACGCGCGGACGGCGAGCCCGGCGAGCGCGATCACGCCGCCGACCGCGAGCGTCGCGGCGCGCGGCGCGGCGAGCAACAGAAAGACGCCCGCGCAGACGAAGCCGAGCGGGACGCGCCAACGCTGCACCCATGTCCCGCCCCTACGCAAACGTCAGAGCCTCCGCGCGCCGCGCCGCGTCCGCGCGCCGCAGGCGTTCGCCGACGGCTTCGGCCACGCGCGCCACTTCGATGTCCATGCAGACCCAGTTCGAGCAAGTCCGGCGGTGGCAATCGACGCGGCACGTGATGTCCGTGCGCCCGACCTCGATGTCTTCCGCGCGCGGGCTGCCGTTGCGCCACCACTCGGTCGGGCCGAAGATGCCGACGACGGGCGCGCCCGCGGCGATCGCGAGGTGCGTCGGCCCCGTGTCGCCGCCGACGTAAACCCGCGCGCGCCGCGCGAGCGCGTAGAAGCCTTTGAGCGAGAGGCCGACGCCGCTGGCCGCGCCGAGCCTGCTCGCGGCGACGACCCTGCGGGCGAGTTCCGCCTCGCCGGGGCCGTGCGCGACGAGCGAGCGCAGGCCGTGGGTCGCCAGAAGCGCGTCGGCGAGCGCGCCGAAACGCTCCGCGCCCCAGAGCTTCGTCACCCAGTTGCCGCCGGGGTTTAAGATGGCGAACGGGGCGGCGACGGCGCGGGCGGCCTCTTCGGCCTCGCGCTCGTGCGCTTCGTTCGTCGCGACGGGGAACTCGAAATCTTTCGCCTCGGTCGGGACTTCGACGCCGAGCGCGACCGCGACGAGCGCGAGGTTTTTGCGTACGACGTGCGCGCGCGGGGGGATTTCGACGGACTCGTGGAGGAGGAAACGGCTGGCCGGCTCGCGCAAGTGGGCGCGGGCGAAGCCGTAGGTTCGCCGCGCGCCGGAGAGGCGCGTGATGAGCGCGGATTTTAGTAAGCCTTGGAAGTCGAGCGCAGAGTCGAAGGCTGAGGCGCGCAACCGACGCAACTGCCGGCGCGTCGCCGACAGCGTCTCCCCAGACACCGGCACGCGCCTCAGAGCCTTCGTGTCGGCTACGATGAGGTTTTCTATGAGCGGGTTGTCCCGCAGAATTTCCGCCGCCCCGCGCTCGACGACCCACGAAATTTCCGCCCCCGGCAGCGCCCTCCGCGCCGCCGCCAGCGCGGGCAGCGTGTGGACGACGTCGCCGATGCTTCCGAGTTTGACGAATAACAGGCGCATGAAAGCCGTGACGGGTGACAGGTGACAAAAGTCGTGACGGGTGACAGGTGACAAGTGACAGGTAAGAAGATAAAGCCTGCGGGCGCGGTTGTCACACGCCCACGTTTTGCTCGTCGCCCGTCAAGGTTCGCGGTTTATCACTTCCTACCTGTCACCCGTCACGGTTTACGGTTCACGGCTTTTCCCGTCACCCGTCACGCGCCTGACCATGTCCGTCGACGAGTGGTCTTTCGGGTCGCCGACGATGAGGACGCGCCCGCCGGAGGAGAGGACGACGCGGCGTTCGGGGACGGTCTCTTCGGTGTAGTCGGTGCCCTTGGCGTGGATGTCTGGGCGGATGGCGAGCAGCAGCGCCTCGACCGTGGGCTCCGGGAAGATGGTGACGAGATCGACGGCGCGCAGGGCGGCGACGACCTCCGCGCGCTCGCGCTCCGGGACGTAGGGGCGGCCCTCGCCCTTGAGGCGGCGCGCCTGCTCGTCCGTGTTGACGCCGACGACGAGCAGGTCGCCCGCGGCGCGCGCGGCTTCGAGGTAGCGGACGTGCCCGACGTGCAGCACGTCGAAGCAGCCGTTGGCGAAGACGACGCGCGCCCCGTGGCGGCGCGCAATCGCCACCCGCGCGATCAAGCGGTTGCGTTCGAGGATGCGCGCCGCCGCATCCACCCACGGCTCATCTTGTTCGGTCATGGGGACAGTCCGGCCCTCGCCGCTCCACGGAATCGGATCGAAAAACCTCACGCGGCGGCGGACTCGGTGATCGACCCGATCAGCTCGTCCGCGCTGACGCAGGCCGTGCCGCGCTTCATCACGACGATGCCGCCCGCGTGGTTGGCGAGGCGCGCGGCGTCGGCGAAGGACGCGCCGGAGGCGAGGGCGAGCGCGTAGGTGGCGATCACGGTGTCGCCCGCGCCCGTCACGTCCACGGCGTCGCGCTCGCCGACCGCCGCGATGTGTTGCCGCGGCGCGCCCTGCTCGACGAGGAGCATCCCGTTCTTGCCGCGCGTGACGAGCAGCGCGCGGTGCTTGAGCCGCGCGAGGAGGTCGTCGGCGGCGGCTTCGAGCTGGCCGACGTCGTCGAGGCGCGAGCCGAGCGTGTGCTCGACCTCGTCCTCGTTCGGCGTCGCCGAGGTGAAGCCCGCCAGCTCCGTCAGCCGGAAGCGCGAGTCGACGAAGACGGGCACGCCCCGGTCGCGCGCCAGCACGCGCAGGGCCTCGACGACCTCGCCCGACGCGACGCCGTAGTTGTAGTCGGAGACGACGCAGGCGTCCGCGCCGGCTGCCAGCTCGCGCAGCCGGGACGCGAGCTGAGAGTTGAGCGCGCCGTCGTCGGTCGCCGGCGTTTCGTAATCGACGCGGATGACCTGCTGCTTGAGCGAGTGGGCGTGGCCGGCGAGCACGCGCACTTTGGTCGTCGTGCGCCGCGCGCCCGCGCGCGTGACGCCGCGGCAGTCGACGCCCGCGCCGCCCAGTTTCGCGACGAGGGCCGCGCCCGCCTCGTCGTCGCCGACGACGGCGACGAGCGCGGAGCGCGCGCCGAGCGTGGCGAGGTTGTGAGCGCAGTTGGCCGCGCCGCCCGGCACGGTCTCGGTGCGCTCGTGGCGCAGGATGAGCACCGGGGCCTCGCGCGAGACGCGGCTGATCTCGCCGTAGAGGAACTGATCCGCCACCGCGTCGCCGACGACCACGACGCGGCGCTCGGCGAAGGAGCGCACGATCCCGATCAGTCTTTGCGTCTCGTTCAACTTCTGAGCCTCGGTGTCCGGGCCGGCGGTCATCGCCCCGCCGCCTCGCCCCTTCGATCCCCGCGCAGAATCTCGCGCACGGCTTCGAGCAGGTTCTCGGCGATCAAGTCGGGCTCGCCGCGCCACGCCCCGCGCTGGTATTCGAACTCGCCGCGCCCGTAGCCGGTGAGCACGAGCGCGGCGCGCACGCCCGCGTTGCGCGCCAGCTCCACGTCGCCGTAGCGGTCTCCGACCATCCAGCTCGCGGCGAGGTCGATGTCGTGCTCGGCGGCGGCGCGCGTGATGAGGCCGGGCCGGGGCTTGCGGCAGTCGCAGTCGGCGCGGTACGGCGGCTCGCCCACCGCGGGGTGGTGCGGGCAGTAGTAGACGGCGTCGAGCCGCGCACCATTGCGCTCCAACTCGCGCGCGAGCAGGCCGTGGACGGCTGCGATCACGTCCTCTTTAAAGTAGCCGCGCGCGACGCCCGCCTGATTGGTGACGAGGACGGCGAGCCAGCCCGCCTCGTTGAGTGATTTGATCGCCTCCGCCGCGAAAGGGAAGACGCGGTAGCGGGAGGGGTGGTTGACGTAGCCGACCTCCTCCGAGATCGTGCCGTCGCGGTCGATGAAGACCGCGCGCCGCCTCACCGCGCCGCCCCCGCTTCGAGCCCGGCGTGACGCTCGCCGCCCAAAACCACTCCTGACCGCGCGGCCCCCCGGTCGAGCAGGGCGGCGGCGCGCGCGAAAACTTCATCGACGCTGATGGCGGTCATGCAGCGGTGATCGATGGGGCAGTCGCGCAGCATGCACGGCGCGCAGTCGGGCGGGCGGCGCACGATCTCGGCCACGGGCGCGAAGGGGCGCGTCGTCAGCGGGTTCGTCGGGCCGAAGACGACGAGCGTCGGGCGGCCCAGCGCGGAGGCGAGGTGCGCGGGGCCGGTGTCGTTGGTGACGAGCAGGTCCGCGACGCTCAGGACGGCGGTCATCTCGGAGAGCGTCGTCTCGCCCGTCAGGGCGACGGCGGGGCGGCGCATCTTCGCCAGCACCTCTCTCGTCACGTCCGACTCTTCGCGCGCCCCGACGAGCAGGACGGTCGCGCCCGCCTCTTCGATCAACCGATCCGCGAGGGCGGCGTAGCTGCCGGCGTGCCAGCGTTTCGCGCGGCTGTTGGTCGAGCCGGGGCAGAGGGCGACGAGTGGCCGCGCCGCGCCGACGCCGCGGCTTTCGAGCAGCGCGCGCGCCTCGGCCCTGCGCGCCCCCGAGACTTCGAGCGCGAACTGCGGCGCGCGCGACTCGACGTCGGACGATCCCCTGAGGGCGCGTTCGAGCCCGGCGACGATGTTGAGGTAGTAAAAAACTTCGTGGCGCGTGCCGCGCCACGGCGGGGTCTCCAGCGCGTGCGTCAGAAACTCGCCGCGGCTCTCGGTCGCGTGGCCGACGCGCAGGGGCACGCGCGCGGCGAAGGCGACGAGGGCCGACTCCATCGAGTTCGGCAGGAGCACGGCGAGGTCGAAGCGGCGCGCGCGCCATTCTCTCGCCTGCCGGATGAACGGCCTGACGCCGCGCGAGCTTTCGATTGGGAGCAGATCGTCGATGAAGTCCGCGCCGTCGAAGATGTCTCTCGCCCACGCGCGCGTGGCGAGCGTGAGGCGGGCGCGCGGCAGCAGGCGGCGCAGCTCGCGCAGGGCGGGCACGGTCATCACCGCGTCGCCCACCCAGTTCGCGCCGCGCACGACGACGCGCTCGATCTCCTCAATCCTCAGTTGGCGCAAAACCTTGAAACTCTCCCGCTCAGATCAGACTCCGCAGGCCCTCTTCGACGCCGATCTGCGGCTCCCAGCCGAGTTCGGCGCGGGCGCGGGAGATGTCGGAGACGTAGTCGAGGGGCGCGGGCGCGGGCGTGACCGACTCCTCGTCGATGACGGGCTCGACTTCGATCAGCCGCCCGATCTTCTCGACGAGGCCGCGCAGCGTGATCGCGTTCGCGCTCCCGCCGCCGAGATTATACACGCCGCGCGCCGCGTCGGTGTCGATGAAGGCGCGGCAGGCGCGCGCGAAGTCGTCGACGTGCAGGGGATCGCGCAGGGGCCTCCCGTGCGCGGGCAGCCGCAGCAGCCAGCGGCGCTTGACCGACTCGACGTAGTGGGCGACGAAGCCCGGCGCGTTGCCCTCGGACGGGCGCGCGTAGGGGGTGGAGAGGCGGAAGACGCAGGCGCGGAATTTCCGCGCGGCGGCGTAGTAGTGGACGTAGTGCTCGGCGACGAGCTTCGACCATTCGAGGGGCGACTGGCCGCGGTAGTCGGTCGGGCAGGCCTCGGAGACCTTGACGAACCCCTCGGCGTTCGCGCCGTACACGTCCTTCGTCGAGGCGAAGACGAAGGCCGCGCCCTCGCGGACGTGGCGCAGGACGTTGACGGTGCCTTCGACGTTGGTGCGGAAGGTTTCGTCGGCGTTGTCGCGCTGCTTGTCGAGGCGCGCGGCGAGGTGGATGACCGCGTCGTAGTCGGCGATCACGGGGAGGTCTGCGGCGTTAAGGACGTCGCGGTTCGAGCGGCGCGAGAAGTCGTCCGCCCCGAAGAAGCGGCAGAGGTGCGTGCCGAGGTAGCCGCTCCCGCCAGTGACGAGTATTCGCATCATGAGATGTGCGGGAGCGCGGGGAGCACCCCGGTCCCTCCGCGCGCCGAATCTTTGAGGCGCGCGAGCTGTTCGGCGCGACCGATGGCGACGAGCAGATCGCCCGCCTCCAACTTCACGTCGCCCGACGGGTTGAAGATCATCTCGCCGCCCTCGCGCCGGACGGCGACGACCACCACGTCCAGCTCCGAGCGGATGTTGGTGAAGCGCAGCTTGTGGCCGGCGTACTCGGAGCCGGGCGCGACCTTCACCTGATCGAAGTTGAGGTCGAGCCCGTCGGTCGTCACCGAGTCGATGAAGTCGTGGACGGCGGGGCGCAGGAGCGCCTGCACCATGCGCTGGCTGCCGATGATGGTCGGGGCGATGACGCGGTTCGCGCCCGCGCGCAGAAGTTTCGGCTCCGCCTGCTCCTCGACGGCGCGCGAGACGATGTGGAGGCCGGGGTTCAGGCCCCGCGCGGTGAGAACGACGTAAACGTTGTCGGCGTCGTCGGAGAGGCACGAGGCGAGGCCGCGCGCCTTCTCGACGCCCGCCTCGCGCAGCGTCTCTTCGAGCGTGGCGTCGCCGACGATGACGTGCGCCGCGGCGTCGAGCAGGTGCGCCGTCAGGTGGCGCTCGCGCTCGACGACGACGAAGGGCAGGCGCGCGCGCTCCAGCTCGCGGATGATGCGCGAGCCGACGCGCCCCGCGCCGCAGACGATGTAGTGATCCGTCATTTTCTTCATCACGCGCGCGCGCCGCTTGTGCCCGAAGGTGGCGAGGACTTCCGACTGCACCACGCCCTGCACGACGGTCGAGAAGAGCAGGCCGACCGAGCCGAGGCTGAGCAGCATGAAGGCGGTGGCGAAGGCGCGGCTGAGCGGCGTGCTGGGGTGGAAGTCGCCGTAGCCGACGGTGGCGATGGTCGTCACCGTCACGTAGAGGCTGTCCAAAAGCGACCAGCCTTCGAGCAGGTGGAAGCCGACCGTCCCCACCGCCAGCAGCGCGAAGACGACGAGCAGCGCGTAGACGAGCCGCCTGCGCGCGCGCCGGCTCAGGCCTGCCGCGGGGGAGATCGTTTTCATCTGGAAACGCGCGCCTCGCTCCGAGCGTCTTAAACGTGGCGACGTTAGCGAAAGCGAGTCGCGCTGTCAATAAAGAGCCGTGACAAGTGACAGGTGACGGGTGACAGGGAAGAAGTGATGGGTGATGAGTTAAGACCCTCCGGTCTCAGCCGCTACACAGTTAAAGCTCAACCGTCGCCCCGTCTTAAACTCATCACTCATCACTCATCACCCATCACTCTCCCATCACCTGTCACCCGTCACGGTTTACTTGTCACGGCTTTGTTTCCGATTTAGGATTCACGCGATGGCTGTTCGTCACCCCCCGCAGCGCAACGCCCCCCCGCCCCGGCGCAAGCCCGCCGCGCCGCGCGTCGTCCGCTACGTCGAGCCGGAGGAGGGCATCTTCCGCCGCCTGCGCCGCCGCGTCTTCAGCCCGCCCGTCCTGATCGTCTTGGCGATGCTGACGACCTTCACCGTCGGGGTGCTCGGCTACTACTACCACGTCTTCTCGCAGCGCGTCGATAAACTGATCAGCGGCGAAATCTACACGCGCTCGGCGGGGATTTACACCGCGCCGCGGCAGTTGCGAGTCGGCTCGAACCTCTCCGTCGACGATCTGCTCGCGCGGCTCAAGCGCGCCGACTACGTGGAGAAGTCGCAGCAGGCCGACGACGCGCGCAGCCGCTACGCCGTCGCCGGGACGACCGTGGAGATCGCGCCGGGGCAGGCGGCGGTCGTCGACGACAAGCGCATCTTCCCGCACCTGCGGGTCGCCTTCGCGAAGGCGGGCAAGGGCGTCACCGCGATCACGGACGCCGACACGAACGCGAAGTTGCAGACCGCGCTCTTGGAGCCCGAGCAGGTGAGCTTCGTCTCCGGCGCGCAGCGCGAGCGCCGCCGCATCATCGGCTTCGACGACGCGCCGAAGTCGCTCGTCGACGCCGTGACGGTGACCGAGGATCGCACCTTCTTCCAGCACTACGGCATCAACCTGCGCGGCATCCTGCGCGCCTTCGTCCGCCGCTACGAGCTTGATTCGAGTTCGCCGCTCGCGCGCCAGGGCGGATCGTCGATCACGCAGCAGCTCGTTAAAAACCTCCTGCTCTCGCCCGAGTACAGCCTGCGCCGCAAGTTCGCCGAGGCTTACATGTCGGTCATTCTCGAAACGCGCCTCAGCAAGCAGGAGATTTTCGCGCTCTACTGCAACCAGGTCTACCTCGGCCAGCACGCGGGCTTTTCGATCAACGGCTTCGGCGAGGCGGCGCGCGTCTACTTCAACAAGGACGTGACGGCGCTCTCGCTCCCCGAATCGGCCTTCCTCGCCGGCATCATCCGCAGCCCCAACCGCTACAACCCTTACCACAACATCGAGACCGCCACCGCGCGCCGCAATCAGGTGCTCGACTCGATGGCCGACGAGGGCGTCGTCACGCGCCAGCAGGCCGACGCGGCGAAGGCGTCGGAGCTGAAGGTCGCGCCCGCGCGCGGTCGCGTCGACAACTCGGAAGCGCCCTACTTCGTCGACTACGTGCAGGGCCAGCTCGCCGACGTCCTCGCCGACGCGCGCGCCGCCGAGCACCTGCGCATCTACACGACCATCGACATGGAGCTGCAGCGCGCGGCCTACGCGGCGGTGACGAAGCAGCTCGCCGCGCTCGACAAGATTTACGCGAAGAAAGTCCCGCCCGGCACGCTGCAAGCCGCGCTCGTCGCGATGAACGCCGACACGGGCGAGGTCGTCGCCATGATCGGCGGGCGCGACTACGAGAAGTCGCAGCTCAACCGCGCCACCGACGCCATGCGGCAGCCCGGCTCGGTCTTCAAGCCCTTCGTCTACGCGACGGCCCTGAACACCGCCTACGATCCCGTCCCGCGCACCATCACCGCCGCGACCACCTATCAGGACGAGCCCAAGACTTTCACCTACGACAGTCAGGAGTACTCGCCCGGCAACTTCGCCGACGAGTACACGCACCAGCCGATGACCCTGCGCGACGCGCTCGTCCACAGCAAGAACGTGATCACGGTCGAGCTGGCGATGGAGGTGACGATGGGGCGCGTGATGAACCTCGCCGCGCGCGCCGGCCTGCCGAAGCCGCCGCGCACCTACCCGGCGATGGCGCTCGGTACGAGCGAGGCGACGCCGCTCCAAGTCGCCTCCGCCTACACCACGTTCGCGCGGCTCGGCACGCGCACCACGCCGGTCGGCATCGCGCGCGTCACCACGGGGCGGGGCGCGACCATCGCCGCGCCCAACGCGCAGGCCAACGACGTGATGCGCCCCGAGATCGCCTACATCATGAACTCGTTCATGAAGGACGTGGTCAACCGCGGCACGGCTGCCTCCCTGCGCGCGCGCGGCTTCAAGTTCAACGTCGCGGGCAAGACCGGGACGTCCCGCGACGGCTGGTTCGCCGGCTTCACGCCGCACCTCGTCTGCGCCGTCTGGGTCGGCTTCGACGACGGCTCGCAGCTCGGCCTGACCGGCGCGCAGTCGGCCCTCCCCATCTTCTCCGACTTCATGCAGGCGGCGCTCGTCTCGCACCCGGAATGGCAGGGCGACTGGCAGCCGCCCGCCGGTCTCGAAGAGGCGCAGATCGATCCGCGCACGGGCCTGCTCGCCGCCGCCGACGGCGTGAACAAGCGCACGGAGCTTTTCGTCAGCGGCACCGCGCCGACGCAGCAGAGCGACGCGCCGCCCGACGACCCGGCCACCGACGAGACCGTCCCCGGCGACGCCGAGCCACCGACCTACGCGCCCGCCCCGCCGCCCGCCGGGGCGTACGACATACCGCCCTACCCGGACGCGACGCCGACGCCGCGCACGCGCAACGCGCCGCGCCTCGAAGGCCGCGGCGTCCAGCAGCCCGACGGCACGACGCGCCTGATGGGCACGATCACGCTCGACATCGATCCGACCACGGGGCTCATCGCCGCGCCCACCTGCCCCGTCATCCGCTCGCGCACCTTCCAGATCGGCACCGAGCCGCGCCGCTACTGCGGCCCCGAATACCACAACGGCAGAACCATCGCGCCCGGGGCCACGCGCCCGCGCGTCGTCAACCCGTCGAACGACAACCGAAGAGAATGATGCTCAAACGAATGACCCGGAGCCGACTGCCGCGCGCGCCCCTCTGCGCGCTCGCGCTCGCGCTCGCGCCCCTCGCGCCCGCCGTGCTGACCGCGCGACAGCAAGTCCCTCAAACTCAAACAGCGCAGGCGGCCCCGCCGCCGGTCGAGCAGCCGACGGTGAAGATCGGCTTCTACGTCGTGGACGGCGCGAACCGCACGGCGGACGTGCGGCGCGAGGAGGTGAGCCTGACGGTGGACGGCGCGCCGCAGGCCGTCACCTATTTCGCGCGCGAAGAGTCGCCGGTCAGCTACGGCCTCGTCGTCGATAATTCCGGCTCGATGCGTCAGATACTCGAAACGCTCACGCGCACGGGCGGCGCGCTCGTCGGCGCGAACCGACCCGAAGACGAGGCGTTCGTCATGCGCTTCGTCGACCAGCCCCGCACCAACATCCTCGAAGACTTCACTTCCGACAAACAGTCGCTCGCCTCCGCGCTCGCGGACATGTACGTGGAGGGCGGGCAGACCGCCGTCGTCGACGCGATCTACCGCGCCGCCGAGCACGCCGCCGAGCGCGGGCGCGAGGGGGGCGGCGCGCGCCGCCTCGCGCTCGTCGTCGTCACCGACGGCGAAGATCGCGGGAGCAAACATAAGACGGAGGAGTTGACGCAACTGCTACAGCGCGAGGGCGTGCGCGTCTTCTTCATCGGCCTGACGGGGCTGCTCGACAACACCGGCGGCTTCATCCGCCAGAACTCGCGCGAGAAGGCGGCGTCGCTGCTTCAGACGATCTCGGCGGAGAGCGGCGGGCGCGCGTTCATCCCGAATTTCGGGAAGGGGATCGGCGACGAGCTGGCGCTCGCCGTCAAAGAGATCGGCGATAGCTTGCGGGCGCAGTACGTCGTCGGCTTCACGCCGCAGGGCCCGGCGGCTGACGGGAAGTTTCACAGGGTTCAGATCAAGGTCGCCGAAGCGGCGGGGAAGGGGAAGCGCAAGGTGGTGGCCGCACCGGGCTACTTCGCCCGGGGCGCGGTGAAGCAGGCGGGCGGGGGGTAGGCACGCGGGGGGTTAGACACGTGAGGCGCGGCGGCGGCGTTTGATCGCCGCGCGCGAACGCTTCCGACTTGACGGGCGCGCGGCGGGCTCAGTGATGCGAGCAGCCCCCCGCGCGCTCTGAGTTTTTCGGGGGCGCGTTTAAGTCTTCGTGGAACTTTTCCGCGGGGCGGGGCGAATTACGTGCGACGGTGAACGACGGGCCGGAGGCGGGCGAGGGCCGAGGATGAGAGTCGCGCCAGAGCAAACTGACGAGAGCCTGCTGCGCCGCGCGCGCGCGGGCGACGAGTCGGCCTTCGCCGCGCTCTACCGCCGCAGGCAGGGGGCGCTCTACCGCTTCGCTTTGCAGATGTCGGGCTCCGAGTCGGTCGCGGAGGACGCGACGCAGGAAGTCTTCATGTCGCTGCTCGCCGCCGCGCACGGCTTCGACGCCGCGAAGGGCTCGCTCTCGTCATACCTCTACGGCGCGGCGCGCAATCAGGTCTTGCGCCGTCTCGAAAAGGACAAGGCGTACGTGGCGCTGGCCGACGAGGACGAAGAGGCGGCGGCGCGCGGCGACAAGTTTTCGCAGGCGCGGCAAGACCCGCTCGCGGAGCTGGCGCGCGGCGAGACGGTCGAGACGGTGCGGCAGGCGGTGCTGGCCCTCCCCCTCCACTACCGCGAGGTCGTCGTGCTCTGCGAGTTGCAGGAGATGAGCTACGCCGAGGCGGCCTGCGCGCTCGGCTGCGCGGTCGGCACGGTGCGCTCGCGTCTGCACCGCGCGCGCTCTCTGCTCGTCGAGCGGCTCAAAGATTTGGACGGGTGGGAAGAGCCCGCGGGTGATTTCGACGCGGCGAGGTGTTTCGCATGAACTGTCAGGACTTTGAGACCATCGCCTTCGAGCTGGCCCGCGCGCAGTCGGTCGACGCGCGCGAGCGCGAGGCGGCGAACGCACACGCCGACGCGTGCGGCGCGTGCGCCGGACGGCTGCGGCGCGAGGGCGCGCTCACGGACGCGCTGCGGCGGGTGGGTGCCGCGTCGCGCGAGACGTGCGCGCCGCCCCGCGTCGAGGCCGCCCTGCTCGCGGCCTTCCGCGAGCGGCACGCCGCCGCGCCCACCGCCGCCGCCATACAAACTTCGGCGCGCGCCGGATCAGTCCTTCCGTTCAACGCGATGGCGCGTGCGCCGCGCCGCCTGATCGCGACCGCCGCCGTCGCCGCGTCGCTCCTTCTCGCGCTCTTCGCCGCGTGGCGCGTGCTCGCGCCGGAGGGGCCGGTCGTCAACCCGCTGGGCGTCGCTTCGGTCGGCGGTGCTCAGGCCGTGAACGGGGTGGGTTCGCCCGACGTGATCGAGGCTTCTTCCGAGCCGGGTGTCGAGCGCGCCGCGGCGCGGGTTGACGCGAAGGGCGCGCGAACGCCGCGGGCCGTCACCCGCCTCGCGCGACGAGCGCAGCCGCAGCGCGCGGGCGCGGTCGAGAGTCTGCCCATCTCTTTTACGGTGGACGGCGGGCAGGTGAGGGCGGGCGGGGACGAGTCGGCGTCGCAGGCCGCGCCGCTGGCCGCGCGGCAGGCGGCGGACGTTGCGGCGTCGGCTGACTTCGTGCAGCTCGCGACGGGCGACAGCTCCGCGCCGCTGGAGAGCGGGCAGATGGTGCGCGTGCAGGTTCCGCGCGCCGCGCTCGCCGCGCTCGGCCTGCCCGTCAACGCCGAGCGCGCCGGCGAGACGGTGAAGGCAGACATCCTGCTCGCGCACGACGGCACGGCCCGCGCCATCCGCCTGCGCCCCTGAGCGCGTCGCGCCGCCGGGCGCGGGGAAGTTTTCAGCCGGGTAGTTTGAGACGAAACGTTTGAAGGAGGAATGTCGACGATGAGTAAGAGAGGGAAATTTCTGCGCGCGCTGGCGTGCGCGCTCGCGATCTCCGCGAACGGGGCGGGCGCTCAGGCGCAGGAGGTGCGCGCGCGCAAACCCGCGCCGCCCCCGCCGGGCGAGCCCGCGGAGAAGGATCGGTTCATGTTCACGCAGATGGCGGGCGAAGGGATTCCGGTGCAGCAGGGCGGCGTCGTGTTGGGCGCGCCCGGCGAGTACAGCTTCACGTTCGTCTCCTCCGAGATGGCGTTCGACAGCAAGGTGGTGAAGGGCGCGCCGTTCTCCGGCGAGGCCGTGACCGAGTCGGTGCAACTGCTCGGCGACGGCAACCGCATCACGCGCAAGACGAGCGCGCGGCTCTTCCGCGACTCCGAGGGGCGCACGCGCCGCGAGCAGGCCCTCAACGGCATCGGCTCGTGGACGACGACCGACGAGGCGGCGCAGACCATCTTCATCAACGACCCGGTCGCGGGCGCCAACTACGTCCTCAACCCGAAGAGCCGCACCGCGCAGAAGGCGATGCAGTTCTCGTTCACGCGCCGCCCCGAAGGCGACAAGGCGGGCGAGGCGGTGATCGTCAAGGGCGGCGGCGGCGAACAGCCCACCAGAACCGCGGTCTTGACGGGCGCGGCCCCGTCGAACGTGATCTATGGAGGCGGCCTCAGCGGCAAGGCGATCAGGAAGGTGCAGCCCTCCTACCCGCCCATCGCACGCGCCGCCGGGGCGCAGGGCGAGGTCACGGTCGAGGTGGTCGTCAGCGAGGACGGCGGCATCGAGTCGGCGAAGGCGGTCTCCGGCCACCCGCTGCTCCAGCAGGCGGCGGTGGACGCGGCGCGCCAGTGGCAGTTCTCGCCCACGCAGTTGCAGGGCAAGCCGGTGAAGGTCAAGGGCATGATCGCTTTCAACTTCACGATGACGGAAGGGGCCCGCGGCCCTGACGGGCTGCCGATGAAGGTCGCGAGCGACGCGCCGCCCTCGCCCGAGGGGCAGCACATGCGCCTGCGCGTCGGCGGCGACCGCCCGGAGCCGCCGAGGTTCCCGGAGACGCGCGAGTCGCTCGGCAGGCAGAACGTGGAGGGCGTCGAGGCCGAGGGCACGCGCACGACCGTCACGATCCCGGCGGGCGCTATCGGCAACGACCGCGCGATCCAGATCGTCTCCGAGCGCTGGTACTCGCCGGAGCTACAGACCGTCGTGATGACGAAGCACAGCGACCCGCGCTTCGGCGAGACGACCTACCGGCTCACGAACATCACCCGCACCGAGCCCGACCACTCGCTCTTCGAGATGCCCGCGGGCTTCGAGGTCATACCCCCCCCGCCCCACGGCGGGGCCACGTTCATGCGCACGCCGGGCCGCGATCAGTAACCGCCGCGCGTGACAAGTCGGAACAGAGAGGGGGGCGAAGTTGTTTGAGCAACTTCGCCCCCCTAC